>DFZO01000007.1 GCA_002383495.1 Syntrophaceae bacterium UBA4054 | reverse complement strand
TCAATTAACCGGACACTAATGATTTGTTATAATAAAAAACCCCGCCTCTTTTGAGATACGGGGTTTCAGTAATCCGTCCATATCATCCCTCAATTAAGCAAGGGTTAATATCTGACAAAAAACATCCAATCATCCTAAAATTCATTCTTAAATAAACTGACGTAAGATTTAAGTCAAGGATAATGATGGTTTGTTGACGGAAATCATCAAAGATGTTGACAGGGCTATTGATAACTATGTTTAACAATACTTAGCGAAAAGCACGCCATTTCAGTTTTTCTCAAGCTTAAAGAAGGTTAAGGGATTTTGCTTTTTAAATCTCTGTAATTACGAATAAAAGCTGGATTCCCGCCGGAGTTTATCCTGAGCCCTTCGACAAGCTCAGGGTGACATATCGAAAGGCGGGAATGAAAACTGTTGTATTCCCCTTTCTTTGAAACACCTTACGTCTCACACCTTACACTTTACGGCTTTTGAGGTGACCCACTGAACTTCCAGCACCCTGGCTTTGCCGGCCTTGCGGATGCGGTCGATGGCGAGTGCCGTCGTGTTCTTCTCACAGTATGATCGGGGTTCGTAGGTCCAGCCCTGGGCCAGGCGAACCTCTTCTTTTTTTGCCTTGGCATAGAGGAAGCGCCCGACCACCGGAGCAATGAGCCGGGTCTTCCAGCCGAATTCCTCATAAAGATTGCTTAACAGATCATCTATTTTCCCCGCCATGCGGTTATTGCCCGCGTACCACTTTTTCATCGCCCAGAGGGCGCCTGCGTAACCGCCCCGAAGCGGTTTCACTTCCCGCTTGAAGCGCTCCCGTATTCTTTTCTCGGGATGAGTCTTGTATTTCTTCCAGCCGGCGAGGAAAGTCCTGATCAACCGGTAGAGGCTGGGGCCGTTGACCTCGAAATCGGTGCGGAAAGCATCGAGAAGCATCTGTTCTTCCTGGCCGTCCCGGATGTGTTTGTGCCGGTAGTTGAAGCGGTACTGGCCGTGGGCGTCGGCGAGGGGAAATTCCTCTGTTGAATAAAGGGTGCCGTCCTTCCGGTGCTCTTCATGGAGGGGTGTGCCCGGCACGGGTGTGTAAAGCATGAACTGGTGAAAGACCGTATCATGGCTGACGGCATAGGCGATCACGTTCTCCATGTTCTCGGGGGTGTGGTCCTCCGTGCCGATGATGGAGGAGCCGAGGACGCGGATGCCGTGGGACTGCAATTCCTTCACGAGCGACCTTGTGTCCACGCCGTTCAGTTTTGTGTAGCGGCTGTTCTCCCCTTCCAGACCCATCCAGACCCAGGAGATCCCCAACCCCATCAATTGATCGATGGTATAGGACTGAATGACCCGGGCCGAACTGAAGACGTAAAGACTCCAGCTTTTCCGGTTTTGTTCCATCAGCTCCAGAAGCCGCAGGGCCCTCTTCCTGTGGAGGAGAAAGTTCTCGTCCATGACGAAGAAGGATTGCACTCCCAGCTTTCTTTCCATCTGCATCATGACGGAGTAAAGCTCGTCGCCCGTCTCGTAAAAGTTGATGTGCCGGCCCTTGCCGCCGAAGAGGGCGGAGGTGGAGCAGAAGTTGCAGCCCACGGGACAGCCCACGGAGGGGATGAGCATGGCTGCGGTGTTGTCGGCCCTTCCCGGGAGGGTGAAGCCCAGCATGCGGGTTCCGGCTCCGGAATAGGCGAGGGGATGTCGGACCGGTTCCCTTTTGTCCTGGCCGAGAAACTTTCGAAACCACCGGATGCCGTCGCCCTTCACGATATGGTCCGCGTCAATCATGGTCTCTATTCCGTCGAGGTTGGCAATGTGCCCGCCCACGACGACCGTGGCCCGCGGCTGGTATGCGCGGATGAGCCTGCACATGACCTTTACCTTCCCGATGTTGGGGGTGATGGCACTGATGCCGACGATGTCATAGGAACCCTTCCGGATTTCGCGCGTGAAATCATCGAGAGACGGAAAATCGAGGAGCGTGCAGGGGGCGTCGATGTTGCTCTGGATCATCATGAGTCCGAAGGAGCGATGGAACATACGGAGGGAGAAGACACCCTGAAGGCGCGTGACCTGGTTGTGATAGAGCTCCATGGGGTTGATGGTCCGGCTTCCGTATTCGTCGTCCTGTGCGAAAGGCCCGAAGACGCTGGAGAGCAGGACGCGGGCGTTGGTTCCCAGGGGGTGGACGGTGGGCGTTCGATTCATTTTTTCTCCTGACAGGCTGTCCAAAAACGCTCATCTGCTGCGTTTCCCTCATCCTTCCCTTCGACGGGCTCAGGGCAGGCTCTGCTTCCTGTCATGGTGAGCTTGTCGAACCATCGGGGGCCTTGCATCTGAACATTTTTGAACAGCCTGCAAAATAAGATATTTTTCAAAATTCTGTTAAAGACCACCATAATGGTGCTGATGTTGTTATTATGGGATGATGAAAGAGAATGAAAGCGGTCTTTTGCGGTTTTACAATAGTTTTACAGAAGGGGGATTGAAGGGTTGCCCTTCGACAAGATCAGGGTGACAATGCAGCATTTCGATTGACCGTTGACACCAGCTGCGCCTTACGGTAGGAATGGAGACAAATGGAAAATCAGCCGAAATGGTATTTTCATCCCGTCCTTATTTTTGTATCTTCCGTTGTGGCCCTTGCCACGTCGCTGTTCCTTTACATCTACTGGTATATGGAGGTCAGCTCGGGGCTCAAGGAGGTGGTGCGGAGATACAATCTCGATACCACCCGTTTTTACGAGGCCCAGACCTGGGTGGTGATTCTCGTCCTGTCGATTCTCGTGGGGATCATTCTCGCGGGGATGTTGATCATCTTCATTTACAATCAGAAGACCCTGCAGTTCTACCGGCTCCAGCATAACTTCATCAACAATTTTACCCACGAACTGAAGACGCCCGTGACCTCGCTCAAGCTCTACCTGGAGACGTTTCAAAGGCACGAACTTTCCCGCGAAGATCAGTTGAAGTACCTCGGCTACATGATCCGGGATGTGAACCGGCTGTCGGACAATATCAGCCGCATCCTCGATCTTGCCAGGATCGAGAGCCGGAGTCACGAGGGGGAGTTTGTCGAGTCGGATCTCGTTCAGACAGTCGAGGCGTTCTGCAAGGCGAACGCCCATCTCTTTCAGGGGAGCGACATCCGGGTCCACAATTCCTCGGGGAGTTCTTTCGTCTATCTCGTGAATGTGCCCCTCTTCGAAATGCTCCTCATGAATCTGCTGATCAATGCGATCAAATACAATACCTCCGAAAGACCGATAGTCGATATCAGGTTCGTGCCGCAGAAGCGACGACTGGACATTCAGTTTGAGGACAACGGCATCGGCCTGGAAAAGAAGGAGATACGAAAAATCTTCAAGAAGTTTTACCAGGCCGGCCGGTCCGACGACCGGTCGGCGAAGGGAAGCGGGCTGGGCCTCTATCTCGTGCGGCAGATCGTCCGGATTCACAAAGGGAAGATCGGTGCTGAAAGCAGGGGACCCGGGAAGGGATCGATCTTTACCCTGACGCTTCCCCTGAGGAAAGCACGGGCCGCTTAGGAGACGTTCGCGATGAAGGAAACGGGGAAAAAGAGAATTCTCATCATCGAAGACGAGGAACACATCGCCGAGGGGCTGAAGTTCAATTTGTCCCTTCAGGGGCACGACGTGCTGATCGCGCCGGACGGGGTGTCCGGTCTCAGGCAGTGGAAGGAATGGCAGCCCCATCTCATCGTCCTCGATATCATGCTCCCGGGCATCAACGGCTTTTCAGTGCTTCAGAGCGTCCGCTTGGCGGACGAACGACTGCCGATCCTTATCCTCACAGCCAAAGGGGCACCCGATGACAGGGTCAGGGGCCTTTCTTACGGCAGCGACGATTACATGACGAAGCCCTTCAACCTCGATGAATTCCTGCTTCGGGTGGAGCGGCTCCTTGCCAGGGTGATCTGGAGCCGCGGGGAGGAAAAAACCGGGCCTTCACAGCAGACCTATGCTTTCGGCGGCAATGAGATCGACTTCGACACCTTTACCGCCCGGTGCAGGCAGGGAACCATCCAGCTCACCGAACAGGAGGTGAAGATCCTGAAGCTCTTCATCGCGAACCGCGGCAAGCCCCTCTCAAGGAAGCATCTGCTGGAGATCGGCTGGGGATACACGGGGGTCACCACGACGCGGACGGTGGACAACTTCATCGTCCGGTTTCGAAAATACTTCGAGGACGATCCGCAGAAGCCCCTCTATTTCAAAAGTCTGCGGTCTGTAGGCTATGTATTCGACCATGAGTAGTACTACAACGCCGGTTAGTTGACCTTTGATTAGTCATGGTGTATACTCCTGAAAAACAACAGGAGGTATGCCATGACGGCAGACGATTT
>DFZO01000009.1:0-92500 GCA_002383495.1 Syntrophaceae bacterium UBA4054 | reverse complement strand
CGTGCATATCCACGATAATGACCTCGGTGGACCCTCTGAGTTTCGCAATCTCCGCCTCTGCGGCACGGAAGGGGCAATCGATGGGCCTCATAAAAACACGCCCCATCAGATTGATGACGCCGACAAGCTTTCCGGAAGCTACGGGCACGAGAACGCTGCCCTGTCCGGGAGCGCCCGGCGGATAATTCGCCGGCCTCAGCAGGTTTTTATAATCCCCGATGAATCCCTCGGCCTCCTTCTTGTCCCACACATGGTTCCCCGATGTAAGCACATGAATGTTATTCTGAAAAAGCTCTTCCACGACGTCCCGGGTAATGCCGAAGCCGCCGGCCGCATTTTCGCAATTGGCAATGGTCAGGTCAATTTCATAATTGCCGATGATTTCGGGCAGGAGTTCGTAGACCGCCCGTCTACCCGGCTTACCGACGATATCGCTGATAAATAGAATTTTCATATACACCTGGCTAAAGGCTAACGGCGAATGGCTAAAGGCAAAGAAAACAATACGAGGCAATCACCAAAAATGAATTTTTCGAGGCACCTTGGGAAAATCTTTTTCAGCAATTCTTGTGTTCCAGAAAATATCTTTTCCCCTTTGCCTTTCGCCTTTAACCTTTTGCCTATTTTGCAAAATCCGATACCCTCGTCTCCCTGATCACGGTCACCTTGATCTGACCTGGATAGGTTAACTCGGACTCAATTTTCTTTATAATATCCCTGCAGAGAACAACGGCGTCATTGTCCGATATCTTATCGTTTTCCACGAGGATTCGTATTTCTCTCCCCGCCTGGATCGCGTAACTCCTGTCCACACCGGAAAAGGAATTCGCTATATTTTCCAGCTCCTCCAGCCTTTTCACATAGGTTTCAAGCATTTCTCTCCGTGCCCCCGGACGCGCCGCGGAGAGGGTGTCTGCCGTTTGCACCAAAACCCCGAGGAGGGTGTTCATCCGTCCGTCGTCATGGTGTGTCGCGATAGCCTGGACAATTCTGTCCGGCTCTCCAAAGCGCGTCGCGCAATTCGCTCCGATAGCGGCATGGGTTCCTTCCACTTTGTGATCAAGGGCTTTGCCGATATCGTGAAGCAGCCCGGCACGCTTGGCCTCCTTGACATTCATGCCGAGTTCTGTTGCGATGATGGCCGTCAGATGAGCAACTTCAATGGAGTGCTGGAGCACGTTTTGAGAGAAGCTGGTGCGGAACTTGAGCTTCCCGAGAAGGTTGATTATTTCAGGATGAAGGTCATGAACACCCGCGTCGAAGGACGTCCTTTCACCCGTCTCCCGGATAATATTGTCCACTTCCACCTTGACCTTCTTGACAATGTCTTCCACCCGCCCGGGGTGGATCCGGCCATCGCTGATCAATCTCTCCAGAGAAATTTTTGCAACTTCCCTCCGGATGGGATCAAAACTGGAGAGAACAACGGCTTCCGGAGTGTCATCGATAATCAGGTCAATGCCTGTTGCCGCTTCAATCGCCCGGATATTGCGCCCCTCTCTTCCGATGATCCTCCCTTTCATTTCATCACTGGGAAGACTCACGACGGAGACAGCATTCTCGGCCACGAAATCGCCGGCATACCGCTGAACGGCATAGGCCAGAATCTCCCGCGACTTCTTCTCGGCATCCCGTTTCGTCTCCTCCTCTATCTTTCTCAACATGGAACCGGATTCGCGCTTTGCCTCCGCCTCCATGGACTGGATAAGATAATTCTTCGCCTCCTCCGAGGTAATGCCTGAAATCTTCTCCAGTTTCTGCCTCTGCTCCTCTATGATCTGGTCGAGCTTGCTGTGTTTCTCACCGATGAGAGACTCCCGGTTGGCAAGGGTTTTCTCCCGGCCCTCCAGGCTGCTCTCTTTCTGAACGAGGCTGTCCAGCCGCTTGTCGATGTTTTCTTCCTTGGAGCGGATCCTTTTTTCAAGGCTGTCCAGGTCCGCTTTCCTTTCGCGCGTATCCCTTTCAAATTCGGTTTTCGCCTTGAGCAGATAATCCTTTGCCTGAAGAATGGATTCCTTTTTTATATTTTCGCTTTCTTTCCTCGCCTCCTCGATGATGCGGGCGGAAAAGGCTTCGGACGACTTCACTTTCTTCTGTGAAATCATCTTCCGCAAAAAATATCCAGCAGCCGTACCGACGGCGATGGATATAAATATCATCATGATATCGTACAACAAATCTTTCACCTCCTTGTACGCAGTCCATCTGCGAAAACGTTTCCGCAGCGATACAATAATTTCTAATGGGGATTTTCTGGGGCAAGAAATGGGGAATGATGTTTCTTCCGGGAGGGTCCCTCCCGGGCATTTCTGAGGTGCGAGGAAAAAAAGAGGTCCCCCGCTATGCCGTGTTAATCATCCTTTTGAACCTTTTCAAAAGGTGGGCGCCCTGTTGCTGCTTCAGGCTTCCTGTCCCCTTAGCGGGATTCCGACAGGCCTGCACACCGCCTGCAAGTGAAGGCTCCCGGTTTCAAAGTGTTGGCTCAAAGACTCATCTTAATCACGTACATCGCAGGGGATATCTTTCTACTTTCCTTCTTCGATAAAATCGATCAAGCGCTCTGATTTTTTTTCCAGCTGGTTATAAATGTCGTCCTTCTCACTCTTGAGCTTCAGATACTCATCGGCAATGTTCAAAGCCACCAGAATGCTTAATTTCAAGGTTGTCTGATTTTTTGTCGATCGTTCAATCTCTCGAGCCTTGTCATTGACATACCGGACAACCTTTGCCACATGAGCATCTTCCTCGTCACTTAGAACAGAAAACTCCTGCTCCATGACTTTGATATTGAAGCGTTTCTTCAAATGCTCTACCTCAGAGTCAATTGCGGATCATCAATGTCCTGAATCATGTCAAGCAGTGAGTCCACCTTTGCCCTAACGGCATCCCTTTCCTCTTGTAAATTTTTAAGATTTATTCTTACCTCTTCTAATTCCCCATCCTTTTTTTTCAGCAACCCCTCTAATTCCTGTTTCTCCTTTTTCAATATGGAATGATCGTCTATCAACCCCTTAATCTTCTCTTCGAGCTGACTAAATTTTACTAACTCCACAAAAACACCGAGACCTTTCCAAGCGTTTTTACCTGCCTCAGACACCTCAAATCTATTTATAACCTATTTCAACCGCCCGCAAAAAGTCAAGTTCTTTTGTTGGCGATCAGCCGTCGGTTTTCGGCTATCCGCTTGAAGCATCAGGATGTTCATCCTCGGGTGGACGGTCTCGCTGCGTCAGCGCGAAGAAACGGTGAATGGCATCCCGGACTTCTTCATGATTCTCCTCTCCGAGCACCTGCTTTCGCAATGCCGCACAGCCCCTCATACCTTTTGTATACCATGAAAGATGACGGTAAAAATCTTTTATCCCGTCTCTTTCCCCAAAAAAACGAATATTTCTGTCCAGGTGACTGCATACGACGGCCTCTCTTTCCGCGGGTGTCGGCACAATCATGGCCGATCCGCCCCCGATAGCCCCCCTTATGGCGCTGAATATCCAGGGGTTTCCAAGAACACCCCTGCCGACCATGATACCCTCGCACCCCGTTTCATCCATCATCCTCAAGGCATCTTCTGCGGTGCGGATGTCTCCGTTGCCTATGACGGGAATCTCGACCGCTTTCTTGACCCGTTCAATAACCGGCCAGTCCGCCTTTCCCGAAAATCCCTGGGCCACCGTCCTGGGATGAACGATGATCGCGTCGACACCCGAGTCCCGGGCTATCCGCGCCATATCCGGGGCCAGAATTTCACCGGCTGTCCAGCCGGAGCGAATCTTCACCGTCAGCGGACAGTGAAGAGCAGCCCTCACTTTTCTCAAAAGAGCAGCCAGCTTCCCCGGATCTCTCATCAATGCGGCGCCTGCACCGGCCTTCACGACCTTCCTCACCGGACAGCCCATATTGATGTCAATAAGATCCGCCCCTTGCTCGACCGAGATCACGGCGGCGGCGGCCACAGCTCCGGGATCGGCGCCGAAAAGCTGAACCGCAAAGGGCTTTTCACCGGGGAAGGGTTCCAGGTACTTCTGTGCTCGTTCAAAATCCCTTACGATACCTTCGGCGCTCACCATCTCCGTGAAACCGACGGCACCGCCGACCTCCCGGACCATCCACCGAAAAACCGGATGAGTGATCCCGGCCATGGGGGCAAGAAAGGCCTTGTTTTCAAACGTCAGGTTTCCAATGTTCATAAAAATAAAAGGGTTCGAGGGTTCAAGTGATTCATGCAATCAATCATGACTCGATGCGTTCATTGTCTGCAACATTTTTTATCCTTGACAAATATATTCTACTTCCGGATAGTTCTCAACCACAGATAATATGATGCAGTCTCATAAAACGGCCAATAGGCAGTACAACAAATGATCTTAAACCGAGGATGTTTCAGTTATTTCAAAGGACGGCTGAGGAATGAAGACGCCTAAAGCGGGATCCGGAAAATTTCAATGGAACACCGGCGGCTGGTTCGGCTCCCAGATCGGGAGCACCCTCTGGCTGCTTCTCCTCGGAGTGACGATCCTGAATACAAATGTTATCATCGGTTCCATCCTTCTTTTTTTCTTCATTCTGCCGAACATGGTGGGGTGGCTCATCTGGCGCGAGCGCCACGGAATCGATCCGTACCCCGCCATCCAGGCCCTTCTGGGGATGATCGGTCTTTCTTCGCTCTTCGCCGTGATCATCCTGGACCTTTCAGGTTATATCGCGAAGCTGGAACCGGGGATGCGGGATTCGCCGAAGCAAGTCTACTGGTACCTCCTTTTTTTCCCCGTGCTGATGATCGCGTTCCATTTCCTGAACAGCAAGAAAAGAAATCCCTGATCCTTCAGAAAATCCTCTTAATTCCCCAAAACGAAATCCTTTGACAAATGAAAAATGAATCGGATAAAAGGGGCGGAAACGGAGCAGAAAGCACCAAGGGGATACGGGTCATGAGAAAACTCTTTGGAACGGATGGAATCCGGGGCATCGCCAACACCTTTCCCATGAACGCCGAAATGGCCATGAGGATCGGGAGGGCGACAGCATATCTCTTCAAAAACAAAAAAAGGAGACACAGAATCCTGGTGGGCAGGGATACGCGCCTCTCCGGCCCCATGATTGAAAGCGCTCTCGTCTCGGGCATCTGTTCCATGGGCGTCGATGCCATAGCGGCCGGACCTCTTCCCACACCGGCTGTTTCTTTTCTCACGACCGACATGAGGGCGGACGCCGGCATCATGATATCGGCTTCCCACAATCCCTTTCAGGATAACGGCCTCAAAATCTTTTCAGCGGACGGGCTTAAACTTCCCGATGAAATGGAAGAGCGGATCGAAGTCCTCATATCTTCAAAAGAGCTCGAAAAGGATCTCCCCACGGGCGGTGACATGGGGACGGTTCTGACCATAGACAACGCCGAGAGAAGATACATCGACCACCTGAAAAACACGTTTCCCAGAAAAAGGACTCTGGACGGCATGAAGATTGTGGTGGACTGCGCCAACGGCGCCGCCTATAAAGTCGCCCCTCAGATCTTCGGAGAGCTGGGGGCGGAGGTGATCTCCATCGCAGACCGGCCCGACGGAAGGAATATCAACCTCAACTTCGGCGCCATGCACCCCGAAGCGATATCCGCAGCGGTTAAAAAACACCGTGCCGACATAGGAATCGCTCTCGATGGAGACGCCGACCGGGTGATCTTCTCCGATGAGAATGGATCAACCATGAACGGCGACCATGTCATGGCCATCTGCGCCCTGAACATGAAAGCCAAAAAACTTCTGAAGGACAACACGGTGGTCGCGACCGTCATGAGCAACATGGGTTTTGACATCGCCATGAGAGAAGCGGGCATACGCGTTTTGAAGACAGAGGTCGGCGACCGTTACATCCTCAAAGAGATGCTGCGAGGCGGTTTCAACCTCGGCGGCGAACAATCGGGACACTTGATTTTTCTGGATCACTCGACGACAGGAGACGGCATTCTCTCGGCGCTGCAGATTCTGTCAATCATGAAAGAAACGGGAAAGAGGCTGTCAGGGCTCCGCTCGGTGATGAAGACCCTGCCGCAGATCATCGTCAATGTCAGCGTCAAAAAAAAGAAGGACCTGAGCAAAATACCCGCGGTGCAAAAAGCGATTGACGAGGCCGAGCGAAAGCTCAAGGGACGGGGACGCATCCTTGTGAGGTATTCGGGGACTCAACTGCTCTGCCGCGTCATGATCGAGGGCCCCTCGAAAAAGGATGTCTCGGACATGGCCAACCGCATCGCCTCTCTCATAGCAGAAAGTCTGAATTGATGTTACAAGGAGAAAGCCCATGACAAAAGCACTCATTGCGGATGATCATCCCATCGTAAGGCAGGGTTTGAAACAGATCCTCTTCGAAGAATCGGACATGGAGACGGTCGGCGAGGCAGCGGATTCCAATGAAGTCCTCGAACTGGCCGGACAGCAGGACTGGGATATTGTCATCCTTGACATCACCATGCCCGGAAGGGGAGGCCTCGACGTCCTGAAGGAACTGAGGCAGAATTATCCAGGACTTCCGGTGCTCATTCTGAGCATCCATCCTGAAGATCAATACGCCGTGAGAGCCTTGAAGGCGGGGGCGGCGGGGTACCTGACCAAGGAAAGCGCGCCGGAGGAGTTGATCCGGGCCATGAGGACGGTGCTGAAAGGGAAGAAATACATCAGCTCATCGCTCGCGGAAAAGCTGGCGGACTATCTTGAAAGAGAGGATCAGAAAAATATCCATGAAATCCTCTCAGACCGGGAGTACCAGGTCATGGTGATGATCACGTCGGGGAAGTCCATCAAGGAAATCGCCGAAGACCTGTCGCTGAGCATCAAGACGATCAGCACCTATCGCGCGCGGATTTTCGAAAAAATGAAGCTGAAGAGCAACGCGGAATTGATCCGTTACGCCATCAACAAGAACCTGGTGTAACGCAAAGCGGAGCAGATCAGGAACGCATCCCGCGTCTTTTTATGATGTCTTCCGCCCGCTCCAGATCCTCCCGGGTATTGATCCCCATAACCTCCCGGAAATCAGGTGCCACAAAGGACCTCGCTGTTCTGTTCCTGCGGTTCGCTATCCCGACGATATCGGTCAGATAATATTCTTTCTGGGCGTTGCGATTATCAATGGCCGCCGCCGCCTCGAACAGGAAGGGGCACTCCGCGCAATAGATCCCTGTATTGATCTCCCTGATTTTCTTCTCCTCCTCCGTGGCATCGCGCTCCTCGACGATCTTCAGGATGCGGTCCCCCTCGCCTTTCACGATTCTTCCATATCCTGAAGGATCGGCGAGTAGCGTCGTCATGACCGTGACGTCCGCATGGCCCGTGCGGTGCTTGTCCATCAGGTCCCTCACCGTCGAAGCGCGAAGAAGCGGTACATCACCGCAGAGAATGAGGATCGTGCCCTGAAAATTCCGGAATGGGTCTCTTGCCTGGAGGACGGCATGGCCCGTTCCAAGCTGTTCTTTCTGCAGAACAAAAACCAGCCCTTCATCTTTCATGGTCTTTTCGATAAGAACCGCCTGGTGTCCGACAACCACCACAATATCGGCGGCTCCGACCTCTCTTGCGACGTCTACGGAATAACTCAGCATGGGGGCTCCATGGAGAGGGTGAAGCACCTTCGCCAGGGACGACCTCATCCGGGTCCCCTTTCCCGCGGCGAGAATGATCACGGCAAGTTTAGAGTCCAGAGTCTGGAGTTCCGAGTTCATAATCCCTTTTCTCCGCCTTGATTCTTTTTTCACTCAAATGATTCTCCTGCAATCTCTTCTTTGTCATTTCGAGTGAAACGAGAAATCTTGGGTCTGTTGCCCAAATGGGCTTGAGGTGTGATCAGATCGGAACCGGCCTCTTCACCGCTCAGGATCTTTTCCCCGACCGTTCTAAATCTCGATCCGCTGCAAGTTCAAAACTCGCCGCCTCCGGCGTCTCAAACATTGAACTTGCGGGCGCGGATCTTCGATAAGAAACGGTGACCCGGAAAAAAGATATTCGCTTGTTCAGAGTCCTGTCCTCTCTCTGATCAGATGCGTTCTTCGAACAACAAGCCCTCTTTATTTTAAATGACGTTTTTCATTATTGCGACACAGTCTCGAAAGCGGTGATGAGCTTTCTGTAAAGCCTTCGGCTTTTTCCGGCAAGGAAGGTTTTCATCCCAATGCGCTTCCCTCCGATACGCGCCCCCGGTCAACAGATTGCTAGACTCTGAACTCTGAACTGTCTTTACCGTCCGGCATCACGATCAGCACTTCTCTGATCGACCTGGAATCCGCATCCTCGACAATAAAAAGGACATCCCCTTCCTTGATGCTCTCCCTTCTCCTCGGAATCCGTCCCAACCTGTTGAGAATGAACCCTCCCAGCGTCTCGTAATCTCCTTCGGGAATCTCCAGGTGGATCAGTTCCCGGATGCGCTCCAGATTCGTCCGGGCATTGAAGAGATAGCGTCCAGGTCCCACCTTCAGGTATGGTTTTTCACCCCGGTCATACTCGTCCTCGATTTCACCCACGACCTCCTCGAGAAGATCTTCCACCGTCACGATACCCACGGCGGCGCCGTACTCGTCCACCGCCACAGCCATGACTTCCCCTCGCCGCTGCAATTCAAGAAGAAGCTCGCTGGCCGATTTCGTGTCGGGAACATAGTAGATATTCGACCGGACGTAAGGTTGAATCGTTTCCTCTTTCCCATCAGGACGCGCTCTCAAAAGATCAAAGCTGTTCAGAATGCCCGTGATATGGAAAATGCTTTCACGATAGACGGGAACGCGGGAAAACCCCTTCTCCCGGATCAGAGCGACGGCATCCCGTATCGCGGCGCTCTCCTCAAGAACCGCGACATGGGACAGGGGAACCATGACCTGGTCCACCGTGGCTTCGGAAAAATCAAAAACCCGCCGAATCATCTCCTTTTCCGTACGTCGGAGGTCACCCTTTCCGCCCCTTTCACGAACAAGAAATTTAAGACCCTGCTTTGTAATGTAGGGAGAGTAGGAACCCGCCGTGCCTCCCGTCAACAGATAGACGCCGCCCCTTGCGATCCAGGCCACAAAGAAGACCAGCGGGTAAAAAATCCAGGATGCTGCCTGGATAAATTTTGCAATCCCTATAGCGACGGCTTCGGGGCGCTGCTGGACGATGCTCTTGGGAATGATCTCCGCCGCCACAATCACAAGGGGGATCATCACGGCCACGGAAAAAAGTCCCCCCTTGGCGGCGCCAAAGATCGAAATAAAGACAGCGGTGACAATGCTCGTATTCACGATAATACAGATATTGGTACCCGTAAGGGTCGTCGCCAGAAACCACTCGGGTCTTGAAAGAAGTTTTAATGCAAGTGACGCGGGCCGCGAGCCGGCAAGCGCCTTCTGTCTGATCTTGTGGATATCGGAGGCGACAAGAGCGATCTCTCCGCCTGAAAACAGACCCTCCAGCAGCAGAAAAACAAGGATCAGAAGAAAGGATGTACCATACTCTATCATTGCTCCTCTGCTCCTTTCTTCATGGTGACCCGGATCCTCCAGATACCGGCCCCTCGCATTCGTTCCACGCGGAACGTCATTCCCTCAAACCGGATTTCGTCCCCCTTAACCGGCAGCCGTCCAAAGAGGTGAAATACAAAACCGCCCACGGTTTCAAAATCTTCTGAAGAGATGCCGGTGCCTGCCAGGTCATTGAAATCCTCGATGGGCATTCGCCCCGAAACAATAATGTTTTGATCGTCGATAAAATGATAGAGCTTCTCCCGTATATCTCGTTCGTCGTAGATTTCACCGAAGAGATTTTCCAGAATATCCTCCATGGTGACCAGGCCCGCCACCCCGCCGTACTCGTCAACGACAACGGCCATGTGGATCTTGCGAATCTGAAAATCCTTGAGGAGGCTGTCGGCTCTTTTTTCCAGAGGAACAAAATACGGCTTTCTCAGAAGGGACATCAGGGTAAGCTCCTTTTCATTCTCGACCAACCCTTGGAGGAGGTCCTTGGCGTAAAGAATTCCCAGAATGTCATCGCGATCCGTTCCGTAGATGGGCACGCGGGAATATCCACCTTCGAGAATTTCCCTTTTCAGATCACTCATGCCGAGAGAAGCGGGAAGACAGAACATGTCGATTCTCGGCGTCATGATGGCTTCAACGTCTGTATCGCCAAGCTCAAAAACGCTGAGAATCATATCTCTATGGGTCTTTTCCAGGACCCCTTCCTCGTGACCCGCGTCAATCAGAACCCTGAGTTCGTCTTCCATCAGGCCTTCCTGGCCGTCCGGTCCACCGGCCCTGAAAGGCCCCGTCATCCATTCCGAAAGTTTCTCAAGGGTCCGGACGATGGGGTAGGTCGCGGTGGAAAAAGCCGAGAGGAAAGGGGTGACCCGTTGAGATATGGAAATGGGTTTGATCTTCGCAATCGTCTTGGGAACGGCTTCCCCGAAGACAAGAAGCAGGGGCGTCAGGACAGCGACAGCGACCCACTTTCCGTCATCTCCCAGGAAATGGATGAAGATTGCGGCTGTCACGGCCGAAATCATGATGTTCACCGACTCATTGCCCACAATGATCGTAATGAGCAGGCGTCTGGGATATTGCAGGAGTTTCCGGACGGCGGAAAGATATCGCGATTTTTCCTCTTTCATCTTATGCAGATGCAGGGGCGTGAGGGAGAAAAGAGAAGCCTCCGATGAGGCAAAGAACGCGGAGAGAACGAAGAAGCAGAAGAGCAGAACGAGTTTGAATGTAATATAAGGGTCCAAGGAGATCCTGTTTCAATAAAGATGGCTCTCAATCACAGTCTGGATCATCGCGAGTGCCAGTGTCGCATACAATCCGGAAGCATGGTTGAAAATTAAACCGATTCTCATAAAAAGTCAAGCATTCAGCGGGTCTCCATTGCGGCAGGCCGCGCCGGAATTGTTTGACTCCTCATCCTGTTTTGGTTATAGTCACGTCGCAGTTTCAAGTTTCTTGTTTCAAGTTCGAAAGACCCTCTTTTTTTCTTGAACTCTGAACTCGTAATTCATCATTTTTTCTGGAGGTCGAAATGATTCGGGTACTGCTGATCGGAAACGGTGCCAGAGAACACGCGATCGCGGAGGCAGTGAAGCGGTCGAGGCATACACCTTTACTCTTCTCCTATATGAAGGGAAATAATCCCGGCATCGCGGCACTTTCAGAGAAGATTTTGATTGGAAACTATGGGGACCTCCAGTCCATTTGCCGGTTTGCAGGGGACAATCGGGTGGATTTCGCCATTGTCGGACCTGAAGACCCCCTGAACAACGGGGTGGTGGACGCCTTGAAAAAAAACGGCATCCCCTCGGTGGGACCGACGCAGAAACTCGCGCAGTTGGAGACGTCCAAATCCTTTACCCGGAACCTGCTCGGCAAATACGGAATTCCGGGGAACCCGAAATTCCGCGTTTTTACTTCTCTTGACGGGATAGAAGAATTCCTCAGGGATCTGGACGGCATCGTCGTCAAGCCGGACGGCCTCACGGGCGGGAAAGGGGTCATGGTGCAGGGCGACCATTTTCAGACGGTCAAAGAGGCGCTTCAATACTGCAAAGACGTCCTCGCTGAACATGCGTCCGTGATCATCGATGAGAAGCTGGAAGGAGAGGAATTCTCCCTGCAGTGCCTGTCCGATGGAAAGACCGTTGTGGCGACGCCGCCCGTTCAGGACCACAAGAGGCGGTTTGTCGACGACAGAGGACCCAATACGGGCGGAATGGGGTCGTACTCCTGTGAGGATCACTCTCTCCCGTTCATGACGCGAAAGGATGTCGAGGAGGGTCTTGCCATTACGCAGAAGGTTGCGGAGGCGATCTACAAAGAAACGGGCGAATATTACAAAGGCGTCATGTACGCCGGTTTCATGATCACGAAGGACGGCATCCGGCTCCTGGAGTACAACGCCCGCTTTGGCGACCCGGAGGCCATGAACATTCTTCCCCTGCTCAGGACGGACTTCATCGATCTGTGCCGGGCCGTCATCGACGGGACGCTGGACCGGCTTCCCGTCGAATTTGAAAAGAAGGCCACAGTCTGCAAATACATCGTGCCCATGGGATACGGCCTGCCCAAGGACCATCCCGACGCCGGGACAACAACGGCGAAGATCGAGGTCGGCGACGTGGGAAGGGCAAGGCTTTACTACGCTTCGGTGGACAAAAGAGACGATGGCCTTTACATGTCCACGTCCAGGGCCATCGGCGTCGTGGGCATTGCGGACACCCTGGAAGACGCAGAAACGGTCGCTGAGAAGGCGGTATCGGCCGTCAAGGGCCCCGTTGCCCACAGGCCCGACATCGGAACAAAGCCGCTGATCGAAAAAAGAATACAGCATATGAAAAAAATAAGACAGTGAGGGTCCGAGGGGCCAAGTGAAAAACATGGAAGCCTTTCCCCTGAAACCCTGGAATCATCTGGAGGTTTTTTAATGAGATTGAACGAAATCAAGCGCACGCTGATCAGTGTGACAGACAAGGCGGGTATTGTGGATTTCGCCCGGGGACTGAAAAAATTCAATGTGGATATCCTCTCCACGGGCGGAACAGCGGCCCTCCTGAGAAAAAGCGGCATTGAGGTCCGGGAGGTTTCGGACTATACGGGCTTTCCCGAAATGATGGACGGAAGGCTCAAGACACTGCATCCAAAGATCCACGGCGGCATCCTAGCCCTGAGAGACAAGCCCGACCACGTGTCATCGGCGCGGGCGCACGGAATCGACATGATCGATATGGTCGTCATCAACCTTTATCGTTTTGAGGATACCATTGCGAAACCGGGCTGCTCTCTTGAGGATGCGATTGAGAATATCGATATCGGCGGACCCACCATGCTCCGGGCGGCCGCGAAAAACTACCCCTTTGTCAGCGTGGTGACGGATCCCGCGGATTACACCCGTATCCTGGAGGAGATGAATGAGGCGGGAGGAAAGATATCCGAAAAAACGAATTTCGCCCTGGCCACGAAGACCTTCCAGCTCACGGCACGTTACGACGCGGCCATATCCAACTACCTCGGGAAAATAATCCCTGAAGAAGGACAGAAGGATTTCCCCGACGTCATGACCTTCCAGTTCATGAAAGCCCTGGATCTCCGCTACGGAGAGAATCCCCACCAGAAGGCCGTCTTCTACAAGGAAAAAGACGCTCCCCCTTCCGCCATTGCCAACGCCAGGCAGATCCAGGGAAAGGAGCTTTCCTACAACAACATCATGGACAGCGACGCTGCCTGGCAGATGGCCTGCGACTTTGAGAGGCCGGCGGCCGTCATCATGAAGCACGCCAACCCCTGCGGCGCGGGCACGTCCACAGATGACATCCTCACGGCCTACAGAAAAGCGCTGGAGACGGATCCCCTCTCGGCCTTCGGAGGCATCGTGGCATTCAACAAGCCTGTTGACAAAAAGACGGCCGAAGAGATCGCCAAGACCTTTCTGGAAGTCATTATAGCCCCTGGTTTTGAGCGGGACGCTCTGGAGATCCTGAGCGCGAAGAAAAATCTCCGGGTATTGGAGATCGCCTCCTCGGCCGGCGGCCCGGCCGAGGGCCTGGACTTCCGACGGGTGGCCGGGGGCCTCCTTGTCCAGGAACGCGACACGGACGACATGGACGTAAAGAAGGGGCAGATCGTCACCGGGAGGATTCCCACGGAAGAGGAGTATCAGGCCCTGGACTTCGCCTGGCGTGTGGTCAAGCACGTCAAGTCAAACGCCATCGTTCTCGCCGCGAAAGACCAACTGATCGGCGTGGGGGCGGGTCAGATGAGCCGCGTGGATTCCGTCCGGATCGCCCTCATGAAGGCCAATTTCCCGACGAAGGGCGCCGTCATGGCCTCGGATGCCTTTTTCCCGTTCCGTGACGTCGTGGACACGGCAGCCGCGGCGGGCATCACCGCCATGGTGCAGCCGGGCGGCTCCATCCGGGATGACGAATCCATCCAGGCCGCGAATGAACACGGCATGGCGATGGTATTCACGGGGAGAAGACACTTCAAACACTAACGGCTTCGTAAAAAGCTCATATGCTTCGTTGCGCTGCGTCCCTTCCTTCGACAGGCTCAGGACAAGCTAACAGATTGTCATGGTGAGCTTGTCGAACCATGCGCGCCTTGCCTCTGTAACTTTTTACGAAGCCGTTGGCTTTTTCGATAAATTCTTTTGGAGCAGGATTGTCCATTGCGGCTGGACCTTTGAATGGCAAAGAAATGGAGGTAAGTATGAAGCAGAAAAGGGATGTCTTGGTAAGTATTGTCATGGGGAGTGATTCCGATCTCCCTGTCCTCAAGGAGACCATGATGGTCCTCAAGGATTTTGATATTCCCTATGAGGTTGTGCTCACCTCGGCGCACCGTTCACCGGAGCGGACAACATCCTTCGCGAGGGATGCCGCCCGCCGGGGAATCAAGGTAATCATCGTCGGAGCGGGAGCGGCCGCCCATCTTGCCGGCGTGATCGCCTCACAGACAACCCTTCCCGTCATCGGAATCCCTGTGGATGCCACCTCTCTGGCCGGCCTCGACGCGCTCCTTTCAACCGTTCAAATGCCGGGGGGCATTCCCGTGGCCTCCATGGCCATCGGAAAGGCGGGCGCCAGAAACGCCGCCATTCTGTCCGCCCGAATCCTGGCCCTCGAAGACAGGGGAATCGAGAAAAAACTGATTGCCTACGCGAAGAAGATGGCCCGGGAAATCGAAAAGAAACAGGAAAAGATCGAGTGCCTCTCCTGATCCGTGTCGACCCTTTGAATCCCGCTGAAGAAGATCTCCGCAAAGCCCTGGCGATTCTTGAAAGCGGCGGTGTGATCGCCTATCCCACGGAAACGTTTTATGGCCTCGGGGCAGACGCAGGAAATGAAAAGGCGGTGGAGAAAATCTACGCAATCAAGGGAAGAACCTTCACCAAGCCTCTTCCCCTCATCATCGGAGATCGGAAGGACCTCGATCGATATGTCGAGCTTGTACCTGAGACGGCAAGGATCCTGATGACGGTTTTCTGGCCGGGGGCGCTCACCCTTGTTTTCGAGGCCTCTCGACTCGTCCTGCCAAGGCTGACAGGAGGAACCGGCAAAATCGGGATCCGCCTGTCCAGTCATCCCATCGCATCCCGGCTTTCCGGAATGCTCTCGCGCCCCGTCACCGCCACCAGCGCAAATCTTTCCGGTGAAAAAGAATGTTCCTCCGCCGATGACATCGCGGAGGCATTGAGAGACAGGGTTGATGCGGTCATTGACGGCGGACGGACGCCGGGCGGGCTGGGATCGACAATTGTGGATGTGACGACAGACCCCCCTTCCCTTTTGAGGGCGGGGATCATCCCCCCTTCCCTCATAGAAGACAGACTTTGGAAAACTCGTTCACGTTTTTTTCTTCGCCCAGGGCAATAACCATGTCGCCCTTTTCGATGATGTAGTTGGCCAGGGGGTTGAAGATCATCTTCCCCGAATCCTTCTTGACGGCCACGATGATCAGACCGTATTGCTGCCGGATCTCGGACTCCCCGATGGACTTCCCGACAATCGGAGACCCTTCGCAGATGGAGATCTCCTCCATCCGGAGCTCCAGGCTCTGCCGGCGGGTCGTAATTTCGATGAAGTCCAGCATCGCCGGCCTCAGGATCGCCATGGCCATTCTCATGCCTCCCAGGGTATAGGGCGACATGACCCGGTCGGCCCCGGCGCGGAGCAGGCGGTGCTCCGATTCTTCTTCCTCCGACCTGGACAGGATGAAAATACCGGGATTCAGTTCCTTCGCCGTCAGGATCACGTAAAGATTCATGGCGTCTGAGGGAAGAACGCAAACGATGCCCTTCGCCTTTTTGATGCCCGCATCCAGAAGAGTCCGGTCGCTTGTGGCGTCTCCCTTGTAATACGCAAATCCTTCCTCTTGGATGCTTTGGATCACTTCGGGAACGTTATCGATGACGACAAAGTCGACCTTTTCCGCTGCGAGCTCCCTGCAGATCAGATGACCGATCCTGCCGCAGCCGCAGATGATGTAATGGTTCTGCATTTTGCCGATGATCTTTTCCAATTTGCCCCTCCCTAAAAGTATTCTCAAGCGGCCCTCCACCATGGTTTCCGTCATGAGAACAACGGTATAGAACATGGTCCCCACCCCGAAAAGAATAAGGAACATGGTGAAAACCCGTCCCTCGGCGGTTTGGGGATAAAGATCGCCGTATCCGACGGTGGACAGGGTTATGACGGTCGCGTAAAGGGATGTGCCGAGATCCCATCCCTCTATGAAATGATAGCCCACCGTTCCGACTAAGGAAATGACAAAGAGGCTGAAAAGGGCGATCATGAGTTTTCTGTTAAAAAGCAAAGAATCCTCCCATCATTCAGATCCGACAAACAAAATGGAATAACTGCCTCTCGTCTATTTCGTTCCCCCGGACGCTGCCGACACCATCTCCACGACATACTCCACGGCGTTCTTAGGGGGATTCATGAACACGAGAACAAAGGGAACCTTTCCCGCCGGAGCGACGCCCGAGCTGGGGATGTCCCTTCCCGGAGACGCCGTAATCTTTTCCGTTATCTCCTTTTTCGTCATTTTCGCCAGATCGTCATCGGAAAAGAAATTGCCGCAATAAGACTCCGTCTCTCCGACGAACCGCCCCTGAGCATCCAGCAATTTCCCCTTGACATGAATTTTCGACACGGGGTGGGAGTAACGGTTCACGGCGGTTCCATGAATCACCATGATGTCGCCGATCAGCCAGTTCTTGATGAAAGTCTCCCGAACGTCCAGGAAGTCGATTCCGCCTTCCACGGCGCGTTTTGATTTTTCGATACCAAGAGAGTCCGCCACCACGCTCCAGCCCGGGACGGATTCGAGCATTCTTTTGCCTGTCTGAGGCAGAAACCAGAAGAAAATACCGATGGCGACAACAAGGAGGACAGCGGCAGCAGCCAGAATCATCTTCGGGGTCGAGAGTCCGCTTTTCTTCTCCATACCGGTCTCTTCGAGGGGGCTCTCCGGTATCCCCGCCGGGAGGGCTGCTGTTTTCAGGCCTTCAGCGGATTCCGCTTCTCTCTTAGATCCCGCCCTGGTTTCGCCGGCCCCTGACAGCTTTTCCTGAAAAAAGACATCCCGGCACCTGCTGCAGCGGACCCACGCGCCCTCTCCTTCGATCAGTTCCTCGTCAAACCTGTACTTTGTCCCGCACTTCCCGCACTGAATAATCATGCCTCAATTCCCCGAATCGCTATTCTTCAACGACGTAAACCTCCGGATGGAATCGGGACATTTCGTTAAAATCAAGTCCGTATCCCACGACAAATCCGTCTTCCATGGTAAAACCCACATAGTCCGCCTCGAATTTAACCTTCCTCCTGGCCCTCTTGTCAAGAAAGGCGCAGACTTTGAGAGAGCGGGGCTTACGTTCTTTAAGCGTTTCCACAAGGAAATGAAGGGTGATCCCGGTGTCAATGATATCCTCCACGATGAGAACGTCCCTCCCCTCAATGTCCGTCTCGATATCCTTTCTGATGACCACCTGCCCCGAGCTCACCGACCCGGAGCCATAGCTCGCCACTCTGATGAAATCCACAACACAGGGAACCTTGAGACACCGGATCAGGTCCGCCATGAAAATGAATGCCCCCTTGAGAACACCGATGAGGACAACATCTCTGTCCCGGTAATCTTCAGAAATGGCTTCCGCCAGTTTCGAGACCTTGTCGCGGATCTCCTCTCTGGAATAGAGGACTTTTTTCTTTTGCACGTCCATCCCTGTTCCCCCCCGAATGCATGTCCATTCTGAAATCCTAAATTCTAAGCACGAAATTCCAAACAAATACAAACCCATGAAACCAAAATGCTGTGTCTTTGTGCTTCGATATTGTTTGATGTTTAGGATTTAGAATTTAGAAATTAGAATTTTCTCTCTGGGCGTCAGTTTATTTTGCCCAAAGAGGTTTGTCAACGGGAATCCTTGATTTCATTGTAGTGGAGGACAAATTCATCGATCGCGTTCTGAATGAGGGTCTCCGCTTCTCTGACTTGCGCCGCGTCTTTGAAATCCGATGAAAGGCTCAGAAATATTTTTTTGAATCTCGATGGCTCAACATTCAGGGCTTCATAGTCGATGTGATGAATCATATACTGTGACCCGTCGAAATAATATTTTCCGAAGCGGTTTGCCGCCTCGGAACGGTATGGCCAGGAAATCTTGAATGAGAAAAACCGGAGGGAGGCTTCTTTTAAAGCCGGAATCCTGAAGGAATCGGGAGAGGGCATTTCGTAGACCTTCTCACTGATGAGGCGAAAATATTCCTTCACGAGATCTATGTCGGTCACGCAGAGGCCGTAAAGATACCAGTCATCAAGAATATGGAGAAGGGCCTGCTGCTCTTCCCTGGAAATGTAGTGATAGCTCGGGCAGAAGTGCCCTTCACAGAGCTCCCGGCCGTAAAAAGAGACGTCGCGCAGATCCTGACCGCTGTTCTGAAGCGGGTGGAGAAGACACCCGACACGCTTTTCCTCAACATCAAGAAAGCCGAGATATTCACAGCAGTAAATCACATCGTAGAGCCTGGCTCCATTCTCAGACTGCCTGATTTTTTCCGAGAAAGCCTGAATATCCATCATGCTGCAGACGGTCCGTCGAAAGAGTTCTGTCCGGTTCCTCAGTCTCTCCCGAAGGGACTCTCTCGTGCTCACGGCGTAATTATAGAGGCCGCAACAGGCTCCGCAGGACTTCCCTTCATCGGGCTGACAGAGATGTATAAAATTTCCGTTCTCCATGGGGTACAAAACATACCAGAAGTTCTTCAACTTGACAAACGGCACCAAAAACAGTTGAGAGTCTAGAGTTCAGGGTTTAGAGTTGAAAAATACTCATCAATACGACTATACTATTTATATTGCTTTGAACTCTAGACTCTCAACTCCAAACTGTTTCGTGATGGCCTTCGAAATCGAACGTAAATTTCTCGTGCTGAATGACAACTGGCGCGCCAAGGCTTCCACAGGCACGTTTTACCGCCAGGGTTATCTCTCCTTCGATAAGCGCTGTGCGGTCCGTGTCCGGATGGCCGGAGGGAGGGGCTTCATTTCCGTCAAGAGCCAGGAAGAAGGGCGGTTCACCCGGCGGGAGTTCGATTACGAGATTCCCCTGAAGGATGCCGAGGAAATGATCGAAGCGCTTTGCGACTATCCCCCCGTCGACAAGATCCGCTACATGGTGGAGGAGGCCGGGATGACCTGGGAGATTGACGTTTTCACGGGAGCAAACGACGGCCTCGTCGTCGCGGAAATCGAACTCGAATCCGAAGACCAGCCCTTCCGGATTCCAGACTGGGCAGGCGCTGAGGTTACTCACGACGAAAGGTACCTCAACGTGAGCCTTTACCTTCACCCCTTCAAAGAATGGTCTCCCTGATCAATTGATCTCCATCCTTTAATCCAGCTGCTTCCACTCAAACCATGTGGTCAGCCGGAGACGTTCCGCCCATTGATCGATCATGACCCGGTCCCCTTGGTGGTTATTCGCGTAGTCCCGCTCGGTGAGCCGAACGAGCGAACCTCCGTCAAAGAGATAGACGGTTCCATGATAAGGGGCTACAAAATCGAGGCGGAAGTGATCCTCCAGGATCTTGAAGTAAGCATAATTCATGACATTGGAGGCGTAATAAACCTTTGAAGGTGTGATCTTTCTCATGTCATCGGACAGCCCCATGATCGCAGCCCTTCTTTGCCTCTTCAGGGACCGCAGCTGTATCGGCCTCAATTCAGGGTATTCATCATAAAGCCACTTGTCGATCATGATGTCGGGGGGCATCCGGGTCACCTGAAAGACCACGCCTTCGTACCAGAGCCTGATCAGCTTCCTGACCTTTTCCGGCCCGAAGACCGAAGAAAGCCGGTGGAGCTCGTCATCCATCTCGAAGAGATAGCTCATCATGGTTTTTCGGTTGGCCACGGGAATAAATCTCTGACCGGCATCCGCGCCAAAAAGCCGGAGAACATGCCCGCACTGGTGGGCCACGAGGTAATGGATTTCCTCGTCATGATTTTCACGATAGAGAATCCGATGAGCCGGATCACCCTTCCCCGCCACCTTTAATTCCGCCGACACCGGCAGATCGCCTCTTTCAACAAACTTTATTTCCCTGCCCGTGCGTTCTTCCACCAGCGCCAGGATCGTCCGCACGCAGTCCATCAGATTCAGGGCCATATATACTCCGGTTCCGATCGTCCGCCATGATGTGACAGTTTAACGCGCTGGATGAAAAGTTGCAAGTAACGAGATGGATAAGACAGGCGTTGGGCGTTGACAGCAGGTGTCAAAACAGGAGGGTCATGAACGTCTTCACTTTCGCGACCCTTTCTGGTATAAAACAACTACATTGAAGTAACGGGGGCATTATGACCGGCCGGAAAACAGTCTTTTCATTCTTGGCGGTTTCTCTCTTTATCCTTTTAATGTGTGCAGGAGTTCCTGTCTGTTCGGGTCAGGACGTGGGCAGGGTTCAGGGAACCGCTGCCCTTCAGGCCGGAAAATCCTGCGAAGAAAGCCTTCAGGAAGCCAACAGCAGGTATTACGGGAAAAAATACAATGAGGCGCTTCCCCTGTACGACAACCTCATCGAGGGCAAACTGTTCTGTCCCGATGAATTAAAGGGAGAAGCTCATTACGGACGCGGCCGCACCAAAGAAGCGCTCCAGGATTACCGCGGGGCTGTCTCGGATTACAGCAGGGCCCTTCAGATGAACTCCGATTCCCGGAAATATAGTGAAGCCCTGGGAAACGGTCATTACCTGCTGGGAAATCAGAAGGAGCGTTTGGGAGATCTCAGGGGCGCCATGGAGGACTACCAGAGAGCTCTGCGATACAAACCCGAATCAAGCGAGACGATGAATGGCCTTGCGGGTCTGTATTATGAAAGAGGTGTCGCGAAGGAGCGCCGGGGCGAACTGAAAGGCGCCATTGAGGAATTCAATACAGCCCTGAAGTACAGGCCGGGCCATCTGGAAGCGCGGGAGGCCAAGAAGAACCTCGAGGAGAGGCTGCGGCACAAGGCCTCCGAGCGGGACGGCATATTCACCTTCTGACAGCCCTTGGAAAAGCGTTTTTTCAAATACCTCTCTAAAGATTATTCCTCTTTTCAAGAGAAGAATCATTCAAAGACAATCGTCTTGGAACCGTGAACGATCACGCGGTGTTCCAGGTGAAACTTGACCGCCTTCGCCAGAACGACCCTTTCCAGATCCTTCCCCTTCATTTTCATATCTTCCACGGAATCCCTGTGACTGATCTTGATCACGTCCTGAACGATGATGGGGCCGTCGTCGAGGCTCTCTGTCACGTAATGGCTGGTGGCGCCGATGATCTTGACCCCTCGATCGTAGGCCTGTTCATAAGGCTTCCCTCCGGCGAAGGCCGGAAGAAAAGAGTGGTGGATGTTGATGATCCGGTTCCGGTACAGGTTGACGAAATCTCCGGTGAGGACCTGCATGTAGCGGGCCAGGACGATGAGGTCCACCTTGTGGCGCTTCAGTTCCGCGATCTCTTCCGCCTCCTGCTCCCCCTTGTTCTCCGGGTTGATGGGGTAGTAACGGTAGTTCAGGCCGAAATGCTCGGCGAGAGGTTTGAGATCACGGTGGTTGCTTATGACGACCGGTATCTCGCAGTGGATGTCCCCCATGGTCTGCCTCAGGATAAGATCATGAAAACAGTACACATGGCGGGAGACAAAGAGAGCCACACGTGGGGTGTAATCGGTGAAGTGAAGATTCCACGTCATGTTGAAGCGCCCGGCCAGTGGCATAAAAGCCTTTCCGATCTCCTCCCTGGGGATATCAAAACCATCCAGTTCCCATTCGATCCGCATGAAAAAGATCTTCGAGGTCTGGGTGGTATGCTGGGCTGCATGAACGATATTCCCATTGTGCTGAAAGATGAAATTGGAAACCGAGGCGACGATTCCGCGCTGGTCCGGACAGGAAAGGAGCAAAATGGCATTGGCCTGCTTCAATTTATTTAACACCTCGCTTCATAAATATGATAATAGAACCGACTGGTTTCCAAGGTGCGAGGTGGGAAGTATAGAAGGAACCGGACAAGGGGTCAAGACTTTTAAAAGGATTCAAGGGGCCGGGGAAAGGAAAGAAGTTGCGAGGATGGGAAGTTATGAAGATGCGATGGTCACCCTCACCCATCCCTCTCCCATCGAGGGAGAGGGTCCATAAAAATTCCACCCCCCTGCCCAAGAAATTAGCCTTTAGCCCTTTGCCTCAATTGGAGAACTGAGTTTATGAAGCTGGTTGAAGAGATTTCTCTCCCGAACGGGCTGGTGGCCGAGATCTGGGATCAGTCCCGCGAGATTGCCGCAGACACGACAAAAGTCACGCTCCTCGTCAGGATCAAGCTGACCCTTAAGAAGGAATATTTTTCCAATCCCGGGCAACTGAGGATCACGCAAAGGATATTTGGGCCGGATATCTATTACGAATTGAAGAAAGAGAGAACGTTCGTCTCCAACACGGAGGTAGGGCATGTTTTCAAGGGTTTCCTGGAGGAATTCAAGAGGGATGTCCTTCCCTATCTCTCGAGGGAAAAATTTCCGGCGGGATTCGCCCGGTCAAAATATCTGGATATTCAGAAGCATCCTTACAAATACGGCCTGCCCACGGGGAAGGAGAGCTGAACATCTAATTTAAGTTATGGATTCCCGCCGATATCTCGTGCGCCGTGAATCACGGCAAGCACATCGATTTGATCCGGCTTAATGAAATAAATGATCCGATAATGGCCTTCTATCACCTCCCGCACCTGGGCCATCTCGTATTCCGGAACAATCCTGCCTGAATGTGGAAAATCACCTATCTGGCGTGAGCGATTTGTGAGTCTGTCAACGACTCTTTTCGCATATAACGGCGAGCTTCTTGATATGTAGGCATGAATCGAGCGAAGCTGTTCCAGTGCATTATCCGTCCAGTGAACTTTCATTTCGAAAGGCCGAATTCAGATCTCACACGGTCCACATCCACTGTTCGACCCGCTTCACTGTCGGCAAGACCCGCTTCAATGGCCTGACGCACATAAATCTCGTACATCAGATCATCCCACGTAGCGGTATCAGGCAACCTGTCCAGCAAACGTCTTACCTCTTCTTTTATCTTCGTTGCCTCCATTTTTATACTCCCTGTTTAGCTATTCGTCCGGCAATACAATATTACAAAACTGCTCTGATCCACTGTATGTAAATATTAACACATGACAGCGATCTTTAAAAGAATCATCTGTTGTTCTCCACAAGTCCGATTTCCTCATCCGTCAGGCCATAGAGTTCGTAGACCAACCGGTCGATCTGATGGTCCGTGGCGTCGATCTGGCGCTGGAAAGAAGTCTTGTCGTGGTCGGTTTTGACGGCAGATGATTTCTTATGCAGGGCGAGAATAGTTTCCACCAATTTTACCATCCGGTCGTGGCGAGCCTTGTCGGCGGGGTCAGAGAAGTTAATAGTACGGATGGGGAGTTGTGACAAAAACTGACGATTAGCAGACATCCACCCTCCTCGAAATGTTGCACTTACAAAGGGGAAATACCAACACAATAATTTTGAATTGAGCAATCCAAGCAAAAAAATCATCTTTTGATTTTGGTAAGTCGGTTTCAGGGTAATACCACCGACATCGACATTATCCAAGAAATGATTACCTTTGCTATCGAATGCGGCGTAGAGCTTATCCACGAGACGTGGAACGCAAATTTTCTCTAAAGATTGCCGAGTCATGTTTTTCAGATAAATATATCCATACCATTTGGTACCTTTCATCTTCCCCTTTTCACGGGATTCAAGACGCTTTTTGTTATCCAACAAATAAGCTGCTGTTTTAGGGTACTGAGAAGTTAGGATGTTGAAGTCAATGAGCTTTACTGAATCACCATTTACCTCATATGGAAACAGGATGTATTGTCGTTCGGGCAAGCTCCCATATCGCCTTACGTCAGTCCCACTTACCAATGGAAACAATAAACTTTTTTCAAAATTCCACTCAGCATTAAGGGCCTTGGACGCTAGACATAAAGTATTTGGCGTTTCTTCAACCAAGTTCATAATGAAAACATCATCGGCGCTCGTCTGCAAACCAACAAATATATCCGCTACATCCCCCAGTTTGACCGGCATCCGGCTCAGTTTTTCAAAAAGCTTTGATCCCCTGCCCACAGTGAAATTCCACTCGGAAGCGGTGATCTTACTGGCGGGAATATTTCCTTCAACGCCCTTCCCTAAATCCCGCCATTGATCCAACTCCCCCACCTTGGTAAACCGGCACTCTTTAACCCCGGCTCTATCAAGAAAGAGAAGACAAGTATAGGTCGTCGCACCGGCAAAAATCTGTCTGTCACCAAAGTGAACGACAGCCGCCAGATTATGCCCTTTTGCCAAAAGCCCGCGCAGAGGCTCGCCGTACTGGGCATTAAAGAACTTGTGTGGAAGAATGAATCCCAGCCTCCCGCTATTGCGCAGAAGGCTCAGGCCCTTTTCTACAAAAACCACGTAGATGTCATAGTTTCCTTTTCCCGCTGAGCGATATACTTCCTTGTAGTGCTCCACCTCTAGAGGCGCCCATTCCTTCAAGGTCTGGATTCGGATGTAAGGCGGATTGCCGATAACGGCATCGAATCCCCCTGCCTTCATAATCTCCGGATATTCTTTCCCCCAGTCGAAGACATTGATCCTGTAGCGTTCTTCATCGTCAAAGAAACCCAACTGCTGATTGTCGTAAAAATCAGAATCGATGAGGGAGTTGCCGCATTTGATGTTGCTGCCGAGATCGGGGAGGGCGCGTTCACGGAAAAGCCGGAGCTGATTCGTCAGCGTCGCTTCCGTCTCCCCTTCAAGAACCTTGAGGAGAAGCGAAAGCTTCGTCACTTCCACCGCCTGGGAGTCGATGTCCACGCCGTAGATGTTGTTGAGTAGGATGCGCTTGCGCTCCGGAGTCGTGAGACGCCAGTCACCGCCCATCCCCTGATAGAGAGCGGAATTCTTTCCCTTCGTCCATTTCTCAGGACCGTCCTCGATATACCAGCTCAGATGCCGGTCAAGGAGATACTGATAAGCGCCGATGAGAAAAGACCCTGAGCCGCAGGCTGGATCGAGAATTCTGATCTTGGCAATCTGTCTGGGGGTTTTCCCTTCAACAAGCCTCCCTACGGTATGCTTCACGATATAGTCCACAATGTATGTCGGCGTATAATAGACGCCGCCCGCCTTCTTCACTTCGGGTTTCTCTTCAACGACGGCGTGATGGCCCGGCGTCAGGCGGATCACCTTCCCGAGAAACTGCTCATAGACCTGGCCGAGGATGTCCGCCGGGAGGACGGAAAATTCGTAAGGACTGTCGGGGTAGTAAAGATGGCGGATGATTTCCTTGAGCGGTTTGTCGTCAATCGCAAGGTTGGGCGTGAGATCGTCCGGCTCCTCCACCCGCCCTTTTTCTTTCCTGAAGTGGAAGAGACCCGAATTATAGCGATCGTCGGCCTGTCGAAAATACTGGAGTAGCCGATCATAGATATTCACGCCGTTCTGCAGTGTCGACAGCCGGCCGTAATCCTCGATCCCCCGATCCTCGCAGATGCGCAAAAAGATGATACGGTCGATGGTCCTCTGAATGGAAAAGTTGAGATCGCGCGTCGTGAGCTTCGAATTTCTCAAGGCGATGTTCCGCGCCAGCAGATCCCTCCACAATTCGATTTCGCCGAGGAAAGCATCGTCCACTTCCGCCGTACCTTTTTTTATTTTGCGGGATTCTGCGTATCTGTCGAACGAACCTTTCAGGACAGCGTCCTTGGAAAAAATCGTGGCAATCTCCTCCCAGCGGGTGAGATAGTCTTGATCCGTCAAATACATAATCCGCGCCGTGGAGGCCTTATCATTTTTGTCCGGTTTGATTCGGCAGTCGTAGACCGCAAATTCTCCAAAATCTGTAAGAATGGAAAGGGGAAGTTTGGCAGACCAGGCGTAGCGCCGAAGCTGATAGGCAGGACCAATGTCTTCGGCAAGATTCACGGAGGGTTTTTTCGCTTCAACAAAAAATTTACGGGTTCCCCCAACACGGAAGCTATAATCCGGAGCCTTGGTGGCGCTGCCCACTTTGACGGCATCCTCATGGATGACGTCCTTATAAGCTTCAGCATGGCCGGAGGTATTGTCCACATCCTAGCCAAGGATTTTGAAAAAGGGATCGATGAACTCCCGGCGTAGTTGTGTTTCGTTGTACTTGCCGGATTGATAGGATTCGCGGTTACGGTCAAAACGCTCGACAATGCCTATAGCCTCGCGGGGAGCGGACATTGTTCCCTCCTTCATATATATGCTGACGGATTGAACGATTACTAACAGAATTTATTTGCTTTTTCCATTTATAAATTCACGCCTTGCCCCAAAGTCCTTTTTTCCTTTCGCCTTTTGTGGTATAGGTTGCGGCAACAAAAAAATGGAGATGGTTTCATGAAAGATAAAGTGTCCGTCATCGGCGCCGGCTTTGTTGGCACCATGACCGCTCAGAGAATCGCGGAGAAGAACCTGGCCCATGTCGTCCTGGTGGATGTCATCGAGGGCCTCCCCCAGGGAAAGGCCATGGACATCACCCAGGCCGCACCTCTTGAGGGATTCGCCGCCCGGATCACAGGGACCAACGATTTCTCTGCGATCAGGGACTCCGTGGTGGTGGTGGTGACGGCGGGATTCGCCCGCATGCCGGGCATGACCCGGGAAGAACTGGCCTTAAAGAACGGCCGGGTCGTGAAATCAGTGACGGAGAAGATCAAAGAATTCGCCCCGGAGGCGATCATCCTCATGGTGACCAACCCGCTTGACGTCATGGCCCACCTTGCCTTCAAGGTGTCGGGATTCCCGGCCCGAAGGGTCATCGGCATGGGAGGCGTCCTTGATTCAGCCCGGCTCCGCTGTCTTCTGGCGGAAGAGCTCCAGATGCCACCTGCCGACGTTCAGGCCCTTGTCCTTGGAAGTCACGGCGACACCATGATCCCCATCAGCCGGTACGCGACTGTCCATGGAATACCCGTAAGCCAGCTGATCCGGAAAGACAGGCTGGACGCCCTCATCGAGAGAACAAAGAACAGCGGCGCTGAAATCGTCGGTCTCCTGAAAACGGGGAGCGCTTTCCATGCCCCTTCGGCGTCTGTCGTTTTCATGCTCGAAGCCATCCTGACGGAAAGCCCCCGGGTTCTCCCCGCCTCGGTCCGCCTCGAAGGACAGTACGGAATCAGCGGCGTCTACCTCGGCGTCCCGATCCGGTTGGGCCCTTCCGGTGTGGAAGAGATCTATGAACTGACCCTCACCGGCGAAGAATCGGCCGCCCTGAAAAAATCAGCGGATGCGGCGAAGAAAACCTTTGAAGACCTGATATCCCATGAAATATGAAAAAGCCGACGTCACCCCCTGGGAAGACATCCTGCCCTTTGTTGAAAAACCCGGCCGCTATCTCGGAGGGGAAGTCCACTCCCTGCGCAGCGACAGGAACGTCTGCCGCCTGAGTTTCGCCCTTGTTTTCCCCGACACCTATGAAGTCGGCATGTCCCATCTCGGCATCCAGATCCTTTACGCGATCCTGAACAGCCGTCCCGACATCACGGCGGAAAGGTTCTTCGCGCCCTGGCCGGACATGGAGGCGCTGATGCGGGAAAGAGGAATTCCCCTTTCCTCACTCGAAAGCCGTACGCCTTTATCTTCCTTTGATATCGTGGGGTTTTCCCTTCAGTATGAACTGTCTTTCACGAATGTTCTGAACATGCTGGACCTCGGAGGCATCCCGCTCCGCGCGAAGGACCGGAGGGAAGGCTCTCCCATCGTCATCGCCGGCGGACCCGGCGCCTTCAACCCGGCGCCCGTGACCCCCTTTTTCGATGCCATTGTCATAGGTGAAGGCGAAGAAGTGGTGATGGAGATCGCCATGGCGGCGATGGAGGCAAAGGAAGGAAGACTCTCTAGAAGCGGGACCCTTTTCAGGCTCGCCGCCATCGAAGGAATTTATGTCCCCTCGCAACACCGGGCCGGCAAAAGAATAAGAAAGAGGGCGGTCCTGGATCTGAACGACTGGACCCAGCCCTCAAATCCTATCATCCCCCTCATCAAGACCATACACGACCGGGTCAACCTCGAAATCGCCCGGGGATGCACACGGGGATGCCGCTTCTGCCAGGCCGGAATGGTGTGGCGGCCGGTTCGGGAGAGACGAACGGAAATTCTTGATACCATGGCGGAAAGGATGCTGAGGGCCACAGGCTGCGACGAAATATCCCTACTCTCCCTGAGCTCAGGCGATTATTCGCGCATCGAAGACCTCCTCGGCGGTCTGATGGACCGGTATCAGGCAAGCCGGGTGGCCATTGGCCTTCCATCCCTCCGGGTGGAAACCCTGACACCGCGTCTCATCGAAGAGATCAAGCGGGTGAGGAAGACAAGTTTCACCCTGGCGCCGGAAGCAGGAACCCAGCGTCTGAGAAACATCATCAACAAGGGAAACAGCGCCGAGGATCTCCTCACTACAACTCGCCATGTCTTTGACGCCGGATGGCGTTCCGTCAAGCTCTATTTCATGCTGGGACTGCCCGGGGAGAAGGAGGAAGATCTGGACGGCATTGCGGACCTGGCCTGGCGCGTCCTCCGGGAGGGCGGGATGAAAAGGCAGGTGACCGTGAGCGTCTCCACCTTCGTCCCGAAACCCCATACCCCTTTCCAGTGGGCCGATCAGATCAGCCTCGAAGAAACGCTGAGAAGACAATCCCTTTTAAAAGGAAAGATCAAGTACAGGAATCTGTCCTTCAAGTGGCACGACGCAAGGATGAGCTTTCTCGAGGGAATCTTTTCGAGGGGTGACGAAACGCTCGCGGCGCTGATCGAAAGGGCCTTCCGCCTGGGGTGCCGCTTCGACGGCTGGACCGAGTGGTTTCGCTTCGATCTATGGGAAAAAGCCATGGCTGAAGAGAAAGTGACGCCTGAGACCTGGCTCCGGAAGCGTGACCCTTCCGAGACTCTCCCCTGGGACTTGATTGACTGCAGAATTGAAAAGGGTTTTCTTCTTGCCGAACGGGAAAAATCTCTCCGGGGAGATCTGACGGAAGACTGCCGTTCGGGTGTCTGCCATGATTGCGGTGTCTGCGCCGGTGATCTGAAGATCATGACCGCGGGGGAAAAAGACTATTCCGGGGAAGGAATAGCGGCGGTCGATACGGAACAGGCGCCCCCGTCCCCTTTAAGGAAGAAATGGCGCATCCGCTTCGCAAAGAGAGGAGCGTCCCGATTCATGTCGCACCTGGAAACGGCCTCGGCCCTGGAAAGAGGGATCCGGCAGGGCGGACTTTCCTTCGTCTATTCGGAGGGTTTTCATCCCCAGCCGCGGTTGTCCTTTGCCACGGCTCTCTCTGTGGGCATTGAGAGCCTCGCGGAATACGCGGACATCCAGATCAAAGACCCGGAAACGGACAGGGATGAAATGATAAGCAGGATCAATTCGTTTCTCCCCCTCGGCATGGAGATCCTGGAGGCGGAGGAAATCTCTTTTCAGGATCCTTCTCTGTCTGATATGATTCAAGGATATCGTTATGAGATGTTTCTTGCCGGCGAATCAGGGATGGAAGATGTGCGGATCCGGGATTTTTTCGAATCGGAATCCTTTGTTATCATGAAAAACAAGCGGGGGAAATCCGTTCAGCGGGATATTCGTCCGCTCGTGTCAAGCCTGTCTTACGACGGTTTGAATCGTTCTGTCCGGCTCACAGTACGGCTGAGAGAAGGCGGCGGTGTGAGACCCGGGGAGATCCTCACCGGCATCCTCGGTCTTGATGCGGTGACGGCAAAAAGGGCGCGGATTGTGAGGACGGAGGCCGTCTTTTCAGCGGAATGATACATCCTTTTATGTTTCCCCCTTCTCGATTTCCGGATCACTAACTCAAAAAAGGTGAATCTCCATGGCCAAGGAAATGGTTTTCAACTGCACCGATCATGAAACAAGGATCGCCGTCCTGGAGAACGGGTTTCTCGCGAATATCTATATTGAGAGAACGGCGGAAAGCGGCATTGTAGGGAACATCTATATCGGAAAGGTGGTGCGCGTCCTCCCCGGGATTCAGGCAGCTTTCGTGGACATCGGTCTCGACAGGACGGCTTTTCTCTATGTAGCCGATATCCGGCCTGATTTCAGTGATCTTGAATACCTCATGACTGAAGAGGAGGATAACGGCAAGGAGGAAGTAGTCGATTTTGAGAGAAAGCTCGTCCGCAAGGAGTATACCTACCATATTGAAGACCTCATTACGGAGGGGCAGGAAATACCGGTTCAGGTTTCAAAAGAACCCATCGGGAGCAAGGGGGCCCGCCTGACGACAAACATCTCCCTCCCGGGCAGAAATCTCGTCTTCATGCCGACCGTAAACCATGTGGGTATCTCAAGACGCATACAGGATGAAGAAGAGCGTAAAAGACTCCGGGAGGTCATCGAGAGACTCCGGCCCGAGAAGCAGGGATTCATTGCGAGGACCGTAAGCGAAGGCAAGGAAGAGGAAGAGCTTCGGGCCGATGTGGACTATCTCACCCGCCTCTGGGAAACCGTACAGAGCAAGAAAGACAAGGTAGGCGTTCCCGGCCTCGTGCACAGGGAGATCGGGATCACCTTGAGGGCCATACGAGATATCTACACCAACGACGTAGGCCGCATCATTGTGGACTCAAAAAAGGAATACCAGCAGATCACAGAGTTCATGGAGACCTTCATGCCGAAGGCGAATTATTACCTCGAACTCTACGACAAGAAGGAACCGATCTTTGATTTCTTCGGTGTCGAATTGGATATATCGCGAGCCCTGAACAAGAAGGTATGGCTCAAATCCGGAGGCTACATCATCATTGAAACCACAGAGGCCCTTTCCGCCATCGATGTGAACACGGGGAAATACGTGGGCAAGCGAAATCTGGAGGAAACGATCCTGAACACCAATCTCGAGGCCGTGAAAGAACTCTCCTATCAGATCCGTCTTCGGAATATCGGGGGGATCATCATCATCGATTTCATCGACATGGAAAACGAGGCCCACCGGGAGAAGGTTTTCAACGCGCTCAAGGAGGAGATGGAGAAAGACAAGTGCAAGACGAATATTCTGAAAATTTCGGAACTCGGGCTGATTGAGATGACGAGGCAGAGAAACGGAAAGAATATTGACAGGACCCTTTGCGACACCTGCCCTTACTGTGAGGGGAAAGGGCTGATAAAGTCCAGGAAAACCATTTGTTACGATATCTTCAGAGAGGTCGAAAGAGAAGGCATCCAGAGTCTGGCCGGCACCATCTGCATTCTGGCGAACCCCGAAATTGCGGATCTTCTCCTGGAAGACGAGAAAAATACGATCGAAAAGCTGGAAGAAAAGATGAAAAAGAAGATTGTGATCAAGGTGGACAAGAATTTCCACCAGGAGAATTATGAAATCATAGCCATGCAATAAATTTTTATTGACAAAAGGCATTGAAATCTTATAGGTTACCTTTTTAATTTTAGAGGGAAGGATTTCAACGATGTACGCAATCATCAAAACAGGCGGAAAACAGTACAGGGTTTCAGAGGGAGACCTTCTGAAAGTCGAAAAGATAGACGGGGAGAAGGGATCTGTCATATCCTTCAATGAGGTTCTCATGGTTTCCAAAGACGATGACATCCGGATCGGAAAACCTTTTGTGGAAGGTGCTGTCGTTCTCGGCGAGATCGTGGACAATGCCAAGGGACCGAAGATCACCATCTTCAAAATGAAAAGAAGAAAAGGATTCAGAAAGAAGACAGGTCACCGGCAGACTCTCACTTCCTTGAAAATAAAAGAGATTTCCTTATAGGCGGAGGATCAGATGGCACACAAGAAAGGACAGGGAAGCACCCGCAACGGCCGCGACAGCAACGCCCAGAGGAGGGGAGTAAAGGTGTTCAGCGGTGAGGTTGTCCACGCGGGCTCCATTATAATGAGGCAGGTGGGAACCCGAATCCACCCGGGCAACAACGTGGGCATGGGGAAGGATTTCACCCTTTACGCAAAGATCAACGGAACGGTCCAGTTCGAAAGAAAAGACAGGACTCGGAAAAAGGTAAGCGTTTACGCCACTTAAGACCAGGGAGAGGATCTCCCTTATTTGCGCCGTGCCTGTCTGTCAATCGTGATTAAAAAACGGGCACTATTTTCTTGACACTGCAAACTGTTTTTATTATATCTCTCCCTCAATAGAGATGTTATTCGTTCCAATTCTCATGGTTGCGGGTAGTAAGACGTGTTACGGATATCACAATAGCGCCGCTGAGGCTTACAAAAGCCGAAGCGGTTTTTTATTTAGAGGGGGATTTTCGTCATCCTGACACCAGGATGCCAAGAAAAAAGGAGGGTGTCTTTTAATGAGCGACAAGGAAACAGGCGTTGTGAAGTGGTTCGATGAAAAGAAGGGTTATGGTTTTATCGCCCGCCAATCGGGCGGGGATGTCTTCGTCCATTATTCCGACATTGCCGGACAGACAGGTTTCCGCAGTTTGAAAGAAGGGGACAACGTCGAGTTCAGCATCAAACAGAATCAGAAGGGACAGGCCGCCGCAGACGTCACAAAGATTTGAAGTCTCTGTTCCCGTAACGCATACCGGCTCCCGCCATTGATCGCACAGCCGCTGCCCGGTTTTTTAATTTCGGTCTGAAAATCACGGCGATGCGGTCCTTGCCGCCAGCTCATCCTGGTTGATCATCTTGCATCAAGAGGGATTCGTGTACCTGACCGGCCCTCATCTTTTCTGTAATCTCTTCGTAAGAATCCTTGACACAGGACGACCGCTTTTTTACACTTCCACCCTCTGATTGAACCTGTCTAATCTATCTCCTGTGATGAAAAAGGCAGCGCTATTTTGAAGAAACACAGAGAAGGAAATAATTCATGACAGAGTATCTCATTGTTGGAAACGGTGTGGCGGCAAATTCCGCGGCGGAAACCATCCGCCGCCTGGATCAGGAAGGTTCGATCCGGATGTTTACCCGGGAGGAATTTCCCTTTTATTACACCCCCGCCCTCCCGGAATACCTCTCCGGTGACAAGGCTCTCAGAAAAATCTTTATACATGATCTCCCGTGGTATGAAAAGAACAGGATGACCCTTCATCGGGGAACGGAAGTTCTGGGGATTGACCTGTCCGGAAAGACCGTTATCATGAAAGACGGCCGACGTTTCCATTATGACCGGCTTCTCCTGGCGACGGGAGCCGCCTGCCAGGTTCCTTCGATTTCCGGCACGAACACGGACGGTGTTTTCACGCTGCGAACCATCGCCGATGCCGATGCTATTATCGAGAGAGCCAAGAAGGCAAAAAAGGTCGTCCTCATAGGCGGGGGCCTTCTGGGACTGGAAGCGGGAAACGGGCTCAGGAAAAGAGGTCTGCGGGTCTCCGTGGTCGAATTTTTCCCCCGGCTGCTTCCCAGACAAACGGACACGACCGGGGCCGCCATTCTTCAGAAGCAAATGGAAGCCATGGGGTTCTCTTTTCATCTGGGTGCCGCAACCCGTAAAATTGTCAGGTCAGGCAGCGCCCTTTCCGTTGAACTGGAAACAGGGGAAAGACTGGACGCGGACATGGTTCTCATCTCCGCCGGCATCCGGCCGGAAACGACTCTCGCCCGGTCCATCGGCGCGGAGATCGGAAAGGGAGTCAAGGTGGATGACACCATGAAAACGGGGATCGAAGACGTTTATGCCGCCGGTGATCTTATTGAGCACCGCGGGAGTGTTTACGGGATCTGGCCGGCCGCCATGGAACAGGGCCGGGTCGCGGGTTCAAACATGGCGGGGAAGAAGAAGGCTTATAAAGGAACCCTCCCTGCCAACAACCTGAAGGTGGCAGGGGTCCATCTCTTTGCCGCCGGTGATATCGACCACAACGGGGAAAGGACGTCCATTGTCAGAAAGGATGAGACCTCTTACATATACAGAAAGCTTGTTCTCCGGGATCATTCCCTCATAGGATCCATTCTCCTCGGAGACCTGAGAGGTAGCGATGAGATCCAGAATGCCATCAGAACGGGAATGGATATTTCTGCCTTCGGAGCGGACATGGCCGATGGAAGTTTTGATTACTCGAAAATAAAGTGAACGCCCTGAGAGAGAACCGATCGGATGCGATGCAGAATGAATGCACCGGCAATTAAGCATAACAAAGGCCGTCATGCCGGACTTGATAAGCCTGCCCCGGCAGGTTGTAAGCCGGGGGCATCCAGTCATTTCCTGGATTCCGGCTTTCGCCGGAATGACACTTTTGGGCTGTATTATAAAAGCGTTAAGATATTTTTTTTCTTTCTTCCGGCATTGTTTCTTCTCTCCTCTTTCCCAGTAGCTGAGGCCGGGATGAAAACTTTTACGGAAGAATACACCTACCGGGCAGGCCGGCTGGACAACAGGACCTCGGCACGGGCCATGGCCCTGGAAGGCGTTAAGGAACGCCTCTGGCAAAATCTCTGGACGTATCTTGATGGATTAACCGAGGTGAGGAATCTTCAGCTCACGGACGAGCAGATCCCGGCTTTTGTCCCGATTCTGGCGCCCATCCGGGTCATTGATGAAACGTGGAGCAGCCGGACCCATCGGATCCGGGCTGAGCTCCCCGTCTCTTCCGAATCCGAAGCAATGGCGCAAACTCTGAGGACGCTGGCAAGAGACCCTGCCCGGACGAAGGAACTGACAGAGATCCGGGATAAACGTGAAAATATACTGAAAAAAATGATCCCTGCGGAAAAGACTGCATCAAAAAGATACCTGTCTCTGGTGAGAGAACTCAGCGTCCTGGACTGGCTTCTCAAGGGCTATGTCGCGGAGAATTCCGGCAGCTTGACTGGGGCGAAGAAGGCCTTTGACAACGCCCTGAAGCTCGATAAAAAAAACAACGCCGCCTTTTACCACCGGGGATTGGCATTGTTGAGAGCCGATAAAAAGAGCGGGGCCATCCGGGACTTCACGCGGGCCGTCACACTCAATCCCAAAGACGATCGGGCACACTACATGCGTGGACTCGCCTTCGCCCGGGAAAAGAAAGACCGGGAGGCCATAAAGGACTTCTCGAGAGCGATAGAGATCAATGATAGATTCTTCCGGGCTTACATCCAGCGCGGACTGGCCATGGACCGTTCAGGAAAGCCTCAGGATGCCTTAAAGGATCTGACAAAGGCGATCGAACTGAACCCCGGGGACTCTCAGGCATACCTGAACCGGGGTGCCGTCCATTCCAGGCTGGGACATGAAGGCGAGGCGAAGAGCGATTTCGCAAGAGCTGTCCGTCTCGATCAGAGGAAGGATTTTTCGCAGGCGCTGCCCGAACCGCACTTCGCCAAGCCCGGAAACAATTTGGACTCCATAAAGGATCTCGACCTGGTCCTATCCAGGGATCCGAACAACGCGGAGGCCTATTACCAGCGCGGAATGGTTTACGATAGCCTGGGAAACTATCAGCAGGCCATCCAGGATCTCAACAAGTCCATCGAGTTGAACCCCAGGAACGCGGCGGCCTACTTCATGAGGGGACTCGTCTACGGCATGATCGATGTTCAGGCCGACTCCGTCAACGACATGAAAGTTTCGGCGAGGCTCGGCTACAAACCGGCCCAGGACTACATGAGCGCCAAGGGAATGAAGTGGTAGCCTATTTCTGTTGACATGACCCTTTCGATTTACTATAGGCGACAAGACCATTTCATATGCGATTGGAGATGACTCATGTCAGAAAACCCTCTTCACCTCCTGATGAACCCGAAATCCATTGCCACCGCGGGGGCCGGAAACAACCTGATGAAAATGGGGGCTATCCAGGCCATGAACCTCCTGACGAGCGGTTACCCGGGTACGTATTACCCGATCCACCCCAAGGAAAAGACCGTTCTCGGTCACCGGGCCTATTCCTCTCCCGCTGAACTCCCGGAGGCGCCCGACCTTGCCTTCATCATCGTGCCCACGGAGCAGGTCGCCCCGGTGCTCGATGAATTCGGGAAGATCGGCACGCGCCGGGCCGTCATTGTGACCGCGGGTTTCAGAGAAACGGGCGAAACCGGAAAGGCCCTGGAGGAGGAGATGAGCGCCGTCGCCGGGAGGCACGGCATCCGTTTCTTGGGACCCAACCGTGTCGGAATCATCAATACGCAGGTCTCCGTCAACACAACGGTGGGACCCCACGGTTCCGGACCGGGTTCCCTCGGCCTCGCATCCCAGAGCGGGACCTACGTGACCCAGACCCTCCCTTACCTCGTGCGCAAGGGCATCCGCTTCAGCAAGGCGATCAGCCTTGGAAACGAAGCGAACATCAACATCGTGGACGCCCTGGAGTACCTGGGAGAAGACGAGGACACAAAGGCGATCATCCTGTATATTGAGGGGATCCGGGAGGGACGCCGCTTCATCGAAACGGCGAGAAGAATCACACCCCGCAAGGCCGTTCTGGCCCTTTATGTGGGCGGGTCCGAGGCAGGAGCGCGGTCCGGCATGAGCCATACCGGCGCTATGGCGGGCCCTGATTACCTCTACGACGGCATTTTCAAGCAGGCCGGAATCATACGTGTCCAGACGATCGAGGAGTTGTACGCCCACGGCTGGGCCTTCGCCACCCAGCCTCCCATGAAGGGAAACCGGGTCGGCATCGTGACCAATTCCGGGGGACCCGGAACATCCATGTCCCACGCGGCCAATACGGCCGGCCTTGATCTGCCCCGTTTCTCGGACACCCTTCAGCGGGAGATCAAAAAGATGATCCCAGGTCATGCCTCAAGCAGCAACCCTGTAGACCTCACTTTCCATCTCAACATGAAGACCCTGAGCACCGATATACCGGAGATGATCATGAAGAGCGGCGAAGTGGACGGCCTGATCATCCATGGCGTCATCGATTTTCTCGAAGAGGTCAATCCCGGCCTCAAGAAATACCTTGAGGTCAGCCCCATAAAGGACATGGCGAAACAGCTCCTGGTGGATCTCTCCGAGGCTGCAACTCTCCCTGGAACCCATGGCAAACCCATGCTCATCTCGTCGTTTTTCGACCGCAGGGACTCCTATGTCGCTTTTTATCAGGACCACGATATCCCTGTCTTCGACGGCCCGGAGAAAGCAGCGATGGCCATGGCCGATCTTTATCAATATCATAAGATCCGGCAGAGAAAAACTTCCGCGATGCCCGGCCTGCCCGTGCTTTCGAAAGAGGCAGCCGACCTGATCGCTTCGGCGATGAAGAAGGGACAAAAAGGGCTTGACGAACATGAGGGAAAGAAAATACTCTCTGCCTACGGCATTCCCGTCACCCGGGAACGGCTTACCGCAACGGAAGCCGGGGCTGTAAGCGCGGCTCACGAGATAGGATTCCCCGTAGCCCTGAAAGCCTGCTCCTGGGAAATCATGCACAAGACGGGGAAAGGTCTCATCCGTTTGGGACTCAAGGAGGAAGAGGAGGTGTCAGGGGCTTTCCGTTCCATCCGGCAAGCGGCGGGCGGCGATATTCCCGTCCTCGTGCAGGAGATGGTATCGGGGAGCCGTGAGTTCGTCATGGGCATGACCAGGTTTCCGGGCTTTGGACCCGTCCTGCTCTTCGGACTCGGGGGAATCTTCGCCGAGGCATTGAAAGATACGGCCTTCTGTTCGGCTCCGCTGAGTCTCGGCGAGGCGGAAGAAATGATCCGCGATATCCGAGCCGATAAAATGCTTGAGGAATTCCGGGGAATGCCCGCCGTGGATACGCCGGCCATGGCCGATATAATGCAGACACTCGGTTTTATCGCGGTTCTTCACCCTGAAATCGCCGAAATGGACCTGAACCCCCTGATCATCAGCGGCTCCAGGCCCGTTGTGGCCGATGCCCTTATTATAGTGAAAGACTAAGGGGCCAAGGATTCAAGGATTCGAGGGTTCAAGTGAAAAGAATTCTTATGAAGCCGACAGCAGGCGAACATGAAACAAAGTTCATTCTCCGGAGGATCGGAGATTTCCCGTAAATGGATGCAAAAAGTTTTAAAATCACTCGACCCCTTGAACCCTTGACCCCTCGAACCCTGTAAAGGTTTTTACATGCGCGTTTTCGGACCGAAGGAACTCCAAACCGACATCATCGAGAAAGGTCTTTGCAGCGGCTGCGGCGGCTGCGTGGACATCTGCCCCTATTTCCGGTCCCACCGGGGAAAGACGGCCATGCTGTTCCCCTGCACCCTGGAGAAGGGAAGCTGCTACGCCTTTTGCCCGAAGGCTGAGGTGGATCTTGATGAGCTTTCGATGCGCTTCTTCGGCAGGACATTCGATGGGTCGCCTCTGGGACATCATCTCTCCATTCAGATATCCCGTGCCGGAGGAAGAGTCAGCAGCCCGAATTTCCAGGCCGGCGGAACCGTATCGGCCCTGATGGCCTTTGCCTTGATGAAGGGCATCGTCGAGGCAGCCGTGCTCACGGACAGAGAGAAACTCCTGCCCCTGCCGAGGCTTGTGAAAGACCCCTCCGAGGTTTTAAGGTGCGCCTCCTCCAAGTACTCCGCGGCGCCCACCCTGTCCGCATTCAATCGGGCCGTTCGAGAGGGCATCGACCGGATAGGCGTCGTGGCGACCCCCTGCCAGGCGCTTGCCCTTGCCCAGCTCCGGTCGAATCCGCTGCAAAAAGCGGACTTCAAGGATCCCGCGGCCCTGGTCGTGGGTCTCTTCTGCACCTGGTCGCTGGATTTCCGGGCTTTCAAGGACTATCTGGCCGGGAAGATGGACCCTTCAATAATCCGGAAGGTGGACATCCCGCCGCCGCCCGCTGAGATCATGGAGATTTACGATGATCAGGGCAAGCGGGAGATCCCCCTCGCCGAGGTGAGACAGCTCGTTCTTCCTTCCTGCTCCTTCTGTCTGGACATGACCGCGGAATTCTCTGATCTCTCCGTGGGTGTCCTCGAGGGACGTCCGGACCTCAACACCCTTATCATCCGCACGGAGAGGGGCATGGAAATCGTCTCACAGGCCCGAAAAGAAGGATTCCTTTTCACGGAGGACCTCCCGGAAGAAAACCTGAAACATCTGGCCTGGGCGGCGGCAAACAAGAAAAAGAGGGCACTGGTAAAGATAAAGGCGGAAGGGCTGTTCAACACCGGTGATGGAAGGCGCGCCGTTCTGAGGTTCAGCGACGAGGCCGCCGGGGCCATTCTTGCCGGGGAGGACGGAAAATGACGGCCGGAGCAAAGAAAAGAAAAGAAGCGCCGCGCCTCCTCATGGGAAATGAGGCCATCGCACGCGGCGCCCTGGAGGCGGGGATCCAAATCGCGTCGGGTTATCCGGGTACCCCCTCCTCGGAAATCATCGAGAACCTCTCGCGCTCGGCGGCGGAAAGAAACATCTACGTGGAATGGTCCACCAATGAGAAGGTCGCCACGGAAGTGGCCGCCGCGGCCTCTTTCGCCGGGCTGAGGGCTCTGTGCGTCATGAAGCAGAACGGCGTGAACGTGGCCTCGGACTTTCTTCTGCACCTCGCCCACTCCGGCACCCGCGGGGGGATGGTTCTGGTCTCCTGCGACGACCCGGGCGCCCTGTCGAGCGTCAACGAAGGAGATTCCCGCCCCTTCGCCAGAATCCTGGAAGTTCCCCTCCTCGAACCCGGCGATTTCCAGGAGGCCAAAGACATGACAAAATGGGCCTTCGAACTATCAGAGGAAATCCGAAACTTCGTTTTCCTCCGAAGCGTCACCCGCATGTCCCACGCGAGCGGAAGTGTGATCATCGGTGATCTTCCGGCAGAAACGCGCCGGCCGGCCTTCAGGCACAAGGGGTCTCTGCTGGATCCCGACAACGGCCCCGTGATCAGCCTCTTCCCGGGGATTCCGGAACTGAAACACGGACCCCAGCAGGAAAAGCTCCGAAGAGCGGCGGACATTTTCGAGAAAAGCCCTTTCAATACCTATCAGGGCCCGGAGAAGCCGGAGCTCCTCATCGTCACGAGCAGCGCCTGCAGCCTCTACAGCCGGGAGGCCGTTCATCTCCTGGGTCTGAAAGACCGGGTCGGCATCCTCAAGATGGGTACCACGTGGCCGCTGCCCCCGGAACTGGTGAAGAGACACCTGGCCGGCACGGACAGGATTCTCTTCGTGGAAGAGGTGATGCCCTTTCTGGAAGAAAATGTGAAGATCCTTGCCGCGGAGGCGGCGACTGATCTGGGAATAAAATATTTCTACGGCAAAAAATCCGGTCACATCCCGTCGGTGGGGGAACTCAATCCCGATCTCGTCCTTTCAGCGCTCAGGAAAATCCTCAACCTCCCGTCCGAAAAGGACCCGTCCGATTTCCTGAAAAAGGCCGAGAGCATCGCGGCGTCGGCGGCACCGCACAGGGAACTCACCTTCTGTCCTGGATGCCCGCACCGGGCATCCTACTGGTCTATTCACAACGCCATTGAACTCGACGGCCGCGAGGGATTTGTCTGCGGGGACATCGGCTGCTACACCCTCGGTTTTCTGCCCTGCGGATTCGGCACGCTGAAAACCATCCATTCCATGGGGTCGGGCACGGGCATCGCCGGCGGATTCGGCCAGATCAGGCGTTTCGCCATGAACCAGCCGATCCTCGCTGTCTGCGGAGATTCCACCTTTTTCCACGCGGCCATACCGGCCCTGATCAACGCGGTGCATCACCGATCGCCCATCACCGTCATCGTCCTGGATAACCGGGGAACGGCCATGACGGGATTTCAGCCCCATCCCGGCCTTGCCGTGAGCGCCATGGGAGAGCAGGCCGTGGATATCGATATGGCGGAGATATGCAGGGCACTCGGCGCCCGTGTGGAGATCCGTGATCCCTTCGACCTGGAAGAAACGCAGAGGACGCTGAACCTAATGATGGAAGAGGCCGGCGGCGCTCAGGTCCTCATTCTGCGCCAGGCCTGCGGCCTGAGCCCGGAGAAAAAGGGGAAAAAGCTGTTCGAGGTGAAGGTCGATGAATCCGTCTGTGTGGGGGAAAACTGCGGCTGCAACCGTCTCTGCACACGGATATTCCGCTGCCCGGGTCTCCTCTGGGACGGGCAGAAGAAGACGGCCAGGATTGACGAGGTGATCTGCGCGGGATGCGGGGTCTGCGCCGGCATCTGCCCCTCGGGAGCCATCACGAAGAGGGAGGCACAGGCTTGAAATGACGGCGGATCCATACAATATTATCATCACCGGTGTCGGCGGGCAGGGAAATGTCCTCGCCTCCCGGGTGCTGGGGAACATGCTCGTGAGGCAGGGCTACGAGGTCACGATCGGCGAAACCTTCGGAGCCACCCAGCGGGGCGGTTCCGTCATGAGCCACCTGAGGATCGCGAAAGAGGGCGTGTGGAGTCCCCAGATACCCAGAAGCAGGGCACACATGATCGTTTCCCTCGAGCCGGCCGAGGCGGTGCGGGTTCTCAAGGATTATGGAAACGAAGACGTGAGAATCCTGAGCAACACGAGGCCTGTTTATCCCGTGAGCGTCATCGCGGGAGACGTCGTCTATCCCCCTGTGGAAGAGATCCGCTCCGGAGTCCAGGCCCTTGTCCCGGGAGCGCGTTTCATCGACGCGACGGAGGAAGCCCTGAAGATGGGCAATCCCATTCTGAGCAACATCATCATGCTGGGAGCGCTGTCCGGCTTCACCCCCCTCCCCATTCGCCGCTCCGATTTCAAGGCGGTGATTTCCAGGTTCACTCCCGGAGACGCGCTGGATATGAACCTGAGGGCTTTTGACAAAGGCAGGGAACTGATGAAAAAAGGGAAATCCAAATCCGTAAAAAGGAAGCAGAAAAGCCATGGCGGAAAAATATGAAATTCACGTGAAGACGGACTTTTCCGCGGCCCATTGCCTGAGGGGGTATGAGGGGAACTGTGAACGCGTCCACGGCCATAACTGGACGGTCGAGGTCTTCGTCCGGTGCCTCAGGCTGAACGAGATCGGCATCGGAATCGATTTCCGGGATGTGAAAAAATCTCTCAACCAGGTCGTGGAAAAGCTCGACCACCAACATCTCAACGACCTGAGCGTATTCCGGGAGTTGAACCCCACCTCGGAAAACGTCGCGCAGTTCATCTACCGGGAACTGAGCGCCCTGATTAATTCCGGCGCAGTGAAGGTCTCGAAGGTCAAGGTCTCCGAAACGCCGGGAGCCGGGGTATACTACTGGGAGGACTGATTGCCCCTTAAGGTGAACGAGATCTTTCACAGCATTCAGGGTGAATCCTCCCATGCCGGTCATCCCTGTGTCTTCGTCCGTCTCACGGGGTGCAACCTCCGCTGCTCCTGGTGCGATACCCCTTATGCTTACGAGAAAGGCGAGGTCATGGAACTGGCCGACATCCTGGACAGGGTGAAAAGCTACCGCTGTCCCATGGTGGAAGTCACGGGAGGAGAGCCCCTCCTTCAGGAAGAGACCCCCGAACTGATCCGGCGCCTCCTGGAGAAAGGCTGCCGGGTCCTCCTGGAAACGAACGGCAGTCTGGACGTGAGTCCGGTCGACCCGCGCTGCGTGAAGATCCTCGACATCAAATGCCCCTCCAGCGGAGTGGCAAAGAACAACCGCTTCAGGAACCTGGAACATCTCACAGAACGCGACGAGATCAAGTTCGTCATCGGCGACCGGGGGGATTACGATTACGCCTGCAAGAAACTCCATCTCATCTTCCGGAAAACGACGGGCAGAAACGTCATTCACTTCTCGCCGCTCCACGGCCGGATGGAACCGAAGACGCTTGCCGGGTGGATCCTGGAGGACCGTCTGCCCGTGAGGCTGCAGCTGCAGATCCACAAAATCCTCTGGCCCGCCGACAGGCGGGGAGTATAGCGGGGGCGATCATGAAGAAAAAGGCCGTGATTCTTTCGAGCGGGGGAATCGATTCCACGACAGCCATGGCCATCACCCGCGAACAAGGCTATGACCTTTACAGCCTGAGCTTCGATTACGGTCAGCGCCACGTTCTGGAACTCGAGGCCGCCCGCAGGATCGCTGAAATCTTCGGGGCTCGCGAACATCTCGTGATCAGGCTGGACATGGGCAGGATCGGCGGATCGGCCCTGACGGCCGATATCCCCGTCCCCAAGGCCCGAAGCGATGAGGAGATCGGGAGCGGCATTCCCGTCACCTACGTGCCGGCGCGGAACACCATCTTCCTTTCCTACGGCCTTGCCTGGGCGGAGGTCCTTGAAGCCCCGGACATTTTCATCGGCGTCAACGCTCTGGACTACTCCGGTTATCCCGACTGTCGGCCTGAGTACATCAGGGCTTTCGAGAACATGGCGAACCTGGCCATCAAGGCCGCCGTGGAGGGCAGGCTCCGTATCACCATCCAGGCACCCCTGATCGGGCTGACCAAGGCGGAGATCATCCGCCGGGGGACGGCCCTCGGTGTGGATTACAGTCTCACCCACAGCTGCTATGATCCCTCACCGGATGGGAAGGCCTGCGGCGGCTGCGACAGCTGTCTCCTGAGGAAAAAGGGCTTTCGCGAAGCCGGAATCAAGGATCCGACCGCCTACGTGGACTGAGACCCCCTTGACTTGCCCGGGCATTTATGGGAGCGTGTCTCAGCGGAAAGCGGTTCAAACAGAAATTTCTTTTTAAAGATGGAAAGAGAAACGTCCGAAATCGAGAAGCGCGGCGACATGACGAAGGAGCTTCAACGCCATTATAAAACGCTGAAGATCAAACCGACCGCGTCCGCGGAAGAGGTCCGGCAGGCCTATGAATACCTTTCCAACGCCTGGGACGTCGACCGCTTCGCCGATAATCCGGACTGGAGGAAAAGGGCTGAGGCGAAGCTGGCGGAAATAAACACCGCCTACGAGAAGATTGTTGACTTCATGAACCACGCCCCCCGGGATCTGCCCGGAGAAATGCCTCCCGATGCGTTCGAGCCGCCCATCTCTTCACCAGAACATAAGAAAAAATTTGTTTTCACGAAGAAGCTCAAACTCATCCTCCTCACAGCAACGTCCGCCATCCTGTTCGGAATATTCATCTGGCCGACGGCCTACGACCATGACAGCATGAAATCCGGTGACAGGATCTATTCCATCAGGACAAACAGGATCACGGGCCAGGTTTCCTATCTGGACGGCGGTCAATGGAACACCATGCCCATTCCTCAGGTCGGGAAAATTTCAGACGTGAAAGCAATGCCGAAGAAAGCCGGAACTGCAGCGCCAGAAAAGGCTCCGGCCGCTCCCGTTCCGCCCCTCGCCAAAAAAACGGCGACCGCTCAAAAAATGGAAAAGACTGAACCGGCGAAACCGGCCGCCCCGCCCGCTGAAGCGAGGAAGGCTTTACCGCCTGCTCAAGCGGAGACGGAAAAGAAACCCTATGCCGTCCAGATCACGGCCATCCGTGACGGAGAGAAGGCCCGGACCTTCGTGAACCAATTAAAGAAAGGCGGACTTGAAGCGCATATGGCCAAAGCGGACGTAAAAGGCCAGGGCGTCATGTACCGGATTCTCGTGGGGCACTTCACCACGAGGGAGAAAGCCCTCAAGCATCTGACGGATAAGAAAATAAAGGAGCAATACCCCGGCAGTTTCGTCCAGAAAACAACACCTTGAAAAAGGGTTCAAGGATTCAAGGGGCCGAGGGTTCAAGGAAAATAGTATGACGGGATTCGCAACTGCATTCATCCCTCTTTATTTCCGGAGATCCGTTTCCAAATCCGTTCCGGCCAAGTCACGGGCGGTCTGGGTCAATCCTTTCAGCACGCCTGTCATCTTCTGAAAATTCAAGGTGTCGATGGTATCCCGGGAACCATGATAGTTGGGATTCCGGTAAAAGGCCGTATCCGTGATCATGACGGCCGGATACCCCATCTTCCAGAAAGAGTTGTGATCGGAGAGGGCCACGCCGGGCACATAGGGACTTGTGGAAAGCGTTTCAACGGGGATACCTGAACTTTTTTCCACGGAGCTTTTTATCCTTTTCACCAGGTCCCGCGATCTCCTGTCACCCACAACGGCTATGAAATTCGGAGTGGTTGAATAGAAAAGATTCATAAAAGGGAGCGGGAAGCCCTGCCCGCCCTCTTTATCGCTGAAATATCCCAGCATTTCAAGAGAGAGCATGGCCTGGATGTTCTCACCCCTCGCCTTCGCGGCACTGGCGTAAATAAAGCTCCCCATGGCCTTCGTGTTATAAAGGGGAGGCTCCTCGAGAACGAAAAAGATCAGCTTCAGCGTTCTTGAGGGGGCATCCTTTTTCAGGCTCCGGCAGATTTCCAGAAGAATGGCAACGGCACTGGCGTTGTCATCGGCACCGGGAGTGCCCTGAATCGTATCGTAATGCGCGCCGATGATGACCACCTCACCGGGACTTTTTCTCCCCCGGAGGGATACCATGACATTGCTGAATATCCTGCCGTCGTATTCGTAGTCCTGCAGCTCCGGCTGATAACCCATTCCCTCAAGAGCCGAGCGGATGTATTTCTTCGCCTCTTCGATCCTGCCGTACTCATAAAAACTTCTGGAGCCGATCCGGACGCTGAGATGATAGACGTGCTCATATAACCGGCTTGCATCCCCATGGAGGTCTGAACCGGGCCGGGAAGGCGCGACGGGGGGGGCAAACCACCTGACTTTCAGCACGGGATAGGCCAGGACCGCCGCCAGGATCAAAAGGATGATGAAAGCATAGAAAATCATTTTTTTAACCATGGCAACCCTTTGCCGCCGTGACTCTCCAAAGATTTGCCAAATGCCGGCTTTCCTGATATTGTAAGCCGCAATGGTTGAAATGCCTTTTGAGTGCTCTCGCTGTAATATTTATCTTTCATTTTTCAGGCATAATCAGCTATATATCTCAAAACAGTTCCTCTGAAAACCAAATACATCATTATAGAAAAGGAGATCGTATTATGAAGAAATCATTTTTTCTTTTCTCAGGTCTGATGGTCATTGCCCTTTTTATTCTGTCAGGTTCCCTGGCCCTGGCCGCGGATAAGATAGGGTTCGTCAACATGAGAGAAGTCCTCATCCGCTCCGACGCCGGAAAGGCGATGGAGGGGGAGTTCAAGAAGGCTGTCGAGGAAAAACGCGCGGCCATCCAGAAAAAAGAGGGCGAGCTGAAAAAAACCAAGGATAACCTTGAAAAACAGCGTTCCATTCTGACACCCCAGGCCCTCCAGGAAAAGGAAATGAACTACCAGGTTGAATTCAAGGAATACGAACGGCTGGTCAAAGACACCAACGAAGAGCTGCAGATGAAAGACCAGTTCCTGTCGAGCAAGATTATTCCTGAAATCGTAAAAGTAATCCGGTCCATCGCTGAAAAGGAAAAATACGCCCTGATCCTTGAAGAGTCTTCCGCCGTTTACGCGTCAAAGGAAAACTCCCTGACGGACAAGGTCATCAAGGAACTCAACCGGACCTACAAAGGAAAGTGATGGACGAAGGGGAAAAGATATCCGAGAGGAGGTTCATGAGATGGACTGGGGAATGAAAAATCGAATGTCGCAGCTCTTCAGGGAAGACGGCCATTGTTTCTTCCTGCCCATCGATCATGGATATTTTCAGGGGCCCACAAGCTGCCTGGAAAAACCGGGGGAAACCATCGCGCCTCTTCTTCCGTGGTGCGACGCCCTTTTTGTGACGAGGGGAGTCCTGCGCTCCGCCGTGAGCCCTGTGGAGAGCAAGCCCATCATTCTGCGGGTTTCAGGCGGATCCAGCGTGATTGGAGAGGACCTGGCGAATGAGGGAATCACAACCTCCATCGAGGAAGTCCTGCGCCTGAACGCCGCGGCGGTCGGCGTTTCCATCTTCGTGGGAAGCGACTATGAGTATGAGTCGCTGATGAACCTCGCGGAACTGGTCAATTCCTGTGAAGACTTCGGCATTCCGGTCATGGCCGTGACCGCGGTGGGCAAGGAACTCCAGAAGCAGGAGGTCCGCTATCTTGCCCTGAGCTGCCGGATCGCCGCCGAATTCGGCGCCCGGGTCGTGAAGACCTACTGGTGCAAAAACTTCGACAAGGTCGTGGAGGGTTGCCCCGTTCCTGTCGTCATGGCGGGAGGACCCAAATGCGAAACGGCGCTTGAGGTTCTGCAATTCGTCCATGACGGGATGCAAAGAGGCGCCGTCGGGGTGAACCTGGGACGAAATGTCTGGCAGAATCCTCACCCCGTAGCCATGATGCGGGCGCTGTACGCCGTGATTCACGAGGAGGCCACCATAAAGGAGGCCCACAAAATTTTCAACAGCGTAAAGAAGTCCGGATAAATGCTTTCGGGAAACACCATGCGCGTCGCCATGTATTATAATAACCGCGATGTGCGGGTCCAGGAAATGCCCGTACCGCAAACAGGCCCCGGTGAACTCCTGGTCAAGGTTCTGGCAAGCGGAATCTGCGGAAGCGATGTCATGGAATGGTACCGCATCCAGAAGGCTCCCCTTGTTCTGGGGCATGAGATCGCGGGTGAAGTTGCGGGTGTCGGAGACGGGGTGAAAGATTTCAAAACCGGCGACCGCGTCTTCGTTTCCCATCACATCCCCTGCAACACCTGCCCATACTGCCTCAGGGGTCATCACACGGCCTGCGAGACCCTCCACACGACGAATTACGATCCGGGGGGCTTTGCCGCATACATCCGCGTACCGTCTCTGAATGTGGACCGCGGGGTTTTCACCCTTCCCGGCGAGGTTTCCTTCGAACAGGGAACTCTCATCGAGCCCCTGGCCTGCGTCATTCGAGGGCAGAGGATCGCCGCTCTCCAGCCGGGACAGAGCGTCCTCATCCTGGGAAGCGGGATCTCCGGCCTTCTCCACATCCTCCTTGCCCGGGCGCTCGGCGCGGGACGGATCATGGCGACGGACATCCACGAATACCGCATCGGAAAAGCCATGGAGTTCGGCGCCGATGCCGCTTTTCACGCCGGAGAAGATATTCCTCAGCGTGTTCGCGAGGTCAACGGGGGCAGGCTCGCCGATCTCGTCATCGTCTGCACCGGCGCGCTGCCCGTCTTTGTCCAGGCGCTGCAATCGGTGGACCGGGGAGGCACCGTCCTCTGCTTCGCAACCACGGAGCCCCATGTCCAGCTCCCCGTTCCGGTCAATGATTTCTGGAGAAATGAAATCAAGCTAATGCCCTCCTATGGGAACGCCCCCCTGGATGCCGTGGAGGCCATCGAACTCATTCGCACCGGACGCGTCCACGTGGCGCAGATGATCACGCATCGGCTGAGCCTTGAGGAGACCGGCTTGGGTTTTCAGCTTGTAGCCTCCGCCGGAGAATCCCTCAAAGTTATCATTGAGCCTCATCGGCCCCCGCGGGGGTAACCCGCGCTCATTCCTTGTAATTCCACCACAAATCAATTAATCTACAACCATAAGAGCTTGCCGCTGCTTCTCCTCTTGTCGAATAAAGAGGGTTCAACGGCAACTAGAAACTTGAAACTGAAAACTAGAAACGTTGTTTAAATGAAATTCATTGACGAAGCGAAAATTTACGTGAAGGCGGGCGGCGGCGGACGGGGATGCGTCAGCTTCCGGAGGGAAAAGTACGTCCCCAAAGGCGGTCCGAATGGTGGGGACGGCGGTGACGGCGGGGACGTGATCATCGCGGCATCCGGCAGCAAGAGAACACTTCTTGATCTCAAATTCAATCCCCGTCATGAGGCAAAACGGGGAGGCCATGGGAGCGGCAGCAACAAGAAGGGCAAGGACTCATCCGACGTGGTCATCAGCGTCCCCGTGGGAACCGTCATCACGGATGCCGAAACAGGTGACGTCCTTGGAGATCTTACAAAGGACGGTGAGATCTGCATCGTCGCCAGGGGAGGCATCGGAGGAAAAGGAAATGCCTTTTTCGCCACCGCCACACATCAGGCGCCCCGTTTCGCCCAGGAGGGAATCGAGGGAGAAGAGCGTTGGATAAAACTCGAATTGAAGCTCCTGGCCGACGTGGGGATCATCGGATTCCCCAACGTGGGGAAGTCCACCCTGATCTCCAGGGTCTCCGCCGCCAGGCCCAAGATCGCCGATTACCCCTTCACGACACTGACTCCCAACCTGGGTGTGGTGAAATTCAGGAACGCGGAACCCTTCGTCATCGCCGATATCCCGGGGCTGATCGAAGGCGCCCATAAGGGACTGGGCCTCGGCCAAAGGTTTTTGCGCCACATTGAGCGAACGGCCGTACTGGTCCACCTCCTGGATATCTCGGAGGAGGGAAGCGGGAACGCCTGGAAAGACTATGAAACCATCAATGCGGAGCTGGGTCGTTTCAAAAAGGCCCTGCTCGGCAAAGCACAGCTCGTGGCTTTCAACAAGATCGATCTTCCCGTAACCCGGGAGAGAATAAAAACGGAAATGGAACAATTCCACAAAAAGGGGATTGAAGTCTTCCCCGTCTCGGCCGCCACGGGAGAAGGAATGGAAGCGCTCCTGAAGGCGATCCTTAAAACACTGCGGGAACCGCAATAAGAAAGGAACGGTTATCCATGTCACAGATAAGAAAAGAAATCCTGTCCGGGGTCAAGAACATCCTCATCAAGGTAGGCACTGGTGTTCTCACGGGCAAGGAGGGACTTGATCTGGTCATCATCGATCATCTGGTCGACGATATCGCGGACCTCACCCGAAAGGGCTGCCGCACCGTCATCGTCACCTCCGGCGCCATAGCCTCCGGGAAACACCGGATGGGCATCACCGGAAAACTCAGGAGCATGCCGGAAAAACAGGCCGCCGCTGCCATCGGCCAGGGCCGTCTCATGCGCGTCTACTCCAATGCCTTCGGAAAGTACGGCCTTTATATCGCGCAGATCCTCCTCACCACGAGCGACCTCACGGACCGCAAGAGATACATCAATGTCCGCAACACCCTCTCACAGCTCATGGAGTGGGGCGTCATTCCCGTCATTAATGAAAACGACACGGTCGCCGTCGATGAGATCAAGTTCGGCGACAACGACCACCTCGCGGCGATGATGGCGAACATCATAGAGGCCGATCTTCTGATCAACCTGACCAACACGGAGGGACTTTACGACAGAAACCCGAAGGACCAGAAGCGGGCAAAGCTCATCCGCCTAGTGAAGGAAATCACGGAAGACATCGAGGCAGCCGCCACGGCAGAGGCCGATCCCGTGGGCATGGGGGGAATGAGGAGCAAGGTTCTGGCGGCGAAGAAGGTGACGGCCTGCGGCATCCCTTACATCATCGCCCGCGGAAAGAAAAAGGGAATTCTCAAGGATATCTTTTCCGGCAGGGAAACAGGGACCCTATTCCTGCCCGTCGCAGACCGCCTGAACAGCCGGGAATACTGGATCGCCTACACCCTGAGGTCGAGGGGAAAAATCTATCTCGACGACGGTGCGACAAGCGCCATCGTGCATCGCGGGAAGAGCCTGCTGCCTTCGGGGATCGTGAAGGTGGAGGGAGACTTTGGCGTCGGAGATCCTGTCCTTTGCCTGACCGCGGACGGCCGGATCATCGCGAAGGGGCTCGTCAATTACAGCGCCGAGGAGATCCGGAAGATCCAGGGTCTGAAGACGTCCAAGATCGAACAGGTCCTCGGTTACAAGCATTATGACGAAGTCATGCACCGGGACAACATGGCCGTGACGAAAGAGAAAAGGATCTGAATTTCAGAAGAAGAACTCTTTCTCTACTCTGCCCTTCGAGTCGAAGCGGACCCCTTCCATCTCAAGAAGGGCCTGTTTCATCTTCAACCCGCCTCCGAAGCCGCCGAGGCTGCCGTCCGACCGCACGGCCCGGTGGCAGGGAATGACAATCGGGAACGGATTTCGTGCCAGCGCCGTCCCAACGGCTCTCGCCGCACGAGGGGAGCCAAGACGGAGGGCCAGCGCGCCGTAAGAACTGACCCTCCCGCGGGGAATGCCTGCTTCCGCAAGCAAAACCCTCTTTTGAAATTCATAGCATGAATCCATGTCGAGACGGGCAAGGGAAAAGACAACCGCTTTTCCTTCAAGGAAAGTTTTGATTTGTGAGCAGAGCTTCTCTGTTTCAGGAACTGATTTTCTGCGGACGTCAAAACCGTATTGGCGGATAACGTCCTCCATACGCTGATCTTCCCTGGGAAGCAGAATCCGCGCGACGGACGGAACATTATTTCTCCATCGCCAGATGACGGCGAGGACGCCGAATCGCGAGGGAACAACCTCATAGAAATACGTTGAAGGACCGGTCTGGTTCATGCGCTGCATCATTCTCTCCCTTCATTCCGGATCAGGGTTCTCCCTTCCGCTCTACACGAACCGCTGCATAGATAGCCAGGACGAGGAGCGCCGCGCCTATCATGGTCACGCGCCACGTCCAGAAATTCTCCGGGAGCGCGTCATAAAGACCGAAGACACCAAAGAGAATGAAGATCGCGGCGGCAAACCACTTGACAAACCGATCCGGGATGCTTTTCCCCAGAACGACACCGACGATGATACCGATGGCGTCTGCAATGACCATACCGGATGTTGTTCCCAGCCAGACGGGAACGATGCTTTCATAACGGGCGGCAAGCACGATGGTGGCAAGCTGGGTCTTATCGCCCATTTCCGCCAGGAACATTCCAATCGTCACCGTCCAGAAGGGACTGAAGTTGAAGCGCCTGTCTTCATCGCTGAGCGTGTCGCCTCTCAGGGTCCAGAGTCCGAAGAGGATGAAGGAAGCGGCGGCGGCAAGCTTTATGAAATCAATCGGGACAAGGACCGTAAGATAATCACCGACAAGGACGGCGAGGAAATGGTTGGCGAGCGTAGCAGCGAAAACACCCCAGAGCACCGTCTTCCAGGGGTATCGCGAGGCAAAGGCCATGGCCAGCAGCTGGGTCTTGTCCCCCATTTCAGAGAGGACGACAAAGGCAAGAGAGGCCAGAAATATGTTCATGGGGAATCACCCTCAACCGAACCCTCTCTCTTGAAGGAAGAGGGACTATCGCTCAGGAATTCGCGGATGCGCCGCGCCAGGGCCGGCGCGATGCCCTTCACCTTCTGCAGATCCTCAACGGACGCCTCTTTGATCCGCTCCACATCGCCGAAGGCCGTCAGGAGCGCTCTTTTTCTCGACTCGCCGATCCCCCTGATATCGTCGAGGAGAGATCGGAAATCCGTCTTCTCTTTCACCCGCCGGTGATACGTTACGGCGAAGCGGTGGGCCTCATCCCTGACCCGCTGAAGAAAATGGAGGGCTCCCGGATAGCGCGACAGGTAGAGGGGATCTTTCCTGCCCGGAATGTACGCGCGGTCTTCCTCTTTACGAATGCCTCCCCGCCGCCTGTCTGAATCACGGCCTTCCTTGGCAAAACCAAGGGCATCGATCCCGCCGATACCCAGCTCTTTAAGGACGGTCAGAGCCACGTGAAGCTGCCCTTTGCCCCCATCCACCATGATCAGGTCCGGGAGATTCTCCCGGCCGCGATAGCGCCGCTTCAGCACTTCATACATCATTCCGTAATCGTCCATGCCCCGGACGGTCCGTATCCTGAAGCGGCGGTACCCCGACTTATCCGGTGCGTCACCGCCGAACACGACCATGGAACCCACGGCATGCTCGCCCCCCACGGTGGAGATATCGAAGCACTCGATCCGATCAGGCCTGTTCTTCAGGTGGAGCACTCTCTGAAGGGTCTCCTGGATGCCCTCGTGACGGTCATCGGAAGTCTTTTCTCTTTCGAAGAGATGTCTCGCGTTGCTGCAGGCCATTTCGATAAGGGCTCTCTTTTCTCCTTTTTCCGGCGTCAGAATCCTGACCCGTCCTTCCCGTTTCTCCGTCAGCCACTCTTCCATGACTGCCCTGTCCTCGATCTTCACCGGGATCAGGATCTCCGCCGGTATGAAAACGTCCTCATCGTAATACTGTTTGAGAAGCGAAGAGAAAATGTCCGCCGAATCCATCCCGCTTCTCACGGGAGGAAAGATTTTCCGTCCCACCATGCTTCCTCCGCGGACGCAGATGGCGCATATCCATACCAGGCCTGCTTCCCTGTACATGCCAAAGATGTCTTCATCCTTCCGCGACATGGAGACCGCTTTCTGTTTCTCCAGTGTAATTTCGATGGCCGCGATCGTATCCCTGAGTCTCGCCGCCTCCTCGAAACGGTAGCGTGCCGCCTCTGCGGCCATCCTCCGGCGGAGATCGGCGACGACCTCCCGTTCCCCTCCCTTCAGGAACGTGATGACGTCATTCACGAGGCGGTGATAGTCTTCACGTTCGATCCGTCCCACACAGGGGGCAAGGCAGCGCCTGATCTCATATTCCACGCAGGGCCGCTTTCTGCTCTTGAATTCCAGATCCCCGCAGGTCCGGAGAGGAAAAATCGGCTGAATGAGATGGAGGGTTTCCTTGACCGAGGCGCTGGACGCGTAAGGACCGAGATAGACGGCCCCGTCTTTCCTTGGGCGCCGCACGAGCTGAAGACGGGGGAAAGGTTCTCTTCTGTCGATGCGGAGTCGGATGTAGTCCTTGTCGTCCCTGAAAAAAACATTGTAGCGGGGACGGTGCTCCTTGATCAGGTTGTTCTCCAGGATGAGAGCCTCTTTCTCCGTGTTCGTGACGATGAATTCGACATCGTGGATTCTGCGAACCAGAAAAGGGACTGCCGGGCGGGAGTCCTTGCCGCTGAAGTACGAGCGGACGCGGTTCCTTAAATTTTTCGCCTTCCCGACATAGAGGACTTTCCCGTGAACGTCCTTCATCAGGTAAACACCCGTCGCCTTCGGCGCACCCTTCAAGTTGTTTTCGAGGTTTTTGATCATATCCGCACGAGTTGATAAATACGGGCAGGGGAGGCTTCAGCCTCCCTTTTCCGGGAGCGTAAACGCTCCCCTACCCACCAGTTCTGAAGAAATTTCTTCTCTCATCTTCTATCTCTAAAGGGTGTTGAAATAACTCTTTTCATCAGGCTGTTCAAAAACGTTCATGGTTCGCAGTTCGACAAGCTCACTGTGACATCGCTCACCATGACAATTAAGAAGCCTGCCCTTAGCCTGCCGAAGGGCTCACTGTAATATAGCTCGGCATGACACTTTTTTGTCACCCTGAGCTTGTCGAAGGGCAACAGCCTGCTACTTCCCTCCTATTTCCAACTCGAGCCCCGCCAAAGCCCTCAGCCTGTCCCTGATCCCGGCTGCCTTTTCGAATTCCATGTCCTGCGCCGCCTTCTTCATCTCGGCCTTCAACTTCCCGATCATGGCCCGGAGCTCCTGTTCCGAGAGATAGACCTCTTCCTTTTCCGAAACCGCAGGAACGGTATAGTAGTCCCCTTCGTAGACCGAGGTCAGGATATTGCTGATGGATTTTTGGATGGTCTCCGGCGTGATACCCTGTTTCCGGTTATATTCCCGCTGGATTTCCCGGCGTCTTTTTGTTTCCTGCAAACAGATCTCGATGCCCCGGGTGATCCGGTCCGCGTACATGATGACTTCGCCCGCCACATTCCTGGCGGCCCGGCCGCTCGTCTGAATGAGAGAGCGCTCGGATCTCAGGAAACCTTCCTTGTCGGCGTCGAGGATAGCGACCAGAGAGACCTCGGGAATGTCCAGCCCTTCCCGGAGAAGGTTGACACCCACAAGGATATCGAATGTCCCGAGGCGCAGGTCCCTGATGATGCTCACACGCTCCAGGGTTGCGATATCGGAGTGGAGGTACATCACGTTGAGGCCCAGGCCCCGGTAATATTCGGTGAGATTCTCGGCCATCCTCTTGGTCAGGGTCGTGACAAGAACACGTTCTCCTCTTTCCACGCGCTTGCGGATCTCGCCCAGGAGATCCTCGACCTGGCGGGTCACGGGTTTGACCGTGATTTCCGGGTCCATGAGGCCCGTGGGACGAATGATCTGTTCCACCACCCTGCCTTTCGCCTTTTTCAGCTCATACTCCGCCGGCGTCGCAGAGATGTACAGCCGCTGCCGGGGATACGCCTCGAACTCCTCAAAGGTCAAGGGCCGGTTGTCCAGGGCAGAGGGAAGGCGGAATCCATGCTCCACAAGAGTCTCCTTGCGCGACCGGTCCCCCCGGTACATCCCCCGCAGCTGCGGGACGGTCGCGTGGCTTTCGTCAATGATCACGAGGGCTTTTTCAGAGAGGTAATCCATGAGAGTCGGCGGCGGCCAGCCGGCTGTTCTTCCCGTGAGGTGACGGGAATAATTTTCTATTCCCTGGCAGTAACCCATCTCTTCCATCATCTCGATATCGAACTTCGTCCGCTGATCCAGACGCTGAGCCTCCAGGAGCTTGCCCGCGGATCTCAATTCCGCGAGCCTTTCCTTCAACTCCTCCCGGATCCCGTCAATGGCCCGTTTCATATTGTCCCGCGTCGTCACATAATGGCTTCCGGGATAAATGGTCACTTCTTCAAGAGCTTCTATTTTTTTCCCCCTCAGCGGATCCACAACGGAGACGGCCTCGACGGCATCGCCGAAAAATTCCACCCGGATGACCCTTTCCTCCTCGTAGGCCGGAAATACCTCCACCACGTCTCCCCTCACGCGGAAGGTGCTGCGGTGAAAATCGATATCGTTGCGCGCGTACTGCATGTCCACAAGCTGTCTCAGCATGTCGTCGCGCCTGAGCTCCATTCCGCTTTCCAGACGAAGAATCTGGCCCCGGTATTCCTCCGGCGCCCCGATGCCGTAAATGCACGATACGCTGGCCACGATGATGACGTCCTCCCGCTCCAGAAGAGAGCGGGTCGCCGAGTGCCGCATCTTATCGATGGTCTCATTGATGGCCGCGTCCTTCTCGATGTACGTATCCGTGCTGGGGATATAGGCCTCAGGCTGATAATAATCGTAGTAGCTCACAAAATACTCGACGGCATTGCCGGGAAAGAACGTCTTGAATTCCGCGTAAAGCTGGGCCGCCAGAGTCTTGTTGTGGGCTATGACGAGAGACGGCCTCTGGACCCTTTGAATCACGTTCGCGATCGTGAAGGTCTTCCCGGAACCCGTGACACCCAGAAGGACCTGGTGCGGATAGCCCTTTTCGACTCCCGATGCCAGTTTCTCAATCGCCTGGGGCTGATCGCCTTTTGGTTCGAAATCCGTTATCATTTTAAAGAGATTCACTAAAAACCTTCCCTTCGCATTTTGCCTTTTGCCCTTTGCATTTCGCCTTGTGTATAATGCATTTTGCCGCGCCAGGTCAATGCCTCATCAAATTCATCTTACGAAAGATATAATCTTGTGATAGGAAAGAGAATCCTGTTCAAGCTGAAGAAAGGAGAAAAGGAATGAGAATCATCCGGTTTGTCTCCACAGAAGGCGATATATATTACGGCATGCCCGATCCGGGCGATTTTGACTATGCCAGGATTATCGAGGGGAGCATCTTCGATCATTATGATGTAACGCAGAAAAGGGTCCGAATCGGAAAACTCCTGCCTCCCGTCGAGGCTCCCAATATTCTGGCCCTGGGGCTCAACTACCGCAGTCATGCCGACGAGACAAATATTTCCTATCCGGATATTCCGATCGTGTTTCTGAAATCCACGAACAGCCTCATCGGGGCCGGTTCCCCGATCCTCCTCCCGAAAGCGGGACCTGATCAGGTGGATTATGAAGCGGAGCTGGCCGTTGTCATCGGGAGGCAGGTGAAAAACATAGCTCCCGACAAGGCCATGGACGCGATCCTGGGATATACCTGCGGAAACGATATAAGCGCCAGGGACTGGCAGTTCTACAAGCAGAAACAGCAATGGGCCAGGGGAAAAAGCTTCGATACCTTCTGCCCCCTGGGCCCCTGTCTGGTGACAAAAGAGGATATTCCCGATCCCGGCAATCTCAGGATCATGACGATCCTGAACGGCGAGGTTCTCCAGGATTCGAATACAGCCAACATGATTTTTGACGTCCCGGCGATCGTGAGCCATCTCAGCCGGTCCATGACCCTCTATCCGGGAACGGTCATCCTCACGGGCACACCCGAAGGAGTGGGTTTCACGCGACAGCCTCCGGTTTTCCTCAAGGACGGGGATACCGTCACCATTCGGATCGAAAAGATCGGTGAACTGACAAATCCCGTCAAGAGAGAGAAGAAGGAATCAAATTGAACGACCCTAAATCAACTCCGGACAAGGACGTTCAGGATCGCATCAGCTCGCACATCACGGAACCCGATTCTTTCTGGGGCGGCATCATCAAATCCATGGGGCTGGTCTTTGGAGACATCGGGACAAGCCCCATTTACACTCTCACCGTTATTTTCACCCTGACCCGGCCGACACAGGATAACGTCTTCGGCATCCTCTCTCTGGTCTTCTGGACGCTCACCCTTCTGGTGACTGTGGAATACGCGTGGCTCGCCATGAGCCTCGGGCACAAGGGGCAGGGCGGCGAAATCGCGTTGCGGGAAATTCTGATCAATACCCTTAAGTCCGGACGGCTGGTCTCTCTTTCGGGCTTCCTGACGTTCGTGGGGGTGTCCCTCCTGCTCGGAGACGGCGTGATCACGCCCGCCATCAGTATTCTCTCCGCCGTGGAAGGCATACAGCTCATTCCCGGTTTTGAAACGACGGGTGAAGGGACCCTGATTTTCATCGCAGCGCTCATTGCCGTCGCCCTTTTTGTGTTTCAGCAGAGAGGGACAGACCGGGTGGCGGGTTCCTTCGGTCCCATCATGCTCCTGTGGTTTCTGCTGCTGACCGCTTCAGGTCTTGCCTCGATTCTCGCCATGCCGGGTATCGTAAAAGCCGTGAACCCTTATTACGCCGTGAATTATTTCACGGACAACGGATTCGCCGCCTTTCTAGTCCTCTCCGATGTTATTCTCTGCGCCACCGGCGGTGAAGCCCTCTACGCGGACATGGGACATCTCGGAAGAAAGCCTATCATCCGGGCCTGGTACTTTGTTTTCTTCGCCCTCGTCATCAATTACCTGGGTCAGGGCGTCTTTGTCCTGCAGCACCCGGAAACGAAATTCCTGCTCTTCGGCATGATCCAGAAACAGGCCCCTCTTTTTTACATTCCTTTTCTGATCATCACCATCCTGGCAACCATCATCGCGTCCCAGGCGATCATCAGCGGGATCTTTTCCATCGTCTACCAGGGGATCACGACAAGACTGATGCCGCTGCTGAGAATAAAGTTCACGTCCAGCAAGCTGCAATCCCAGATTTACATCGGTTCCATGAACTGGATGCTCATGTGCGCCGTGATCTTCATCATGCTCATCTTCCGCAGATCGGAAAATCTGGCAGCCGCTTACGGTCTGGCCGTGATGGGCTCCATGACCATTACCGGCATTCTGATGATCCTTGTTTTTTCTCACACGACGAAATGGAAAACCTGGATCGCATCCTTTGTCGTCCTTGTCGATTTCATCTTTCTCTTCTCCACCTTCAGCAAATTTCCTTACGGGGCCTACTGGTCGATCATTCTCGCGCTGATTCCCTTCATCATCATGCAGGTCTGGACGAACGGACAGCGTTTCCTGTTCCGCTCCCTGAAACCCCTGAGCCTCGAAACGTTTCTGGTGAGTTATGAACAGATCTACGGCAAGGGAAGGACGCTTCCGGGCTCGGCCCTCTATTTCACGAGGGAATGGAACGTCGTTTCGCCCTATATCGTCCACTGCATCATAGGAAGCGGCATCGTCTATGAACGCAATATCTTCATATCCATTATCCGGACGGAGCACCCCTTAGGCATTGAAACCCAGCTGAGAGAAGGCGTCGGCACGGGTCTTGACGTGTTTGAGATATGGGCGGGCTACATGGATGTGATCGATATTGAACACTTATTGAAAAAACATGGAATCCAGGAAAAAATAATCTTCTATGGCATAGAAGACATTGTGACTCATAACCCCATCTGGCGGATATTCAGTCTAATCAAGAAAACAACACCTAATTTCGTTCAGTTTTATCAGCTTCCGGCTCGTAAGATGCACGGAGTGGTGACCCGGATAGAAATGTGACATAAAACCGCCTTCTCCAAAGAATACTTTGCGTTTACTGAAGAAAGACGGTATAAGCGGCTTCCCGGTTTAAGAGGGAATAATAAAAGGCAGATGTGTGATCAGATCGGGACAGGCCTCTTCACCGCTCAGGATCTTTTTCCCGACCGTTCTAGATCTCGATCCGCTGCAAGTTCAAAACTCGCCGCCTCCGGCGTCTCAGACATTGAACTTGCGGGCGCGGATCTTCGATAAGAATCGGTCACCCGGAAAAAAGATATTCGCTTGTTCAGAGTCCTGTCCTCTCCCTGATCAAATTTAATATGGGAGCAACAAGTCCCAGGGAAAAGAGGTAATGTTCATGGGAAAATCACTAAAAGAAGTATTGAAGACCATCGAGGAACACAAGAAAGCGAGCCCCCATTACAAGGAATTGATGGACATGCTCGAAGAAATAATGATCCTCCGGGAAACGTTCCGCCAGAAATTGAAGAAGGATATTTTTCAGGTCAATGAAAAGTTTGTGGAGGCCAAGCTTGCGGGGGAACTTCCGCTTGTTGATTTCACGTCGGGAGACTACGATCTCACGGAGCCGAAAAAGTATTTTTTCGCCCTCCTTGAAATCGCCGAAAAAATGAATCCCGGTGAAACGAAAGAAATCGTGAAAGACATCCAGGAAGGCCGTCTCGATTTCAGCGAGATGGTTCGCGAGTCCTTTGCCCCTCTCGAGATCGAAGAGGCGGAGGGCGAAGAGGACGAGACCTTTGATCTCATAGCGTTTTTTGTCGAAGAAAGCATGCGGCCCGCCCTGGAAATTCTCGTGGAAAAGTTCGGGGACACGATCCGGAAATCGACGTGGTCTGAAGGGTATTGCCCCGTCTGCGGCAAGGAGCCGAAGATCGGAGAGATCCGCGAGGAGGAAGGTTATCGATTCCTGTATTGCACCCAGTGCGGAATCGAATGGAACTACATGCGTGTCAAATGCCCCTTCTGCGGAAACGAGGAGCAGAAGACGCTGGCTTACTTCACCGTGGAGGGTGACGAGCGATACCGGGTGGACGTGTGCGACGATTGCAAGCGTTACATCAAAACGGTAGACTTCAGGAGCACCAACGAAAAAGCCGACCTGGAGGTTGAGGACATCGCCACCATCCATCTGGACATGTTGGCGAATGAGGAAGGCTACCATTGACAGGCTGTTGAAAAACGCCCATCTGCTGTGTTGCGCTGCGTCCCTTCCTTCGGCAGGCTCAGGACAGGCTCCCTAACTGTCATGGTGAGCTTGTCGAACCATGAACGTTTTTGAACAGCCTGATGAAAAATGTGTTTTTTAAACACCTTTTCAAACGACAGGCAAAGGGCGAAGGGTTAAAGGCAAAGGGTTTGTCTTCTGCTTTTATCTTTTGCCTTTAGCCTTTTGCCTTTAGCCTTTTGCCCTTAGCCTTTTGCCCTTAGCCCATGCTTGATCACGACATCTCTCGAATCATCGGCACACTGAAAAGGCAATTGGAGAAATGGGAGACGCCTATCGTCACCCACATGGCGGAAGAAGGCCGCGGGCCTTTTCAGATCCTCATCTCGACCATTCTCAGTTCACGGACAAAAGACGACGTCACAGCCGCGGCTTCGGAGAGGCTTTTTCATCTGGCGTCCACGCCGGAGAAAATGCTGCGGCTTTCAGAAGAGAAAATCAGGAAGGCCATATATCCCGTCGGGTTTTATAAAACAAAAGCCCGGAACATCCTCCGGGCATGCAGAGACCTTGCAGACCTTTACCAGAGCCGAGTGCCTGACAGCCTTGATGAGCTTCTGAAACTCCCCGGGGTGGGACGAAAGACGGCGAACCTGGTTGTATCCCTCGGATTCGACGGAGAGGGCCTCTGCGTGGACACCCACGTGCACCGCATTTCAAACCGTCTGGGCTATGTGAAAACCAGAACCCCCGAAGAAACGGAAATGAAACTCCGGGGAAAACTGCCTCGGAAATACTGGACCGACTACAACACGATCATGGTCGCCCACGGACAGAATATCTGCAAACCCATCTCGCCCTTCTGCAGCAGGTGTCCGGTTTTCAAATATTGCGACCGGGTGGGAGTCGAGAGGAAAAGATAGAAGATGCGAAGTTAAGAAGTTGGGAAGATGCGATAAAAGATTAAATAACATAAAGAAGAGGACCGCCTACCTGCTCAGCATGAGCACGCAAGCGGTCCTTTTTTTGTGCGCAACTTCTTATCTTCCCAACTTCGCAACTTCTATTTTTTTTGCCAGATGGTCCCGCCGGAGGTGTCCTGAACAAGGATTCCCATCCCGGCAAGCTGTTCCCGCAACCGGTCCGACGACGCGTAATCGCCCCGGCTGCGCGCGTCTTCCCGCTGACGGATGAGCGCGCGTGCTTCCTCACTGATCGTTTCCTCCTCAAAATCCATGACCCCGAGGACCGCGTCGATCTTTTTCACCATATCCAGGACCCTGTCGCGTTCCGCCCCGCTCAGGAGCCCTTTCGCGACAACCGTATTCACGCGGTTGATGAATTCGAAGAGGACTGCCAGCGCGGCGGAGATATGGAAATCATCGTCCATGGCATCGGTGAACCCCTTGCGCAGGTCATAGATGTACTGATCCGCATCGGGATAGCCCGCACCTGCCTTGAAGCGCAGAAGCCGCTGGATGAACGCGTTGAGATGACGCACGGTGTTTCTCGACGTTTCAAGAGCCCCGAAGGAAAAGTTGAGGGGCTGCCGATAGTGCGAACTGATGAGAAAATACCGGAGCTCCTTCCCCCGGTATCCCCTCTTTTCCAGATCTTCCATGGTAAAATAGTTGTTGAGGGAAAGAGACATTTTCTTCTCTTCCATCATCACCATTTCCGTGTTCAGCCAGTAATTGGCAAGCCTTCTCCCCGTCGCGGCCTCCCCGATGGCCATGACATTCTCGCAATGGGGAAACACGAAGTCCGTGCCGCTGGCATGAATATCGATGGTCTCGGCCAGGTGCTTCATAGAGATTGTCGCGCATTCCAGATGCCAGCTCGGCCTCACGTTGCCCCATCGGGCCTTGTAGAAAATGCCGCGCTTCAGTTCCGCCAGGGTCGATCTCTTGAGAAGCGTGAAATCCATGGGATTGTCCTTCTCGTATTCATCGAGATCGACTGTCTTCCCGACACGAACCTTTCCCAGGTCTATATTGGAAAGATTGCCGTAATCGCTGAGCTTGGAGATGTCGAAATAGACGCTTTTCAGCTTCTCGTAGGCATACCCCTTCTCCACCAGTTTCTCGGCCAGGTTGATCATGGCGTCCACGTTTTCACTGGCCCTCGGATAGAAAGTGCCCTTCTTGATATTCAGTCTCTCAGCGTCCCTGAGAAAATCATTGAAGAAGCGACCGGTGAAATCGCCCAGATCCATGCCGGCCTGTTCCGCCCCTTTGATGGCCCGGTCGGCAAGATCAATGACGTCGGTCGCGTGCCTGACCCGGTATCCCTTGAATTCCAGGTATCGGACCACCATGTCCGAAACCACGAACCGCCGGTAGGTTCCAAGGTGCGAAATGAGATCGACCGTCGGACCGCAGGAATACATGAGGATTTCTTCCGGATTGACAGGTTCGAAGAAATCCTTCTTCCTTGTAAGCGTATTATAAATCCGCAGGGTCGTCTTTTCCCGGTCGGCAAAAAGCTCCGTGCTGAGATAACGCTCGGCGCCATCTGGAAAAAGGACAACGATCAACCCCTCTTCCATTTCCTTTGCCTTTTCAAGGGCCACATGCATCGCGGCACCGGAGCTCATTCCGGCAGAGATCCCCTCCTCCCGGAGGAGCCTCCTGGCCATGGAAAAGGCGTCTTCGTCCAGAATGTTGATCTTTTCATCCAGGCGGTTCTTGTCGAATATGCCCGGACGGTAGGACTCCTTCATATTCTTCAGCCCCTGGATCTTGTGCCGGAGATAGGGCTCAACACCGATGATCCGGATGTCCGGATTATATTCTTTCAGCCGCTTGGAGATTCCCATGGCCGTGCCCGATGTCCCCAGCGCCGAGACGACCATGGTCACTTTTCCCTCCGTCTGCCGCCAGATCTCCTCGGCGGTTCCGTGATAGTGGGCCGCAATATTGTCTTCATTGTTGAACTGGTCCGCCAGGAAGTACCGGTCCTGATTTTCCCGGATCAGGTTGTATGCCGCTTCAATGGCGCCGTCGGTTCCCAGGGCCGCCGGCGTGAGGCGGACCTCCGCGCCCATGGCCCGCAGGATTTTCTTCCGCTCCTCACTGGCCGATTCCGACATCATGAGAAGAAGCTTGTATCCTTTTATGGCGGCGATAAGAGCCAGGCCGATTCCCGTGTTCCCGCTGGTCGCCTCAAGGATGGTCTTCTCCCTCGTCAGTTCCCCCCGCTTTTCGGCGCCCTCGATCATGTAAAGGGCGGTTCGGTCCTTGACGGATCCTCCGGGGTTGAAACCCTCCAGTTTCGCATAGATCTTCACCTTGCCGGGTGGATTCAATCTTCGAATCTCCACAAGAGGCGTATTTCCGATCATGCCCAGAATGTCGTTGTCACGTTCCTGCATAAGATCCCGTCAAAAAAAATGGGGGCAGCGACCCCCAACACCTCAAAAAACAATCAAGGCTTCAGCTATCCAGTTTAGGAACAGAAATCTTGAAAAATTCGACGCCCGCTTCCTTCAGTGTATCTTCGTCTTCCTTCGTCGTGGTCCCCTTGATGTTCCGCCTTTCCTCTTCTCCGTTGTGGATCTTCATGGCCACTTCGGCGAATCTGTCTCCCACATCGTCAAAATTCTTGTTCATGTATTCCTGAAAAAGCTGAACCGCCTTCAGTGGAGAAATTTCTTTCGATTTTCCGTGTCCTTCGTCTTTCATGTCCCTTCCCATGATGGAGATCGTTGAAGGAACCATCTCGACGCCCGAACTTCCGCATATGGGGCAGGTTATGAGCTTCCCGGATTTTTGAGCTTCATAGGCAGCCCGGTCATTGAACCAACCTTCGAACTTGTGTTTTTTATCGCATTTCAGATCGTAGATAATCACGCCTTGTTTTTCCTCCGATTCCAATATGGCTTTCTTATACCACGACCCTTAACGGAATTCAATGACTTCCCTCTCCGCCCATCCGCGTATTCCCTTGAGATAAGGACATCCTCCGCATATTAAAAAATCACACCTTTTGTACCCGGAAAAATCGGCCGATTCGGCTGCACGAAAAAATGTTGGACTTTTACGAATAAATTATATAGTTGTAAGTCTTGTCGGGATGTGGCCCAGCTTGGTAGGGCACTGCGTTCGGGACGCAGGAGTCGCGCGTTCAAATCGCGCCATCCCGACCATTTTTTGCATAAGAGGCAAAGGGCGAAAGGCTAAGGGCAAAGGGAAATCATGCATTTTAAAAAAACCCTTTGCCTTTTGCCTTTTACCTTACGCCTTCGCCTCAGATGCCTGCTGCCATCTGGAATATCGGCAAATACATGGCGATGATCATCCCGCCCACAACCACCCCGAGGAAAACCATCATGAAGGGTTCCAGAAGGGCTGTCATGGCCGTAACGGCGGCATCCACCTCCTCGTCGTAAAAATCAGCGATCTTGGAAAGCATGGAATCCAGGGCTCCGGTGTTTTCCCCGACGCCGATCATTTGAACCACCATGGGGGGGAAGATCCCCGATTCCATAAGGGGTTCCGAAATGGTCTTTCCCTCGCTGATGCTCCTCTTGGTCTTCTGAAGGGCTTCCTCTATGACCTTGTTTCCCGCTGTCTTGCTGACAATATCAAGGCCTTCGATGATGGGAACGCCGCTTGACATCATCGTGGACAGGGTTCGCGAGAATTTTGCCACGGCGACCTTTTTCATGAGGGGACCGAAAACGGGCGCCTTGAGAATCAGGGTGTCCACTATCTTCCTTCCGTTCGGCGTCCTGTAAAACCGGACAAACGCAATGACCAGAAGAATGATGGCACCCATCATGTAAAGAAAATAGTCTTGCATGAACTGGCTTGCGTCGACAACGAACTGGGTCGGCCCGGGAAGGGCCTTCCCCATCCCCTCGAACATCTTCTGAAACACGGGAATGACCTTGAGCAGCAGGAGGGTGACCACGGCGAATGAAATGACGAGGACGCTTACCGGGTAGGTCATGGCCCCCTTGACCCTGCTTTTCAATTTCATCGCCTTCTCCATGTAGGAGGAGAGCCGCTGCAGAATGGTGTCCAGAATGCCGCCGGCTTCCCCCGCGGCTATCAGGTTCACGAAGAGGTCGTCAAAAATCCTCGGATATTTTTTCAGGGATTCTGACAGAGTCGACCCGCCTTCAATATCCTCCTTTATTTTCTGGATCACCTTGGCAAAGGTCTTGTTCGGTTCCTGAGCGCCGAGCATTTCGAGACATTGAACAATGGGGAGCCCGGCATTGATCATGGTTGCGAACTGGCGGGCAAAGACGACCACATCCTTTTCTTTCACCTTCTGCTGAAGGAAGGGGATATTTTCAAAGAGGTCTACCGGTTTTTTCTTGATCTCGATGTTCCTGAGGCCGCGGCGGCGAAGCTGGCCGCGCAGGGTCGCATCATCCGGAGCCTCCTGCTCCCCCTTTTTTAACTCGCCCTTGACGGTTTGTCCTTCCCATAAAAAAGTCGGCATTTTAAACTCCTGGGAATATGAATTGTTCAAATGCTTTTCGCAAAGACCTGTCAGGACCTTGCGCTCGCCATCCTCTTCGTGAAGATATCGAAGAGGATGACCCCGGCCGCCACCGATACGTTCAAAGAGTTTATTTGACCACCCATGGGAATGGAAATTAAAAAATCACATTTCTTTTTCACCAGGGGTCTGAGTCCCTTTCCCTCGCTTCCCATGACGAGTGCCACATGACCCTGGTAATTCACGCTACGGATATCTTCGCCGGCTTCAGCCTCCGCCCCGTAGATCCAGAACCCCCGCTCCTTCAGGGTGTCGATCGCGTTGGCGATGTTGACGACCCGGGCAATCAAGGTGCGCTGTGTCGCCCCCGCGGAGGCCTTCACCGCAACAGGGTTTACGGAAGCCGCGCGGTTTTCCGGTATGATAACGCCGTTCACCCCGAAACAGTGGGCGGACCGGATCAAGGTTCCCAGGTTCTGGGGGTCGGTCACGGAATCAAGAATAAGAACCAGGCTGTCCCTGTATTGCGCCGGGCGATGTTCAATGACATCCTCCACGCCGACATAGGAAAACTCGGGGATGAAACAGAGAACACCCTGATGGGCGGCCCTTTCTGTCAGCCGATCCAGATACTCCCTTTCCCGGAATTCGACCCCGATCTTTTTCTGCTCAGCCAGCTTCAACAGTCTGTTCAGACTTTCACCGCCCCGGCCCTTCGCGACGATCATCTTTCGAATCCCGCCTGCTCCACTCTCAAGAGCCTCGAACACGGGATTGATTCCATAAATTATAGCCATAAAAAACCTGGGCAAAAGGCAAAGGGCAAAAGGCAAAACATTTTTAAATTTTCGCACCCGCCGTTCTTTTTACTTCCCGCTTCCCTTTTGCCTTTAGCCATTCGCCTTTATTGCCTCCTGGCCGCCATTCCCCTCGCGATGGCCCTGACCATCTCATCGGCCGCCGCAACAGGGTCAACGGCTGTTGTGATGGGTCTCCCCACGACGAGAAAATCCGCGCCTCCACGGACGGCTTCTTCCGGTGTCAGGACTCTTTTCTGATCATCCCCGGCGACACTGCTTTCCACCCGTATACCGGGTGTCACGATGATGAAATCTTCGCCACAGGCCTCCCGGATGGCCGGGACCTCTTGGGCCGAAGCCACGACACCGGAAACGCCGGAATCTTTCGCCAGCCTTGCCAGGCGGACGGCCACACGGCGCGCGGAGGATTCGCTGAATCCCATGTCCGCCATATCATCGTCCCCCAGACTCGTAAGGACCGTCACGGCCAGAACAACCGGCACGGGCAAACCGAAACGCCGCGACGCGTCGCCCGCCGAGCGCACGGCCTCTTCCATCATTTTTCGTCCGCCCAGGGCGTGGACGTTGAACATGGACACACCCAGTTTCGTCGCCGCCTCAGCAGCCCGTGCAACCGTATTGGGTATATCGTGGAATTTGAGGTCGAGAAAAACCTTTCCTCCTTTTTCCTCAACCCTGCGGACGATGTCCGGCCCGAATGAAGTGAAAGCCTCCTTTCCGATCTTGAACATCCCTACATGATTGGTCAGCCGCCCTGTCCAGGCCAGAGCCTCGCCGATATCCCCCCCGACATCAAGGGCCAGAATCAGCCGGCCCCTCGCTTCCTCATTCAATGTCCTCTTCCTCGCCGACAAATTCCGTGTAATCCTCTATCGCTCTGCGATCCTCTTCCACGGCGACGAGATACTCGGGATGAGCGTACCTGACCTTTCCAGCGGCGATTTCCCGGAGGGCCATCACGATCTCACGGTTATCGCCATCCACAAGAGGCTTCGATCCCTTGATCTGCTGCCTCGTCCTCTGCGCCGCAAGCAAGACAAGGGCAAACCTGTTTCTTGCTTCTCTCAAACAATCTTCAACGGTAATACGTGCCATATTCCTGAAACCTCCAAAAATGATATTTTATTCTATTCCATGTATTGATTGATCCTGTTCATCTGGCGTTCCCTTCTGCTCTTTTCCGCCAGGTAAACAGACCTCAAACGGTCCGCGGCCTCGTCGATCCGTTCATTAAATATAACATAATCATACCAGAAAACTTCTTTAATCTCATCCATGGACTTTTCGAGGCGTTTTTTCACAACACGATCGGGCTCAGAGCCCCGTCCTTTCAGGCGTTCGATCAAAACATCCCTGGACGGAGGAAGAACAAAGACAAAGATTCCGCCCGGGTAATTTTCTTTTAACGCCCTCGCGCCGCGGGGATCCACATCGAGAAGGAGATCATGCCCCTGCGCAAGAAAATCTCTCATTACCTTTCTGGATGTCCCGTAAAGACAGCCGTAATTTTCCGCCCACTCCACGAACTCCCCTTTATCGATCATGCCCCTGAACTCGGATTCGGATACGAAGACGTAATCTTTTCCATCCAATTCCCCGGAGCGGGGCGTTCTCGTCGTATAGGATACGGAATAGCGCATATCCGGAAACATCTTCAAGACCTCTCTGCATAGGGAGGTCTTGCCGGCGCCCGACGGCGCCGAGACCGCTATATAGATCGCATTTTCCTTTGCACTCATTTCTTAAACTCTTGTTTCTTCGGGTAGGGGAGGCTTCAGCCTCCCGGGTTTTGAGCGGGGAGCGTGAACGCTCCCCTACCCGGTTGGCGGATTACTTAATCGCTGGCAAAAAACACAGTTGCTGAACTGGAATTTATTCTATATTCTGCACCTGTTCCCGCATCCTCGAAAGTTCGCTTTTGATCTCCACGACCCGGCATGAAATCTCGGCGTCGTTTCCCTTGGAACCCATGGTGTTCACTTCCCGGTTCATCTCCTGATACAGGAAGTCAATTTTCCTGCCCGCCGCCTCCTCACCCGCCAGCATCTCATCCAGTTGATTCAAGTGACTCCGGAAACGGACGACTTCTTCCGTGATGTCCATCCTGTCCGCCATGATCGCCACTTCCTGGCTAAGCCTCGCCGCATCGATCTCAACCCCGCCGGTGAGTTCTTTCACCCGTTCCGCGAGTTTTTTGTGATATTCTTCAACGACCTTCGGTGCCCGACCTTCAATGATATCCAGGCCTTTCTTGATCAGATCCACGCGCATCAGCATGTCCCGGAAAATAATCTCTCCTTCTTTCTTTCGCATCTCCGTCAGGGCGCTCAAGGCTTCTTCGAGGACGGCTTCCATCCCCTTCCAGGCGCCATCCAGATCCACTTCCGCTTCCTTCGCGATAAAGGCATCCTTGAGACCGGCCAGCATGCCGAGAGAAATATCATCCTTTAGGTTCAAGGTCTCTTTCAACTGAAGGAGCAGGGAATGGTAATGGCGGAGCAGAGGAAGATTGAGATCAAAACGCATCTCTCCTTCCTGCGCCGCTTCGGATTCAATCCGGATAACGACTTCGACCCTTCCCCGGGTCAGTCTCTCTCCGACCTTTCTTTTCACCTCCCCCTCCAGCGCAAGCAGCGCGGCGGGCATGCGCACAAAGATCTCTGTGTAACGGTGATTCAGAGATTTTATCTCAATCGTCCATTTCCTGCCGTCAAGAAGGGCCTCTGCCCTCCCGTACCCCGTCATGCTTCTAATCATGGCACCTCGGTTTCTATCAGGCTGTTGAAAAACGCCCATCCCCGCTTGAGTTTATCCTGAGTAACTCGAAGGGCGGGGACAGCGTCTGCATGCTGCGCTGCATGGTTCCCTTCGGCAAGCTCAGGACAAGCTGCGCTCACCATGACTTCATCTTTGTCACCCTGAGCCTGCCGAAGGGTGAGCCAGTCGAAGGACGCCTTGCATCTACACGTTTTTGAACAGCCTGATGAATAGTGTATTTTTCAACACCCTTCTGGTTTCTGGTTTGTTGAAGCCTGTCCTGTTCATCTGATGGGGCGCCTGAAGGCACCCCTACCCGGGGTGTTTCCCTTGCCTTTTGCCTTTTGCCTTTTGCCTTTTGCCCTTAGCCTTTCGCCCTTTGCCTTTTGCCCTTTGCCTTTTGCCTTTTGCCCTTAGCCTTTCGCCCTTTGCCTTTTGCCCTTTGCCCTTTGCCTTTTGCCCTTTGCCTTTTGCCCTTTGCCCTTAGCCTTTCGCCCTTAGCCCTTCGCCTTTTGCCTTTAGCCCTTCGCCTTTAGCCGATTCTTCATCTGTAGTACATACTTCTCTCTGATTTTCATCAGGATATCCATAATAACCTTGCTTCCATAATCCGGATACGTCCACTCCAGAGGATGGAAGGCCTTGTCCCTGTATATCAGGGTGAGATCGGCATAAATGCCGTCCCGCAAGTAGGGGCGATGGGCATAGCCCTTCCCCGTAGCCAGGATCAGGTGAAATTCGGAAAGGTAGCCCGGGTCTATATTCACACGCCTTTTACCCTGCGATGACAGGCGATCCTCGATGCCGTTGGAAAATATCTTGACATCGGGAAGGAATTCCGGATTCACCAGCTCTTCGAAGGACGCAAACCGCCTCACCAGAGGCGACCCCATCTCCGGCCCGTAATAGTCCGTGTAATCAAAAGGCAGAAATTCACTGATGAAATCAGGGCTTCCGTACCTCTCCGAAAGCGATTCAAGGGCCTTTCCAATGAGATCTCTCTGAGGCGAAAAGATGCCGGCTATCAGCTTGACCGGCTTGGGCTCTTTCGGCTTGCTCAAAGTGTCCTCATGAGTTCTTCTTTTGAAACCGTCGCCGTGCCCACCTTTCCCACGGCGATTCCCGCCGCCTGGTTTGCGAGAAACGCGGCTTCCCTGAACGACGCCCCCGCGGCCAGGGAAAGGGAAAAGACACCGATGGTTGTATCCCCGGCACCTGTCACGTCGAAGACTTCTCTGGCTACAGCGGGGATGTGGGTCACCGCGCCGCCTCTTTCGTAGAGGCTCATCCCCTCCTCGCCCCTCGTGATCAGGAGCGCTTTCAGCTCAAACCGATCCAGGAGACCCCCGACGGCCTTGCGAATTTTAATCTCCCTGCCGACCAGGTTGCCGTTGATGTCCTCGATCCCGAGCGCCCGCTGCGCTTCATGATGGTTGGGTGTGATGACGTCAAAACCGCGATAAAGGGAAAAGTCGCTCTGCTTGGGATCAACGCAGGTCATGATTTGATGCCCGGCCGTCGCCTCCCTGACTCCGTTCAGGAGCTTTTCGGAAATCATCCCCTTGCTGTAGTCCGATATGATGACAGCACCGATGCCTTTCCTGATCTTTTCGATGTATTTTACAATTTTGTGAATGCTCCCCGTCCGGATCGGCTGCCTGCTCTCCCGGTCATATCGGACCATCTGCTGGCTGTGGGCGACAATCCTCGTCTTCACCGTCGTAGGTCTTCCCTTCTCCTCGACAATACCACCCGTCTCGACCTTCATTTTTTTCAATTCCCGGACCAGCCAGGCGCCCCGCGCGTCTGCTCCGATTACGCCGCTGGCGAAAACCTTTCCGCCCATGGCGATGACGTTATGGAGGACATTGGCCGATCCGCCCAGAAGAAAACTCTCCCTCTTCACCTCCACGACAGGGACCGGCGCCTCCGGGGAGATCCTGGAAACCTTTCCCCATATGAAATGGTCCACCATCATATCCCCGACCACAAGGACCCTGGCATTGGAAAAATTCTCAATGATCTCCTTCGCTCTCCTGCCGCTGACGATTTTTTTCGTCATTCTCAGCCGAACCTCCTCCGGTGCCATTTCCAGGCCGTCTCGACGATGACATCAATATCCGCGTAACGGGGCTGCCATCCCCAGTCTCTCGTAATTCTTTCAGAACTTGCCACGAGCCGGGCAGGGTCGCCTTTTCTCCTCTCACCCGCCCTGACCGGTATGGTTCGCCCCGTGACCCTCTCCACTGCTTTTATCACATCCAGCACGGAAAAGCCCCTGCCGTTTCCCAGGTTGTAGACGGCGGGCCCGCGTTCTTTCTCCAGATGACCGAGGGCTAGGATGTGAGCCTCGGCAAGATCTGTCACGTGGATATAATCCCGTATGCAGGTCCCGTCCGGCGTGTCGTAATCACTCCCGAAAACGGTGATCTCCTTCCGTCTTCCCAGAGCAGCGTCAAGAACCAGGGGGATGAGATGCGTCTCCGGATCATGGTCCTCTCCTATGAAGCCGTCAGGATCGGCGCCCGCCGCGTTGAAATAACGCAGCGACGCGAAGCGAAGCCCATAAACCTCATTGTATTTCTTCATCATATTTTCCATGATGAGCTTCGTGGTGCCGTAAACATTGACCGGCGCTGCCGGATGATCCTCGTCCATCGGAATCCTGACGGGCTCTCCATAGACCGCGGCGCTGGAGGAAAAAACGATCTTTTTGACTCCCGCTTCCATCATGGCATCCAGCAGATGAATCCCGTTGGCCACGTTATTCCTGTAATAGCGGCGGGGGTCCTCTTCCGACTCGCCTACAAGACTGTCGGCGGCAAAATGAAGGACGGCCGTCACGTGATAGCCCCTGAAAATGTCCACGAGAAGATCTGTGTCCGAGAGGTCCCCCTTGATAAATTTCCCCGAGGTCACCATCTCACGGTGGCCCCGGGAGAGATTGTCGAAGGTGATGGAGTCACGACCCTTCTCGCCAAGCAGCTTCACCATGTGTGAACCGATATATCCCGCACCCCCCGTCACCAGTATCATCCGGTTTTTCCTTTGAAATATTCAAACACCCGTTTCAGGCCCTCCTCCAGTTCCACTTTCGGCTCCCATCGCAGGATCTCCCCGGCCTTCGTGATATCCGGCTGCCTGACCTTCGGATCATCCACCGGAAGGTCCTTGAAAACGATCTTTCTGCCGCCCCCACACAAATCGGCAATCCTCTCAGCCAGATCGAGTATCGTCATCTCCCGGGGATTGCCGAGATTTACTGGATAGACCTCATCCGAGTAGAGGAGGCGACGGATGCCTTCCACCAGATCATCCACATAGCAAAAACTTCGTGTCTGCAGGCCGTCACCGAAGACTGTCAGATCCTCTCCAAGGAGCGCCTGCCTCATGAAGGCCGGCAGCGCGCGGCCGTCATCGAGCCGCATCCTCGTCCCATAAGTATTGAAGATCCTGGCAATTCTTGTATCAAGGCCATGGTAGCGATGATAGGCCATCGTCATGGCTTCGGCAAATCTCTTCGCCTCATCATAAACCCCCCGGGGGCCCACGGGATTGACATTTCCCCAGTAATCTTCAGACTGCGGGTGCACCAGGGGATCCCCGTAGCATTCCGAGGTGGAAGCGAGAAGAAACCTGGCCCCCTTTTCCCTGGCCAGGCCAAGGGCCTTATGGGTCCCCAGAGATCCCACTTTCAGGGTCTGGATCGGCAGTCTCATGTAATCGATCGGACTTGCCGGCGAGGCAAAATGAAGGATATTATTGAGCTTTCCATCCACGTGGATATAGTTCGTCACATCGTGTTTTATGAAGGAGAAACGGTTGCTTCCGAAGAGATGGGCAATGTTGTCCATATCCCCCGTCAGCAGATTGTCCATGCAGATCACATCATGGCCTTGAGCGATGAAATGATCACAGAGATGACTGCCGAGGAAACCGGCCCCGCCGGTGATGAGCGTTCGCTCCACGGAATCAGGCACCGGGCGTCGGGCACTGGGCATTAGGGATTTTTTATTCTCTTTCATGTCCTGATATACTTTCCTTTCCTGATGCCCTACGTCTGATGCCTGATGCCTGAAGTGGTGACAGGATGCTATTATCATGAAGATTTTTTGTCAATGGATTTCTCTGATTTCTCTTGAAAATCACAATTCTTTCTTGACTAAATGAGAAAAACAATATAGCCATATTAGCTTTATTTTAACCGACACGGGACCCATGATGAAAGAAAGTGAACTTTTCAAGACGAGAAGAGAAAAAATAGAAAATCTGAAGGCCGAGGGCATCGAACTTTATCCGAACAACGTGGAAGTGAAGGATAAGGCCCGAGCCATCCAGACCCGCTTTGCCGATATGGATAAAGATGCCCTTGACAAGGTTCAGGATCGTTTTTCCCTTGCCGGAAGGATGATGGCCGTCCGGGACTTCGGCAAGGGGGCCTTTATAAGTCTTCAGGACAGATCGGGGAGGATCCAGGTCTTTATAAGAAAAGACCGGGTCGGGGAAAAGGCCTTTTCCCTTTTCAAAAAACTGGACGTCGGCGATATCGTCTTTGCTGCCGGAAAGGTTTTCAGGACGAGGACGGGCGAATTGACGATCGATGCCGATGAATTCAGGCTTCTTTCAAAGGCAATGAATCCGATGCCGGAGAAATGGCACGGGCTCACCGACACGGAGCTGAGATACCGGCAACGCTATCTCGACCTCACGGTCAATCCGAAAGTGGCCGATGTCTTCGTGAAGCGAAGCCGGATTATCGAAATGATCCGGAAATTCATGCAGGAGAGAGACTTCCTCGAGGTGGAGACGCCCATGATGCAGCCCATGGCCGGGGGCGCAGCGGCCCGGCCGTTCGTGACGTATCACAATGCCCTGGGCATGGATTTCTACCTGAGGATCGCTCCGGAGCTTTATCTCAAACGTCTTCTGGTGGGAGGCCTGGAGCGCGTTTACGAGATCAACCGGAACTTCAGAAACGAAGGGGTTTCCACTCAGCACAACCCGGAATTCACCATGATGGAGTTTTACCAGGCCTATGCCACCTATGAAGACCTCATGCTCCTTACGGAGGAACTGATCACTCAAATCTGCCGGGAACTCTTCGGTTCCCTGAAGATACCCTATCAGGGCAGGGAACTTGACTTCACACCTCCCTGGCAGCGGCTGACGGTCAGGGAGTCGATCCTGAAATCGGGCGGGGTGGACGAAGACACCCTGAACGACGGCAAGAGGCTCCTTGAATTCGCAAGGGATCTGAAACTCGGGGTAGATGACGATGACTCACCGGGGAAGGTGATCATGGCCGTTTTTGAAGAACTCGTCGAGAGCCGCCTGATTCAACCGACCTTCATCACGAGTTACCCCATAGAGGTATCGCCCCTGGCAAGAAAAAACGCCTCCGATCCCTCCATTGTAGACCGTTTTGAGCTTTTCATCGACGGCAAGGAGATCGCCAATGCCTTCTCCGAGCTCAACGACCCCGCTGATCAGAGGGAGCGCTTCATGACGCAGCTCAGAGAGCGCGAGGCGGGAGATGAAGAGGCCCACGCCATGGATGACGATTACATCCGCGCCCTGGAATACGGGATGCCGCCCGCAGCAGGCGAAGGCATCGGGATCGACAGGCTCGTCATGATACTGACGGACTCCGCTTCTATCCGGGACGTTATACTCTTTCCCCACATGAGGAGCAAAACAGGCAAGGAACAGGACCCGGACGGGGAAAAAATCGAAGATGAAAAGCTATAGAAAGGGTTCGAGGATTCAAGGGGTCAAGGGTTCGAGTGAAAGGCGCTTTTTATCATTCCCGGAAAGTCCATTTCTGAGGAATTCAGGCAGGGATTTTCCTCTTTTGCCATTAGCCCTTTGCCTTTAGCCTTTTGCCCAAGACCCGATACAGGATTTACCATAAACATATGGGATATGAACTTTTCATCAGCTTCCGCTACCTCAGGGCAAAAAGGAAACAGGTCTTTCTGTCCATCATCACCTTCATCTCCATCGCAGGCATATTCCTCGGAGTTGCCGCCCTGATCATCGTGCTCGCCGTGATGAACGGTTTTGAAACGGAGCTCCGAAACAAAATACTCGGCATCAATTCTCATATCGTGCTCATGAAATACACCGGACCGGTGAAGGAATATGAGAAGATCCGGGAAGAAGTAAAGTCGGTGAAGGGAGTCGTCGCATCCACCCCCTTCATTTACAGCCAGGTCATGCTGAAAAGCGGGGAAAGGGTGAGCGGTGTCGTCCTGCGCGGCCTGGATCCCGAAAGCGCTCTCAAAGTCATCAACCTCGGAAAGATGGAGGAAGGGCGGCTGGATTACCTTTCCGAGAAGGGGCAGAGTACCCTCAAGGTCGCCCCGGCCCTTGCAAATCTTCCGGGAATCGTGGTGGGAAAGGAACTGGCAAAAAATCTGGGGCTCTCTCTCTTCGAAACCGTCGACATCGTCTCGCCCATGGGAATTTCCACTCCCTTGGGAATGGTGCCGCGGATGAAAAGATTTCTGATCGTCGGGATCTTCGATTCGGGTTTTTATGAGTACGACTCATCGCTCGCTTATGCCTCTCTCAGGGAAAGCCAGGATTTCCTCAACCTGAAAGGCCACGTGACAGGTCTGGAGATCAAGGTGGACGACATCTACCAGGCGAGGGCAATCGCGAAAGAGGTGGAGCGGAAACTTGGATTCCCTTACTGGGTCAGGGACTGGATGCAGATGAACAAAAACCTCTTCTCTGCCCTGAGGCTTGAAAAACGGGTCATGTTCATCATTCTCACTTTGATCGTGCTTGTCGCCGCTTTCAATATCATTTCAACCCTCATCATGGTCGTCATGGAGAAGAACAAGGACATCGCCATACTCAAATCCATGGGGGCGACTTCAAACAGCATCATGAAGATATTCATCCTGCAGGGCGTCATCATCGGCGCCGTGGGAACCGTTCTCGGCTGCGCCGGCGGTCTCGCCGTCGCCCTGAACCTGGAGAAGGTATCCCTCTTTGTCGAAAAAACCTTCGGATTCAAAATACTTCCAGGGGATGTGTACTATCTAAACGCCCTGCCCTCGCAGGTCAACTACACGGATGTCCTTGTGATTGTGATCGCAACCATGTTAATAAGCCTGATCGCGACGATTTATCCTTCACGACACGCCTCCCGCATCGATCCGGCCGAGGCGCTGAGGTATGAATAAAAGATAGGCTAAAGGCTAAAGGCAAAGGGCACAGGGCTAAGGGAAAAGAAAATAACCGGAAAACCAAGAAAGGCAAAGGGTTAAGGGGAAAAGGCGAAAGGAAATGATTGGACACAATATTTGTTTGTTGCCTTTAGCCCTTCGCCCTTAGCCCTTCGCCCATTTTTTAATATGATCAAAATCAGCAAACTGAATAAGATCTTCATCAAGGACGGCAGCAGGATTGAGGTCCTGAAGGATCTTGACCTTGAAGTCGGAAAGGGTGAATCTCTTTCGATCGTCGGCGTTTCCGGGGCCGGGAAAAGCACCCTTATTCATATCCTCGGAACACTGGATCGTCCGACATCGGGCCAGGTGCTCATCGGCGATAACAATGTCTTCGAATGGGATGCCGCGAGATTGGCGGCCTTCAGAAACAGGATGATCGGTTTTGTCTTCCAGTTTCATCACCTCATGCCGGAGTTCAGCAGCCTGGAGAATGTCATGATGCCCGCCCTGATCAGCGGCATGACGGGACAGAAGGCCAGGAGCAGGGCGGAACAGGTCTTGAAAGAAGTGGGTCTCGGTGACAGGATGACGCACAAGCCGGGAGAACTTTCCGGGGGGGAGCAGCAGCGGGTCGCCGTGGCGCGGGCGCTCGTCATGGAACCCGGGATGATCCTTGCCGACGAACCCACAGGAAATCTTGACACGGAAACAGGAAAAAAGATAGAGGATATACTGCTTTCTCTCAACAAGGAAAGAGGGATCACGCTGATCGTGGTAACCCATAACCCGTTGTTGTCTCAACGCATGTCCCGCAGCATCGGTTTGCAGGACGGAAAGATTCGGATCCAGTGAAAAAGAAAATCTGTTCGACAGCAGCAAGCGTTGTTCTCCTTTTCATTTCCTGTGTGTTTCTGTTCTCCCCCGCCTCAGGAGAAGAACTGAAAAAAGTCGCCCTTTTTCCCTTTGATATTTACAGCGAGAAGGAACCGGCCGCCCTGCAGAAGCAGATCAGCGAAGCGGTGCAGAATGAATTATTAAGAACGAGATCCGTCCGGATCATCCCCCAGGAAGCCTTCGCGAAATATGTCGCCGGGAAACGCATCGATGAAAATCTGGCGCTGAAAACAGGCCGGACCATCGAAGCCGATTACGTCATCATCGGGAGTCTTTCCCAGCTGGGGAAAACACTGAGCATGGATTCGAAGGTCATTGATATCCGGTCAGGCCAGATCGTGCAGGGAATCTTCGCGCAGGGGACGATCGCGGAGGGCATAGCCAATATTTCCGCAAGGCTCGCAGACAAACTGGCCCTGAAAGTGGCGGGCGAAAGGAGGATCGCATCCGTCGTCATAGCGGGCAATAAGAAAATCGAGACGAATGCCATCCTGAACGTCATAAAAGGAGTCAAGGGAAAACTCTTTTCGCCTGCGGATCTCTCAGCCGATATCAAGACCATATATAAAATGGGCTACTTCAGCGATGTCAGAGTGATTGTCGCGGACAGTCCTGAAGGGAAGAAAATAACCTTCACCGTGCAGGAAAAACCTCTCGTCACTGATCTCAAAATCAAGGGCAACGAAGCCATCGATACGAAGGATATCGAAGCAGTTCTCACGGTTAGAACGAAGCAATTCCTCGATGTGGGAAAAATCATATCGGATGCGGAAAAGATAAAAACATTGTACGGCAACAAGGGCTATTTTAACGCGGAAGTGAAGTACGAAATAGACAAGAAATCGGACAAGGATATCCGTCTCACCTATAACATCAAGGAGGATCGGAGACTTTACATCAAGAGTATCTCTTTCACCGGAAATGCGGCCTTTACAGGCAAGGAATTGAAGAACATGATGGAGACCAACGAGTGGGGGATCTTCCATTTCCTCACAGACTCCGGTGTCCTGAAAGAAGACAAGCTGAAAGAAGATGTTAAAAAGCTGAACGCCTATTATCTGAACAACGGTTACGTCAACGCCAAGATCAGCGATGCCGAAATCACCCACGATAAGGAATGGATCTACGTCCAGATACCGTTGGCTGAGGGAAAGCGCTTCAAGGTAGGCAAGGTTGGAATAGGTGGCGATACCATTGCCGTTCCCCGTGAAGAACTCCTGAAAAAACTGCAGATCCAAACGAAAGATTATTATGACCGTGAAGCGATTATGAAGGATATTGATTTCCTCAGCCAGGCATATAACGATGAAGGTTACGCCTATGCCGATGTCACACCGGTCACAGTACCGGACGAAAAAGAACAAAAAGTGAACATCCAGTACGATGTCGTCAAAGGAGAGATGGTTTATATCAACAGGATTTCTATTGGGGGTAATACCAAAACGAGGGACAAGGTCATCCGGAGACAAGTCGACATCATCGAAGGAGATCTTTTCAACCGGGGGAAACTGAAGTCAAGCTACATGAAGCTCAACCGGCTTCGCTACTTTGAGGAAGTGGATTTTCAGACTGAAAAGGGATCCGAAAAAAACCTTATGGATGTCAATATCCGCGTTAAGGAAAAGCCCACCGGAATGGTCAGTATCGGTGCCGGATACAGTGCGGTGGAACAAGCCATTCTTACGGCTCAGATATCTCAGGGAAATCTGTTCGGGAGGGGGCAAAGTGTCGGAATAACAGGCCAGTTGGGTGGCGCAACGAGAAGTTATCAGATCTTTTTTATCGAACCCTGGTTGTTTGACATACCCCTATGGAGTAAATCAGAGCTTTGGAACTATGCACAAACTTGGGATACCTATTCCGTGGATTCCAATGGTTTTGGGGAAACACTGGGATATCCTCTCTGGCAGAACGTCACAGGTTATATCGGCTACAGGCTATCCCTCGACAAGGTGAAAGATGTCCAGGATAATGCGTCGAGTTTAGTAAAACAACAAGAGGGAGTTACTCTGACGAGTGGCGTAACGTTTAGTCTGGTGAGAGAAACGACGGACGACTACATATTCCCCACAAAAGGAAGTAAAAACGCCGGCTCCATCGAACATACAGGTGGAATTCTTCAGGGAGATGTGAGTTATACAAAGTACACAGCAAACTCCTCCTGGTATTTTCCAATCCCTTGGGACAGTGTTTTTGCTGTCCGCGGAAAATTCGGATACCTCCAGGGACACGATGATAAAGAAGTTCCCATCTATACACGCTTTTACCTTGGCGGAATTGGTTCGCTCAGGGGTTTGAGAAATATAGGACCCGTTGATCCCACGACGGGAGATGTCATCGGTGGTATGACCATGATGCTTTATACGGCAGAATATATCTTCCCCCTCATAAAGAATGCTGGAATGAAAGGTGTCTTTTTCTTCGATACGGGAAACGCATGGGAAAGCGGTTATCACTTTGATGATATGCGGAAAACGTGCGGCGCCGGCATCCGCTGGTATTCTCCGATTGGTCCTTTAAGGCTTGAATACGGTTATGTTCTCGATCGAAAAGACGAAGAGGCAGCCGGAAGATGGGAATTCACAATCGGGATGTTTATGTAAAAAAAGCAGGCTAAGGGCAAAGGGCTAAAGGCATTAGGCATTAGGCATTAGGCATTGGGCATTGGGCATTAGGCATTAGGCATTGGGCATTAGGCATTGGGCATTGGGCATTAGGCATTGGGCATTGGGCATTAGGCATTGGGCATTAGGCATTGGGCATTGGGCATTAGGCATTAGGAGAGACAAAAAGTAAAGGGCTAAAGGCAAAAGGGCGCATGAACGCTCCCCTGCCCGCACATCGGAAATGGGTAGGGGCGCCTTCAGGCGCCCATGTATCAGGCTCAAGACAGACATCGGGAGGCTGAAGCCTCCCCTTCCCACCAAAACGAGAGATGGAGAAGACATGAAAAAATATTACATACCCATAATAACTCTGTTGTTCGCTCTCATTATTTCTTTTCCTGCTCCCGCGGCGGCGGAAAAGATAGGGTTCGTGGACGTGAGAGATGTCCTCTCACGATCAAACGCAGGGAAGAAGGCCCAGACCGAGTTTAAAAAGACCTTTGAAAAGAAAAAGGCGGCGATCCAGAGCAGGGATAGTGAACTGAAAAAACAGACAGATGCCTTTCAGAAGCAGCGCCCCGGAATGACGGAGATAGCCGCAAAAGAAAAGGAACTGGAGCTGCAAAAGAAATACCGTGAGTTTCAGCGAATGGTGAGCAGCGCAGAAGACGAGATGCGGCGCAAGGATCAGGAACTCTCCAGGAAGCTTATTCCAGAGATTTACAAAGTCATCCATGCCATCAGCGCGAGAGAGGGCTACTCCCTGATACTGGACATCAACAACCCCGTGGTGATCTACTCTTACAAAGGCAACAACATCACAGAACAGGTGATCGCCGAGTTCAACAAGATCAAAATAAGTGAGCCAAAAAAAGAGACCAGGAAAAAGACCAGGAAAAGCAAAAAGAAATAGGGACACAACACCGTGGGGAAAAAAGTTCTTGAGATAGCGGAATTCCTGAAAGCGGCGGTCATCGGGGACAAAGACGTCGTCATCAGGGATATCAAGGGAATCGATGAGGCGGGGGAAGGCGACCTGACCTTCATCGCCAACCCCAGATACCGCAAAAAAATAGAGTCGACAAGGGCATCGGCCATTCTCGTTTCCCCGGACATAAAAAAGTCCGCAAAAACCCTGATCGTTGTCGATGATCCGTACGCCTCGCTGGCAAAACTGCTGGCATGGTTTTATCCCCCCCGGGAAGAAGCGGCCGAGGGCATCAGTTCCCTGGCATTCATTGAAAAGGAGGCATTCATCGCGGAAGATGCCGTGATTTATCCCTTCGTCAGCGTCGGCAGGAAAGCAAGGATTGAAAGCGGAGCGGTATTGCATCCCGGCGTTGCCGTCGGCCGCGAAGCCGTCATCGGCGAGCAAAGCGTCCTTTATCCAAACGTCACGGTCTACCCGAGGTGCCTGATCGGGAAAAGGGTGATCCTTCACGCGGGTGTTGTCGTTGGAAGCGACGGCTTCGGATACGCAAACCCGGGAAGGGAGAACCTGAAAGTGCCCCAGGTGGGAATCGTCCAGATCGACGATGACGTGGAAGTGGGTGCCAACACGACCATCGACAGAGGAACGCTTGGAAAAACATGGATCAAGAGAGGGGTCAAGATCGATAACCACGTGCAGATTGCCCACAATGTCGTCATCGGCGAAAATTCCATTATCGTTTCCATGGTTGGGATTTCAGGAAGCACAAAGCTGGGCAGGAGCGTGGTCCTGGGCGGCCAGGCGGGACTTGTGGGCCACATCACCCTGGGTGACGGCGTGATGGTCGCAGCGCGGTCCGGCGTCGCGAAGGACGTTCCCTCCGGTCAGATCGTATCGGGGGCGCCCGCCGTTCCCCATGGCGAGTGGCTCAGAATACAGGCAATCATTTCAAAACTGCCCGAGATGCGAAGCACAATGCTCTCGCTCTCAAAAAAGATTGAAGAATTAGAAGAAAGGCGAAAGGCGAAAGGCTAAAGGCGAAAGGCGAAAGGCGAAAGGAAAACCCTTTGCCCTTTGCCATGTGCCCTTAGCCCATTTATTTGGAAGGAGCATTCATGACTATTCATCCCACAGCCGTTGTTTCCCCTGACGCAAAGATTGGAGAAGGCGCGCAGATCGGGCCCTACGCCATCATCGGTCCCGACATCACGATCGGAAAAAACACGATCATCGGTCCCCACGTGGTCATTGAAAGACATACGGACATCGGGGACAACTGCCGCATTCTTCAGTTCGCCTCCATCGGGGGAGACCCCCAGGACCTCAAATTCAAAGGCGAGAAGACGCGGGTCGTCATAGGAAACAACAACATCATCCGTGAGTTCGTCACCATCAATCGCGCCACTTCGGCGGACATCGGGATCACCCTGATCGGCAACAACAACCTCCTCATGGCTTACTGCCACGTGGCTCATAACTGCAAACTGGGCAATAACATTGTCATGGCAAATTCCGCCAATCTGGCGGGGCACATTCACATCGAGGACTTTGCCATTATCGGCGGCCTCTCCGGGATTCACCAGTTCACGCGCATCGGGCAGCACGCCTTTGTCGGCGGCGCTTCGGCCGTTGCGAAAGACGTCCCGCCTTTTCTGACGGTGGCAGGAAACCACGCAAAGCCTTATGGACTGAATCTTGTCGGGCTCAGGCGGCGGGGATTCAAGGAAGATACCCTCAAGAACCTCAAGCAGGCCTATAAGCTCGTATACCGCTCGTCGCTGCTTCTCTCCGCGGCGCTGGATAAAATCAGGAGCGAGGTTCCCGACACCCCCGAAGTCAGGCAATTCGTCGAATTCATCGAGAAATCGGAAAGGGGAATATGTAGATAGGGCAGGCAAAAGGCTAAGGGCTAAAGGCATTAGGAAAAAAACGAAAAGGCAAATACTAAAGGCGAAGGGCTAAGGGCACACGAAAGCTCCCTGCTAAAAAGTTTTTCCTTTAGCCATTTGCCTTTAGCCCTTAGCCCGCGTGATGCGTCGACGGCAAAATTTAAATTTTAAGATTTTGAGCCATGTATAAGCAAAACAAAAAGGTACGGGTAGGGGTCGTCGGAATCGGTCATCTGGGGAATTATCACCTCCAGAAATACCGGATGATGCAGAATTGCGTCATCTCGGCGGTGACAGACGTGATCGAGGAGAGAGCCCGAAAGGCCGCCGCTCTCTACGCGTGTGAGGCATCGGCAAATTATCGCGACCTCGTCGGTAAAGTGGATGCCGTCAGCATTGCCGTGCCCACAAAGGACCACCACGCCATCGCGAAGGATTTTCTGGCCGCGGGCATCGATATCCTTCTTGAAAAGCCCATCGCCGCGACCCTCGAGGAAGCGGACGAGCTGGTCCGGATCGCCGAAGAGCAAAACGCCGTGTTTCAGATCGGTTTCGTGGAAAGATTCAATCCGGCCATCGTCGCCCTCGGCTCGGTGATCGGCGAACCGCTCTTCATTGAAACGCATCGGCTGCACCCTTTCTTCAACCGGGGAACAGACGTGGATGTGGTCCTGGACCTCATGATTCACGACCTGGACATCATCCTTCATTTCGTGAAGGCTCCCGTCGAAAACGTTGAAGCCGTTGGGATCTCCGTGCTCTCGGAGGAGGTGGATATTGCCAACGCCCGGGTCACGTTTCAGAACGGGTGCGTCGCCAACATCACGGCGAGCCGTGTGACAGGCAAGAATATGCAGAAGATACGGTTCTTCGGTTTCGAGGGGTATCATTCCATCGATTACGGAAAGAGGGAACTGGTCTCCCTGGGGACAACGCATGGATCAGGGGGCAAGATGGAGATCCATCCCAACGACGTAGAGGTGACCAAGCAGGATCCCCTGGAAGAAGAAATCCGTGCCTTTATCAACTCCGTCACCGCCCGGACACCCCCCCTTGTTTCAGGGAGGGAAGGAAGGGAGTCGCTCAGGCTGGCCATGCGCATCATCGAAAAAATAAAATCCGGTCAGGAGAAGATCCGCCATGCTGCCCATGGTCGATTTGCAGAGACAGTATAACGCTCTCAAGCCCGAGATCGACGCGGCCATTGGAGACGTGCTGAGAAGCACGCAGTTCATCCTGGGCCCGAACGTCTCAAAGCTGGAAGAAGAGATCGCCCTTTATCACGGCGTTCCTTATGCTGTAGGCGTGGCCAGCGGGACGGACGCCCTCCTCCTCGCTTTGCGGGCATGCGAGATCGGCGAGGGCGATGAGGTCATCACAACGCCCTTCACCTTCGTCGCCACGGCGGAAGTTATCGCTCTTCTGAAAGCCGTTCCTGTTTTCGTCGACATACAGACCGATTCCTTCAATATCGATCCCGGCAAAATCGAGCCTAAAATTACGGACAGGACAAAAGCCATTCTGCCCGTCCATCTCTTCGGCCATCCCGCAGACATGGACGCCATCCTGGAGCTGGCGGGGAAATACCGCCTGAAAGTCATAGAAGACTGCGCCCAGTCCTTCGGTGCCGAATTCAGAGGGAAAAAGGCGGGGACCTTCGGCGATTACGGCTGCTTCAGCTTTTTCCCGAGCAAAAACCTTGCCTGTTATGGAGACGGCGGAATGGTCATCACCGGCGATGAAGAAGCGGCAAGGCGGATCCGCCTTCTGCGAAACCACGGGAGCGGCAAAAAATATCACCACGAGGTCCTCGGCTACAACAGCCGCCTCGACGAGATGCAGGCCGCCATCGTGCGCGTGAAATTGAAGAGGATCGACGCGTTCAACGCGGCGCGGAGAAGAAACGCGGATCTTTACCGGAACAGCATCCGGCGGGATGACGTGATCCTTCCCTCGGAAGCAGAGCAGTACCTTCACGTCTATCATCAGTTCACCCTCCGGTCCGGGAAGCGGGATCGCATCATGGCCGCTCTCACGAAGAACGCCATATCCTCGACCGTCTATTATCCCGTCCCGCTGCACCGCCAGGAGGTCTTCACCGACCTCGGGCTGAAGGGTGGTGACTTTCGGAACAGCGAAATCTGCGCGGAAGAAGTTCTCTCTCTCCCCATGTTCCCGGAGCTCACGGAAGAAGAAATCATCCGTATCAGCGACGTGATCAATCATGCCTCCTGAAACAGAAAATCGTGCCGGCGGTTCAAACGGAAGCCCCGGAAAAATTCTGATTGTCGCCGGCGAAGCCTCGGGAGACCTGCACGGATCCAGCCTCGTCCGGGCTATTCACCGTCTCCGGCCCCACATCCGGTTTTACGGCATCGGCGGCAGGAATCTGGAAGACGCCGGTGTGGAGATCGTTGCCCACTCTTCGGAAATGGCTGTCGTCGGATTGACGGAAGTTTTTGCCAAGCTGAATTTCATTCTGGGAACCTTTTTCAGTCTGAAGAGATCGCTCCGGGAGGAGAAGCCGGACCTCGTGATCCTCATTGATTATCCGGATTTCAACATTCCCCTGGCAAGGGCGGCGAAAAAAAGGGGGGTAAAGGTTTTCTACTACATCAGCCCGCAGGTATGGGCGTGGCGAAAGGGCCGGATCCGGAGCATCCGGAAATGCGTGGACCACATGGCGGTGATCTTTCCCTTCGAGCAGGCGATGTACCGGGAAGCGGGGGTCGACGCGACCTTCGTGGGGCATCCGCTTCTCGATTCGGCCAAAAGAAAGTATTCGCGGGAAGAGGCGCTGAGGGCCTTCGGCCTTGAGGACCATGTAACGACCGTGGCGATTCTTCCGGGGAGCCGCGAGGGCGAAGTGACGCGTCTTTTGCCGGTGATGATGGGGGCGGCGGAAATACTGAAAGAGAAATTCGCCCCCATCCAGTTTGTCCTTCCCCTTGCCGACACGCTGAAACCCGATCTCGTCGAGGGAATCGCGAAGGATTTCGCCGTCCCTGTTCACATCGTTCGGGACAGCATCTACGATGTCCTCGGGATATCGGATGCCGCGATCGTGACCTCGGGAACGGCAACCGTCGAGACGGCCCTCATGGAAACCCCCATGGTCGTCATCTACAAGGTGTCCGGGTTCACATATCTCGTCGGCCGACTCCTGATTGACGTGGATCACATCGCCATGGCCAACATCATCGCGGGAAAAACGACCGTCCCGGAGCTGATTCAGAATGACGCGACGCCGGAGAGGATCGCAAAAGAGATTGCCCAGATCCTCACAAATGATGTAAAAAGGGCGGACATGAAGCAGGAACTGAAAAAGGTGAGAGAGAAGATGGGAGAGCCGGGCGCCGCAGAGCGCGCAGCGCAATTAGCCATCGCGCTGCTCGAAAAGACTGAAGTTGAGAAGATGAGAAGTTGAGAAGATGCGCAATGGATTCCCGCCTGCGAGACTGTGTCATAATAGTAGAAAGTGCTATCAACACCGTCATGCCGGCGAAAGCCGGCATCCAGAACTTGCTGAAAATACTGGATTCCGTGTCGCGCTTCGCTTGCACGGAATGACAAAAATGGTAATTGCGACACAGTCTCCAAGGCGGGAATCCATGGTTCGACAAGCTCACCATGACACCATTTTGTCACCCTGAGCCTGTCGAAGGGTGGATTGCGGATCCAGTCCGGAATGACTTTTTTTACAAATCGTTCTTATTCGTATCTTCGCATCCTCGCAACTTCCCAGCTTCGTGTGATGCACTAAGACAAGTGATATAGAATTCGACAGACCATGGACTTGTATAAACGTTTATTAGAACTCTCAAGGCCCCACTGGGCGAAGTTCCTCTTCGCCATGCTCTGCATGGCCGTCGTGGGCATCACCACGGCCGCGGCCGCCTTCCTGGTGAAGCCCGCCATGGACGACATCTTCCTCAACCGTGATGCCGTCACCCTCAAGTGGATCCCCATAGCCGTCGTCGTTATCTACCTGCTGAAAGGTCTCGGCAATTACGGTCAGACGATTATCATGAGCCATATCGGCCAGCGGATCGTGACCGACCTCCGAAATCAGCTTTACAATCATATTCTGGTGCAGCCCCTCTCCTTCTTCACGAAAAACCCCACAGGCACCCTCATGTCGCGTCTCACGAGCGACGTGGGTCTGGTTCAGGGAGCGGTGTCGGAGGCCGTTACCAGCATTCTCAAGGACTCCTTCAGCCTCATCGGCCTCCTCTTCGTCATCTTTTACCGGGACTGGAAACTTGCCCTCATCGCCATCGTAATATTCCCCATGGCGATCTATCCCATCATCAGCTTCGGCCGAAAGATGAGGCAGATTTCAAGCCGCACCCAGGTGACCGTGGGAAGCCTCACGTCGCTCCTCCAGGAAACCATCTCCGGCAACAGGATCGTCAAGGCCTTCAGCATGGAGAAATACGAAAACGAGCGGTTCGCGAAGGAAAACGAGCGTCTCTTCAAACTGACCATGAAATCGGTGTCCGTGCGCGCTATAACAAGCCCCCTCATGGAATTTCTTGGAGGCATAGGCATCGCCTCCATCATCATCTACGGAGGATATCAGGTTCTTCAGGGCACATCGACACCGGGTACTTTTTTCTCCTTCCTCGCCGCGCTCCTGATGCTCTACGAACCCGCCAAGAGACTGACGAACGTCAACAACACAATTCAGCAGGGCCTCGCCGGCGCGGAGCGGATCTTCAGCGTGATCGATACGGTTCCTGAGATCAGAAATAAGGAAGGGGCCGTTGACCTTGCCGCGATTTCAAAAGAGATCCACATTGACGATGTTTCCTTCCGTTACGAAGAAGCCCTCGTGCTGAAGCACATCCATCTCAAAATCAAGGCCGGCGAGTGCGTCGCCTTCGTGGGGATGAGCGGCGGCGGGAAAACAACGGTCGTGAACCTGATCCCCCGCTTTTACGACGTCACGGAAGGCCGCATCCTGATTGACGATCACGACATCCGCGACGTGACCATCGAATCTCTGCGCGCCCGGATCGGCATCGTCACCCAGCAGACCATCCTTTTCAACGATACGGCGAGAAACAATATCGCCTACGGCGACATCCGCAAAAGCGAAGAGGATATCGTGCGGGCCGCGAAAGCCGCCAACGCCCACGATTTCATAATGAAGCTTCCCCAGGATTACGACACGATGATCGGCGAGCAGGGGGTCAAGCTCTCGGGCGGCGAGCGCCAGCGCGTCTCCATCGCCAGGGCCCTGCTCAAGGACGCGCCGATTCTCATTCTTGACGAAGCCACGTCCTCCCTCGACACGGAAGCGGAGATCGAGGTTCAGGACGCTCTCGACAAGCTCATGAGAAACCGGACGACCCTCGTCATCGCCCACCGCCTCTCCACGATTCGCAACGCCGACCGGATCATCGTCCTCGTGGACGGCGAGATCGTTGAAGAAGGGGATCACGAATCGCTCCTCCAGAAAAAGGGGGAATACTTCAAGCTCTACAATATGCAGTTTCGTGAAAATGAAAAAGAAAGTTTCTAGTGTCGTGTCTCAAAAATAAATTGTCATATCGACCGAAGGGAGATATCTTGCACATTTTTAAAATTATTAAGATTTCTCGCTGCGCTCGAAATGACACTTATTAAATGAATTTACGGGACACGACACTGGTTTTTAGTTTCGAGTCCATAGTTAAGACAATTAATCCGAAAGGGGTAGGGGCGCCTTCAGGCGCCCAAAAATCGGGAGGCTGAAGCCTCCACTACCCGCCTGATGCTTAACGCCCGATGCCTAATTATGATAAAAAACACACTGACAAAAATCTGGAATGATGATCGTCAATCTGATTTTTCGAACCCTTTTTGCTCTTTCCTTTACACCCTGTCCCTTCCCTATGGCGGCGGCGTCCGCTTCCGGAATTACCTTTACGATAACGGGCTGATCGAAACGAAAAAACTTCCATGCCCCGTCGTGAGCGTCGGCAATCTCACGGTGGGAGGAACAGGGAAAACCCCCATGGTGATCATGCTGGCGAACTTTCTGCAGAAGAAAGGGTACCGGCCCGCGGTGCTGAGCCGCGGCTACGCGGGAAGGAACCGCCAAAAGAGCAATGTGATTACCAACGGACAGAGCATTCTCCTGGGACCGGACGATGCCGGCGATGAACCTTTTCTGATCGCCGCATCCACAAGCGGGGTTCCGGTCCTGACAGGACGGGACCGATACTCGGCAGGGAAGCATGCCCTGGATCGCCTGGGAGCCAACGTTCTTGTTCTGGACGATGCCTTTCAGCACAGGCAGGTGTTCAGGGATCTGAATATTCTTCTTCTCGATGCTGAAAGACCCTTTGGAAACGGCTGCACACTCCCCAGAGGGCCGCTGCGCGAACCAAGGAGTGCCACGAAAAGAGCAGACCTTATCGTGCTGACGAGGGCGGACGAAAAGATGCCGTCAGCGTTCAATATGGATATTGATCGCGAATTCCCGGGAATACCTGTCTTCCAGGCGCGGCATAAACCAAAAGAAATAATACCCTTGTCATCCATGCCTTCAACTGTCATCCTGAGCCCAACTGACTCTGTCATCCTGAGCCCAACTGACTCTGTCATCCTGAGCCAGTCGAAGGATGACAGCAACAATGCATCTGTCTTTTACCCTCAGGAAAAACCGGCTCAGACCCTTCGACAAGATCAGGGTGACAAAAAAGATGTTCTTCCCCCCGACTTCATCCGCGGCAAACGGGTCTTTGCCTTCGCAGGCATCGCCCATCCCGAATCCTTCAGGAAGACTGTCGAATCCCTGGGGGCTGAAGTCGCTGCCTTCAAAACCTATCCCGACCATCACCATTACACCCCGGCGAACATGGAAGACATCCTGAAGGCATCGCGGGAACACAGGGCCGAAACCATCCTGACAACGGAAAAGGACGGAGTGAAAATCGCCGGCCTCAACGATGCGGCCCCGGACATATGCATGCTGCGGATCGAAATGGAGATCCTTTTTGACAGCAAAATATTCGAAGACACTGTCCTGGCAAGGCTGAGCGCATGAAAAAAACGGCAGCCACGAGTCTCATTCTGTTTATTTTCAGATGCATTCCCCTCGGATTGCGAAAGAAGCTTTTCATCTCTGTCTTTCGCCTCTTTTACCATTGTTCCGCGAAGCAGAGACTGATCGCCCTTCACAACCTGCGCTGCGCTTACCCGGAGAAGAGCATCGATGAGATCGTCGCCATTGCCAGAGGTGTCTACAGACATGTCGCCATTGTGGCCGCTGAATTTTTCGAATTCCCGTACATCACGAAAGAAACCCTTTCCGAATGGGTGGAGTTCGAGGGCCTGGAAAATTTCAATGATGCCCTGGCTGAGAAAAAGGGCATCCTGTCCGTCTTGGCCCATTTCGGAAACTGGGAACTCATGCCCATCGTCCTGCCCATGGCGGCGCAGCCCGCGCATATCATCTACCGGCCCCTGGACAGCCCGATCCTCGATGACATGATGGCCTGGGTGAGAACCCTTCACGGGAATACCCTGATTGCGAAAGAAGGGTCTGCGAAAACGATCCGGAGGCTCCTTGGGAAAAACAAGGTCATAGCCATCCTGAGCGATCAGAACGTGGCGGCACGAGAGGGTGTCTTTGTTGACTTCTTTGGTCGCCCTGCATGCACGGCCGTGGGAACGGCAGTTCTTGCCATGCGCACGGGTGCGCCGGTCATCCCGGCCTTCATGCCCAGGATGGAGAATGGCAAATACAAGTTTATCATCAAGCCAGCCGTCGAGATCACCGTCACGGGAAACGACGAGGCCGACATCCTCACGAACACCCAGCGCTTCACCCGGGTCGTCGAGGACATGGTGCGGGAGTACCCGGACCAGTGGTTCTGGATCCACCAGCGATGGAAGACGAAGTTATGCCAAAAAGAATAGAAGATAGGAAGATGAGAAGATGAGATGGAAAAGAAAAAGGCGATAAAACATTTTCGGGATTTGGAGGTTTATCAGAGGGCGTTTCTGTTGGCGATGACCATCTACGAAAAAACAAAGACATTTCCTCCTGAGGAGAAATATTCCCTTACGGATCAGGTCCGAAGATCATCTCGTTCAATAGGCTCAAACCTCGCTGAAGCGTGGCGCAAGCGCAAGTACACAGCCGTATTTCAGAACAAGCTGACGGATGCCATGCAGGAAGCGTCGGAGACGCAGAGCTGGCTTGAATTCAGCCTCGCATGCAGATATATTGACAGAAACACGTTCGATAATCTCGACAACGAGTGTGAAAGCATCATATCAATGTTAAACGCCATGGAGAAAAATGCAGACAAATTCTGCTTTTAATATTTTCTCGCAACTTCTTAACTTCTCAACTTCTTAACTTCTGGATGTTCCGCCATGAGGGGGAGGATGATGAAATAATGTTGAAAGTGAGGGGAAATGCCCCCTTCCCGATTGACAAGGTGCGGAACATCCTGGTGCGGAGCACCAACTGGATCGGCGACGTCATCATGACGCTCCCCGCCATTTCCGCCGTGAGGAAAACGCTGCCAGGGGCAAAAATATCCGTTCTAGCGAAACCCTGGGTAGCGGAGCTCTACCACATCTGTCCCGACGTCGATGAAGTGGTCCTGTTCCAGAGCCCCGGCATTCACAACGGCCTCGCGGGTAAGTTTCGGCTCGCGGCGGATTTGAAGAAAAAGAGCTTTGACGCCGCTATCCTGCTCCAGAACGCCATTGAAGCGGCCATAATCTCTCACCTCGCCGGCATACCGGTCCGGGCGGGGTACAACTCCGACGGCAGAGGATTCCTTCTTACCCACTCCGTCCAGCGGACAAAGGAAATCCGGAAGGTTCATCAGATCGACTATTATCTGGAGATGGTCAAAGCTCTCGGTTTTGAATCGGCGGGAAGGGACGTGCGCCTGCAACCGGGAAACGACTATGCCGGGATTGCCGAAGAGCTGCTCAAGGCGTATAAAATGGCGAGCGGCGGACCTCTGGTCGGGATGGCCCCGGGGGCGACCTATGGCCCGGCAAAGATGTGGTTCTCAGAGAGATTTGCCGGCGTCGCCGACCGGCTCGTCGAGAACTTCGGCGCCCGGGTGCTGCTTTTCGGGAGCCGCGGCGACCACGACGTCGCCGGCAGTGTCCGGCAGCACGCCTCACACCCTCTGACGAACATCGCAGGCCGGACAACTCTCAAAGAGGCCATCGCGCTCATCGCCGGGTGCGGTCTTTTCATCTCCAACGATTCCGGACTGATGCACGTGGCAGGAGCGCTGGGAATCCCGACGATCGCCATTTTCGGATCCACGAACCCGGTCACCACATCCCCCGTGGGCGACCGGAGCGTCGTCATCACAAAGGCGGTGGACTGCAGCCCCTGCCTGAAAAAAACATGCCCAACGGACTTCCGGTGCATGGACCTGATCACGGCGGAGGAAGTCTACAACGCGGCCAGAAGACTATTAGTCCAGAATAATGGATAAATATATATTGTCACCATGACACACTACTGTCACCCTGAGCTTGTCGAAGGGCGCCTAAGGGTGAGAAGAGCTTAATATGTACAGTTATTTCGTCTACATCTTGAAATGTAATGACGGAAGCTACTACACAGGCGTGACCAATAATGTCGAGAAAAGATTCTATGAACATCAAGAAGGATTGATTAAAGATTGTTATACGCACAACAGAAGGCCGCTTGACTTGGTTTTCATTGAGGAATTTTATGATGTCAATGATGCCATTAGAAGAGAGAAACAAATTAAGGGATGGGTAAGAAGAAAAAAAGAAGCTTTGATTGCTAAAGACTTTGGCAAATTGGTATTGTTGTCGAAAGGTCATCCTTCGACAAGCTCAGGATGACAAAATTATAAGTCAGAATGACAAAATTATAAGTCAGGATGACAAAATAATAAGTCAGGATGACAAAATTATAAG
>DFZO01000021.1 GCA_002383495.1 Syntrophaceae bacterium UBA4054 | reverse complement strand
GTTCCTCGGAGCGCTGGCGGGACAGGCAAAGAGCGCTGAAACAAAATTCCTCTCTGCCAGATGTCCGGCATCAAATCGCTTTGTACCTGATGAGGTTCTTGATCTGATCATAATCCTTTATGTGTCGGAGTAGAATTAATAGGTGAACGCAACAAATTTAATCTTCTTCATAAAACTGTAACCCAAATTGAAACTGTCACGATCCGAATTCACCCCTCTTTTAAAATCCGTAAAAATGGGTGCAAATAGGGTGCGCTTTGATGTAAAATATGATCACTTTTTCAAAGGGCACCGGCCCGACCTCATTTAATCAAACCGGAGGGAAAAGCGGCGATGCGAACACCAAAACCCTTCACAGCGCTCTCCATTTTCATTCTTTCCCTGATCGCCCTCGGGCATCTCCTCCGCATCATCTTCCAGTGGGAGGCCGTCATCAACGGCACGTCCATCCCTGTATGGATCAGCGCCGTTCCAACCCTGTTCTTCGGCGGGCTGGCCTACCTGCTGTGGAAGGAATCGCGGAGAGACGGGTCCTGAGACATTATTCCCGACTGGTTCGTGGAAGGGAGATTTGCTATCAAGAGTGTTAAGAAACTCACTTTTCGACAGACTGTTCAAGAATGTCCGGATGCAAGGCGTGCATGGTTCGCAGTTCGACAAGTTCACTGTGACAATTTATGCAGCCTGTCCTGTTGAAGGAAGGGGCGCAACGCAGCATGCAGACGCTGTCCCCGCCCTTCGAGTTACTCAGGATAAACTCAAGCGGGGATGGGCGTTCTTGAACAGTCTGTCTAGGTGTGCAGTTCAACGATGTCCCTGTCCTTCAGGACATAGCTGCGCTCCACTTTCTGCCCTTCGAATTTCGCCGATCCCCATATCCTCGCGAACTTGAGCCTGCTCAGAAAATCCTTGTGGATATGTTCCGCAAACTCCATCACCGTGCAGCCCGAATGAATGGTGAAAGGCATGGTGAGATTCGGCTCCTTCCCCGGCGGCTTGGAGTAGATCCGGATGATCCCCGTCACGTCATAGATCGCCCTTTTGAGTTCTTCCAGATTCTCTTTCCGCAGGATGGACAGGGAAACCAGAGGAATCGTCCCGCCCCAGCGCTCCCGGAATCTCTGAATATTTTCTCCGGCCCCCGGGAGATCACTCTTGTTGGCGGCGATCAGCGCCCTCTTGCGGATGCCTTTATGATCTTCAGACTCTTTCGCGGTCACGCGGATGTTCCAGCGTCCTAGCTGCTCAAGGATCAACTCGATCTGTATCTCCGGTTCATCGCTCAGATCCAGGACCATCAAAAAGGCGTCTGTGTTCCTGAGGATGCCCGACACCCAGCCGTCCGTGGACTCGTTCCCGATGGCGGGAAGATCGACAAGCTGGATCTGGATATTCTCGAAGGGCATCATTCCGGGAAGCGGGAGGAGCGTCGTGAGCGGGTAATCCGCAATGACGGGTGCGGCATTCGTCAGGGTGGCCAGAACGGATGATTTCCCCGAATTCGGGAAACCCACAAGGGCGACCTGCGCCGCGCCTTCCCTCTGAACGTTATAGAGACTGTCACGGCCTCCTTTTTTCGTCTTTCTTAAGGCCATGGCCTCCTTGTTGAGCTGGGAGGCCCGCCGCCTCAGGTCGGCCCGGAGCTTGTCCGTCCCCTTGTGCTTCGGAACGCTGGCGATGAGGTCTTCAAGGGTCGCGAGCTTTTCGGCAATGGTGGAGGCCTGCTTGAACTTCTTTTCGGCCTCAAAATATTCGGGCGGAAGATTGGCCGGCATTGTCCTGGTCTCTATGCTTTATCTTTTTCGCAGCTTCTTATCTTCCCATCTTCTCATCTTCCCATCTTCTCATCTTCTCATCTTCTCATCTTCTCAACTTCTCATCTTCCCATCTTCTCATCTTCTCAACTTCCCATCTTCTCAACTTCCGTCTTTTTCTTCGAGTCCCGCCTCTTTTAAATTCGCCACGATGACGGTGATGCACTTCTTCGGATGCAGGTATTTTCTGGCGACGCGCAGCACGTCCTCCCGGGTCACAGCTCCGACAAAAATCGGATATTTATCCGGGTAATCCAGGCCCAGTCCATAGTACTCCACCTGTCCGAGGAAACGGGCGAGTTTTTCCTGGTTGTCCATCCGCATGGGGAAACTTCCGATCAGGTATTTTTTTGCCCCTTCCAACTCTTTCCTTTTAACGAATTTCCTGCGGATCTTCCTCATCTCTTTCAGGGCCGTCTTCATGGCCTTCCCGGCCGAGGCGTTCCTGGTCTGGAGGGCAATCTGGAAGGAGCCGGTATATTTCCGGGGATCGAAATAGCTTGCCACGGAGTAAGCGAGACCCCGCTTGTTGCGGATCTCCTCAAAGAGCCGCGCCGCAAAACCGCCGCCCCCCAGGATATAGTTCATCACCGAGAGCGCGTAGTAGTCCGGGTTTGAACGGCTGACCCCTTCGTGGCCGATAAGGATGCTGGCCTGCGTGATGGGGCGGTTGATCTTCACTGTTTTCGGGCCCCCGGCAAAGGCCGCCTTGAAGCGAAGGGTCAGAACCGTCCCTGCTTTCCAGGCTTCGAGGCGGGGGAGAATCTTTGTCTTCACCTCAGCGGGCGTGATGTCCCCGACAACGACGAGGATGGCATTGTTCGGATGGTAATTGTCCCTGTAAAACCGTTCGACGGAATCCCTGGATATCCGGGGCAGCGATTCTCCGGTCCCTTCCACGGGATGGCCGTAGGGGCTCAAATAAAGTTCCTTATGAAAGGCCTTTTCCGCCACGTCATCGGGCTGGTCTTCCGCGGAACGGATCGCTGCCAGTGTCTTGTCAATTTCCCGCTGGATTTCGTCTTTTGGAAAGACGGGCTGGGTGAGAACGTCCATGAAGAGATCCAGGCCCCGGTCCATGTCTTTTTTCAAAATCTTGAGGTTCAGGGTTGCGTAGTCCATTCCCGCATAGGATGTGAGAAAAGCCCCCAGGAAATCAATCTCCCGATTGATCTCTGTCGCGCTCCTCCTCGATGTGCCCAGAAGAAGCCCCCGGGCAGCGAGGCGGGCAAGCCCCTCTTCGCCTGGAGGATCCTTCCGCGAACCGGAATTCATGAGAAGCTGGACGGTCACGAAGGGCAGCGAATGCTCTTCCGCGACCAGGAGAACCAGTTGATTGGGAAGAACCGTCCTCTCGACGGAAGGCATGGCAGCGGCGCCCGCCGCTGGAATGAGCAGGGCGGCAACAACAAGGAAGATGCGAAGTTGAGAAGATGAGAAGTTGAGAAAAAAACGAAAGACAGAACAGCACGAACTTAAGTGCATACCCCCTCCCTTGTGTTCCCTCCCGCCAGGGGAGGGAATATCATGGAGCCCTCTCCATGGACGGGAGAGGGTTGGAGCCTGCCCCGTACTCGATACGGGGTGAGGGTGACGTACGCATCTTCTCATCTTCCCATCTTCCCATCTTCGTGCTTTTCCTTGACCCCTTGACCCCTTGAATCCTTGGACCCTTCCGGTATTAAAATCCCCACCGTCGAGTTTTCACGCACCAGATACCTGCCCGCGACCCGCTGAATATCCCCGGCCGTGACGTTTCGGATGGACGGAAGGTAGTCGTCGAGCTTTTTCCAGCCCCCGACAATCTCATGCCGGGCGAGAAGTGCGGCCTGGGAAAAGAGCGAATCCTGGCCGAAGACGAACGCGGCCTCTATCTGGTTCTTCGCCCGCTGAAGCTCCTCTTCTTTCACGGGCTCCGTTCGCAGCCTCGCCATCTCCCCGTCCAGCGCTCTTTCCAGTTCCGCCGTATCACGGCCCGGCATGGGCACGGCGGAGATATAGAAGAGCCGGGGGTCATAGGAAAGAAGGGAATTATCTGCAGCGGCCTCAAGGGCAAGCCGCTTCTCCCTCACGAGGTTCTTATAAAATCTTGAGCTTTTCCCGCCCGAAAGGATGGCTTCGGTCACTTCCAGCGCGTAGCTGTCCTGATCGTGAAGATTGGGGACGTGGTACCCTTTCACCAGAAAGGGAAGCTGCGCCTCTTTCCTTACGACAATCCTCTGCTCTTCCTTGCGGGGGGAATCCTGCTCCCTTCTCTGATCCGGCTTCGCGCCCCCGGGATGGGAACCAAAGGCTTTCCGGATCCGCGGGAGGAGCTCTTCCTTTTTAAAATCTCCCACGACGACGAGAAAGGCGTTCGCCGGGCTGTAATAGGTTTTGTAATAGGACTTGAGATCGCTGAGCGTCCATCGCTCCATATCCTCCATCCAGCCGATGATGGGCCACTGGTAGGGGCTGACCTTGAAGGCGGCGGCTTCCATCCTCTCCCAGAGGTAAGCCTGCGGGTTATCTTCCGTGCGCTGCCTCCGCTCCTCCATCACGACCATCCGCTCGGTCCGGAAATCCGTCCCGCGGAGGACAAGGTTCCGCATCCGGTCCGCCTCCAGATCCATGGCCACCTGAACGCGGTCGGAACGCAGATTCTCATAATAGGCTGTGTAGTCATGGGAGGTGAAGGCGTTATTGTTTCCCCCGTTCTCCTGGATGATCCGGGAAAACATCTCGGGTCCCACCTTCTTCGTCCCCTTGAACATCATGTGCTCGAGCATGTGAGAGAGGCCCGTCTTTCCCGGGGTCTCGTTCCGCGAACCAACGCGGTACCAGACCTGAAAGGTGACCAGGGGCGCCTTGTGATTCTCAAGCAGGATGATCTTGAGACCGTTCGGCAGAACGGTCTCGGCCACCTGGTCCGTCAGACCCGCCGAGACGCCCGGGGCAATAAGAACAAGGAAGATGAGAAGTTGAGAAGCTATGAAATTGCGAAAAAAACGAAAAACAGAAAGGCATGGGCGAAAGAGCATACCCTCTCCCTTGTCCCTCCCGCCAGGGGAGGGAATATCATGGAGCCCTCTCCTTGGACGGGAGAGGATTGGGTGAGGGTGACGTTCGCATCTTCTCATCTTCTCATCTTCCCATCTTCCCAACTTCGTGTCTTTCCTTGGCCCCTCGAACCCTTTTTCTTTATGATATTTCAATCGTAACGTACAGGGTCTGTCCTCCCCTCTTGATCAGAAGGAGGATGGGTTTTCCCTTTTGAATCTTCGCCACGGCCTTTTCATAATCGCCCAGGTTTCCAACGGCCTTCCTGTTCAGTTCCTTGATCACGTCCCCGGCCTGAAGGCCCGCCGTGTCCGCGGGACTTCCCGAAGCCACTTCCACGATGACAACACCTCTCCGGTCCCTGATGCCGAACCGGCTCTGCAGGCGCGGGTTGATATCATCCACCACGATACCGAGGTCCGTTTCCGTGCTGCCTTTCCGAATTCCGGCCTTTTCTTCAGCCATCTCCGCCACCGTCAATCTCAATTCCATCTCCTTCCCGGAACGCATGATCTTGACGGCAACCGCCTTGCCGACCGGCGTCTCCGCCACCAGCCTTGAAAGATCGGAGATATTTTTGATTTCCTTGCCGTTGAAGGAAACAATGATATCTCCCCGTGCGATGCCGGCGGCCGCCGCAGGGCCTTCAGGAACCACATCCGCCACCAGCGCCCCCGTCGTCTCTTTCACGCCGAGACCCTGGGCGATTTCCGGGGTGATGGTCTGGATGGATACGCCGATCCAGCCGCGCACGAACCTGCCTTTCTCTTTAAGCTGGGGAACCATGGACTTGGCCATGTTGATGGGTATGGCAAACCCGATCCCCTGCCCCCCGGCCACGATCGCCGAGCAGATCCCGACGGCTTCCCCCTTCAGATTGACCAGCGGTCCCCCGCTGTTGCCGGGGTTGATCGGCGCGTCGGTCTGCAGAAAATTGTCATAAGGCCCCGCGCCGATTATCCGGCCCGTGGCGCTGATGATCCCCTGGGTCACCGTGTTGCCGAGGCCGAAGGGATTGCCGACAGCCAGGACCCACTGCCCGACAAGGACATTGTCGGAGTCTCCGAGGGGGAGGGCCTGGAGATTCTTAAAGGTTGAAGAGATTTTGATCAGGGCGATGTCCGTTTTGCGGTCTCTCCCGACCACCCTGGCCTTGAACTCCCTGCCGTCCGAGAGCTTCACCTTGATCTCGTCGGCACCCTCGACCACATGGTTGTTGGTGACGATATAGCCGTCCTGATCGATGATGAATCCCGAACCCAGGCTTTTCTGTTTCAGCTCCCGGTCGGGAACGTCGCCGAAAAACCGGCCGAATTGCTCCTCGCTCCCGGGACCGAAAAAGTGCCGGAAAGGATTGCCCGGAACCTTCACCGTTTTCGTGGTGCTGATATTCACCACGGAGGGCTTGACCTTTTCCGCAAGTTCCACAAAAGACTGCGGATAACCGGCAACCTCAATCGACTCTTTCCTGCTCGAACATCCCGCCGGGCTTCCCGCGACCACGATGATGAACGTCATGAGGAACACAGAGACAAAAAAACGTTTATTGAATCTCTTTTTCATCGTTCTTATCCTCCGTTATTTTGCATGAGATTCTATCACAGATCTTCCGGCGCGAAGGCGACCACATCCCGGATCTCCGCCGCACCGGTGAAAAGCATCACCAGCCGATCCACTCCGAGGGCGGCTCCCGCCGATTCCGGCATCTCCGGGAGAACCCTCAAAAAACGCTCCGGCATGGGATAGGGCCTCTTTCCCATGGAGCGCCTCTCTTCTTCCTCCTTCAGGAAACGGCTTCTCTGTTCTTCCGCGTCCGTCAATTCGGAAAAAGCGTTCACAATCTCCATGCTCCCGATGTAAAGCTCGAATCGCTCGGCGAAGGCGGGATCCCCTGCCTTCCGCCGGGCCAGGGCTCCCAGGCTCAGGGGGTAGTCGTAAAGGAATGTCGGCCGCTCCTTTCCCAGCTGAGGTTCTATCTCAAAAGCCATGGTCTCATCAAAGGACCCGTTCTTCAAGGCCTCTTCAAGAGAGAGGGTCGCGTGCTTCTCAAAGGCCTCCCGAACGGAACATCTTTCCCAGGGTTTCTCCAGACCAATGGTTTTCCCCCCGTAGACGATCTCCCCGCCTTTCCCCATGTCCCGGGCGATACCGATCAGCAGGTCTTCGCACTCCGACATGAGTTCAAGGTAATCAATCCCCGCGCGGTACCACTCCAACAGCGTGAATTCGGGGAGGTGCCTGTCTCCGTTCTCGCGTCCGCGGAAACAACGGCAGATCTGGAACAGCCGTGGGTAGCCCGCCGCGAGAAGCCGCTTCATGCAGAGCTCGGGTGACGTATGCAGAAACCAGTCGTCGGAAGGAATGGCGTCAATATGGGATTCGGGCGCCGGGGCCGGAATACGGAGAGGCGTTTCCACCTCCATGTAATCCCGGGAAACGAAAAAACGGCGGATGGCCGCCAGGATGGAGGCCCGCTGAAGAAGGAAGTCTTTTTTCCGCGCCAGGCGCCGACCTTCCGACATGAAAAAATCATTCCTTGACACGGGTGAGGTACTCGCCGCTCCGGGTATCCACCCTGATTTTCTCTCCCTCCTCAACAAAGGGAGGAACGAGAACCTTGTAACCCGTTTCCAGAATCACCGGCTTGTAGTTTCCGGACACGCTGTCCCCTTTGGCCCAGGGCTCGGCCTTCATGACCCGGAGGTCCACGGAGTTCGGAAGGGTTACACCGATGGGCCTGTCCTCAAAAAGAAGAACATCCACCTCAAGATTATCAAGAAGAAAATGGATGGCGTCGCCCACCTGATCGGCCGTTAGGTAAACCTGCTCATACGATTCCATGTCCATGAAAACGTAATTGCTTTCCTCTTTGTAGAGATACTGCATCGTCTTTTCCTGCAGATCCGCGGGCTGGAAGGTATCAACCTCCCTGAATGTCCGTTCGAACTGCGCCCCGGTGATCATGTTTCGCATCTTGCAGCGGTAAAGGGATTGCCCCTTTCCCGGTTTCACGAAGTTGAACTCCGTAATCTGATAAGGGTCGGTGTCGATCTTGATCCGCAACCCCTTCCTCAAATCGCTTGCCGTATACATAAAAGCGGCTCCTTTTCTATTTTCAATATAAACAAAAAGTCCTGAACAGTGTCGTCATCGCAGAGGCGTCAGGCCATATGATTCAAGAAAATGCACCTGCTAGGTTCCCTATCATAATTTCGCAAAAGTGAAAACAAGAAATTGCGGAACCGCCCGTTCCGCGAACCGGCAAAGAGGCAAATATTTTTTGCTTGACAAATGCCGGTGCCCTGTGTTTTTATTGCACCTCGAAAAAGCGGAGAGTCCTTTTTTATGATGAGCAGAAAAGAAATGGTCAGAAACATGAATGCGAACTGGTTTAGCTATTATTATTTCTTCGCACAGGTCTGCCCATTGCTTAGGAGGACTTAAAGAAACAGCATAAGAAAAGCTAAGCCATGGACAGATCGAAAGATGCTTTCCATGGCTTTTTTGTTTTCCAGGGCCATGGTGGCGAAACGTTTTCACCATGGCCCTTTTCTTTGATACGCGATTTGCAGTTTTATTGAACTTTAATTTTTGGAGGTGCAGAACAATGATTATCGTCATGAAGAAAAATGCGACGGAGGCGCAGATCGAACACGTGATCGGGTGGATCGAATCCGTGGGATACACGGCTCACCCGTCCCGGGGCGTTGAGCGGACCATCATCGGAGCCATAGGCGACGGCCGGGGCCAGGCACAGCTGAAATCCGTCGAACACCTCTCCGGCGTTGAAAAGGTCGTGCCGATCCTGAAGCCTTACAAGCTGGCCAGCCGCGAGACCCGGGAAGGCAACAGCGTCATCCGTATCGGAGATCTCGCCATAGGCGGCCCCGACTTCATTGTCATGGCCGGTCCCTGTACCATCGAAAGCGAGGAGCAGCTCATGGAGAGCGCTTACATCGTGAAGAAGGGAGGGGCCCACATCCTGAGGGGCGGGGCCTACAAGCCGAGGACATCGCCTTACAGTTTCCAGGGCATGGAAGAAGAGGGGCTGAAGCTCCTGAAACAGGTCAGGGAGCGGACGGGCCTTCCGGTTGTGACGGAGGTGATGAACACGACGGAAGTGGACCTCGTGGAGGCCCATGCCGATATCCTTCAGATCGGCGCCCGCAACGTCCAGAATTTCGCCCTCCTGAAGAAGGTGGGTCAGGCGCGCAAGCCCGTGCTCCTGAAACGGGGCATGATGACCACCATCGAGGAGCTCCTCATGTCGGCGGAATACATCCTCTCTTCAGGAAACGACCGGGTGATCCTCTGCGAGAGGGGAATCCGCACCTTTGAGACGGCGACGAGAAACACCCTCGACCTGAGCGCCGTCCCGGTTCTGAAGCAGGCGACCCATCTTCCCGTGATCGTGGATCCCAGCCACGCCGCGGGCCACTGGAATTACGTGATTCCCCTCGCCCGGGCCGCCGTGGCCGTGGGAGCGGACGGGCTGCTCATCGAGGTTCACCCCGAACCGGAAAAAGCCGTGTCCGACGGGGCGCAGTCGCTCAAGCCCGAGAAGTTCTACCAGCTCATGGAAGACGTGAGGGTCCTGGAAAAGGTGATGAGAAACGGTATCGGAGCAAAGCCATGAACAGGATCAAGGTCAACCTCGAAAAGAAACAGTCAAAATCTTACGACATTTACATCGGGCAGGACATTCTTGACCGCGCAGGGCTTCTGCTCGCGAAGAACAACTGGGCCGCCCGCTACATCATCGTCACCGATTCAAACGTGGAGACCCTTCACGGAAACCGCGTTCTGGAAAACCTGAGGGGCATGGGGATTAAAACGGACATGATCTCTTTTCCAGCGGGTGAGGCCTCCAAGACCATGGCAACAGCTCTCGGCGTTGTTGAACGGCTGACAGAACTCGGCGCCGACCGGACCTCCGCCCTGATTGCGCTGGGTGGAGGCGTTGTGGGCGATCTAACCGGTTTCGTCGCCTCCCTGTACATGAGGGGAATCCCCTGCGTCCAGATTCCCACGACGCTTCTTGCTCAGGTGGACAGCAGCATCGGCGGCAAGACGGGGATCGACCTTCCGGTGGGGAAGAATTTTCTCGGGACCTTCTGCCAGCCGAAGGGCGTTTTCATCGATCTCGCCTTCCTGGAAACCCTGGCGCCCCGCGAGTTCGGGAACGGCCTGGCGGAAATCGTAAAATACGGCGTGATCGACGACGCGGAGCTGCTGGATTCCCTGGAACGGGAGATCGGAACGCTGCGCGGGGACAGGAAGCTTCTCGAAAGGATCATTTCCAAGGCCTGCCGGATCAAGAAAGGGATTGTGGAGATCGATGAAACGGAGAAAGGACTCCGCCGCATCCTCAACTTCGGCCACACGATCGGGCACGCCGTGGAAGCGGAGTCAAAGTACGCCCTTTCCCACGGCGAGGCGGTCGCCATAGGGATGACCGCGGCGGTTCTCCTGTCAGAGAAGCTGAAGTACCTTCTGACGGAAGACCGTGAGCGCGTCGTGTCTCTGATTGGTGCCGCGGGTCTCCCGGGCAGGATTCCGCCGGGGATGAGCACGGATGGGATTCTCTCGCGAACGAAGCAGGACAAAAAGAAAGCGGGCGCGACCGTCCATTTCGTCCTGTTGAAAAAACCGGGGATGCCCTTCGTGAACGGCGGTGTGCCGGAAGATCTCGTCCGCGAGGTTGTCGAGGAAATGAAACGATGAAGAAGAAAAAACTGGACCATTTGAGAGAGGAACTCCGCCGGAAGGACCTCGAGATCGTGAAGCGGCTCAATGAGCGGGCCCGCCTGTCCGTAGAAGTGGGCAAAATCAAGGATTCGGAAGGGCGGGAGGTCTACGACCCGTCCCGTGAGAGCAAGGTCTACGAGCACCTGAGGGAAATCAACGAAGGCCCTCTGACGGATGAGGCCCTGCAGAATATTTTCGGGGAAATTCTTTCCTCCTCCCGCGCCCTGCAGGCCCCGACGAAAGTGGCCTACCTGGGACCGGAGGCCTCTTTCTCTCACCTCGCGGCGGTCTCTCACTTCGGCGGGAGCGCCGAATTCTCCCCGGCAGCCTCCATCCCCGGGGTCTTCAGCAACGTGGAGGGGAAAAAGGCGGATTGGGGTGTTGTCCCCGTGGAAAACTCCGTGGAAGGCTCCGTCAAGCTCACGCTGGACAGGCTGAGCGCCACGCCCCTCTCGATACGGGCAGAGGTCTTTTCAAGAATTTCGCACAGCCTCCTTTCGATCCGCGAGGATCTGTCCGGTATCCGGCGGGTCTATTCCCATCCCCAGGCCCTTGCCCAGTGCCAGAGCTGGCTCAAGGCCCACCTGACCGGGTGCGCCCTCATGGAAGCGGACAGCACGGCGGGGGCGGCACGGCGGGTCATGGACGACCGGGACAGCGCCGCCATCGGAAGCGCCCTCGCCGCGAAGGCTTACGGACTCAGGGTCCTCGCAGAAGGGATCGAGGACCATCCGCTGAACACAACCCGGTTCCTCGTTGTCGGATGGGGCAGAAGCGAAGCGACGGGACGGGACAAGACCTCGATCCTCTTCGGAACACCCCACGTGCCGGGAGCCCTTCACGGCGCCCTGGAACCTTTCGCGCGGGAGCGCCTCAACCTGATGCGGATCGAATCCTACCCCATCCGGGACCGGATGTGGGAATACCTCTTTTTCGTGGACCTGTCGGGACACGTGACGGAGGCAAAGGTCGCGAACTGCCTGAAGGACATGGAAAAGGTGACCACCTTCATCAAGGTCCTGGGTTCCTATCCCATGGGAGAAACCCCGTGAAGATTTGCATTCCCATCATGGCTGAGAACGTTGAATCAGCCCTCCGGAAAATGAAAAGGGCCTTTCCCATTGCCGATATCCTTGAGCTCCGGATCGACCGGATCGGGGATGTGAACCTGAAAAGGCTGCTGGAACGGAAGAAAGAAAACATCCTGGTCACCAACCGCCGGAAAGAGGAAGGAGGCGGATTTACCGGGAAGGAGATGGAACGGGTGGCCCTTCTCAAGGAAGCCGCATCCCTGGGGGCCGGATACGTGGACATCGAGGCCGGGACGGATGTCGTGCTCATCCATGACCTGAAAGAAACAATCCGGAAGGGCGGACAGGGGACAAAGCTCATCGTCTCCCATCATGACCTGCGCGGAACCCCCGGCATACGCTCCCTGAGAAAAAAGTTCGATGAATGCGCCGCCGCGGGAGCCGACATGGTTAAGATCGTTACCAGCGCCCGCACCATGGAAGACAACCTCCGGGTGCTCTCTCTCATTTCCGCGGGACGGAAAAAAGGGGTGGGCGTCATCGCCTTCTGCATGGGAGAGATGGGACGCGTGAGCCGGGTGATGGCGCCGCTTTTCGGTTCCTGTCTGACCTTCGCTTCGCTGGACAAGGGAGAAGAATCGGCGCCGGGACAGTTCACGGCGGAGGAGATGAGGAAATTCTTAAAAGGGTTCGAGGCCCTTCGACCCTTCGGCAAGCTCAGGACAAACAACTCAGAAGGGTGACAAACAAGTGTCATGGTGAGCGATGTCACAGTGAGCTTGTCGAACTGCGAACCATGGATTCCGGCTTTCGCCGGAATGACAAGTAAGATGAATCGCCCGACATGGGTGACATGAGAAACTGTGATGAATACTCCTGCTGAAATTTACGGCATCTTCGGCAATCCGGTGGCGCACAGCCTTTCGCCGCTCATGCACAACTGCGCCTTCAGGGAGATGAAGCTGGACGCCCTCTACGTTCCCTTCCTTGTGGAAGACCTCGAAGGCGCGATCCGCGGCATCAGAGCCCTGAACATCAGGGGCGTGAGCGTGACGATCCCTTTCAAGACGGCTGTCCTGCCCCATCTCGACGAGGTGGAGGAAAGCGCGAGAGCGATCGGAGCCGTGAACACCATCATGAACACAGATGGAAAGCTCAGGGGCTTCAACACGGACTGGATCGGCCTGGTGCACAGCCTCGGTGAATCCGTTGAAATTCGAGGCCGCACCTTCGCGATCATCGGCGCGGGCGGCGCGGCGCGGGCCGCTGTCTTCGGCATCCTGAAAAAAGGGGGGCTTCCCATCATCATGAACCGGACCGCCGAAAAAGGAAAGGCGCTGGCCCGAGAATTCGACTGCCCCTTTCAGCCCCTGACAGATATCTCAGCGGTTGAGTCGGAGGGCCTCATCAACACCACGCCCGTCGGGATGAAACCCGATGAGGGGAAAACGCCGATCCGGCGGGGAGATCTTTCCCGCTTCCGGGTCGTCATGGACATCATCTACAATCCCCTCAGGACGAGACTCCTGCGGGAGGCCGGGGAGGCCGGATGCCACGTCGTGGACGGCCTCGGGATGTTCATCCACCAGGGGGCCGAACAGATCCGGGTCTGGACGGGCCGGGAACCGCCTGTGGCGCTCATGCGCCAGGTTGTCAGAAAAAAACTGGAAGATAAAATGAAAGGGTTCAAGGATTCGAGGGGTCAAGGGTCCAAGGGGAAAACCGTTTAGTTGCCCACAAGAGTTTTCCTTTAGCCTTTTGCCCTTCGCCTTTCGCCTACTATTTGCTTATGAACGAAATTGAAATCAAGCCGATCAGACATCTCGATGCCGTGGTGAGCATGCCCGGCTCGAAGAGCTATACGCAGCGGGCCCTGGTCATCGCCGCCCTTGCCGAGGGGACGTCTTTCCTGCGCAACGCCCTCCGCTCCGAGGATACGGGCTATCTCATGGACGCGCTCCGGACCCTCGGCGCTGAAATCCTTGTTCAGGACGAGGACATCATCGTGAAGGGAACGGGCGGGAACATCCTGAATCCGGGCAAAGATATTTATCTCGGAAATAACGGAACGGCCATGAGGTTTCTGACCACCCTCATTACCCTCGGGCAGGGACCGTATACGCTCACCGGCGATCCCCGGCTTCGCGAAAGACCGGTGAAACCGCTTCTCGACGCTCTCGCGAAAGCGGGCGTCGATGCGCAAAGCAGGAACAATAATGGGCTTCCGCCGATCAGGGTCAATGCGTCCGGGTTTCCAGGCGGAACGTTCACGCTCCGGGATATCGAAAGCAGCCAATATGTCTCATCGCTTCTCATCGCTTCTCCCTATGGCGCGAGGGATACGGCGGTGGAACTCCAGGGGCGCATCCCTTCCCTGCCTTACGTGGAGATGACGCGGGAGGCCATGAACGTGTTCGGGGTCCCCGTCGCGAAAGAAGCTCCCAACCGGTTCTCTGTAAGAAGAGGTGCCTACCGGAGCGTGAAGTACCGGGTGGAAGGTGATATCTCCAGTGCCTCCTATTTCTTTCTTGCCGCGGCCATCTGCAGCGGGAGGGTCCAGGTGAAAAACGTGAATCCCCGCACCCTCCAGGGAGACATCGGATTTCTTGACATCCTGGAAGAACTCGGATGCGCCGTCCTGAGAGGCGATCAGAGTATCGAGGTGACAGGCGGGTCCTTGCGGGGAGGAGAACGCGTTTTTGACCTGGGGGATATGCCCGACATGGTCCCCACCCTGGCCGTGCTCTCTGCCCTCCGGCTCGGACGCACGGTGATCACGAATGTGTCTCACCTGAGGCTCAAGGAAAGCGATCGTCTCGCCGCACTCGCGACGGAACTGAAACGGGTGGGTGTTCACGCGGAAGAGACGGGAGACGGAATCGTGATCGAAGGTGGAAACCCGCGCGGTGCTGTGATAGAAACCTATGACGATCACAGGATCGCCATGAGTTTTGCCGTCCTGGGGCTCGCGATACCGGGCATGCGGATCAGGAACCCCGGCTGCGTCCGCAAATCGTTCCCCGGATTCTGGAAGGAACTGGAAAAGATCGAAGATGGGAAAATATAAAAAGGGTTCAAGGATTCTAGGGTTCCAGGGTTCGAGTGAAAAAACAAACAACAAGAAAAGAGAAACCCAATGCCTGATGTCCAATGCCCGATGCCCAATCTTATTCTGATCGGATACCGCTCGGCGGGAAAGACCGTCGTGGGGAAACACCTCGCAGAAAGGCTCGGCCTCCCCTTTTGCGACACGGACGAGATGATCAGCCGCCGCACGGGCAGGAGCGTGAGAGAGATCGTCGCCGAAAAGGGCTGGGAGTCCTTTCGCAGGGAAGAGAGGATCGTCATCAAGGGGCTGACCTTCATGCACGGTTCGGTGATCGCTCTCGGCGGTGGCGCGTTGATGAACCCCGCGAACCTGGAACTGCTCAAAGGGAAAGGCGTCTTCATCTGGCTCACGGCCGATGCGTCAACGATCGTCGAGCGGATGGAACAAGACGGGGCCACCCGCGAACAGCGGCCCCCGCTGACGAATGAGGATCCCCTGAGCGAAACGGCGGTTCTGCTCAAGAAAAGGGAACCGGTCTACCGCGTCATCTCCGATCTGACCGTGGACACGGCGGGGCGGAGCGTCGGGGAAATAACGGATGAGATCATTAAGCTCGTAGAGGAAAAGAGGAAGTAAGAATGGCAGGCAACACTATGGGAACTCTGTTCCGCGTCACGACCTGGGGGGAATCGCACGGCCCGGCCATCGGAGCGGTCGTGGACGGCTGCCCGCCCGGGATCGATCTTGAGGAAAAGGACATCCAGAAAGAACTGGAGCGGAGGAAGCCGGGAAAAGCCTCATCCGCCTCGCCCCGGAAAGAAGCGGACCGCGTGGAACTCCTTTCGGGAACGTTTGAAGGAAAGACCACGGGAACGCCGATCTCTCTGATCATCCGGAACGTCGACGCGGAGAGCGCGTCCTACGACGATCTCCGTGACGTCTTCAGGCCGGGCCACGGCGACTTCACCTACCAGATGAAATACGGAATCCGGGACCATCGCGGAGGAGGACGGGCCTCGGGACGCGAGACAGCGGCCCGCGTTGCCGCGGGGGCCATCGCGAAGAAGGTCATCGCCCGCGAAGGGATCACGGTCACGGCCTTCACGCTGGAGCTGGGAGGAATCACGGCAAGGACAACCTCGCTCGACAATATCCGGAAGAACAGCCTTTGCTGCCCCGACCCGAAGGCAGCCGCGAGGATGGAAAAGAAACTGGAGGAAAGCAGGAAAAAAGGGGATACCCTCGGCGGGATCGTGGAGATCAGAGTGAAAGGCTGTCCGCCGGGTCTCGGGGAACCCGTTTTCGAAAAGATGGACGCGGACCTTGCCCGGGCTCTCATGGGCATCGGAACCGTGAAGGGCGTGGAGATAGGCGCCGGCTTCTCATCCGCGAGGATGACAGGTTCCGAATGCAACGACCCGCTGACGACGCTGGGGTTTGCGACGAACAATGCCGGCGGCATCCTGGCCGGGATAACCACCGGCGGGGAAATCGTGATCCGCGCGGCCTGCAAGCCGATTCCCTCCATCGGGAAGCCGCAGGAGACCACAGATATCCTCGGAAAGCCGGTGAAACTGTCGATCCGGGGACGGCACGACGTCTCTGTCATTCCAAGGATCCTCCCCGTCTGCGAGGCCATGGTGAGCATCGTTCTGGCGGACCACCTGCTAAGGCAGAGAGCGATAACTCCGGCTAAAGGCTAAGGGCAAAAGGCAAAGGGCAATTACGGATATCTTTTTTTCCTTTAGCCATTCGCCTTTAGCCATTCGCCTCGAAGAAAGGTTTTTTCGTGAACAATATAGAGGTTGGCATCATCGGCGGCACGGGCGGGATCGGAAACTGGTTCGCCGGGTTTTTTCAGAAGCAGGGTTTAACGGTGCACGTCTCTGGACGGACATCCGGGATGGCCGTCCCCGAAATGGCGGAAAAATGCGGCGTCGTGATCGTGAGCGTTCCTATCCGCGCGACCCGCGAAGTCATCCGCGGTGTCGGTCCGCACATGAAGGCGGGTTCCCTCCTGATGGATCTCACATCCCTGAAGGAGGACCCCGTGCGGGCCATGCTCGACTTCTCGCGATCCGAGGTCATCGGCCTTCATCCTCTCTTCGGTCCCGATGTCCCTTCCCTTTCAGGCCAGAACATTGTTCTCTGTCCGGTCCGGTCCAAGAGATGGCTCCCCTGGCTCAAGGAAATCCTGTCGAAAAACGGCGCGAGGCTTATCGAAACGTCACCGGAGAGACACGATGAGATCATGGCCGTGGTTCAGGGCCTCACGCATCTGAACACGATGACCCTGGGTCTCGCTCTCAGAGAGACCGGCCTTTCTCTCGAAGAACTGGAGCGGTTTTCCACCCCGGTCTCCCGTTTAAAGATTTCCCTCGTCGAAAAAGTCTTCTCGAAGAATCCAAGGCTCTATGCGGAAATCGTCGCCTCGAACCCCCACGTCCCTGAAATGCTCCGCCTTTATGACAAGGCGCTCACCCGATTGAAAACGTCCGTCGGTGAGGGAGACGCGGAAGAGCTGGAAAAAATAATAAAAGGGGTCTAGGATTCAAGTGAAAAAGAAAACCCAATGCCCAATGCCTGGTGCCTAATGCCTGATGTAAAGAAAGGGTTCGAGGGACACCAAAAGTTCAGAGTTTAGAGTTCAAAGTTCAGAGTTGAAAGATTGGGTAGGGGAGAGCGTTTTCGCCGGGAGTCAGGGAGCCTGAAGGCTCCCCTACCCGCTTTACGGTTTTAATAGACACCTAACGCCTGATGCCTGGTGCCTGGTGCCTAATGCCTGATTGATTGAAGATGCGAATAAATACTGGATTCCGGCTTTCGCCGGAATGACAAGGGTCGTTAATTTATCTTCAATCGGTTTTACACTTTACGCCTTGCGCTTCACGCTTTACGCGTTATGTAATGCCCGATGCCTGGTGCCTAATGCCTGATGTAAAGAAAGGGTTCGAGGATTCGAGGGGTCAAGAGTTCAAGTGAAAAAAGGGAGCGTAAACGCTCCCCTGCCCGCAGTTTGCTGTTCACTATTCACTGACTTTATGATTAATGCCTTCGATAAAGGCGATGATTTTCTCCAGGGGTGTTCCGGGACCGAAGACTTCCGCGATGCCCGCTTCCTTGAGCGGCGCGATCTCATCGGGAGGCACCGTCCCGCCCAGAATGACGGCAATATCCCCGGCTCCTCCAGCGCGGAGCAGCTTCACCACCTCCGGCGCGAGAATCATGTGGTTGCCGGAAAGAGAACTCAGCCCCACCACATCGGCGTCTTCCTGGATGGCCGACTGCACGATGCCTTCGGGCAGCTGGTTCCCCAGGTAAACGACCTCCATCCCCGCGTCTCGCAGGGCCCGGGCCACAATGATGCTTCCCCTCCAGTGGGCATCCATTCCGAGACGCGCCATCACGACGCGCTTTTGTCTTGTCATTTCGTTCCTCCTTATCAGAAAAGCGGCGGATTCCAGACGCCGTAATGTTTCTTGAGAACTCCCGAAATCTCTCCTTCCGTCACGCAGCTCTTGACCCCTTCCACGAGGAGCTCCATGAGGTTATCTCCCTGGTCGCAGGCGCGCCCGAGGTCGCCAAGCACCCTTTCCACCTCCTGGTTACTCCGCTCCTTTTTGATCCTCTCCAGCTTCTTCTCCTGGATGGCGAGCGTCTCGGGGTTCTTGAAGATCTCGAAGGGAAGCTCTTCGTTTTCAAGCCGGTAACAGTTGACTCCGACGATGGGCATCCGGCCCGCTTCCACCGCTTTCTGGTATTCGTAGGCCGTGTTCGCGATCTCCTGATGGATCCAGCCCTGCTTGACGGCCTTCACGAGTCCGCCCAGTCTGTCGATCTCCTCGATCATTGCCTCGATTCTACTCTCCAGCTGGTTCGTCAGCGATTCCACGAAATAAGAGCCGCCCAGGGGGTCGATGGTGTGGGTCACATTCGTTTCGAGCTGGAGGATCTGCTGTGTTCTCAGGGCCGTGAGCGATGAGAGCTCCGTGGGCGTGCAGAGCGCCTCGTCGTAGGAATCCACATGGACGGACTGCGCCCCGCCGAGCACCGCGGACAAGGCCTGATAGGATGCCCGGGAAACGTTGTTCAGGGGCTGCTGCGCCGTGAGGGAAACCCCCGCCGTCTGAACGTGGAACCGGAACATCAGGTCCCGCGGGTTCTTCGCGCCGAAGCGGTTTTTCATGATTTTCGCCCAGAGCCTCCGGGCGGCCCGGTATTTCGCGATCTCTTCAAAGAAATCACTGTGAGCGGAAAGGAAAAAACTCAGCCGGGCGGCGAAGCTTTCCAGGGGAAGCCCCCTTCTCAACAATTCTTCCGTGCAGGCAATGGCGTTCGCCATGACAAAGGCCACCTCCTGGACCGCCGTGCATCCCGATTCCCGGTAGTTGTATCCGGCATAGCTCACCGGATTCCACCGGGGGGCGTGCCGGGTGCAGAACTCGATGGCGTCACAGCTCAGCTTGAAAGAATATTCGGGGGGAAGAACACCCGGGGCGATTGTGACCACCGTCTCAAGGAGGAAATCGTTCTGGCTCGTGCCGGCAAGGGCCTTGATCGGAATGCTGCGGTTCTGGGCGTTGCCGAAATACATGGACTGGATGGAGATATTGCAGATCGGCTGGCAAGTCACGAGAGACGTGCTCACCTCGTCGATGGGAATCCCATCAAAGAGGATCCGCATGTCATCAATGGTGTCGATGGCGACACCGCCCCGGCCCGCGTCGGCCCGGGCGAAGGGATCGGTGGAATCGTATCCCCGGAGCGTCGGATAATCGAAGACACCGTTGATTCCCGTGGCGCCCTGCTCGAGAAGGAATTTGTAGCGCTTATTCGTCTCCTCGGGAGGACCGAACCCGGCCAGCTGCCTCTGCGTCCAGGTGCGGCCCCGGTACATGGTCGGGTAGACCCCGCGGATAAAGGGCTCCAGGCCCGGAAATCCAAGATCCCGCAAATAGTCCATGGGAGCCACATCTTCCGGCGTGTAGAGGGCTTCCACGGGTATGCCGGAAAGGGTCTTGAACTCCTTGTCAAGTTCTTTCTGCTTCGAATAGCAATCCTCCTGCCATTCCGCCTTTTTCTGCCGGATCTTCCCGACAGAATCAGTCCTGAATACCTTCGCCATATCTCCGCCAGACCTCCTTTAATGATTGCTCAGGCTGTTCAAAAACGCCCATCTGCTGCGTTTCCCTCGTCCTTCCCTTCGACAAGCTCAGGGCAGGCTCTGCTTTCTGTCATGGTGAGCCTGTCGAACCATCGGGGACCTTGCATCTGAACATCCCGTATCAAGTACGGGACAAGCTTTTGAACAGCCTGATGAAAAACTTGTTTTTCAACACCCTTTCAGGATGAGTGGGCGTTCAGGCCGTCGCATTCCCAATGATGACAGGCAAATGCGGAAATATATCAAACTGCGAGATTAACTTTACCCCGACCGACCGATAAAATCCATGAAAATTCTACCTTTATAATATTGCACGATTGATGCCGGAAATGATTTCCGGCTCTGCGGTGCGGAGATGCGCTTGATTTTTCCCGGGGATCGTATTCTTATTGCGTCATTCCGCTTTCTGTTATAAATATTTACACGATTTGAGCAAGGCACATCATGGTTTCGATGTCTTGGGGAGGCCATTTGACTACGGGGAAACAGCCGCCGGATGAGCATCGTTTGAACTTCTTCAAGAAAAACGTTTTCGTCCCAATCGCCTACTGGCTTATCCGGCTCTACCTTTCAACGATCAGGATCAGGGTCATCAACGAAGAGGCCCTGATCAGACATATAGAAAAAGGCGGGAAAGCCATCGTCTCTATCTGGCATCAGCGCTTTTTCGGCGTCATCGGCTACGCGAAAAGGTTCAGCATCTACAAACCCTCCGCCATCATCAGCAAGAGCAGGGACGGCGAACTGATCGCGCAGGTCGCTATCCGTTCCGGGTTCCGCCCGATCCGGGGGTCAAGCTCACGGGGAGGCAGGGAAGCCCTGTCCGCCATCGTGGAAGACCTGGCTGAAAACTCGACGGCGGTCCATGGCGTCGATGGTCCCAGGGGCCCGAAGGGCGTGGTCAAAGCAGGAATGATCCGGATGGCCCAACTGTCCCGGGCGGCCATTTTCCCGGTCTACATCTCCGTGGATCGCGCCTGGATTCTGAAAAGCTGGGACCGCTTCCTGATCCCTAAGCCTTTCAGCCGGCTTCTTATCCGCTGGGACGAACCGATCGCGGTGCCCGCGGTCATGAGCGGGGAAAAATTTGAAGAAACACGGTTGGAGGTAGAGGATAAAATGATTCGCGGCCACGCTGCCGGCGACAGGGGTTTCGGTTGGAAAGAACCGCTGTAGAGAATAGGCGAAAGGCTCAAGGCAAAGGGCATTAGGAAAGACATGAAGTTGAGAAGATGGGAAAAGGACTGGATTCCGGTTCAAGCCCGGAATGACAAGGTTGGGCAGAGGAGCGTTTACGCTCCCAGCCCAGAACACGGGCGCCTGAAGGCGCCCCTGCCCACTTTTCGCGCCTTTCCCGCGCGTCTCGCCTTTCTCGCATTATTGAACGCAACGAACGCGATGGACGCAAGACGCAAGAGACGCAACTCACGCTTTGCGCCTCTTGCCTTTAGCCCTTTGCCTTTAGCCCTTTGCCTTTAGCCCTTTGCCTTTAGCCCTTTGCCTTTAGCCCTTTGCCTTTAGCCCTTTGCCTTTAGCCTTATTGTAAAGGAGCTTCACCATGGACATGAAACTGAAAGAGCGGTTCACAAAAGACTGGAACAAATATTTTCCCGGTGCGGAGCTTCCCATGGTCTTTTATTACGCAGATGAAGCCGTGCCTGGAACGCTTCCGAAATCGCCCAAAGGACACCGCTGCATGATCGCCGACCTCGCCGCACGGGTCCGCAAGGGGAAGACCCTCTCCATGAACGTGGAGGCCATAGGCTGCGGCGGCGGGAGGCGCTATACGGGTTTCACGGAAATCCAGATGCCCGACTTCGAATACTTTCTTTCCTGCGGCATCCCGGGCAAACTGGAGGGGGAGAGGTACAAGAAATCGCCGGAACTCGTGAAGGAGCATTTGAAATACCAGACCGCCTTCAAGGCGCCGGCGGATCACATCGTCTTCAAGAGATGGGACAGGATCGTAGCGGACGATCAGCCTCTTGCCGTCGTCTTTTTCGCTCCCCCCGACGTTCTGTCGGGCCTTTTCACCCTGGCCAGTTTCGACGAAGGAAACCCCTTCGGGGTCATTGCACCTTTCTGCGCGGGCTGCGCGTCCATCATCGATTACCCTTACAGGGAACTCGAATCCGGGCGGCCGCGGGCGGTGCTCGGCATATTCGATGTATCCGCAAGGCCCTTCGTCCCGCCGGGCGAACTGACCTTCGCCGTTCCCTGGACGAAGTTCCTTCGCATGGCGGGCAACATGGAAGAGAGTTTCCTGATCACCCGGTCATGGAGCACCGTCAGAAAAAGGATGAAACGAAATTCAAAAACCCTAAACCCATCAATGAAGAAGGGAGACAAATCTCGATGAACAAAAAAATGTTTTCTCTCGCCGTCGTGCTTTCAATTCTTTTTCATGTCTCTGTCCTTTTCGCGCAACCCCCGGCGCCGGAGGCGTCTTTGAAAAAGAACTTCCCCAAACTCAAAGTCGACAGCCTTCAGCCCTCCGCCGTCAAAGGCCTTTACGAGGTGACTTCCGGGACACAGATCTTCTATTATTCCCCGGAGTCGGAAATCCTCATGGTCGGTGAGATGGTGAACAAGGAGGGGCGAAATCTGACCCAAGAGAAGAAGTCCGAGCTGTTAGGCCGGCGGATGAAGGATCTTCCGCTTGAGAAAGCCCTGAAAATGGGAAACGGGAAAAACATCGTGATTGAATTCTCCGACCCCAACTGCGGCTATTGCCGCAAGTCATCGGAGTTTTTTTCCGGCAGAAGCGACGTCACCCGCTACGTTTTCTTTTTCCCCCCTTCGCCTGAATCGGAGAAGAAAATCCGCTATATCCTGTGCGCCGCGGATCGGCCAAAGGCGTACAAGGACGCCTATACCGGAAAGCTCGATGATGTGAAATTCGACGCCTGCGAAAACGCGGCGATCGAAGAGATCCTGAAGGACCACCGGAAAGCCGCGGCCCATGTAGGCATCGAAGGAACACCCTTCTTTTCCGTAAACGGCAGGGCGGTACCCGGGGCGGATGTGCCGCTCATCGAGAAACTGCTCGACGCAAAATAAGCGGTCCTGCTGAAACGATATGCTTATTCGGTGAACCCCATGTCCGATACGCAGGCCAGAACCAGGAAACGTGGAATCGCCTTCAAGCTTTCCCTCCTGATCCTGACAAGCACAACGCTCATCTTTCTCGCGGCCTTCGGTTACAACTACCTGGAGTCGCGATCCCTCGTTCTGAAATACGTGGAACAGAACGCAGACAGCCTGACCCTTGCCACGGCGCAGAGAATAGAAAAAATTCTGAGAGGCGTGGCCGCGGCGCCCAGGTATCTCGCCTCCTCCCTGGAATTCATGAACTGCAGCCGCCCGGAACTCCTGAAGCAGATCGAAAACATGGTGAAGCTGGATCCGGACATTTTCGGCTCCACGGCGGCCTTTGAACCCTATGCCTACGATTCCCGCTCTTTCTATTTCGCCCCCTATTATTATCAGGTAAAAGATCAGATGAAATTCTCCTGGCTCGGGGGGAAGGATTACAACTATCACCGGTGGGACTGGTACCTCCTGCCCAGGAAACTGGAAAGGCCGGTCTGGAGCGAACCTTACTTCGATAAGGGGGGAGGCAACATCGTGATGTCCACCTTTTCCGTCCCCTTTTACAGAAACGTCAAGGGCCGGAGGACGTTCACGGGTGTGGTCACCGCGGACATGTCCCTTGAACGGCTGAAGGATATCGTCTCAAAGGTCGCCCTCTACCGCACGGGATACGCCTTTCTCATCTCGAAGAAGGGGGTCTTCGTCACCCATCCAAACAAGGACTGGATCATGCGCGGGAGTATCTTTTCCGTCGCCGATGCCGCTGGAGATCCAGAACTCCGGAGGATCGGAACGGACATGGTTCAGGGCGGCAAAGGCTTTGTTGCCCTGCCGGTTCATTTCACGGGCAATAAGGCCTGGATGTATTACGCCCCCCTGCCCTCGGCGGGATGGTCCATCGGTGTCGTCATTCCCGAGGCGGAGCTTTTCGAAGACATCCGGAATCTCGGATGGATCGTGCTCGTTATCGGAATCGCCGGTTTTGTCTTCCTGTTTTTCGTGGTCGTCTCCATCTCGAACACCATCACCGGACCATTGAGGAAACTCGCCGGGACCGCGGCCGAGATAGCGAAGGGAAGTCTGGATGCGGCTCTTCCTGAAAAAAAATCCGCTGACGAGGTGGGCGACCTCACCGAGTCCTTTGAAAACATGCGGCGGGCGCTCAAGGAATACATCGCCAACCTCAAAGAGACCACGGCCGCCAAAGAAAGAATGGAAAGCGAACTGAAGATCGCCCACACGATTCAGATGAGCTTTCTGCCCAAGCGTTTTCCTCCCTTCCCGGAAAAGGAAGAATTCGATATCTACGCCATGCTGGTGCCCGCCAGAGAAGTGGGGGGCGATTTGTATGATTTCTTTCTCCTGGACGACGATACCCTCTTCTTTTCCGTCGGTGATGTCTCCGGCAAAGGGGTGCCGGCCGCCCTCTTCATGGCGGCCTCCAAAATCGCGATGAAAGGTTCCATGAGCCGTGACACGGATCTTTCGGAAACACTGGGGAAGGTCAACCGGGAGCTTTGCGTCGATAACGAGGCGACGATGTTCGTGACAGTCTTCTGCGGCACACTGAATTTCAAGACGGGGGAGCTGCACTATTCCAACGCCGGTCATAACCCCCCGCTCCTTCTGCGCCCCGGCAAAGACCCGGAATGGCTCCCGCTGCCGGAAGGCCTCTTTCTGGGTGTCTTTGAGGATAGCGCTTACAAAACCGTTTCCACGCAAATAAACCCCGGCGATACGCTCCTTCTTTACACCGACGGGGTCACGGAGGCCATGAACAGGGAGGGTCAAGCCTATTCCGATGAGCGTTTATTCGGGCTGGCGGGAAAAAAGGCAGGCGTGTCTCCGGAAACCCTTGTCCGGGACGTGGTCCAGTCCGTGCATGAGTATGCGGGCGAAGAGCCTCAGTCCGATGACATCACGCTCCTCGTGCTTCAATACAAAGGAAGCTCAAAGATTTGAAACGGGGGAATATCAGGAGAGCGGGGATGTCTTCCCGCTTTTGAACAGGACAAGGGTCAGTCTGTTCCGTCCCTCTTCACGGCGATATTTCACTTTGTCCATGAGTTTTTTTATAAGATAGATGCCGAGTCCCCCGACCGGGCGCTCATCGACACCCGCCGTGATATCCGGATCAGACGCAGTCAGTGGATCAAAAGGAACCCCTGAGTCCACGACGTCCATGACAAGATTCCCGCCGTCCTCGCTGCAGGAGATCGTCACCTCCCCCGGTTCCTTTCCCCCGTAGGCGTATTTGAAGATATTGACGAGAACCTCCTCCATGACGAGTTCCAGCTCGCCGATCCTCTCCGCGTTGAATCCAAGCGCTCTGGCGCAGGATGACACGGAGTCCAGGGACTCATAAAGAGATTCCAGCCGGGCGGGCCATTTTTTTTGCGAAAGGAGTTGCATGGATTGATTAAAGGGACTTCAGGGCCTCTTCGGTGGTTTCGAAGATTTTGAAGAGAGATTCGAAACCCGAGATTTTGAAAACCTCTTTCACGGGACCCCGCAGACCTGCAAACAGCATTTTCCCGTTTTTCGCCTTCAATGTCTTGGCAATCGCCAGGATGCTTCTCAGACCCGCGCTGCTGATGTATTCCAGAGAGGTGAAATTCAAAAGCAGGATCATTTCACCTTTCTCAATCAGATCGGCAAGTCCCTTTTCAAAATCCGGTGATGTCACGGCATCAATCTTACCCTTGACGGAAACAACGATACATTCTTTTCCTTTTTCAGTGACGATTTCCATGAAACCTCCTTAGAGAATGGGCTAAGGGCAAAGGGCTAAAGGCACAAGGAAAAAACACATAGCATTATTTCGTCTTTCACCTTTTGCCTTTTGCCTTTCGCCTTATATTACAGAAACGGGAATAGTGCAATGAGCGAAATGATCCCTCAAGTTCGGTGAAACAGGAAGCAGGAGGAACTTTTTCGGGCCGTGCAAAGGACTTTCCCTTTCCCGTAAAAATGGTATATGAAGGACGGTGCGCTGCTTCACAAAATGATGGAAGGACAGAGAAGATGGATGGACGTGCAGAAGATCTTCGCCGCTACCTGGAAAACCTGAGCGACGAACGCAACAGCGCGACTCTCTATCTCGCGCTGGCGGAAAGCGAAAAGAATCCAAAGATCGAGGACATATACAGGCGCCTCGCCGCCGCGGAGCAGGGCCACGCCGATGCCTGGGCGGAGCGGATAAGAGCCGCCGGCGGAACTGTCCCGGTTTTCCGCCCGTCCTGGCAGACACGAACCCTTATCTGGATCGCCCGCCGATTCGGGATACCTTCCGTTCTTCCGACGCTTTCTTCCATAGAGAGCTCCGCTTCAAAGTCCTACGGCCGGTATGCGGATTCCAGGGAAATGGTTGCGTCCGAAAATTCGCATGCACGCGTGCTGAGACACGTGGGCCAGACCTCCGGAGGCGGTCTGGAAGGCGGGGTTCTCGCCCGCTTTGAGGGGCGCCACCGCTCAGCCGGAGGCAATGCCCTGAGAGCCGCTGTCCTTGGCGCCAGCGACGGCCTCATCTCGAATTTCAATCTCGTCATGGGCGTGGCCGGAGCGCAACTGTCAAGCAGCAGCATTCTCCTGACAGGCGTGGCGGGACTGCTCGCTGGCTCCATCTCCATGGCGCTCGGGGAATGGATCTCGGTACAGAGCTCCCGGGAGCTGTCCGAAAAGCAGCTCCGGACGGAAAAGGAAGAAATCGCCACCATGCCGGAAGAAGAAGTGGAAGAACTGAGTCTGATCTATCAGGCCCGGGGACTGGACCGTGAAGAAGCTTACCTGCTGGCGTCCCGGATCATGAGCAACCCCGATACCGCTCTCGATACACTGGCCCGGGAAGAGCTGGGCATCAATCCGGAGGACCTGGGCGGCTCGGCCTGGGAAGCAGCCCTGACCTCCTTTCTCCTTTTCGCCGTGGGGGCTATCCTCCCGGTCATCCCCTTTATTTTTCTTGACGGCCTGAGAGCCATCGCCGCTAGCGCGGTGCTCAGCGGAATAGGGCTCTTCATCACAGGCGCGGCCATCACGCTGTTCACCGGCCGATCGGTCTGGTATTCCGGCATGCGCCAGGTGCTCTTCGGGCTCGCGGCCGCCGTGGTCACCTTCACCATCGGTCACCTCCTTGGTGTCAGCATCGCGGGATAACCTCCGGAGGAAGAATAGGCCTTTGATTTTTTCTCAAAATACGATAAAAATGTGAGCGACCAAGGAAAGCAGGAGGGACCGGCCATGAAGCTTTCAAACAAAGAAATCGTTGAACTCCTCCAGCGCTGCTGGATGACCCATGACGGAATGTGGTTCTATCACTGCATGAGAGAATTCGGCATCGAGAAGGCAAACCGTCTGAACAGGACGGCGATCAAATCCCTCGCCCCTCTTGAAATCAGCCGGATCAGGGAAGTCCTGGGGATGAAGAAAGAGAAAATTGAATCCTTCCAGGAACTCAAAGACTTCTTCCTTCCCGTTTCCGAGCTTTTCATTCCGGCCTTCATGAACATCGCCATCCGCTTCCAGGAAGACAATGTCCTCCACTGGGAGTTCGCGCCGAACAACTGTTTCGCTTTTAAGGGGATCAAGAGAATCGGCGCCATCGATCAGTACGAATGCGGTGTCATTTACCGGCTGGCCTGCTGGTTCGACAACCTTGGGCTGAAATACCGCGCCGCGCCGGAGATCAAGGGCTGCCTCATGCACAAGGGTGGGACGTGCTCCGGGGACTTCATATTCGAATTCTGACATGATACGAATCCATCGCGGGCAGGAAAAAACCTCTGATCCGATATTCCGAAGCGCACCATCAAACATAGATTCACGGGATGTGAGAGCATGGAATTTTCCGAAATTGAAAAACTCAGCCCCGAAGGCGTGAAGCGTTATCTGGAGTTTCTCCTCTGGCATTACCGCGTCATCGATGGTTTCTGGTTTCTCTTTGTCTCCGACGACTTCGGCCGGCAGGCGGCCGAGAAAATCAACGAGCGGGTCTGGGGAAAAGCGGCGGAGCTGGCCGCGAAAGACCTCCTGAAGCGCTTTCAGATCGAAGAAAAGGGGCTCCGCGGTTTCGCGAAGGCACAGAGGCTTTTCCCCTGGCATATCATTATCGGTTACGAGATCGAGGAGAAGGACGACGAGGTCATCATCTCCGTCCCCCGGTGCGCGCCGCAGGCCGCCCGCCTCAGAAAGGGACTGCCCGAGTTCTCCTGCAAGGAGATGCACCGTGGCGAATTCGAATGCTTCGCGAAGGTCGTGGACGAGCGAATCCGGGTGGAATGCCTCTTCGCTCCGCCCGACCCCCATCCCCCGGAGCTCTTCTGCAAATGGAGGTTCACAATAAAAGAGGCGAAGGGCTAAAGGCAAAGGGCAAAGGGTAAAAGAAGAAGAAGAAGAAATAACACCGAGAGGCCGGAGTCTCCCCTGCCCGCCTTTAGCCTGTTTTAATTCGAGGCGAAAGGGAAACGATAAAATCGTTTCATTTGATCCTTAGTTTTTTCCCCTTTGCCTTTAGCCCTTTGCCCTTAGCCTGTTTTTAAAGGAGGTTCTCATGGAATTTCAAACGATAAAAACGCTGGTCAGGGACGGGGTCGGGATCATCACGCTGAACCGCCCGGAGAGCCGGAACGCCATCTCCATCCAGATGCGCCGTGATATCTCGGCCTGCCTGGAGAACTGGAAGGACGCCGCGGACATCGGCGCGGTGATCTTCACGGGAGCGGGCACCACCTTCAGCGCCGGTTTCGATCTGAAGGAGTTCGGCAGACCCGATCAGTTCGATGCCCTCTATTTCACCTCCTCCCGGTATCACCGGGACATCTGGCATTTTCCCAAGCCGGTCATCGCCGCCGTGAACGGTCCGGCCATGGCGGGCGGTTTCGATCTCACGACCCTCTGTGATCTTATAGAATCTGCTCCGCCGCCGCCGCCGCCTTCGGGCATCCCGAGATCAAGTTCGGCATCCCGCCTCTCTTCACGCCGCTTCGCTGGCTCATCGGAAACGGCCTGGCGCGGGACTTGTGCCTGACAGGACGGAGAATCGACGCCGGGGAGGCTTACCGGATCGGCCTCGTGAGCGAGATCGTGAAAAACGGCGACCTCCTGGAAAGAGCGGTCCAGCTGGCCGGGGAGATACTCCAGGCCCCCCTGCCGGCCCTCCAGTTCGTGAAGGGGTATCTCAAGGACAACGCCAACCGGGGATTCGAGGAATCCTTCTGCGTTGAGCATGACAAGGCCTTCCAGGAGTTCCTCCTGACAAAGGCGGCGGAAGCGGCCAAAAAATAAAAACAGCAAAGGAAAGGAGGGAGGATCGAATGCCATTCATCCAATTAGCCGATATAAATGAAAGAGAGATGGTTCCAGGCTTCTCGGCCCGGTTCGTGCACACCGGGTTCATGACAATGTCCTACTGGAACACGAGAGCCGGCTCCTCGCTGCCGGATCATTCCCATCCCCACGAGCAGGTCACCACGATCATCCGGGGCACCTTTGAAATCACCGTGGACGGCGAAACGAAAACCATCGAGCCGGGTTCCGTCGTGATCATCCCGCCCCATGCGAAACACCGCGGCACATCGATCACCGACTGCTACATCCTCGATGTCTTTTATCCGATAAGGGAAGACTATAAATAAGACAGGCGAAGGGCTAAAGGCGAAGGGCACTGGGAAAAAAGAAAGGGTTCAGGGATTCAAGGAGTTGAGTGAAAAACAAGAGTTGAAGAATTGGGTAGGGGAGCGTTCACGCTCCCCAAGTCAGGGCGATTGACCTTTGATGAACTTAGGACACCCCCTCCCCAAGATTTTTTCCCTTTGCCTTTAGCCCTTTGCCCTTAGCCTATTCTTAAAAGGAGGTTAAGCCATGAGCAGCCAGAACTTCAGCGAAGCGTCGGAATTCATCCGCAACAACCTGAGACTCAAAACCTTTCCGGTGGCCGTCAAGTTTCTCAAGGACGAAAAGGAATTTCCGGAAAAAACGCGGCGCCCCGCACAGGCCCTGGGAAAGAGGATCGCGCTGTGCCAGGCGGTCAGCATGGCCCGGCTCTATGGATGGACCGTGGGCCTCACAAAGGATGATCTCATCTGCATCCCGGCCGCCCTGGCCTTCGGCATGAGCAACGCGTCCGATGCCGCGGCGTCCATGGCGCAGCTCCTCTGCGAGGGAATGTATTTGAAAGACACGGAAGCCGCCCGGAAAGAGGTTGCCACGATCAGCAAATTGGACAAGGCTGAATATCCCGCCATCCTGTTCGCGCCGCTGCACAGGGCGTCTTTCGATCCCGATACCATCGTCTTCTATGGAAATCCCGCCCAGGTGATGCGGATGATCCAGGCCTGGTCCTTCCACAGAGGGGAACGGATCAGGGGGAACTTCGGCGGGAAGATCGAGTGCAGCGAATACCTCATCGCGCCCTTCAAGGAAAAAGCGCCGCGCGTCGCCGTGCCGGGCATGGGAGACCGTGTCTTTTCCCTGACGCAGGACGATGAGATGGTTTTCGCGCTTCCCGGCCCGTTCCTGAAAGACCTCATGGACGGGCTGCGCGAGGCCGGGAAAAAAGTGGGTGCGCAGTACCCGGTGCCCATGTTTCTCAATTTCCAACCCGAATTCCCTCCGGCCTTCAAGGCGATCGGGAAAGAAATCGGGCTGCTTTAGAGGCGAACATCAGCCGCCTCAACGAACGGGGTTGTCTTGTCACCGAAAAAAGTCGTCTTCATCGTGAACCCCTGCTCCGGCGGAGGAAAGACAGGCAGGGAATGGCCCCTTATCCGGAAAGTGGCGGAAGATCGGCTGGGATCCTTCACGGCCGACCTGACCGCCGGTCCGGGAGACGCCGCCCGGCTGACCCGTGAGCACCTGCTCGAAGGCGCCGACGTCGTCGTTTGCGTGGGCGGCGACGGGACGCTCAACGAAGTCATCAACGGCTTCATGGATGAAGGGGGTCCGGTCCGGGAGAGCGCCCTGCTGGGTTTCGTACCCAACGGCACGGGCTGCGATTTCATAAAAAGCGTTCCCATTCCCAAAAGTATTGGGGGCTCCCTCGACGTGATAGCCAGCGGCGGAAACCGGACGATTGATCTGGGACGGATTCAATACAGAGATCATTCGAACAAGACCTGCGTCCGTTACTTTCACAACGTCGCCAGCTTCGGGCTCGGCGGGGAAGTCGATGAACGCACCAACCGAACGACGAAGGTCTTCGGCCCCTTTTTCTCCTTCATGCTCTCAACCCTCATATCCCTCCTGCTCTACGGCAAAAAGCAAATCCGTTTCCGCCTGGACGGCGGGACCGAGGAGGAGGTCACCGCCTGGAATATCGCCGTGGCGAACGGGCGCTTTCACGGCGGCGGGATGCTGATCGCTCCGGGCGCCGCCGTCGACGACGGTCTCTTTCATGTAACGGTGATCGGGGATTTAAGCCTCGCCGAGGCCCTTTACCATCTGCCTGAACTGTACAACGGCCGGATCGCGGACGTGAAGAACGTGTCGACCTTCACGTGCAGAAGGGTGGAAGCCTTCTCGGATCAGAGAGTCCTGCTCGACGTGGACGGGGAGCAACTGGGCTGTCTGCCGGCCGTCATCGATATCATTCCGGGCGCCCTGCGGGTTCTCGCGGGGCGATGATCGCCGGGAGGGTTAGAGTTCCAGCGATCATGAATGATCCGTCCTGATATCGGAACGTTCCGCTTCGGTCAGAAAGCAGCCCTTCAGGCATTTCTCGAAGCAATCCCCCCTGCACGGTTCGATGTGGATCATCACGGTGGTATGGGGAAAACGTTCTTTGATGGCCTTTGACAATTTCCGGGCCAGGTTGTGTGAAGCCTCCACGGTCATCTGGGAATCCACCTGGATATGGAATTCGATGAACCGGTAATGGCCGGCCTTCCGGGTCCGAAGGTAATGATATCCGCGGATCGTGGGCCGCTGCCCTACAATGAGATCACGAATCCACGCCTCCTCGCCGGCGGGCAGAGGCACGTCCAGGAGATCCCTCGCTGACTGCAGGGTCAGGTCATAAGCCGCCTTCATGATCCACAGAGCGACGGCAATGGCCGTGACAGAGTCCAGCCAGTTGAAGTCCATTCCCGGGAACAGCCGGTTACCCAGCACGATGAGGGCGAGGCCGGCCATCACGCCCGCCGAGGTATAGACATCGGTCCGAAGGTGCCACGCGTCGGCCTGCAGGGCCGGGGAATCCGTTTCCCTCCCCACCTTGAAAAGCATGCGCGAAACCGCGATATTGACGACGGCCGACACCAGCATGACGGCGACCCCCCAGCCGACGGCCTCCAGGGGCTTCGGAAAGCGCAGTTTCTCAATCGCCTCGAAAATGATCCAGCCCGCCGCCAGAAAAATCAGGAGCGCTTCCACCGTTCCGGAGATGTTCTCGATTTTCCCATGCCCGAAGGGGTGGCCTTCATCGGCTGGCTTTCCGGAGGTCTTCACTGAAAAAAAGGCAATGACGGCCGCCGTCAGATCCACGGCGGAATGAGCGGCTTCAGAGATCACGGAAACCGAACCCATCAGCAATCCGGCCGCGAGCTTCATCAGGACAAGCGCCGTATTGGAAATGACTGAGACCAGGGCAGCCCTTGATTTGCGGTGCTGCATGTCCATGGGGTGACACCGTTTCCTTATCAAGAAGACTTTTAATGTTTTTTCATATCATATCTTCGAAGATACCGCCTCTTGCTTTTTCACCCGTAAAGCCTGTAGGATATAAACAATAAATACGGGAGGACGTCTCGTGAAAACAGCACTGTTATTGATTGACATTCAGAACGATTATTTTCCGGGCGGCAAAATGGAACTCGAGGGCAGCGTTCAGGCCGGCCTTCGCGCGAAAGACATCCTCGACGTGTGCCGGGCCGTAAAAATTCCCGTCTTTCATGTTCAGCACGTATCCCTGCAGAAAGGGGCCACCTTCTTTCTGCCTGATACGGACGGGGTCCTGATCCATGAGAATGTGAAGCCCCTGCCGGATGAAGCCATTATTCAAAAGCATTACCCCAACAGCTTCCGGGAGACGGCCCTCTTGGACGAAATGAAAAAACAGGAGGTCAACCGGCTGATCATCTGCGGCATGATGACCCACATGTGCGTCGATGCCACGGTCCGGGCGGCCTTCGATCACGGGTTTGCCTGTGTCGTGATCCACGACGCCTGCGCCGCGAGGTCTCTCTCCTTCAATAATGAAACCATTCCGGCCGCTCATGTTCATGGAGCGTTCATGGCGGCCCTGGGAGCAGTTTATGCCAGGGTCCTGGGTGCCGGAGACATGATTCAAAAGATAAGGCGACTTCCGTGTCCGGCAAGCAAAATGAATGTATGGGGTTGACTTGCCGGGATCTTTTTAATAGTATTTTTACAGTTCATTCCTCATGCTCCCCGTATTGATGCTCTTCCTCCCCTGATGATCCATTCTTTACAAGAAGGACCCTTTTACAGGAGGAGAAACCATGGAACTGTCGCAATTTTTCAAATCCATCGACATCCTTTCCGACCTGAGCGCCGAAGATATCGCCTTTCTATCGCAGAACGCGCAGAAAATGGATTATCCGGCAGGCGCAAACATCATCACGGCAGGTGAAATCGGCCGTTTTCTATGGTTCGTCTACGATGGCGAAGTGGAGGTTGTTCTTTCCGATGAAATGGGGAAGCAGCATGGCATCGCGTCTCTGCAGCGGGGCGCCTTCATCGGGGAGATGTCGATCCTTTCGGGTGAACCCACCATCGCCAATGTGAATGCCGCCCGGGACAGCAAGGTCGTCAGGATCCCGCGGGACATCATTTCCCAGGTCATCGCAAGAAACACAAAAACCCTCATGAAGTTCAACAAGGTCATCACCCAGCGGCTCATCGAGGACGAAAAGTTTGAGCAGGAAGTGGAACGGCGGCGCCTCGCCTATCGGGAAAACAAGGATCCCTACGACTTGAATTTTTCCTCCGTGTCGGAGCCGATGAAGATCCTCGTGGTGAACAGCGGAAGTTCGTCGCTGAAGTACTCCCTTTTTGACACCGTGAAGAAGACGCCGCTGCTCGAGGGCCTCATTGAAAAAATCGGCTCAGGGGAGGCAAGTCACACCCTTCGGAAACAGGGCGAGAAGATGGAGCTGCCGGGCCGTTCCCTTTCATCGGTCAGCGACGCGTTTCAGGATGTGATTCAAAATCTGACCCGTCCGGAGCAGGCCGGGATCAGCGATATCAAGGAAATCTCGGCGGTCGGCCACCGCGTGGTCCATGGCGGGAAGCGATTTTCCAGTTCCATGGTGGTTAATGACGAGGTCACGGAAGCGATCCGCTCCTGCATTCCCATCGCACCTCTTCACAATCCCTACAACCTGGAGGGCATCGAAGCGATGAAAAAGCTTCTGCCCGGTGTCCCTCAGGTCGCCGTCTTCGATACGGCTTTCCATTCCACCATCCCTGAATCCGCTTTCCGGTACGCCCTTCCCTACGATCTCTGCGAGAAGGAACAGATCCGCCGTTTTGGATTTCACGGGACCAACCACCGCTTCGTGGCCCTGAGCGCCGCGACGCACATCAAGCAGCCCGTGGGCGATCTGAAGATGATCTCCTGCCACCTGGGAAGCGGCGCCTCCGTCTGCGCCATCGATCACGGTCACAGCATCGACAACAGCATGGGCATGACCCCTCTCGAGGGTCTGGTCATGGGCACCCGCGGCGGAGACGTGGACCCCGGCGCGATCCTTTATCTCATGCGCCACACAGGCATGACGGTGGATCAGATCGATCACATCCTCAACAAGGACAGCGGTCTGAAAGGCGTCAGCGGCAAAAGCAATGACATGCGCGAGGTCCTGGAGGCGGCAGAGGCGGGAGACGCGCGCTGCAAGGTCGCCATCGGCATGTTCTGTTACCGGGTCAAGAAATACATCGGCGCCTACATTGCCGCCCTCGGCGGTCTGGATGTCCTCCTCTTTACCGGGGGAATCGGTGAAAATTCTCCGGAGATCCGTTCCCGGGTCTGCCAGGGGCTGGACGTCTTCGGCATCCAAATCTGCGACGAAACGAACCGGAAGACCACGGCCCGGCGAGGGGAGGTCGTGGACATATCCAAACCGGATTCCAGGGTTCGCATCCTCGTCGTTCCCGCCGACGAGGAGCGGATGATTGCCCGTGAAACCGTGCACGCCCTTGGCCGCTATGTCCCGGCCAACGAGATGGAACGCCTGAGATCCAGGTCCATTCCCCTGAGCACCTCGGCGCATCATGTCCATTTGTGCCTCAGGGATTTCGAAGCCCTTTTCGGCGAAGGCCGCACGCTGACTCCCAGGTCCAGCTTGAGCCAGCCGGGTCAATTCGCAGCGGCCGAAATGGTCAACCTCATCGGTCCCAAGGGACGCGTGGATAACGTCCGGATTCTCGGACCCCTACGGAAAGAATCCCAGGTGGAAATCGCGCGGACGGAGCAATTCCGGTTAGGGATCGACGCCCCCATCAGGGAGTCGGGGGATATCGAGGGCACTCCCGGCATCACGGTGGAAGGGGAGGCGGGCACTCTCCGGCTTGAGAAGGGCGTCATCTGCGCGAAACGCCACATCCACATGTCGCCCGAAGAAGCTCTCAGTCTCGGGGTGCGGGACAAGGACGTGGTGATGGTGAAGATCAAGGGTGTGCGGGAATTGATTTTCGGAGATGTGCTCATGCGGCTGAGTCCAAGCTTCCGGATGGACATGCATCTCGACACGGATGAGGCCAACGCCGCCCAGATTTCACCGGGAACGGTCGGTTACATAGAAGCCATTCAGCATCGCAACTACGTCTGACGCCGCGCGTCAGGCTGTTGAAAAATATTCATCTGCGGCGTTGCGCTTCGCCCCTTCCTTCGGCAGGCTCAGGACAGGCTTCTTAATTGTCATGGTGAGCTTGTCGAACCATGAACGTTTTTGAACAGCCTGAAAAAAAGAGTTTTAGTCTTTAATACCCTTTTCTTTATCTTTCCTGACGGAGCGCGTCACGCCTCCTCGCGATGCCAGCAGTAAACATTCCGCTGGGCCGTCGGAAGGACGACCATCTCCAGGATGTTCACATGCTCAGGGGCGTTGATGATGAAGAAGACCGCCTCCGCGACATCTTCAGCCGTGAGGGAGGCATACCCCTTGTAGACTTTCTCGGACCGTTCCCTGTCGCCGTGAAACCGGACCTCGGAGAATTCCGTGTGAACAGCCCCGGGACTGACGCAGGAGACCCGGATGTTCGTCCCGAGGAGATCGACGCTCATGCCCTCCGTGAGCGCGCGGACGGCGAACTTCGTGGCGTTGTAGACATTTCCCCGCGGATAGACCTGATGCCCCGCGAGGCTTCCCACATTGACCACGTGACCGCTGTTCCTTGCCACCATCCCAGGGATGAGAAACCGCGAAACATTGAGGATTCCCTTGATGTTCGTGTCGATCATCCTGTCCCAGTCCTCGAAATCGCCCTCCTGCAGCCTGTCCATACCTGAGGCGAGCCCGGCATTGTTGATGAGAACATCCGGGGGAATGGAAAGGGCCTCGAGCTCCCCGCTGAATTTCTCCACCGCCGCCCGGTCCCGGACATCCAGCCGGCGGGCGACAACGGAAATCCCGAAGCGCTTCACGAGGTTCTCCTTCAAATCCTCAAGCCGCTCCAGCCGCCGGGCCGCCAGCACCAGATTTGCACCCGCGGAGGCGAATTTCTCCGCGCAGGCCATGCCGATGCCGGAGCTCGCGCCTGTGATGATGACCTGTTTCCCTTTGATCCTGCTCATGTTCCCTCCTATCTCTCTCAGCTATAGTCAGTCACATTAATAAGTTGGCATCAGGTAGGGGCGCCTTCAGGCGCCCAGGGAGGCTGAAGCCTCCCCTACCCTATTTATTTTTCATCAGGCTGTTCAAAAATGTTCATGGTTCGACAAGCTCACCATGACAATTAAGAAGCCTGTCCTGAGCCTGCCGAAGGAAGGGGCGCAGCGCAACGCCGCAGATGAATGTTTTTCAACAGCCTGACTAAAATTTCAGAATGCCAACGGCATTCAGAAAGATCACCGCCACCACGGCAGGTATGACATACCTCACGAGCCCGTACCAGACGTTTGAGAGCCTGAAGTCCAGGGTTCCATTGTTCGTGACCTCATCCAGAATGTCCTTCCTGTTCCAGAACCACCCCGCCAGAACCGTGCAGGCGAGGCCGCAGAGGGGCAGCGAGACGTTGGACACGAAGTAATCGAAAAGGTCGAATATCCCCATCCCGAAAAAGATTGTCCCTTTCCAGATGCCGAAACTGTAGGAAGCCGGAATGCCGAGGAGGAAACAGGCGGCACAGTAGATGAGGGACATCTTCACGCGGCTGATCTTCCAGCGTTCCACAAAATACGTGACGGCAACCTCCATCATGGAAATCGACGACGTGAGCGCCGCCATCACAACCAGGAGGAAAAAGACGGTTGCAAACAGGGATCCGAAGGGCATCTGCGTAAAAATCGCCGGGAGGGAAATAAAGACAAGGCCCGGCCCCCCGGCCGGTTCGCCTCCGAAGGCGAAAAGAACCGGAAAAACGACCAGCCCCGCCAGAAAAGCGACACTCGTGTCCGCGACTGCCACCGTCACGGCTGAACGGATCAGGTTCTCCTTCCTGGAAAGATAGCTGGCATAGGTCACCATGACGGAAAGCCCGAGGCTCAGTGAAAAGAAGGCTTGTCCCATGGCCGAAACCAGCGCGCCGCCGGTCAGCTTCGAGAAGTCGGGCATCAGGTACCACTCCAAGCCTTTCATGGCTCCGGGAAGCGTGAGGGCCCGAACAACAAGAACGATGAGAAGAATGAACAGGGCCGGCATGAGAATCCTGTTGTATTTTTCAATGCCGCTTGAGATCCCCCTGACCACGATGGCGAAGGTCAGAAACATGAAGAGAAAGTGATAGAAGATGGGCGCTGACGGACTACCGATGAAGGCTCCAAAGAAATTCCCCATTTGATCAGGTGCAACGGAGGCGAGATTTCCTAGAGCGGACTGAAAGGTATAGTAAAGGGTCCAGCCGCCAACGACGGAATAGTAGGAGAGAATAACGAAAGAGGTAAAAACCCCCAGATAACCGACCCACGCGAACTTCCGGCTGATCTTCCTGTAGCTGTCCACGGCATTGGCACCTCCGTGACGCCCGATGGAAAATTCAACGAGGAGAAGGCTCACCCCCACGAGAAAGACCATGGTAAGATACATCAGCACGAAGGCGCCTCCGCCGTTCGTGCCTGTCTGGTAAGGAAACCTCCAGATGTTCCCCAGGCCGATGGCAGAGCCCGCCGAGGCGAGGATGAATCCGATGCGGGAAGTAAACCGGTCCCGGGGATGCGCTATGATTTCCGGTTCCAAATCGTCATGACCCTCCTGCTTTAGCATGCAAAAGTTTATTTGAATCTATCCGCCTATTCAATGACTATTTTCAGGCTGAGCGCTCTTGACTTCCCGCGCGATTTAACTGAAAATCGGCGAAAACGAGAAACGCATGAAAGGGATTGCCTGATGAAGATCTGTTTCAACTGCGGCAGGGAGATCGTTTTGGAAGGCAAGCCGGGTAGAAAGGACGTCTGTCCATCCTGCCGCGCCGATCTGCGCTGCTGCCGGAACTGCGGGTTTTACGATCCAGGCTCCTACAATCAGTGCCGGGAGCCCCAGGCCGAGCGGGTTCTTGAAAAGGACCGGAGCAATTTCTGCGACTACTTCCGCTTCAGGAATTCCTCCGCGGCAGGCTCTACGAAAGACAGCCGGGGCAGCGCACGGGATAATCTGGAAGCGCTGTTTAAAAAGTAGGCGAAAGGCAAAGGGCAAAGGGCGAAAGGGTCAAAAAAAGAAAAGGTTAAGAGGTTAAAAGACGAAAGGGAAGATTCTTAGAAATGATTAAAAAAAGGCACCACGTGCAATCACACGGGGCGCCTCTCTTTTTCCGTAAAATGATCTTTCTACAGAGGTTTTACGTTCTCGGCTGCCGGGCCTTTCTTGCCCTGCGTGACATCAAAGCTCACGCGCTGACCTTCGTAAAGGGTCTTGAAGCCGCTGGCCTGAATGGCGCTGAAATGCACAAAAACATCTCCGCCTTCATCCTTTTCAATGAATCCAAAGCCTTTTTGTTCATTGAACCACTTGACTTTTCCTTCTGGCATATCTCGCATCCTCCTTTCTTTGTTTTCGGTAAAGTGGGATTGCAATCGTGCCAGAAAGCAAAAAAGCCGCCGGGACTCTAAAGAGCATGGCGACTACCCTCTGCACTTCAAACTGCCTGTACCCAACTTTTACTGTTTCCCGCTGTGGCGCAAACTGTCGACGCGGGATTTTTAAATAACCGCGTTCCTCATAGTATAAACCGGGAGGCCATGTCAAGGATTATTTTGAGGATTTTATTGGCAATGCATTTTCATTTTAGGTAAAATATTCAGCAGGGTTCAGGCAAAGACACGAAGATGCGAGGATGCGAGGATGGGAAGTTGAGAAGTTGCGAAAGCGAACGCTAAGAACGCAATGGACGCGATAGACGTCTTTAGCCCTTAGCCCTTAGCCCTTTGCCTTTAGCCCTTTGCCCGTTTTTGATTATGACCTACAGCGTTCACTCAACAAAAGACTATCATGTCAGCGGACTCGAGACGCTGGGATGGGAACTGACGGTCTGCAATGCCCTCCACCCGGAAGACAGTCCCCTGAGGAAGATTCTCCGGCGGAATGCCTCTTACGGGGCGCTCCTCTCCGATTATCTGCGGCGGTTCATTCCCATGGAGAACGTGAAAAGCGTCCTCGAGATCGGCGGCGGATACGGCTACCTGATGAAAGATCTCCTGGAAAGAAACGCCTTTCAGAAGGTCACGATGCTCGACATATCACCCGTTCTCCTGAAAGCGCAGCGTGAAACGCTCAAGGACTACCCGGTGGATTACCTTGAGGAAGATTTTCTGGATACGGATCCATCGCGCCTCAAGGGAATAGACGCGGCCATTCTCAACGAAAACCTCGGCGATTTTCCCGTGATCACGGAACTCGACCCGGAAGAATTGAAGGAGCCCGCCGCCGACCTGGAAGAACCCCTTGTAAAGGTCAGGACGATTTGCCGGCGCTATGGACTGAAAAGGCCGGAGACGGTTCCCTTTAATCTGAACGTCGGTGCCCTGGAAGCCGTCGAAAAGCTCTGCGCCTCCGGAATTCCATTCATCTTCCTCAGCGAAAACAGCTGCGAAGCCGCCGTTCCCGGACCCTACCTTCCCTTCATACATGTTTCGGCTACCCTGAACCCCGAGCGGATACGCCTCAGGGGCCACGACGAATACTCGATAAAGTTCTCCCACCTCGAAGCCGTCGCCCGGGCCTTTTCATACGTGTCTCTGAGGGGACCTCTCGCCGATTTCATTCCCTTTGATTTCAACCCGAGGCTGCGGTTCATCATGGCGTCGCGATCGGTGGAAAAAGACGAATACGAGATCATCCGCCATTTCGTTGAGGACCTCTACCAGTATGAATATCTGCTTCTGATCAAGGCGGGGCCCGGCAGCGGGGAAGCCGCTGAATGCCTGCGCTGCGGAAAGTGCTGTCTCGCCGACTTCATCGCCTACACGACGGAGGAGGACATGCAAAGATGGCGGCGTGAAGGCAGGTCGGATATCCTCGGGATCATAGAAAGAGAACACGCGGTCTGGGCGGGAGATCACTTCGTGTCATCGGAGAATGGAAGATACATCCGCGGCTGCCCCTTTCTCATCTGGGAGGGCAACCGCCTCGCCTGCGCCATCTACGAAACGAGGCCGGAGGTCTGCCGGCGCTTCACTCCGGGTTCCTCCGAAATCTGTTCCCGGTTCTCCGGCGCCCGACCTTGACATGTCCTCAGCCAAAAGCAGAGATCTTGTCTGGCTGTGCCGGTCCTACTCAAAGTCTAAAAAGTACGACAAGCTTTTTTATGCGTTGACACCCTTGAGCGTAACATAGGAAAGGGAGACACGGAAAGCGGAGGCCTGTTTCGAGCTGGGAAATCATGAAAAAGCGGTTGAACTGTCCCAAAAGGCCCATGAATTGCCGCTAAAAATGAACATCCAATTCTCTCTCTATTGTCTTCAGCATATGCGGAAGAACAACATTCAGATGATGACGGGAATTTGCTCCGAGGATGGCTTTCTTGCAGTCATGAAGATCTCCCAGCAATGAAATGAGACTCTCCTTTCGATGCTGATTTCCTTCCTCCCTTATGGCCCTGTCCAGTAAACGGCTGGCTTTGTATGCCCTCTCCAGGTTAATCATCCCTCTTCCCCCCATGCGTGTTCAGAAAAACCGGATGTCCCTTAGGGTCGCTGCTGATATTCAGATAGACAGATATATGTTCCGGACCGCTTGCGCAATCCATTCACATCTGAATTTCTCATAGGACAAACATGAAAAGGAAGCTCAGGGTTTGTCCTATGGACTGTTTTTATCCGGATTCGGCCTGAATGCTTCTCGTGAACGCCTACAGGCGAACCGGACACGCGGGAGGGACGGATAAGGGTTACTCCCCGGATTTCTTCTGGACGAAGCTGCCGGGATACGTGTTCGTCAGATTGTGCTTCTTCATGCTGCCGGAAGCCTCTTTGACGCTCTCGAAATTCCCGAACAGAATTCTGTGCCAGACGCCCCGTCCCGGGACTTGAACGGTCTCCACGCGGATTCCGGGCAGTCTTTTCTTGACCTCTTCCGCGAAGGCCAGGGCTATTTTCCCCTCGATTTCAGGAAATGCCCTGATCTGGATGGCGTATCCCGTTTTGAGCCGGGTCTTCGCGGGTGCCGGCTCCGCGAAAGAATCGGCGGGCGGGGTTTGAACATCTTTTGCTTCGGAAGGAACAGCGGTCGGCGGCTGGACATTCAAATTTTTAGAAGCGGGCTCTTTGTATGACATAAAAAGAGGCGGCCGCGACCATTTCAACCCATCAAAATAGGCGGCTTCTCCCGTCAGCCTGTTCACTCTGAGCGGATAGATTTCACCTCCCAGATTCAGGGCGTCGTAATGGTAGATGGTCGGCCAGAAGAACAGGGCCGCCAGGCCAAGAACAAGAATGAACAGGACCGCTCCGGCGAGGCCGCGGGAAAACCGGAACGCAGGCCTTGCGGCTTTCCGCGCCTCATGCCCGTCCTCCTGCTCCAGGGTCTCCGCCTTCTCAGGCTCCGCCGTTTCCGGTGTCGGAGGCGGTGCCGGATCGGAATCGTCCTCCCGCTGATCGGGGCCCGCAACCTTCCGATAGAGGGCTTCCAGCTCCTGCTCTAGCTCCATCTCTCCGGATGCCTCTTTTCCCATTACGCCGCCTTACACCTGCTTTCGTTCTTCAACGCGTTTGAAATAGCCGCCCACGGCGATGTTCTCATCCAGATGGAGATAGCGCGCGTAGGATCTCAAAAAACCGATCATGTAAACCCTGGGCAGAAAAAGGTCGTAATGCTCTTCCTCAATCGCGCGAAGCATCTCCATTCTCACGTTCGTTTTCGCGGCCACCTCTTCGATCGGTACGTCCATCTCCATTCGTATCCTTCTCAAATCCGCCCCGGCGATGCGGTCCTGGGCCAGGATGCTCTGGATCACCGGGTTCTGCGCGGCGCGGCGCTTCATTTCCTCCTGCCGTTTCAGAGGCCCCTGTGCGCCGGCATGAACTTTTTTGAAATCGTATATGGGAACCGGGTCTTTCGTTTTATCGTGATATTGCTTTTCCTCTTCCAACAATCCTCGCTCCATCAGGCCGCGATCATAGGCCGCCCGGCTCTCCGCGTCGATCAGAGTCAGATACGCCTCTTCCAGGCGGGCCAGAATCTCCCGTCTCTCCCTTTCCGAAAAGAAAGAATAACTGGCGATGGAGTCATCCTGATAGAGATCGAATATTTTTTTATAGGCGCGGCGTATCTCCAGCGGCGACGCACCCGGAGAAATCTCCATCAGCTCGTAGTGATTCTGCTCCCCGTGGCGTTTCATCGGTCTCTCTCGCATCTTCTTCTAATCGGCTGCGGTCCGGGTTACGGGTTGGCTTTCCTTCATGGACAAGCAGGCTGTTGCCCTTCTACAGGCTCAGGACAGGCGCACAAATTGTCATGGTGAGCGATGCCACAGTAAGCCCTTCGGCAAGCTCAGGACAAGCTTTGTCGGACTGCGAACCATGCACGCCTTATGCATCTACACGTTTTTGAACAGCCTGAACGATAGCGTGTTTTTCAACATCCTCCAAGAGCGTTCGGCAGCATTCCCTGAGATCAAGAGCGGTCTGGGTATAAGGATAGCAATCGACGAAAGAAACTTTCCTGCAGACGGAATCATGGACATGGTCATCAAAGCTGATATTGCCGGCAAAAGACATTTTCAGGCCGAGATGTCTTTCAATGATTTTGCAGATCAGCTCTCCGGTTTTGGGGTTGTCCTGCTTTCTCAGTTGATTGAGGGTCAGCTTGAATTGGAAGGCCTGCAGTTCCCTCTCCAGGGTGTCGCCCTTTTCCGGGTCCAGTTCTTTCACCATCTGGAGAAAAACGTCCGGATGGCTGACGGTGGCGCTGCTGTTCCGCTTTCCGGCTTCCTCCGTCAGGATCCGGAAGTCATGGGTCTTGACCACCTGGCGGATTTTGCGGAAATAAACGGAGCGGATGAGGCGATAGATATTCTCTATCGAGGTCGGCTCGGGCGTTGTGACAAAGATGCCCGCATGGGAAATCATGAAATAATCAATCGTATTGAAAGACGTTCCGGCGCCGAGATCCAGCAGGATATACTCATAGGGAAGCCTTGCGATGTTCCGCATCAGCCTCATTTTCTGCTCATAGGCGAGATTGGCGATGTCCAGATTGTTCATCGCGCCGCTGATCAGAAAGAGATTCGGCGTGGACGCGGGCACGGCCGTTTCCTCGAGCGTGCCGGCCTTTTTATTGATGAAATCCGAGATGCTCTTTTCCGGATGGGGAATGCCGATGATCGTGTGGAGATTGGCCGCACCGAGGTCCGCATCGATCAGAAGAGTCCTGTAGCCCTTCCTCGCAAGCAGAATCCCGAGATTGCCGGCAAAGAAACTCTTTCCGGATCCTCCCTTTCCACCGCCGATGGACCATATGTTCGACATGGGAATTTTCCGTTCTCAATTCCGGGTGAGCATTGAAACGTTTACCAATGACGCGGTCGCAAACACACTGGCCAAAGAACTGATTTCTTGGTGATCTTTACCACAATTTGCGGAAATAGAAAAGGTGGAGTTTAAAGATCCAACCCTGTTGACAATCCGCACCGCATTACGATTCCGGGCGCGAAGGCTCGGCGTAGTAAAGAGCCAACCCGTCGACGGGTTTCGAAATCCGGATGCGCACGGACATCCCGATATGGAGTTCCTCCGCCGTTTTCGCGGAAATCCTGGCCGCGATTCTTCCGATCCCTTCGGCGAGGTCGATCAATCCCAGGAAAAAAGGGGTGTCAAACTCGGGCTGGGCAAAAAAGAGCTCCGTCCAGCTGTAGAGAAATCCTTTCCCGCTCAGTTCCTCCCAGGAAAGGGAGTCCCCCAGACATTCCGGACAGTGGCTGCGGGGAGGGAAAAAGAGCTCGCCGCATTGCCCGCATCGCGGGGCAAGGAATTTTCCCGCCTGCAGTCCTTCCCAGAACGGGACCGCTCCGGGGCTCTCCAGGTTTGTCGGCTTGAGAAAATTTGGTTTGGAGGTCATTTCAATCCCTCCCGAAAATCATGACCAGGCCGTTGTTCATCATTCCCCCTTCGCAGTGCATCAACCCGACCTTGGCCCCCCTGACCTGGATGGGACCCGCTGTTCCACGCAGCTGCCTGACGATGTTCACCGTCTCATACAGGGGGGTCGCGGCCCAGGGATGCCCGCGGGAGGTCAAACCTCCGTCGGTGTTGATGGGGATTCTCCCGGTGATGTCCGTCTCTCCTCTTCGAAGGGCCCGCGCCATCTCCCCGTTCTGAAACCAGCCGATGTCCTCGGGAATGATCAGCTCGTGGGAGCTGAAGGGCGCGTAAATCTCGGCCACGTCCACGTCCTCCGGCCGGATCCCCGCCTTCTGAAAGGCCTCCTTCGCCGCCTCCCGCGTCGCCTTGAAGTGGCTGATGGACGTTGAGCAATTGTCGGTGGGAATGACGCAGGACGGATCGTGATGAAGGCCCCAGCCCTGAAGATAAACAGGATGCGGGGACAGGTCCCGGGCCGCCTCTTCGGAAACCACGATGACGGCCGCCGCGCCATCCAGGGACGCCGCCGAATCAAGGAGTTTTATGGGCGAGGAGAGGCACCGGGAGCGGAGCACGTCTTCCACGGTGATGGGTTTCGCAAATGCCGCGACCGGATTGCCCGCCGCGTTTTTGCGATTCCGGACGGCAGCCAGGGCAAAGTCCTCCTCGGTCGCTCCGGTCTCGTGCATGTAGCGCCGCGCCGAGAGGGCATAGGCCCAGATGATCCCGTAAGCCGCATAGGGCTGAAGGGCGGTGGGCTCGATCATCGACCAGCCCTTCCCCTGGGACAGGTTTTTGAACCAGCCGATGGACCCTTCCCGCACCGCGCCGTAACAGACAGCGGCCTTTATGCGCCCGGCCTGGATTTCATCGGCGGCGTATTTCAGCGTCAGCCCGCCGGCGATCGCTCCGCAGCAGATTTCAGCCATGGATCTGGGCGAAATGCGCAGGTACTCGCAGAGAAGGTTCGTCTGCAGACCGATGTTGCCCTGCAGATCGGGTGTGGTGAAAAGACCGTCGATCTGCCGGCTTGAAATTTGAGCGTCTTTCAGGGCGTCGCGAATGACCTGGAGCGCCAGTTCGCTCTCCTGCTTCTCCGGATACCTCCCGACCTTCACCGCGCCGATGCCGATGATCGCTGCTCTTTTCCGGTTCACGGACATGCCTCTTCCTGAAAATATTAGATGCGAATGCGACGGGCGCCCATGGGTGGATGGGTGTCTGCTTTCGGTGGGGTGACTGTAATGGATAAGAAACCCGCATGTCAAGCTTATTGAGAGGACATCCGTGCCGCAGGCGGACGTCCCGGATTTTCACTCCAGAAGATCGTTCCGGGGAATCCGGAAGAGATCCTTGATAACCTCGTCGAAATAATCGGGCAGGTAACGGTTCCAGAGCTTGATCGGCAGCTCCGTGAGCTGCTGCTGCGAGGAGGCCGGAAAGGTGAAGAGATACACCATGAGGTACTCGATGTTCCGGGCGAGACACCCCCGGTACTGCTGCTGCCGGCGCTGCTCGATGATCCGCTCCTCATGCATGCTGCGGCCGATCTCGCTCTCCATCATGTCTTCATAGTTCGACAGGATGATCTCCACATGCACGCTTTCTTCACCCTGTCTCACAAAATCGGTGAACGCCCGGTCTGCTTCCTCATCGGAAAGGCCTTTGGCTCTCATGAAAGCAAGGGTCGTATCTCCCAGCGGCCGGGCGAGGATGTCCTCGCGGGAGGGCCGGTAACGCAGGAGGATGTTTGTCGCATTATACTTCCCCCTGTGGCGCTCCTCCTCCACCACCTCGCAATCCTCCATCCTGTCCAGAAGAGAGAACAATTGGTCCTGGCGGGCATCCTCAAGCACCAGCTTGATTCCCGCCACGTCGTTGATCATGACAGGATCGCGCCATTGAAAAGGCCGGCTGCTGCGAAGGTCTTCGAGAAGGCGAGACTCCGCCCTGAGGAACTCCTCGGTCATCTGCTCCGGCGCGGTGACCAATTGCTCGCGCGGGATCCCCAGGTTCCTGGCACGCTCGTCCGCCAGGGTCTCGGCCCGCTGCTTGATGTCGGAGAATATCCGGTCAATGATCTTGCGAGCGGCTTTCTCGGCCAGCCGCCGGACCCGTTTAATCCTGCAGGAACCGATGTATTCGGTCACGCCGCCGCGCCGGGCGAAATACAGAACGGCCTGAAAGGGGGTCTCCCGGTAATAGTCTTCGGGACGGGCATGGTAAAGGCGGATCAGTTCATGGACGCGCGGACTTCGATAAGGATAGTGGGAAACGACAATATCCTTCAAGTCCCCCTTGCGCAGCGTCTTCCGCGTCTGAAGATCCCCCGGGTGCAGTTCGCTGAAGATTTTTTGCGAAAGGGCCTGCATGTAGCGGCAGACATAGACGTTGTTGAAAGTGATGATCCGGCTGATGACGGACGCGTCTGCTGGATGCACCTCATCGTGCATCCAGCGCAGGATGATGTCGTTCAGAACGTTTCGATGCAGATAGCTGGCAATGGTGATCATGGCCCCTCACCCATTTCAATAAGCTGATTGTAAGATGAATGAGGGGAAATTGCAAATTTCCCTATTCCTTTTCGGATTCCTTCTTTGCTTCATGGATCAGACTGCTGTATACGATGGTCACGAACTGGTCCGGCTTCAGGAATCCCTTTCCCCATGCCGAATCAAAATCGCGCGTCGGGTGGGCCGCAACAGCGGCCTCCAGAGTCTTTCCTCTTTTGATCTCTCGTGCAACCCTGTCTTTCACGGCCACCAGCATCTTGAGGTAGTTCTCCAGACCGGCCCTGTCGGAGAGAGGACCGTGCCCCGGGATCACTTTCGTATCTCCATCGCAGAGCGCAAGCACCTGCTTCACCGCTTTGATCATGCCGTTGATCGAACCCCCCGCGGAGAGATCGATGAACGGATATAAACCGTTAAAATAAAGGTCCCCCATGTGAATGACGTTGGACGTCCTGAAATGCACGACGGCATCCCCATCGGAATGGGCCAGCTCAATGTGGAAAACGCGGATTTCCTCTCCATTCAAATGAAAGGTCACTTCCTGTTTCATGGTGATGACCGGAAGTGCCGATTCGGGCAGCGGAGGGATCTTTATCTTTTTGCTGAGAAACTCAATGAATTGCTCCGTGCTCAGTCGTTTTCGGACGTTCTCGTGGGACACCAGAACCGCCCCCTCCCCGGCGAGATTCTGATTTCCGCCCGTGTGATCCTGGTGCCAGTGCGTGATAACGACGAAACGAACGGGCTTGCCGCTGATGGCCGCGACCGCGGCCCTGATCTTGCCCGACAACTGGGCGTAAGAGGCATCGATCATGAGGACGCCGTCGTTTCCGGCTGAGACTCCGATGTTCCCTCCCCCTCCGCTGAGCATGAATGTGTTCCCCGCGATTTTCTCCGTCTGGATTTGCATATTCGCGAAATCCTGCGCGGATGAATGCACTCCGGTTCCCGCGATAATAAGTGCGAACAGGAAAACAACGATCCCTCGAATCCGGCGCTTATGCATTTTAATCCTCCCTTCCTCTCCTTCTCTCTTCCTGTCTCCGTTCCTTTAAAAGAGTCCTCTTCACCCGATCCATGGCCATGGCCCTGCAGGATGTCTCGCTGTCCAGTCCGCCGGCCTGATCCGGATCGGGTTTTGATACGTCCGGGATAGAGCGGCCCGGTTCCCCTTTGTCATTCCCTGATAAAACTGCAGCAGTAATCCGTCAGGGTCTGAACCTTCAATTTGAATTTTGAGTTTCCATCAACCCGGAATAACTCACCGTCCCGGATGCTCTTCCAGGTGTCCTCCCCAGGAAGAAAGACTTCCAGTTCGCCGGAGAGAATCTCCATGAGTTCCGGGTCTCCGGTGCCGAACTCGTATTCACCGGGCAGCATGATCCCCAGCGTCTTCTTCGAGCCGTCCGCGAATAGAATCGTCCGGCTCGTCACCTTGCCGTCGAAATACACATTCGCCTCCTTGACCACTGTCACATTCTTGAATTCAGACATTTATCAAGCCCTTTCTTCCCTCCGGATTTTTACCTGTTCACCCCTGCCGTCCCCAATAAAAATAATTGCTGTCGCGGTCACCACGGCTCTTGAGATGCCAGGCTTCTTATGGGATGCGTCCGCCATTTTAAAGGTCCTGCCGCCACCGGCATTGTCGATCTTATGACTGGAGTTTTACGAACTTCGATTTCTTCGAACCGCAGGTGGGACAGACCCAGGTATCGGGAAGATCCTCAAAAGCGGTGCCCGGTTTTATGCCATGATCGTAATCACCGATGGCCGGATTGTAGATATAATTACAAACGGTACACCTGTATTTTGCCACAATCCCTCTCTGCCGATTTTCCTTTTCTGTTTTGCCGGTCAGCGATAAAATTCTTCACGCCGGTCGTGCAGGATATGGTTGTATGGATTCAGGTTCTTGTCCCGGGAAATATGAACATCGATTTCGGCGGCACCGATCTCTTCCGTTTCCGCGCCGGCCTGGCAGAGTACTTTCGCCCCGGGGGCCGTGATCTGGCTTCTGCCCGTGTAGCGGAAGACTTTTCCGTTTCGCCTCTCCTCGCCCGTCCGGTTGGCTGTTACGGCAAACACGCGGTTTTCAAGGCACCGGGTGATCATCGCGTCCTGACAGAAAGGGAGCACCAGGTTGGCGGGATGACAGATGAGATCCGCCCCTTGGAGGGCAAGGGTGCGCATGGACTCGGGGAAGAACCAGTCGAAGCAGATCATGACCCCGATCCTGCAGCTCCCGATGTCATAGACGGCGAATCCCAGATCCCCCGGCTGGAACCAGAGTTTCTCCTCGTTGAAAAGATGGATCTTCCTGTACGTTCCCAGGTACCCGGATGGGGACACGATGACGGCCGAATTGAAGAGGGTGTCGCCCTTTCGCTCATTCAGTCCGGCGACGATATGCACGCCTTTCTTCCGGGCGGCGGAACAGAGGGCCTCCGTGGTCTTTCCGCCGGGCACAGGTTCGGAGAGATCAAAGGCCTCCTCCCTCGAGGTGATCAGATAGCCCGTGTTGAACAGCTCCGGAAGAACGATCACCTCCGCTTCGGCCCGCTCGATCAGCGCGACGGCCTTCCCGATATTGCCTTCGATGTCACCGAAGACCGGATCAAACTGGATAAACGCCGCTTTCATCAGAATCTCCTCTCATGAAATCCTTTCCATCGATCACACTATTTTCCCAGCTTCCCAAAACATCATTGTCCGTGGGCTCCGGCCTGAATCGGAGCGATCCACCCTGCTCTGCTTGTGGGTCCTTGACTTGTAACCCACGGCAGAAGGGTTGAAATTTACCCAGGCGATAAGGGAGAACAAAAAGAACACGGCCGCCCACAACAGAGGAGAGAACAGCCATCTCTCTGGCGCCAACCGGTCCGCTTCCGGGAGCGGGGGCAGCACCGTCAGAAGGATAAGGGCCGACAGGGCGCCCAGAACGGGCAGAGCCGATAAGAGACCCCAGGCCGGATGGCGCCGCCTTTTTGCCGCGTAGTAGACAACTCCGATCGCCGAGATGCCGGCCCCGATCTCCGTCGCTGCCGGCGCCAGGGAAAAAACAATCCCCAGAAACGCTATCCCCGCGCTCCAGTGGTTGAGAGCCCCGGCTCTGTCTATGATGGACATGGCGGCCTTTGCCTTCTCTTGAAATTCCGACCCCTGCACGCTTAACTGCCGGCTAGTCTAACCCATCCCTCCCGTAAAAATCCACTACGAAAGAAGCGGCGCCCTCATTCTGAAGAATACAAGAATCCGGTCTCTGGAAAATCAAAGCGAAAAGAACGGCTTGACAAAAAAAGCCTGATGTGATGAAAAAATGAAGATTTTTTTGATCAGGTCGCTGCTGTCCTCACGGGAAGACGGAGGAAGGCAGCACAGGACAGGAATCAACCGCTGACCATCAAATCATAAGGAGGAATTGTCTATGAGGAGAGGAAAAGCCGCGACATCCGGGAAAATGTTTGTGATTGTTTTGGTTGTCTTCGCATTTGCCCTTTATCCGCTGGCCGCGATCAGTCAGCCACCGCAGGCCCCGGAAAAACCGGGCATTGAAAAAATGAAGCCGGTGCCCAAGAAACCGCCGCTGAAAGTGCCCCCGAAGGTCTTCAAAAAGCCCGTGCCACATAAACCTGGCGTGCCCCCGAAGGTCTTCAAAAAACCCGCGCCTCGCAAACCCATCGGACCCAGACCGGGCGTGCCGACGAAGGTCTTCAAAAAACCCGCACCGCATAAGCCCGTGGGACCCAGACCGGGCGTGCCGATGAAGATTCTGAAAAAGCCCGTACCGCCCAAACCAGAACAGCAAAGGTAGTGAAGCCATAAAATTTGAACAAATATCTTTCAGCGGCTGACAAAAAAGCAGGGTCTCAAAAGACCCTGCTTTTTATTTTGTCAATTGAAGTTCGCGGACATCCATGTCCTCTTTGAATCGAACGCCTTTTCTTCCCAGCCGGTAAAGAGCGAGACTGGGACTGTCGGTCCATTCCAGCGTGTATTTATAGGCATCGACGATGACACCCGCATCGTCCACCTTGACCACGAGAAGGTCGTGAAACGGAGCGGGTTTATCCGCAGACCCCGACAGGCCTTCATACTCCCTGATGAATTTATAGACCGTGGAAGCCCCCTTGACCGTCCCGATATCGCCGATCTGATATCGGCTGCCTTCCGGGTAGGGAGGAGCGACGCGATCAATGTTATTGAGCATGCCGTAATCCAGATCGGCATTTCTTATGACCTTGATCAATCGATACCCGCTATCCGATCCCCCGCCTTTTTGAATCTTATCAAGCTTCTCGAGCGCGGGCGCCAGGACGTCCGGACCGTGGCCTTTCCAGCTTTGATGAATCTCCTCCTGCAGGAACGTCAATTTCTCCCTTGCCCTGGAACAGACCGTTTCGCGAGGCGCTCCTTTTTCAATCCCGGCGGCGGCCTCCTGCAGGATCAGATCCGCTCTCTTCACGTACGCTTCTTTGTCACGGGTGTAGACTTGACCCGTGTATTTCCGCGCGAACCTTTTCAAGGCCAGCGAAGCCCTCCGCCTGTCCCAGGGCGTTTTGGCTTCGTCGACGGCCTTTTGTATCTTTCGCCATTCGGGATCGTCAAGACCGAATGGCACGGCCAGCGCCTGTTCGGGAATCACCGGCTCCAGCATGATGCGGCAGTCGTCTTTTCCCCTTAAAGCCTCCCGGTTTTCTGGATCAAGAGTGAGGACCCGGTCATAGAGATCCTGCGCCGCCTCATATTTTTCCGCCACCTTGAGGTCGCCGGCTTCTTTCAACAGATCATCGATGTTCGCGGGAGGATTTTCCGGCACAGCAGCCGCTGCACCCAGAAATAATAAAATGACGCCGATCAGAATAGAAACATTTTTTTTAAGCATGTGCTCACCGGGAACCGTTCCAGCGTCAGCATGCGATTCTGGCCCCGGATTTCGCCGAAACCATGCTTCATTTCATGTAGACGCTGATCTTCTGACCTTCGTGGGAAAAGATGACATGATCCGGATGGATTTCCACGACCCGAGTCCTGCCGACTTTCCCCCCTTCGCCGACGACCTCGCCGTTGACCATGGCCTTGCGCGCTCCGCGGTCTTCCACCCAGACGATCCCCGACACCGTTAAAATCGGGAGCTGCGGCTCATCGAATACCGCGGTTTTTGCTCTGGATCCGGGGGCAGCCGCCCTCTTTTGCTTCGATGCCCTGGCGGCGTCGGCGATCCTGTCTTCCGTCCCTGAGTGAGGCGCTGTCTCGGTCCGGGTCTTCTTTTTTTCCGCGATGGCTTCGGGCGCCGGAACGGATTTCGTGGACTGATCGGAGGCGGGCGGCACCGTTTCCTTCTCCTGGATGGGCGTCCGGGCCGAGAAGGGGTTCACGATCACAAGGGTAAGCACAAGCGCCGCGACGGCGATTCCGGCCAGGCCCGCGATCAGGATGAGCGTTCTTCGTCTCGCCGCTGGTTCTCCCGTCATTAAAATGTCGGAGGCAATATGGACGGACCTTTTCCGGCGGGTGATTCTGTCCTTCTCCAGTTTTTTCAGCGCGTCCAGAATGAGGCTCATCCTGCTTTTCCCTCTCCTTTTTTTGAGAGTCGCGGCGGGGGGTAAAGACCTGTTTCCCGGTAGAGAAGGACCAGGGTTCTCCTGCCCATCGTTTGCTCCGGCAATAACCCCTGTGAAATCTGGAATGACCGGACGGCGTCTATCGTGGCCCTGTCGTAGATGCCGTTGCGAGGACCTTCATAGAAGCCGATCTGGCGCAGCAGCTTTTGCAGTTGCAACACTTCCTTCCCCCTCTCGCCCGGTTTCAGACGGGTCGGAATGTCGAAATGATTTTTCCACAGGAAGTACATCTTGCCGCCCCAGAGCGCGTCCATCTCCGCGCTGGTCAACCATCCGCGGCCGGCAACCGGCGGGGAAATGAGAATCCGCCCCTCTTCAAAACCCGTTACGGCCAGATACCTCTTGCCCTCCGCGCCGGGCATGAACAATTCCAGCAGGACCGGCATATCCAATCTTTGCAGGGTTCCCATGTTGCCGGTCATCCGGGCAATACGCAGATCCCTCTGACTGACGATCTTATCCAGACCCTTCCAGGCTTCCAGGGATCCTTTGGGGGAAAGCGGTTCCACATCCCACATTTTGAGGAGTGCGTTCAGGGCCAGGGCCGTATTGGTCGCTTCCGTCGCCTTCGCCAGTTCATCCTGGATGACCGGAATGAGGTTCGCCGCCGCGGGTTCCGCGGGTTTTGCCGGGATGATGTTCTGGACGGCTGGAGGGGTGTTTCCGGCGAGCCCCGGAGTCTTCATCGCCGCCTGATCCATGCTGACGATCCCCACGAACCCGAAGACGGCTATCAGGATCAGGGCGGTGAAAACGGCCCCGGGGACAGAGATGATTGTTTTTTCCGGGTTCCGGATATCGCTGATGGCCGAAACGACCATGCCCGGTTCGATGACCCGGCTTTCGCTGGAATATCCCGCAAGCAGGGCCCTGTCGCACACCGCGTTGACAAGACGGGGAAGGCCGCCGGAGAAACGGTAGACCTTCTTCAGCGCCCGTTCCGAAAACTGCGGATACTCTCCGGCGCCGGCAATCTTCAGCCGGTGCCGGATATATTCCCTTGTATCTTCGTAATCCATGGGCCACAGGTGATAGCGCACGGTGATCCGCTGGTTCAATTGACGAAGTTCGGATTTCTGCAGGAGGGTTTTCAGTTCGGACTGTCCCACCAGGACAATCTGGATCAGCTTGTCGTTTTTCGTCTCCAGGTTTGAGATCAGCCGGATTTGTTCGAGGACCTCCGGCGTCAGGTTCTGGGCCTCGTCGATGACGAGGACCACGGTTCGGCCGGCCATGTTCTGTTCGAGCAGGAACTGGTTCAGGGAATCGAGAAGTTCAGCGCCCGTCAGGTTATCCCAGGAAATTCCGTACTCGCGGTTGATCGTTTGCATCAGGTTCAGGGCAGAGAAGCAGGGATTGAAGATGAGGGCACTCCGGTAATTTTGGGGATTGAGCTGTCCGAGGAGCGTCCGGATCACCGTCGTTTTTCCCGTTCCCACTTCGCCGGTCAGTTCGATGAATCCGACGTGGTGGTCAATGCCGTAGAGCAGATGGGCGAAGGCCTCCTTGTGATTCTTGCTCAGAAAGATGAAGTCTGGATTGGGGGTCAGCGTGAAGGGCTTCTCCGTCAGGTTGTAAAATTCGCAATACATAAGGCTCTTAAAAACGCTCGATTTTTACTGAGAATAGGGAAAATAGGCTTTCCTGTCAATGGTAAATGCGGATTCCCGGTCATCGAATCCGTCGGCGGCGCATCACCGCTTTACTCGTCCCTTACCCTCTTCAGTTCGATCTTGACGAGATTGAATTTATCCAGGCACTCCATGTTGATGACATCGGGGTCGCCCCAGTCCGCCGGGAATCCGCCGCCGAATTGGAGCATGATGACGTAGGGAAAGATATCATGATACAGAAAACCGCATAACCCCCCTGAACTGTGGCCGCCGAGCTCCATCCGGTCACCCGCTTTATGGCCCGCATTGCAATGGCCCTTGACGCTCGTGATGGTGCCGACGACCCGATATCCGATTCTTGTCCCGTTTCCCATTTCACTCCCCCCATTTATTTTCCATTGGACCTCCAACGGTCATCTGGACCGGCGGGCCTTGGCCTGATCATTATTATTTACTGAGAAAATCATATATATGGCATGCCCTTTTGCAATGAGATTCTTCTGCTCATCTTCAATGATCGCTTCCGCCCTGGCCAGCCGCTTGCTTCGATGCACCATCCTCCCCCGGGCAATAACATCCCCCTTCACGGCGGGGGCGAAATAATCCACCTGCAGCGAAACGGTCATGATCGTCTCCCCGTCTTTTAAATGGGGCACCGTTGACAAGCCGCTGGTCGAATCCACGAGGGAAGCCAGGGCGCCGCCATGAACGGTTCCCCAGAGGTTCCTGTGCTTGCGGCCGGATTTGATCCTGGCTACCGCGCCTCTCTTGTCGAGCTTCATCAGCTCTATCGCAATCGTTTTATAATAGGGCGTCTTGTTGACAGCGGCTCTGAATGCATTGTTGTCAGGCCACGATTTAAGATCGATCATGAAACGTTCCTCCTGATATTGATAACGGTATCCCCAAGGGCGGGTGTATCCCGGCTTCACACGAGATAAAGACGTTCGGCTTCCCGGAAAAGCGCATCCCTGAATTTTGGATGGGCGATCGCGATGATCTCCTGAACCCGGCCTCTTGTAGATTTTCCCTTGAGGTCGGCAATGCCGAATTCGGTCACGAGGCAATGAGTATCCATTCGCGGTGTCGTCACGACGGTTCCCGCCTTGAAGCGCGGAACGATGCGGGAGATCTTCCCCTCCTTGGCCGATGAATAAAAGGCCAGAATGGACCTGCCTTCCCGGGCGTTGAAGGCCCCGCGAACGTAGTCGAGCTGTCCCCCCGTTCCGCTGAACTGGTGACCTCCTAGAAACTCGGCATTGCATTGTCCCGTCAGGTCCACTTCAATGATGGAGTTGATGGAGATCATCCGGTCATTCCGGGCAATGACCGACGGGTCGTTCACGAATGAGACGGGATAGCTCTCCATGCTCGGATTGTCATTCATGAAATCGTACATGCTCTTCACTCCCTGGGCCACGGTGAAGACATGTTTTCGCGGATGGAGGGTTTTCCGGCTGCCGCTCACCACCCCCGACCGGATCAGGTCCACCATCCCCGGGCTGAACACTTCCGTGTGAATCCCCAGATCCCTGTGGTTATTAAGATACCGGGTGATGGCGTTGGGGATGCCGCCCAGGCCGAGCTGGAGCGTCGCTCCGTCGGGAATCATTTCCGCGATGAACCGGCCGATTTTTTCGTCTTCCGGCCGGAGCGGGGGCGGCGGCATTTCCTGCAGCGGGACCGTGTTTTCCACGATCGCATCGACCTCCGAAATGTGGAGCAGGGAATCGCCGAAGACCCGAGGCATGTTTTCATTGACTTCCACGATCAGCTTCCTGCAATGGCGGGCCGCCGTGGACGTAAAGTCGTTGGCTGTCCCGAAGCTGAAATAACCGGCGTTGTCCATGGGGGATACGGTCGTGACGGTATAGTCGATCTTCATGTAGTCCCGGCACAACCGGGGAATCTGGTGGAAATAATTGGGGATGTAATATTGAAGTCCAACACCCACGAGACCCCTTGTAGGTCCGCTGACAAACCAGGAATGGGCGCGGACACGGTCGGCCAGTTCCAGCGCAAGGACGGAATTGGACGCATGGGCCAGGGGCAGAAGCGAATAGACCTTGATGTCTCTGAGGCTGTCCCCGCGGACACGGTCGGCGATGGCATTGAGCAGTGCCGGCGGTTCGGCAATCGTGAGGCCGTGAACGATCGTGTCTCCGTTTCTGATCCGGCTGACAGCCTTGCGGGGTGTTATCCGTTTCCTTCGATAGACATCGCTATGAACGCTCATTGCTTTCCTCTTCGTCAGACATCAGGAATTGACATTTTTCCCGGAGCCTGAGCCTGGAGGTTTAGTAGCATATTCAGTCTGATGTTACAATTGTTTGGTGAATCCTTCAGCGATGCCCCAAGGTCAGGAAAACAGGCCCGGCCGCCTTTGCCTGAAACAGGCAGGGATTTTTTTTGACCTTTTCTCCCCTTTCTGGTATGAAGACGCGCCTCTGACCCGCCCTGGGACAGGGACCGGCATGAACCTGGATGCTGTATTCAATAGGCTAAGGGGGATATTTTTTACGGTGAAAAAAGCAAAGTTATCGAATGAAAAAGCAAAAAAAGAGACGAAGGACGCTGTTGATTTTTACGACTGGTTTGACTTCCTGGAGTTCAAGATAAAACCGAAAGACAAAAAGTCCCTGCCAAACGGCAGCGGCAAATGAATCTGAATTCGCTTGACTTTCAGCCGGGGCTATATTAAAAGCATCACCGTTTTTCGCCTCCGGCAGCGATTTGCCGGGCGCGGGGCGCCGCAAAAGTCGGACCCAGATATTTGAAGTGCAAAGGCAGGCCACTGCGCTCTTTAGCTTCGGTGGCCTTTTTCTTTCCGGAGGTAGCTTCATGAAAATCGGTCTTATCGGCTTGCCGAATTCCGGCAAGACAACCATATTCAACGCCCTGACAAGGTCGAAGGCCGAGGTCACGGCCTACGCCAACACCCGCGGTGAACCAAACCTGGCCGCTGTGGAAGTCATCGATGAACGCGTGACCCGGCTCTCAGAGCTTTACCGGCCGAAAAAGACAACATACGCAACCATTGAATTCACCGATTTTGCGGGACTGTCTGAAGGATCCGGCAAAGGGGACGCATTCTCCGGTGAGGCCATGGGATTGATCAAGCGGGTCGACGCCCTGGCGCTCGTGGTTCGCAATTATCCGGACAGTCTGATGGGGGCGCTCTCACCCCTGCAGGACATGGAACAGCTTGACCTTGAGATGCTCCTCTCCGATCTCATGATCGTCGAGAAACGGCTGGAACGGATTGCGTGGTTCTATCAGCGCGGCCAGAAGACGGATGCCCTTCTAACGGAAGAGAAGGCCCTGCTCAAAATTTCCGACCACCTGAACAGCAATCAGCCGGTCCGGACCCTCGAACTGAACTGCGAGGAAGAAAAGGCGGTCCGGGGTTTTCAGTTCCTGACGAAAAAACCCCTCATGGTCGTCCTGAATTCCCATGAAAGCAATTTTGGCCGCAACGAGAACCTTCTGGAAGAGATCGAAAAGAAGAACGGGGTCATCGAATTCGCCGGCCATTTCGAAATGGAGCTGTCCCGCCTGGATGACGAAACTGAGGCGCAAATGTTCATGGAGGACATGGGGATCGAAAGCTCCGCCCGGGACCGGCTGACCCGGTTTGCCTATTCCCTTCTGGGGTACATCAGCTTCTTCACCGTCGGTCCCGATGAGGTGCGCGCCTGGACTATCCGCAGAGGCGAAACCGCTGTCGAGGCCGCGGGCGCCATTCATTCCGATCTGTCAAAGGGCTTCATCCGCGCCGAGTGTTTTTCCTACAATGATCTCATCGAATGCGGATCGGAAAAAGGGATCCGCGAGAAGGGCCGCTTCCGTCTGGAGGGGAAAAATTACGTCGTTCAGGACCGGGATATTCTCAGCATCCGGTTTAATCTGTAGCAGGCTGTTGAAAAACGCCCATCTGCGGCGTTGCGCTGCGCCCCTCCCTTCGACAAGCTCAGGACAGGCTTCCTAATTGTCATGGTGAGCGTGTCGAACCATGCGCGCCTTGCATCTGAACGTTTTTGAACAGCCCGATACAAAATGTGTTTTTCAACACCCTTATAGGCGTATCCTCCGGCTTCTTCAGTTTTTCGAGCTCCGATAATTAGGGGGCAGGCCTATTACGAGGAGGTGAAGGACCTGCCCCGGTACTGATCTCCCGTCACCGGATCGGGTAGCCCGCCTTTTTCCACGCCTCCACGCCGCCCCCGAGGGCCTTGACGTTGCTGTATCCTCTTTTCAGGTACTCTTCCGCCCGCCGGGCGGAAGTATGCTCTGCGTGTCAGGCGCAGTAGAAGATGATCTCCCCCTCTTTCGGATGCGAAGCGATATGGGCGTCGAACTCGCTCAAGGGCATCGACCCCTCAAGCCGCATCTTTGAGTATTGTTCGTCGTCGTTGTAGGCGCAGACCAGAAGAGCCTTCCCGGCCTTCACCTTCCGATACGCCTCTTCCACGGAGATTCTTGTAATGTCCGCCATGACGTTCCTCCTCCTTCCGACATCCGCCCTGAGTTCAGCCGCCTCAATGTCAGGGAAACAAACCTCGGTCCGCAAATCGGTCCGGGTTCATTTGAGCGACGAAAGAAACTCCTTGATGCAGCGGTATATATAATCAAGGTCGTCGTCAGAAATGCAATACGGCGGAAACAGGTACATCACATTGCCGAGCGGCCGCATGAGAATTCCTTTTTCAAGAAAGAAATTGTAAATCAGATCGCGAAGATTATTGAAGTACGATGAATCATGGCCTGTCACCAGATCCATCGCGAGAATGGTTCCGCGCTGGCGGACATCTCTCAACCGGTCATGCGCCGTCATTTCCATCCTGAATTGAAGGTGTTTTCTTCCGATGCGATCGATCGCCTGCCAAGTTTCCTCTTTCTCCATCAAGTCCAGGCTTGCCAGGGCCGATGAACAGCCGAGGGGATTTGCGGTGTAAGAATGCCCGTGAAACAATGTTTTCATCTTATCGGTCGAGAGAAAAGCCTTGAAAATGTCATCGGTGCACGAGGTAACCCCCATCGGCATGAATCCCCCGGTGAGTCCCTTGGATAAACAGATGATGTCCGGCTTTTCAGAAAGATAATCCGTCGCGAAAAATTTTCCGGTTCTGCCGAAGCCGGTCATGACTTCATCCGCGATGGTGAGCACGCCATGCTCCTTGCATACGGTGAGCATTCGATTCAGCGCTTCGGGATTGTGCATCAGCATGCCGGACGCGCCCTGAACCAGAGGCTCAAAGATGAAGGAAGCCATGGACAGGGGATGATTCTCGATGGTCGACTCCAGCTGCGCGATCGCCCGATCTTCATTCTGCGGAGTGGGAGCGTCGATATAAATCACATCAAACAAGAAATCGTGAAACGGCTTCGTGAAGCTCCCCCGCTCGCTGACGCTCATCGATCCGAAGGTGTCTCCATGATAGGCGTTGTTGAAGGCAAGGATGGTATTTCTTTTTTCCCCGCGATTGAACCAGTATTGGATCGCCATCTTCAAAGCCACTTCAACCGCGGTCGATCCGTTATCGGAGAAAAATATTTTTTTGTGATGGACGGGCAGATGCTTCAAGAGTCTTTCCGACAATACAACGGCGGGCTCATGCGTGAATCCGGCGAAGATGACGTGCTCTAATTTTCTTGCTTGTTCGGATATTTTCCCCGCTATGTAGGGATGCGCGTGCCCGTGCAGATTCACCCACCACGACGAGACGGCATCGATGTACCGCTTCCCGTCCTCATCGAACAGATATGCCCCCTCGCCCCTGACAATCGCAATCGACGGGTCCGCCGTTTGCGCCTGCGTGAAAGGATGCCAGATTGATTGCCTGTCTCTTCCGGATAGATCCATGCGAGGTTCTCCGTTAAATCATTGAAAACATGGCTGCCTGCCGCCTTATAAATTCTCTGTTCATCCGCGACGCGGGCGGAATTCTGCCCAGGCTTTTCACTCCGGAAATTTTTAAAATGATTTTTTCCGTTGCCGCGTTTTCATCGCCGTTGAAAATAACGCCGCAGATGGGCAGCTTTCTTTTCTTCAACATCTCGAGGGTGAGCAGCGTGTGATTGATGCTTCCAAGGTAATGCCGGCTGACTACAATGACTTCCGCTTTCAATCTTTCAATCAAATCGATCAGCAGCAGCTTTTCGCTCAGCGGCACCATGAGTCCTCCGGCGCCCTCGATGATCAGCGTATTTCTTGTCCTGGGAACCCTGATGTCCTTCAACCTTATCCTGATTCCATCCATGGCGGCCGCAAGATGCGGCGACACCGGATGGTTCAGACGAAACGCTTCGGGATGAACGGTCGATCGATCGTTCGTGATCATTCTCCTCACAAAATCGGAATCGGTATCCTCCAGACCCCCTGCCTGAACCGGCTTCCAATAATCCGCCTTTAACCCTTCCGTGAGGATCGCGGCAGCGACTGTTTTTCCTATATCCGTGCCGATGCCGGTGATGAATATTCTTCTCATCGAATGATACGCTGCAGTATTTCGATCAGTGAACCCGCTTCCTCTCTCGTGTTAAAAGCATGCAGACAGATCCGCAATCTTTCTTTTCCCCTGGGAACCGTCGGGCTCAGAATAGGTCTTATGTCATAGCCGTCATGCTGCAATTGCAGCGCGACGGCTATGACATTTTCATTTCCCGGAATGATGACACATTGTATGGGGCTTGTGGATAATGGTCGATGGACGCCCATCGCCTCTCCGAATTGACGGATCCTGTCGTTCAGCTCCATGCGATCCTTATCAGCCCCGGGCAGCAGCTCATAAGCACACTTGACGGATGCCAGGGCGTGATACGGAAGCGCCGTCGTATAAATGAAGGACCGGGCGAAATTGATGAGGTAATTTCTGAGCACATCGCTTCCAAGGAGAATGGCGCCGTGGCAGCCGAGGGCCTTCCCGAACGTGTGAAGCCGCGCGAAACAGGCTTCTTCCAATCCCAGGTCGTTGACCAATCCCGCACCCCCGGCACCGATCACCCCTGTGGCATGCGCCTCATCCACGATCAATTTCGCATTATATCTTTCGCACAGCTTCGCCATCTCCTGCAAGGGCACCCTGTCGCCGTCCATCGAATAGACGGATTCCACCGCGATGAAGATGTCTCTTTTATTCCCCGGATTGCGGGCTGAAATCATTTTTCGCCCGGCATCTTCAAGATCGTTATGACGAAAAGACACGGTCTCCGCTTTTCCGAGTCTCATTCCATCACATATCGATGCATGAATATATTCATCGTACAATACAAGGTCGTTCCTCTGGGGGACGCAGGAAAACAGGCCGATATTGGCATCGTATCCCGAGTTGAATATCAATCCCGACGGGGCTTTGTGAAACCGAGCGATGGATTTTTCAAGTTCTTCCACGAACGTTGAATTTCCGGCAAGCAATCGGGAACCGGTGGAGCCCGCGAGTCGAGGTCTGTTTTGGGAACAATAGTCTTCAATCTTCTTGTACAATATGGGTGAGCGCGCGAAGCCGAGATAATCATTGGAGCAAAAATCAACCATCTCCGAGTGCACTTTCAGTGTCCGGAGCATGCCAAGCTCTTTCCGCTTATCAAGCCGCCGGCGCAAAGAGTCCTCTCTCATCGGCTGTCATCATCCTTCTTTAAAAATTTATTGCGCGCACCGGAATCTCGGCAAAAACAGGGGGTCGGGGTTTTTTCGTTTCACAAATATGCCGGAGACTAAATTTCCTTGATGACCAGTTCTTCCATCGGCACCCTCGGTCTCGCTGCCGGAGACTGGTCCGGATAACCGACGGGCAACAGAGCAACCACATCGTACCGGTCATCAAGCTCCAGTAGCCTCCTGGTCTTTTCGCTGTCGAACATCATGATCCAGCAGCTCCCCAGCCCTAAATCCACCGCCCTCAGGGCGATATGCTCGATGGCGATGGAGGCGTTCAGAGTCAAATAGGCCTTGATGGCGGCCTGATCCAGACTGCCTCGCCTCTTGGCATAGGCCTCAATCACCGTACCGTCCGCAAGCGGCGTATCGACAAAGGCCTTAGCCTCCATCAATTCCTTGTATCTCTCAACGGTATTGCCCATGACCCCTTTGTCTATGCAGCATGCGATGACAACGGGCGCATTCACGACAAAAGGCAGGGGAGTGCATTCTTTCAGCTTCGCGCGTTCTTTTTCACTCTTGATGACCACATACCGGGCCGGCTGCAGATTGGAGCCCGACGGAGCCAGTCTCGCGGCTTCCAGCAGTTCCTTTATATAAATGTCCGGCACCGGATCGCTTTTAAACTTCCTTATGCTTCGTCTCGATTGAATGGCCCTTAACAATTCCATCAGAACCTTCTCCTCCAATGCATCACAAATCTAATCCAGCCATTCCCTCAGCGCCGGACGGACACAGATATCCTTGAGATCAACCGGCTCCTTTATTCCTTTGCTTTTGTTTCCTTTGTTTCTTTTGTTTCCTTTTTTTTCTTTTTCTCCTTGCCCTCTTCAGGGGCCTTCTTTGACTCCTTGCCTTTTCTGCCTTCCGGAGCTTTTTGAGGGGCAGCCGCCTTTTCCGCCTTTTTCTTTGCCAGTTCTTCTGTTCTCTTTTCCAGGTTCGCGATCGCCTTCAATCTCTCATCGATGGCCCTGATATGTGCCTGCAGCTTCTTTGTAAACGCATCTTTTTTGATTTCAGAAGATTCGGTCCCCTTTTCAGACAGGAAAGACAAGCGGTCTTTCAGTTTTCGTTCTAAATGTTCCTTCTGTCTCATTTGTGTCTGCTTTTGCTTTGATCCCATTTTTTATCCCTCTCCATTCTACTTGTTTTGTTCCGGCAGATCATCGTCTATGCAGAGCTTTCTTCTCCCTGCCGGGCTGATGGACATTGTTTAAATGTGTATCAGGAATCAGGCGGAAAAGCCATCACATTTCAGAAAAGCACGCGAAAACAGACCCGATGCCGGAATTGCCGTGACCCCATCGACCCACGGCAATGGAGTGTCATTCGACACACGGCGGCGGCGGCAGACACACAAGACAACGATCATTGGGCAAGCCTATTTTTTTGCATAGAGACGCCAACATGCAGAAGTGACCTCGCAGAAACCGAAAATCAACATCGTCGCAACGACAAGCACGGACATTTTCTTCATGTCCCATCTCCTCTCACTCACAATTACCGGGTTGTTCCTCTTCAATCTCCTCTTTTCCCTAGTTTCAGGATCGTATGGACGACGTAGACACCGCCGACTTTGTCATAGCCCACCCGGATATGGTCACCCTTCTTGATCTCTTCGATGCCGGCACACTTGTCGCCCCTGCATCCTCCGAATGTTGCCTTCGATATGTCAAGCGTTACAGGCTTTTTGTCAGCAACATATTCACGCGTGAGGATCGTGTCTTCACGGACGTAGTACTCCGTTTCGTATCTTGGCCGCATGGTGATCGTCTTGCCGGCAGCGTCGACGGCCCTGACCATGCCTATGATGGTCATGATGACTTTGACCGTCGGTTTTCCTTTTGTCGCCTCCTTCGGCTTCTCCTGGGCGTAAGCCCCGGTGACAAAAGCCGCCGTCAACAGTACCGCTAAAAGAACGTGGACAAGTTTTCTCATAGGTGTACCCCCTTCCTTCCGGAATATACTAAGATTAAAATTCAACATCTTCCCGAGCTGCGGCTTCTGCGAGACGATGATACCTATACTTACCCTTTTCATATTCAGCTATTTTCCAATGTCAAAAAAAGACACCCGACGACGGAATTTCGCCAAGCGGTCACATTCACCTTTTATCTGCGACATCACACTAGAAATACGTCTCAAAATGCGCGGTGCAAAAGGGGTCCGTGAACCCAGCGTGGTTATTCTGGCAGTCCGGGAAAGTCTCGTTGCACTTGGCCTGCCAATAGGACATATCGGTTTTATCCCCTTCGCAGTGCCAGGGACGACAGCCCGTGGGTAACTTGTAGCAGCACTTGACGTGAATGGTTCCGAGGGTCTGCTCGGACGAATTGCTGCCGGCGATGCTGTACAGTCTCTGCTGGCATTTGACCTTGTTGGGGCATTGGTAGCTCTGGAGCGATCCCCGGGAATCCTGCGCAAGGCATGGGAACGTCAGGAACAACCAGAAGAAAACGGATATGAAAATATGCATGGACCATTTCTTATTATTGATAATCGAAAAGATAAGCAACCTTTTCATGAAATAGTACCTCCTTTAAATAGTTATCCACGAGGATAATGGGGTCGTGTCTCCGTCATGTTTCAGATTGAAGATCGACATAGGTAGACCC
>DFZO01000056.1 GCA_002383495.1 Syntrophaceae bacterium UBA4054 | reverse complement strand
GTTGACAGAGGTAAAGTGGGACCGTGCCGGCGCATTTGGTGAATACAGGAGTCGGATGCTTGCGGAGACCGCCGATCCCCACGAGAAAAAGAGAGGACGAAAGAGAACACACACCAAACTGATCGAGACGAATCCTTTGCCTATCAAGGTCTCTGAACTGGGAAAATGTGTCGCTGAAGGAGATTGGGAGCATCTGGAGATCCGGAGAGATTGTCTGGATAAACCCCTGGTGATTGAGGCGGTGTCCAGAAGGGTATTTCCCGCTCTCGGAGCGCTGGCGGGACAGGCAAAGAGCGCTGAAACAAAATTCCTCTCTGCCAGATGTCCGGCATCAAATCGCTTTGTACCTGATGAGGTTGTTGATCTGATCATAATCATTTATGTGTCGGAGTAGAATTAATTAGGAATTGATATTCCATTTTTTTGAGTGTGAGTTTGATCTCTCCCCTGTAACTTTTTCCATCCACTTTCAGCTTCCCGTTCAGAAAAGGGATCACAACCACGCCACCGCTGGCCAGCGTCTCTCCGTTGAGGGTCATGCTATCTCCGGCAACTCCAATGGTCAGAATGGCTCCTTCTATTTTTTTCGGGGTCTTTTCTCCCGAAAGGTTTTTCAGATCCACGGATGAAGAGGCGGCGATGATCGTTTCCCTTGCAGAGGCCTTGATTAAAACCCGGATCCTCTCCTCTTCTACCATTACGGGAGTTACGCGCTTTTCCTTTTTCTCAAGAGCCGGCGGCATCTCTCTCCGGCAGGTTTCCATTATATACCCGGCTGTTTCTTTTCTTACCCCCGGGGATCGTCCTTCAGATAGGCTTGAAACTTCGTCAAGGCATCCCTGTATCTGCCTTTCTCATAAAAAATCATTCCGTAATTGAACCAGGCGTTGGCCGCAAAAAGCTTCCGACCCATCCCGCCCTCCTTAATCATGATCCATAATTAGGCCGAAAGCCTAATATGAAAATTTGACCTGTTTTAGGGGAGTAGGTCACGTAGATCCGAAATTAACAGCCAAGATATAAAATGGTTAACCGGACATTATCCATTCCCCCAATTATCTGCAATCGCGTTGGCGATAACAATGGATAAGAACTTTTCTTCGGTTTTCGCAGACCTGGACGCTACAATAATAGGTACCTTAGCCCCCAGAATGCAACCACCCGATTTGGCCCGGGCTGAATACATCAGCGCCTTCGTGGCAAGGTTGCCGGAAGTGATATCAGGCCAGACAAGCAGATCCGCGTCGCCTGCAACAGGACTCTCGTACCCCTTGAGCTGTGCGGCTTCCTTGCTGACGGCCAAGTCATATGAAATCGGACCTTCCACGATGCAATCTTTGATTTTGCCCTTTTGATTCATTTCCTTGAGTTTCGCGGCATCAACGGTTTCAGGCATTTTCCGGTTAACCATCTCCAGCGCCGCCATGACGGCCACCTTCGGACAAGAAACCGCAAGTGCTCTCAAGGCTTCCACGGCGTTTTCTATGATCATTCTCTTCTGATTCAAATCAGGATAGAGCGTAATGCCGCCGTCGGTCCCCGACAGGAGCTTGTGATAAGTGGGGATCTCAAGGGTCATCATTCCCGACATGATCTTACCGGTCCGCATTCTCTTATCGTTTATCACCGCATGCATCAGCGTCGCGGTTTCGAGGCACCCTTTCATTAGGCAATCCGCCTTTCCCGCATGGACCAGATCAACCGCCTTTTGCGCCGCTTCTTCGTGGCTTGAAGTTGATATGACGGTCATTGTCCCGGCGCTGCCGGCCATTTTTTCAAGATACTCCTTGATCATGTGCTCGTCGCCTATTAGGACAGGTTCGATAATGCCATCCTTGTAAGCTTCGAGTACTGCTTCCAGTGTGTGTTCGGTTTCTGCTGCCACAACGGCGCACATTTTCTTGTTTCTTCTTGCTTTAACAGCGCTTATCATCTCATCGAAACTGCTGAATTCCATGGTTCTTCCCCTTTCAATCAGCAATGTTCATGGGAAATGGTTTGTGGTTTTAGGTTTTATAAAAGAAAGCTATTAGCATGTCAATACCCAGAAGGCCATGTGAACTGCCCCGGGAACATGTGGCACATGTCAAGTCAGAATTCTTCCATTTTATTTTTCAGACATTGATTAATATAAGTTAAATGCTTTATGGGTGGATAAAAGAAGAAAACAACATTTCAAGGAAGTCCTCAATAAAAACCGCATTAAGATTGTTCAAAAGCGGTCATCCAGTAAATCGCTATCTGCATTTACAAGGGTGCAGTTATTAAGCGTCCGAATCCTACTTCAGAGCAACGGTTTATGTGTGCTTATTATTTTCGTTCTGCTTCGATTTTTTCTTTTATAAAATTTATCAAGGGCCCTTCTGCACGCCATGTCCAACAGGTGTTCATAAGCATATTGATCATATCCGATATGAATCTGGGGGATCCCTGCAGTTTGTAAGCAGCGTATCCCTGAATGGTTGAGGAACCCATTGATGTTAAAAGCCCCACTAAATGTTGGCACCCTTTACCACTGCCAACCAATGTCTTTACCCTTGACGTAAATCCACTGGTAATTTTTAATCCCTTGACAGGCTCCATGCTGTTGATCGTCTCCAAGCATTCCTCACGTGGAACAACAGGCATTTCCACATGCAGATCCTCGATCTCAAGAGTTGTTTTGTTAACGAGCAAATGGATGATCATCTGATGCAATATGCCGGGTGATCTTTTTTCACCTTTAGCCGAATGAAATTCCTGCAATCGATGATCAGTCAGACATCCCTCTACGACTAATCTCTGTTCGTCATATTCGTATGTATTCACCTCTATGGTTCTCGTGTGATATTTTTTCCCTTTCGGTTTTCCAAACAAGCCCATCCTGCTCTTTCTCCCCCTACCTTTGATTTTAAATTACATTGGTGAAAGAACGTATTTCTTCTTTTTCCGGTAAGGAGACATGTTTGTCATGTACATTCATTTGGAATATCAGCTCAATCGAGGTGGTTGCTTCAGTTATTTTTATACTTTGCAGGCCTAAAACAGAGACTTCAATTCCTTACACATCTCTTCGGGAATAAAGGGACAGATTATCTCATTGTGGAGTTTCTCAAAATAGTTTACATCGCTGGTCCCCAAGGGAAGTATGACAAATCTCGGCATTAGTTTTCCCTGTACCCATAAGTTGTCATCTTCCACCAAGGTAGCGAAAAGAGCCATATTGAAACTGATGAAATTCTTCTCGTCGAAATATCTGAATAAACGAGAAAAGCCCGTCAGCAGTTCGTTAACATCTTCATCGTTCAAATTGAAAATAGATTTTTTGCCGTTGCAAACAAACCAGATTTCTCCTGCCATTCCTTGTGGCGCAAAGCTTGCCATCCATTCAATGTTTCCCGTCGAGGCAATGAATCTCTCATCCTTTTCCTTTTCGTAAGCTATTAAATCTCTCCAAAGATTGCTTCCCGTGGCCTCCTGATAGCTCTGGGCTTTTGTGGAAATAGTCGCTATAAAACGCGTGGGATTTTCCCCGATAACAGTCTGAACGTGGGGGTGAATCAGGCCACCGCCTGCCGGTGGCATATAATTCCAATTGATTGAACAGAAACGAACTGCAGGATATACCTCTTTCATCCTTTTAAAGTAGTCACGGCAGACCAAAAAACCGTCCAGCATTGTTTCTGTCGTTAATTCATTGAGACCTATAAAATGTTTGTCTGAGAATATGGCAACGCAGTTGAATCGATCATGTGGAAAGGCGTTGGGAAACAGAAAGGCATTTCCCCTTTGAAACTTCCCTTCCTTAGTAATGTCGGAAGTAAATTGGGGTGTCATTTTCTCAAAAAGGTTGGGACAGAAGGGACAGTTAGACTCAGTAGATTTTTCCAGATAGGATTTTATATCAGGTTTAATAGATATCCTGTAACGGGCAGGGAGAATGCGGCAGGTAACGCCTGTGATCTCATCGTGCCTAATTTCAAAGAACACTTCCTTTTCCTTGAATTCATTGAATGGATCCAGATACGTCCCGACCATATAATCTTTTCTATATGCCGTATTGATCATGTTCATAGAGCTCAATGGCCTCTTTCCCCATCTTTTTTCCAGATGATTGAATCTGCATCATTGGCTTAGCGAGAAGACGATGTTTCCGTCCGCGAGTTCTTTCTTTACCTCATTCCTTTTTTGGAGATATTGGAGGTGCGATAACGCTTCTCCTGTAGCAAACCATTTCTGAACGATAGGAAAATCTTCCCATCTTTCACAATCGATATCCCATGTCATCTGGGAGGCAACCTGGTAAGCATTTTGACTGCTGTTTTTCAGAATGAAAAGAACTTCGTTAGCTCTTGCCTCATGATGGCGCTTCAGTTCGGCAATGCGCTTGTGGTAATGGGTAAAAGCCCTCCGGTGTCCGGGAAACACCCAACTGATATCAAAGCAATCAATCTTATCCAGGCTATTCAAATATTTCTGAAGAGAATCCTCGAAATCGGGCCACGTGGCAATGTTGGGTGTAATATCTTCCAGAATATGATCTCCGGAAAAAAAGATCTTTGTCCTCGGTTCATAAAGGCAGAGATGACCTGGGGTATGCCCCGGAGTCTCGACACAACGAAAAACATACTCGCCAATCGACACCTGATCCCCCTCGTGCAGAAGGGTTAAATTCAAGGAACCTTGGGATTGATATCTCCGCCCCGGGTGCTTTTGTATGGCAGACTTGAGTTCTTCTTCGGGGAATCCATTAACCGACGCGTTCGCCATCATCGTATCCCAGAGGCTGGGATCGTTTACTATCTGGGCATCGGGAGAATTGAAATAGACTTTCGATGATTCCTTGGCCAGGTTGTATACCAATCCGAAATGATCGGCATGGAGATGGGTAATAAAAAAATCCGTCTTGTGTAGATCGATGTTTAATTCTTTAAGACCGTCATTCATCGCCTGCCGGCATTCCTCTAAATTCATTCCTGTATCGATTATCAAACACCTTTGATTGCCCTTGATGACGTAAGAGTTAATGGCTTTTAAGGGGTTCGCTGGAAGGGGAATTTCCATTCGGAAAATATTGGGGAATATTTGCTCAACCATTCTCGCTTAATTTCCTTTCGCAATTTTGACCTGCCCCCCAAAAATGTACCATATTTGAAGTCAGAGTTCTGCCTTTTTGAGGGCTCCGTTGTCTATGGGAACCGTTTCTGTTTATTTTTAATTGTAATGTAGCATAAAAGAGTAAAATAGAAAAATCAAGACTTCAGGAAGCAACAAAGCTCGCTCCCTTCTTCAGTTCTTCTCTACCGCATGTTTTTCATGTTCGATCGCCATCTCCAGCAGCGCCAGAAAATACTCGAAATCTCTCTTCGCAACTTCATATTGCTCTGGAGACATGGAGTCCCTGTTCTCCTGATAGAAACGGTCCACTAGAATGCCGAGTTGCATTCTGGCCGACAGTACCTCAAAGGCATTTTCGCTGGCAAGGCTATCGATCAGAAACAGGGTTGATTCTCTAATATGGGTTAGCGAATTCAGGCTGGCCATTTATGTCATGGTTTTTATTATTTGAGAAAAGTGACGATTTCTTAAAAAATCAGGTCGCTGATGATGCGTGTACACGGGTGAATTCAACTCCCCAATGTCAACCCCAACCCCGCCCGTGTGCCGCGCATTCGAATCGCGCCGGGGGTACCATATTGACAGGGCTGCTCCCGTTATTCCAGCGAACAGCTCTCCGCATCACGCTGGCATTCCTTTTCCTTTGTTTTCTCGGCAAGACGTGTCTGCCTCCTGGCTTTCGCCTCCCGGTTCCTCCGTTTCTCTTCTTCTGTTTCCAGAATCAGCGGGGACAGCGGCATGGGCTTGCCGCTTCTATCGAGAGCCACAAAGGTCATATAGGCTGATGCCGTGTGACGCTTCTCGCCGGTCATGAGATTCTCTGACTCCACGCGGATGCCCACTTCCATGGACGTCCTTCCCACCAGATTCAGCCCGGCCTTGAAGGTCACAAAGTCGCCGATAAAAACAGGATGATGAAAATCCAGGCGGTCGATGGACGCCGTCACGGCATTGGCCCTCGCGTGCCGGACGGCCACGGAACCCGCCGCGGAGTCAATGAGCTTCATGATCACCCCGCCATGAATGTTGCCCGCGGGATTCGCGTCCTGAGGGTTCATCACCTGGGCCACGACAATGCTGGTTTCTTTCACTCTTTTCCCTTCCATGTTCACCTTCCTCTGAAAATATTGAGATAATCATTGCGCCGCTGGCCGACTGAATTCTTTCTATCATGAATCACGGAATATTCCCATTTTATACTAAACGATAGGCCTGCCACCCGGGGTCTGTTCTTTTGGATTTCTTTTCTCCTTCCTGTATCTGCCACCGCGTTCATAGGCGGAGCGGTCACGGCCTGGCTTTACAACCTTATCGCCTCGCGCATCGCGAGCCAAGAGAAAACGTCTTAATTCCGTGATACGGCTTGACATCCGGGCAGGGTTGTTTTAAAGAAACCTGAAACGAACTCTCACTGAAGCTTCAGGAGGTACTGGACTGACAAAACGGTCGGGTACGCCATTTCACGATTGCTTGGTGAAATCATGTTATCTCCAAAATCAGGTTCCCTGGTACGCCGGTTCTCCATCATTTACTGGGGCCTTTCCGTAATGCCCATCGTCATTCTTTTCTACCTTTATACCCTTTATGACGAAAGCAAGAGCTTCATCCACATTTCAAACAACACCTTCAGCATTCTGCTGATTCTGGCGGCCATCATTTCCCTCCTCGGCTTTTACAGCATGCGATCGACCATCCGTCGGATCGCTCTTTTCTCGGAAAGCGTGAAAAAAACCGCCTATGAAAGCATCGATGAAAAGGTGCTGCTGGAGCTGGTCAAGGAAGAAGGGGAGATCGCCGATCTGGCCAAATCTTTCGGCCAGATCCTCAAACGGCTTGAAGACAATCTTCAGGCGCTTGAGGAAACGAAGAAAACGCTTCACAATGTCCTGCGAAAGGTCAGCGAGGTTCTTTCCTCCGTCGAAAATTTCGATAACCTGATCCGTCTGGTTCTGGAAACGTCCATCGACGCTCTGGGAGCCAGGCGGGGTGCCCTTTTTTCCGTCGACGACGGCCGATATATCCTGAGAGCGTGGGCCGGCAGGGAAGGCGTCCCGCCCGATCGCGTTGTGGCGGAGGCACAGCCCTACCTGGATTTGATCTCAAAAGAAAACAGGATCTTCACGCTCCCCGCCATCGAAAAAAGCGAGGAGACGGATAAATGGTTTGCCCCCCCGCTGGTCTTCACACCGTTGATCTACCGCGGAAAAATCTGGGGCGCCCTTTGTTTGTGCGGCACCCGTTACGGAGATAATTTTTCCAATGACGACCTGACCCTTATTTCAAATTTGAGCCATCAGATCGCCGTTTCTTTTGAAAACGCGAAATTGAACCAGGACGCGGAGCAGACGTATTTCGAAACGATGGCCGCCCTGGCCATGGCGGTGGAAGCGAGGGATCCCTATTCGCGCGGCCATTCGGACCGGGTGGGGGAATACGCGAAGGCGATGGCCGTTTCGATGGGTTTGAATGAAAAGGACGCCCAGACGCTTCGGGATGCCTCCCGACTGCATGACGTGGGCAAAATCGGGATCACCGATTCCGTTCTGGTCAAGCCGGGAACGCTCAGCATGGGGGAAAAGGAAATCATGAGAAGGCATCCCCTCATCGGTGAGAGCATTGTCCTGCCGCTCAAGACATTCAAGCATCTTCTGGATCCCATCCGGCATCACCACGAATATCTGGACGGCAGCGGATATCCCGACGGCCTCAAGGGGGAGAACATCTCGGCCATGACCCGTATTTTGGTCGTGGCCGACATCTACGACGCCCTGACCACGGACCGTCCGTACCGAAAGGCCATGAACCCCGATGAGACAAAGAAAGAGCTGGACCATCTCGCGACGGCAGGCAAAATCGACGCGGACATCATCCGTCATCTTCATGAGATGATGGATAAAGGCGAGATGCCGCAGTTCGGGCCCCCCGATCGGCCGTCCTGAGAATCCGGTCACTCCTTCTTCCGGCATCCCAGAAGCTCATAGATTTTCAACGCGCTGGAAGCATCTCCCGCGCTATACGTTCCGATCTCTCTCACATCCAGAAGGAACCGGGTCACCGACTGGCGTGTTTTTTCGCTGATCAAAATACTGTTGGGCCAGGATTTCGTGTAATCCTGGATCCTGAAAACGGTGTTGACGGAATCGCCGATCACCGTGTAGTCCATCTTCTTATCGAAACCGATGTTCCCCACGACGACCTCTCCCGTGTGCATGCTGATCCCCATCCGGATGACCGTCTCGATCTCCTTTGAAAAATACTCATTGACGGACTCCATGCCTCTCTGCATTTCCAGGGCGGCCGAGATGGCATTTTCAGAATCATGGATGCTGGAGACCGGCGCTCCGAAAATGGCCAGGAAGCCGTCTCCAAAATACTTGTCCACGATGCCGCTGTTCTTGAAGACAATGTCCCCCATGACCTCGAAAAAATAGTTCAGCATGTTCACGGTCCGCTGCGGGCCGATGCTTTTCGAAAGGCCGGAGAAGCCTCGGATGTCGATATTCAGAAGCGTCACCGTTTTGAGTTCATCAATCACGGGTCTTTCCGTTGAAGGGCTGTAGGCGATCTTGTCCACGACTTCCTTGGGAACGAATTTCTGGAACATGTTCCGGATGCTTCGCTCGTGCTCTGCCATGGAACGCGTTTCTCCATAGAGCCTTGAATTCTCGATCGCGATGCTCACGGACGTGGCGATGGACTGGAGCAGCTGAAGGTCGTTGAGATCAAATTCCCCCTCTTTTTTATTCAGGACCCTGATCACACCCATGACTTTTCCCTGGGAAATCAGGGGAACGCACAGCAGGGATTTCGCCTCGATGCCCATCACCTGATCCAGTTCCGGATCGAAATGGGGAGACTCCAGGATATTCCTCACAACGACAGGTTCCCCGCGTGCAGCGGAATAACCGGCAATTCCCCTTCCCAGCTTCAGCCGTTTTTCCTTCAGGCTGTCCACATCGATCCGGACGCTCGAGGAATTCTTGAACTCGATCTCTTCACCGTCGAGCAGCAGCAGAGATCCCGCCTCCACGTTCATGACCACCCGGATCATGTCCATGGTATGCGTCAGCACTTTTTCCATGTCAAAGGTAGAAGATGCGAGGGCGCTTCCGATCTGCTTGATCATCCTGAACTCCTGATCCCGCTTCATCACGGATTCGAATAATTTCTCCTTTTCGATGGCCAGCGAAAGAAAATAAGCAATCTCATCAATCCATTCCCTCGCGGGTTGAAGAACATCGGGGTTCCGGGCACCGAAAACCAGGATACCGATGATGTTCCCGCCGATCTTCAAGGGAGACAGGAGTCCCGCCTGCAGGCCGTTTTTCAAAAAAAGCTCCTCCTCGAGCGGGTGTTTCAGAGAGCCGGTGTCTTCGATAAAGAGGGTGTTCTCCTGACGGATCGCCCGATCCATGACGGAACCCCCATAGGAAATGCTCGTGTTTTTCGAGAGAGATGCGGGAACCGACGCGTGATAGTCCAGGATGAATATCTGATTCTCGATCGTTTCATCGCGGATCATGATGACGGCAAGGTCATAAGGAATATCGTATTGAATCCGGCTCAGAATCGTCTGGAAGAGTTCGCTTCCCCTGAGACTCGAAGCGACGAGCTTCAGCACGCCTTCGATCATTTTCAGTTTTTTGTTTTTCTCTTCCTTCTCTCTCACGAGGAGAATGCTGTCATAGGTAAACGCCGCGTTGCTCAAAAGAGGAGACAACACGTCGACATCCTCATCGGAAAAGAGAACGTCGCTTTCCCTCCGGGAAACGGTCAGCACGCCGAAAACATCATGAATGCCTTTCAGGGGCATCACCAGAAACGACTTGGTGCCGTACTGAGGACGGTTCTGACGGGCAAACCGCATGTCGGACTCCACATCGTTGATCAAAAGCGGGGATCGGTTGATCACGGCGAACTTGGCGATGCTGTCGGCGAACCCCACCCGGTCCCCTTTCTTGAGATAATCACCCAATCCGATGGTGGCGTGCACGACAAACGTCTCCCGCTGAGGACCGTCGAGGATGAGGACGGAACCCACATCGGCGTTCGCCAGCTTCAAGGCCCGCTCCAGCGTGATGTGGAGAAGATCGTCCGTGTCGAAGGTCACGTAACAGAGCTCGGATAATTCCTTGAGCGTGCTGATTTGAACCGTCTTCCTGTCAATCTGCTCGAACCTTTTCAGGAGCTCCTTTTCAAGGATCTTGAAGGACTGGCTGATATCCTGCAGCTCATCAGCCGTTTCCAGCCGGCCGACTCCCGAAACGTCCCTGGACAGCGTGTCGGTAATGTTTTTCGAGATCCCCTTGATCTGATCAACTATTTTTTTCATCAGCATGTAGCCGAACAAAGAGGCAAACAAAAAACCCACAATGAAAATGGGGATCGATTCATCTTTGAAGAGATTGTACTTCAGGGCGAAATAGAACAGGATCGGAAGGGGGGATAGAAAGAAAAGACTGAATATGATGAGCAGCCTGTAATAAAGGCCCTCGTTTTCAATGGACAGAGAAAAAAATCTTTTTACAGTGGTCATGTTCATCTCCCTCCATGCTCCTTTTTCTCCAGCCATCCGTCGATCTGCCGGCTTTTGTAAGGGTCAAGCTGAGCGGCCCAATTCAGAATCTCGCGGCCCTTTTCCGAGTATCCCGCGGTCATCAGGGCTTTTCCGTATTCGACGACCACGTCCTGGTCATAGGGATTCTTCCGGTACAATTCCGCGCCTGTCTCGATGACCTTCCTATGATCTCCCTTGTCCCGGTAAATCATGAAAAGATATCTCATGACATCGTACCGTCCGGGCTTCTTTTTCAGGGCCTCCTGCAGCAGCTGCAGTGCCCGCGGATAGTTTTTCGTCTTCATATGGACGACACCGGATAAAAACTCATAATCGATGTCGTCGGGATTTTTCGTCCGGAGATCGTCCAGCAGGAGAATCGCCTTCCCGTACTTTTCCCGATTCATGAGAAACTTGATATATTCCGTGTTCATCTTCTCTTTTCCGCCCGGGTCCAGTCTGAAGGCCCTCTCATACATGAGCTCCGCCTTCTCCGGAAAATCCTGACTCCTGTATAACCGGGCCAGTTCCAGGTAGCCGGAAGACTCATGGGGGTGATCGGAAACCAGCCTCTGAAACTCCCGTTCAGCCTTCAGAATGCGATTCGCCTGCATAAAACTCTTCGCCTTGATTCTCTGGAGTGCGGAATGACGGGGATACAGTTCCAGGCCTTCTTCCAGCAGCTTCGAAGACATCTCGGGCGCGCCGATCCTGCTCATCTGATTCATGGCGGCCGTATAATAGTGATAGGACAGCTTCCGGCCTGCCGGAAATCCCCTGAGGGGCGGGTGCTTTTCCCGTTTGAACTTGGACAGCCCGCGGAGGTTGGCCGAGGTCGTATCTTCATACAGGTTCCTGGGCGCCGAAAACTCAAGAATCGGCATGTCGTCCGTATTCAGGTAAGCCGTCCTGAAAAGGGGCCGAAGGGATTCCGCATCGGTCATGAAAAAGGAAAAGACGGCATCCGGCGCATGGACATTGACGTCTTCCATGCTCTTGCGGATGGAGGGGTTGCCGCTGTAAAGACCGTTCCACCTGGCGTAATCGATGACCATTTCTCCGCCGGAACCCAGAAGGATGAGATCGGCAAAGCCGCTCGTCCAGACCGTTCCGTGAGGAAAAACGGAAAAAAAAGTCTTCAGGACCATTTTCACATCCGCGGGATTCATGCTGTAGAGATGAAACCACTGACAGAAGATCCCCCCTTCCCTGAGACGGTCTTTTCCGATCCGGTAAAATTCCGACGTGTAGAGATTGGCGACCCCGGCAATCCAGGGATTGGACGGTTCGGAAATGATCACATCGTATTTTTCCTTCGAGGCCAGAAGGGCGTTTCGTCCATCATCGATCCGGATCTTGAACCGGGGATGATTCATGACCTGACCGTTGAAATCGGCGAAAAAGCGGTTCGCCTCCAGAACGGCGGGCTCCAGCTCCGCGCAGAGAACAGACCGGACTCCGGGAAATTCCAGAACGGCCCTGGCCGTGATGCCGCTGCCGAGACCGATGATGAAAACGTCTTTGGGATCGGGGTGATAAATCATGGGAAGATACCCCAGCAGGACCTGGGTCGGCAGATCCCCCTCCGTGGACGCGTCTGTCTTGCCGTTGACCCTCAGATAAACATTCGTTCCCCGCTTGTGGACGGAGACGGTGGACGATATTCCATCCCTGTAAAAGAGGATGTTTTTTCCCCCGGCTTCAAAATCCGTCGCCGCGCCCGAATACGCCTTCGCGTAAACGGCGGAGCCGCTTGTCATGACGGCGGGATTCCACCCGGGCATGAAACCCGAGAGAAGGACGGCCGCTGCGGCGGTGGAGAGGGCCGCGATCCTTGCCGCCCGGCTGCTGTAATGCTGATATAGGACAAGCAGGCCGCTCAGAAGATTGATCACGATGGCCGCCCTCAGGCTGTTCTGGACCCCGATGAAGGGGATCAGAACGAAACTGGCAAGAAAAGATCCGGCAATGCAGCCGAGGGTATTCACGGCATAAACATTGCCGATGCTCCTTCCAAGTCTTTCCATGTCCTGCGTATAGAGCCTGCCCACAAGAGGAAAGACAAATCCCATGAGGATCGTGGGAACGATCATGACCAGGAAGGAGAGAAAGAAGTCGGCCAGAATGATCAGATTGTAGGAATCCTTCACGAAGGGGAAAATGCTGATGAAGAAAAGGGGCATCTGTCCGAGCAGGGGGATGGAGAGCAGGCAGAAGATGCCCGTGACGATCTCCAGCCATCCGAAAGCGGCGGCGGAAAAAGCGCGCTTCCGGGCCATGCGGCTGAAAAGCATGCTGCCGAGGGCGATGCCGAGCAGGAAAGTCGTCAGCATGGTTGAAAAGGCATAGATGGAACTCCCCAGTGCCAGGGACAGGGCCCGGGTCCAGGCAATCTCATAGATCATGGACGCGAAACCTGTAAAGGCAAAGATCACGAAGATCAGCCGCGCGGCCGCTGGGGTGAGGGCCTCGGGGGTCTTCTCCTTCTGCGCTTCCTCTTCGCCCGCGGTTTTGACCCGCCGCTGCCCCGGGTTCTTGTTGATCAGGTAGGCGAGGACGCCGATGCCGATATTGATCACCGCGGCGCACTGCAGGGTCGCGTTCAATCCGAGGATCCTCAGCAGATAGAGGCCCGCCGCGAAAGAACCCGTCGCCGCGCCGATGGTATTGATGAAGTAAAGCCGTCCGAGCTTGCTGCCGAACTCGGAAAAGTTCTGAATGAAGAATTTGGAGATGATGGGGAACGTTCCTCCCATGAGGAAGGTCGGTATGATCAGAACGGAAGCGCAGAGAAGAAACCGCAGGATATTGAGGGCGTAAAAAGGGAGCGCCGAAAATGGAAGATAGACCTGCTCCACAAGGATGAAAAGAAAAGGCGTGAGCAGGCAATAGATTCCCACGGATGCCTCCATCAGGCCGTAAGCCAGAAGATGAGGCGATTCACCCTGTTTCTTCAAAAAGTCTTTGAAGGGACTCTCTCTGTCCGCCCACCTGCCGAAATAGTAACTTCCCAGGGCAAGGCCGCCCATGAAAGCGGTAATCACCGTGCCGATGGCGAAGGTGGTGTGACCGAAAAGGAGGCTCAGGATCCTCGTCCACAGGATCTGATAGATCAGGCCGCACATGCCGGAGAGGAAAAAAAAGACCAGGGTATAGACGAACACTTTCCGGGTCAGGCCTGCCTTGTTTTCTTCTATCAATATTGTCTCTCTTTCTCTTTCACCCTCACCCGGACCCTCTCCCAATAAGTGAAGAGGGTGTACAGGGTGGGTAGGGGAGGCTTCAGCCTCCCTGGGCGCCTGAAGGCGCCCCTACCCTCTTTCAATAACCCGCCGGCAACAACAATCCCGCTTTCTTCTAGTGTCGTGTCCCGTAAATTCATTTAATAAGTGTCATTTCGAGCGCAGCGAGAAATCTTAATAATTTTAAAAATGTGCAAGATATCTCCCTTCGGTCGATATGACAATTTATTTTTGAGACACGACACTAGGAAGCGGGCTTTCCAGATACGTCTCTTGCGGTGTTTATGAGCGTCCTATCTTTCCAGGAGCTCTTTCAAATAGATGAAAACGAAGAAGGTGAATACCATCCCGACCGTGCAGAGAATCTCTTCCATGTTCATTTACCGGCTTCTGTTTCAACCTTATCTTTTGTTTCAACCCTGTCTTTTATCTCGGCCTTGCTTTTCCCAATCTTTTCCTCAAGCCTCCTCAGGGCATCGCAGGCCTGATCGATTCCCATCCGGCAGGCCGTCTGAAAATCGGAAATCGCGGGATTGTATTGACCGGCCAGGCGGTAGTCAAGCCCCCTGTTGAAACGAAATCCCCCGTTGTTGGGGTCGATGTCGATGGCCCGCCCGTGATCCGCGATCGCGAGATCGCTGTCGCCCATGAGAAGATAAATCACGCCGCGTTTATTGTACGCCGCCGCGAATTTCGGGTCCTTCTCCACGGCCCGGGTATAACATTTCAGGGCGATTTCATGTTTGCCCCTCGCATCGAAGGCGATTCCGAGAATATAATAATACTCCGCGTCCCTGTCTTTGCGCTCATCCAGGTAGGATTCTCCCGTCTCTTCGGGTTTCTTTTTTCTCATTTCATCGGGAACGGGCCTTTCAGGCCGATCCAGGACGGCCCTTGCCGTGACCTTCTCCCTCTTTTGCCGCGGAAGGACACCCTCTTTTCTATGGACGAGAAAATCCCCGATGACCTTGTCCTCTTTGAGCCTGGCCAGGTCTTTCAAGGCCTCGGCCCGGCTCGCGTACTTTCCCACGTAGACCCGGAAATACAGTCCCTTCCCCTTCACCTGAATCTTCTCGTAAAAGGCTGTCTGTCCGCGCGCCTTCATGGCCTTCACCGACGCCGCGGCATCCATCCGTGACCTGAAGGACGCGACCTGACCGCTGTAAAAAAATCCCTCTTCCGCAGCCTTGGACTCCCATGGAAAAAAGAAGGAGATCAGGAGAAGTGCTATTATCGACGTCAAAATCCGCTTTGTCATCATCAACCTCTCTTTACATCAGGCTAAAGGCTAAAGGCGAAAGGCCCCCGCCGGGATCACCCGCTCCAATCCTTATTGGCCTTGTCATAATCTTCCAGGAGATGTTTCAATCCGTCGATTTCGGTCTCCAGCATTTTCCTCTGTCTCTCATCGGCGGCGGCGTCTCTCGCCTTTTCAAGCTCCTTGATCTGTTCCATCATACCCTCTTTACCGCCCACATCCTTCTTCTTCGGCTCAACTTTCGGCTCAATTTTTGGCTCCCCAGCCTGTTTCTTCGGCTCGGCCTTTTCTTCCTTTTCCAGGACTTCCTCTTTTTTCAGCCCCTCCTCAGAGGGACCGACGGGCGTATATTTGTACCGCGTGTCGGTGGGCGCATCCGTGTATCCGACATTCCCGTTCTCGTCCGTGTACTGGTAAACGGCGGCTCCGATGTCCGTTCCGCTCAGGACAATGAAGCCGATCATCAGGCAGAGCGCGCAGAGACTCAAGACTCTTTTGAAACGGTTTTTTCTAGGGAAAAAAGAAACAGGCATATGCCATCACCTCAGAGAATAACCATGAATATATAATGCTCATGGTTCGTAGTTCGACAGAGCCTGTTCTGAGTTTATCGACGGGCTCACTATGACAACTCATGGTTCGACGGGCTCACCATGACATATTACATTTGGTCACCCTGAGCCACCTACCCTGTCACCTCTGAACTATCACG
>DFZO01000057.1 GCA_002383495.1 Syntrophaceae bacterium UBA4054 | reverse complement strand
AATACGTTATCGGTCTCAGGTCTGAAATGAGGTTCGACCTGAGCATCCATGTGCATTTCAGCTCGGATGAGATTTTGGCCCGGTTGATTGAACGCCACGATGGACAACCCCTCTGGGATTCTCCGTTAACGCTGGCAGACGGCACAACCACGGTCAGCCCGTTCGTGACGCTGGATGCAAGATAAACTCGTGCGGGAAACCGCACTGACTGGGCGGCGGCAGCCCTTCAGGGTAATTCCTGAAACTTGCCGAGGGCGATAAGCCAAGAGTACGCCTTTTTCAAAATAACCTTGGCAAGCCGACTGCGAGCTCATCATACCAGTTCGTGAGCCGGCACCCCGTTATGATGGGGGACTGTGATTTCTTCAGGGGAGACCCGGCCTGCGTGATGTCAGTCCGGGTTTCCTGCCTGAAACTCTTCAGGATCGCTCAGGAGAAGAGATAAGGCACCGGGTCAGGTCTGGATATAGCCCCTGAAAAAAATCATTAGATGTTCATCCTGAAGGGTTGGAAATGGGGTTGGAATTTAAATTGGACATAAAAAATGGGGTTAAGAAAACTCGCTTAACCCCTTGTTTTTATTGGTAGCGGGGGCAGGATTCGAACCTGCGACCTTTGGGTTATGAGCCCAACGAGCTACCGGACTGCTCCACCCCGCGTCATTCAAGAATTTAGAACGTGCTTTATAATTAATAATCCTTTCCGTGTCAATTGTTTTCTAGTCATAATGGTTGACAGCTAAAAAAGTTGACCTGCCCTTTGAAACGTGGGTTATGCTGAGGATCCTGGAAGATTCCAGCACAGAGCCATAACAAAGGAGGCAGGTCATGAAGAAGTATATCACATACGTTGGTCTGGATGTTCATAAAAACTCTATCGATGTTGCATGTGCGGATAGTGACAAAAAAGGTGACGTCCGCCCGTATGGAAAAATAGGCGGCGATCTTGGTTCTTTGGATAAAGTTATACGTAAAATGGTCTCCCTGGGCAGAGAACTGCGTTTTGTTTATGAAGCCGGTCCCTGCGGTTACGAGATCTACAGGCATTTGACCCGTCAGGGGTTTCATTGCACGGTTGCAGCGCCGGCACTGATCCCGAAGAAAGCGGGCGACCGGATCAAGACCGATCGTCGGGATGCGCAGATGCTGGCCCGATTGCACCGGGCCGGGGAACTGACCCCGGTCTATGTGCCGCACCCGGAAGATGAGGCCATGCGGGATCTGTGCCGGGCCCGGGAAGACGCCCGGCATGCCGAGCGCAAGGCCAAGCAGCAGCTCGGCGCCTTTCTTCTTCGAAGCGGGTTTCGCTATACCGGTCCATCCAACTGGAGCCTGGCCCACTGGCGGTGGTTATCCGATGTCCGGATGCCCCACCCGGCCCAGCAGGTCGCCTTACAGGAGTATATTGATGCTGTACGGTTATGTACCGATCGGGTTCAGCGGATCGTCGCAGAGATCGAGAAGCTTGTTCCCGAATGGCGTTTGGCTCCCGTGGTCAAGGCTATCCAGGCATTACGAGGGGTATCCCTGATTGTGGCCGCAACCGTGTCAGCCGAGATTGGCGATATCAGCCGCTTTGACAATCCCCGGCAACTGATGGCCTATCTCGGGCTGGTTCCCTCTGAGCACTCGAGCGGCGAAAAGCACAAAAAAGGCTCGATCACCAAGACAGGGAACGGCCACGCCCGGCGGGTCTTAGTGGAAGCGTCCTGGGCTTACCGGTTTCCGGCCCGGGTGAGCCGGCGACTGTGGGACCGGCAACAAAGCCTTCCGGAGGCCGTGAGGGCAATTTCCTGGAAAGCGCAATTGCGCCTCTGCCATCGGTATCGGCGATTGATCGCCAGAGGCAAGGAGTCAAAAACCGCGGTCATTGCCGTTGCCAGAGAGCTGGCTGCTTTCATCTGGGCGGTTGCCCGCCATGTGGCGGCTGCAGCTTGATGATGGAGTTTTTAAGGAGCATGATCTATTTTCTGTTCGGAAAGCGCGGCCCCGGTCGGAGAACCCTCGGGCCTGTTAAAGGATCAAGCCGGTAAGGCTGAACTCCTGTGTCTAGTGAGAGGCAGCTCCACGACGTAGACAAGACAGGCGGTACCCAACCCGCGCATATCAGCATGATCTACCGTCGTCAAAGCGGCCCCGCTTCCGAACCAGAAAATAAAGAAAAAGGGCAGAAATATTTTAACTTGCAACTGTCAACCATATCAACAGGCTGTTGCCCTTCGGCAGGCTCAGGATGCGCCCATCTGCGAAGTTTACCCTGAGTATACCGAAGGGTTGCGCTGCGCCTCTTCCTTCGGCAGGCTCAGGACAGGCTTACAAATTGTCATGGTGAGCGCAGCTTGCCCTGAGCTTGCCGAAGGGAACCATGCGCGCCTTGCATCTAAACATTTTTGAACAGCCTGATGAAGAGTGTCCTTTAACACCCTACTAATGTCTGACTAATATTTTCCGGTCACTTTGTAAATATTCATCTCTCTGTCAATACCCCTGATATTCAGCATTCCTATCTGCTCAGCTCTCACCATACCCTCAACCTCCTGAAACGTCTGATGGCAGATCAAAATCTCATTCGCACGGGCAAGGCGTTCAAGTCTTGCCGCCAGGTTCACTGTCTGGCCGTAAACCGTATATTCCTTTTTCCGGTTGGATCCGAATATTCCGGCCATGACCTCACCCGTGCTGATCCCTATTCCTATGGCTATGTGTTTGTGCGTTTCGACAACGCTCTGATTTATTCTGGTCATCTCTTCTCTCATCCGAATGGCACTCAGCACCGCTTTCGCCGCATCGTTTTCGCCTAAGACGGGTGCCCCATAGATACCCATGATTCCGTCGCCGATATGCTTGTCCAGCGTTCCGTTATACTCGTGTATAATATTATCCAGGGGATAAAAATAATTCGAACATAAGAGGCGAGAGACTTCCTGCGGACTCATCTTTTCAGAAAATCGTGAGAAGCCCCTGATGTCGATGAAAACGATGCTTGCTTTCTGGTGTCTGGGCGCAATGGTTTTTCCCTTTTTCACAATCTCTGAGAGAATCTTTTCAGAGACAAATTGTTTCAGCCTCTTTCGAATATTATATTCTCTCACCTTGGCCCTCAATTCAAGGTTCACGAAGGGCTTTGTCAGGAATCCGTCGATTCCCGCATTGACAGAATCGATGGCTCTTTCCATCGAAGCATATCCGGTCAGGATAATTCTTGTAATCTCCGGATTTATTTTTTCGATGGCAATCAGCGTTTCAAGACCGTCCATGCCGGGCATTTTGAAATCCGCAATGACAATTTCGATGTTGTGACCGCTTGCCCTCACAATGTCCAGGGCTTCTTCGCCGCGCTCCGCCAGAAAAATCGCGTAGCCATCCGCCGCGAGCGCTTTTTTCAACGATCTTCTCACGCCCTCTTCATCATCTACGACCAGCAGACCGCTCATGTCTACCCCGTGGGATTGTATGTTATGCGATTTAATCCAACATCATTCGTTAAATTTTATGGCATTCGAGAGATGAAAACACAATGCTGGAACATTTCAGAATGAATGCGAGGCAGGTTCAAGCACCTCTGCTTGAATGTGCGGTTGCTTATTTTTTTAATGTCACTTCATTCATGATTAGTATACTTTCGAACTCAAAGGCAGCTCAACTTTGAATGTGGATCCCCGATTCAACTCACTGACAACATCAATATGACCACCATGCTTTTTAATAATCTCATGAGAAATATAGAGACCGAGACCTGTACCCTTCCCCACCTCCTTCGTGGTGAAAAAAGGTTTGAAAATATCTTTTAAATATTCCTGCGATATCCCTGCTCCGTCATCCCTGCACTCAAAAACGACCCATTCCTTCCTGTCGCTCTCTCTTGTCGTGATTGTTATGATTCCCTTTTTTTCCGGCAGGGCTTCTATGGCGTTCTTGATGATATTCATTAAACATTGCCCCAGATGGGCAAAATTCCCTTTTATATCCGGCAGATCATCCTGAAAATCCCTTTGAATGGTCACCGCATGATATTTGTATTGATTTTGCAGTATTCTCAAAGAATCCTCGATGACGCCATTGATATTGATGGACTCCACATAGGTCTGTGTCTGGCGTGAAAGACCGAGCAGACTTCTCACGATATCACTGACCCTCTTCAATTCGGTCAGTGTAAACTCCAGGTCATCCACGACTTCCCCTATCTCACCTGTTGCCTCACCTGCTTCCCTTGTCTTCTTCAACGTTTCCATGCTCGTTTGTACAAGACTGGACGCACTGGCAATGGGATTGTTAATTTCATGCGCTGCCCCCGCCACAAGCTGTCCGACAGCCGCCAGACTCTCCGATCGGATAAGCTGATTCTGCGTCTGCTCCTTTTCTTTAAGGACCTGCGCGAGCTCCGCCGTTCTCGCCAGGACTCTTCTTTCGAGATCCCGATTCAATCGCTCAATCTCCGCATAGATTCCGGCGTTATCAACGGCAATAGCACATTGGTTCGCAATGGTGCTTAGCAGTTCCATATCTTCGTGAACAAACAACTCGCCTGATATCTTCTCTCCAAGAGTGATGATCCCTCTCAATGACTCTCTCGATATCACAGGAAACATGATCACGGCACCGTAACGATCAAAAACACTCAGAATGCCTTGCTGATCCGGTTTTCTGAGCTTAAGGATCCGGTTTGATGATCTGCTCAAGGGACTTCTGCTTTGCTCAACAACGGGGACAAGAGGATGGCTCTTGTCCATCACTCTTTCCGCCTGACCATCCATCCTGTAGGAATAAAATGCGTCCCCCTCCCTTTGACGGATGAGAAGACCGACCTCGCTGACCTGAAGCGCTTCCGATATGGAGGGCAGAAGGAAGGCGCTGATCTCCTCATATTTAAGGAGCGACGTCAGTCTTCCACTGATCTCCTTCAGCGTTTTCTGATAATCATATTTGCCTTTGAAAAAATGGCTGTCGACAAAATCGCGAATACGCGCTTTGACCGGATCATAGAGAAAGACCATCAGGATCGCGAGAAACAATGGAAAGATCAAATGATCCCCCGTGATGGACCCCAGATAGAAAAGATTAAAGGCATAAAAAAGCAGAACGTACAGGAGGGTGAGTGAACCCGTCAGGAAAAAATAGGTCGTCCCCTTCCTGATCATGGCATCCATATCGAGCAGGTCATACTTGAAAATACCGAAGGCCAGGACAATCGCGGGAATGAAGCCGAAATTTCCCATCGGGTAAATCGCGTAGCCGTTCATGGGCAGATAATTCAGGAAAAGCAAAAAGGCGCTCAAGCCCATCCCCAAGAGGATATATTTTATCCTGTTTCTCAGCAGATTATTCTCCGCCCTCCTCAAGGCCCCGTAGAGAGTCATGAGGCAGTAAAGAACGGCAACCCCTCCCGAGACGCAAAAAACATGATAGACGGGGCCCGCGGCGGCGATCGTCCCGAAGGCATACTCGTAAAAACCGCTGATGAACAGGTCCGACTGTGTAAAGAGCATAAAGAAGACACTCATCAGGCAGGCGGAATAAACAATCCACCGGCGGTGCACGCCCAGAAAGACGTGAACGAAGCCGATGTATATGGGGACACTGAAGACAAAAAAAAGATAAATGAGTCGATCAATGCGGAGGGCCAGCGCCTTGTTTTTGATCATCGAAACAAGGGCTATATCCATATTGATCAAAGCCCCTGAAATGCAAAAACCGGCAAATAGAACGCTGGTGAGGGTTTTCCTTCCCTTGGAAAGAGAGAGCAGGGCGAGAACAATGAATACAATAAATCCGAGAATGGGAGGTATGACGTATAAGTGCGCTCCCACACGTTCATCCATGAACATGGGCATCGTGGTTGGTTCCGGTTTTTAAAAAACAAATGGCGTGAACAGCAGGGATAGGAAAACGCGGTTGAGCAAGAATCTTCCGGGGCCGCTCGCCTTCAAAGGATCTCTTTCTTCAAAACACAAAAACCGCCAGGGCTATGACGGTCGTGTATCCGCCGTTTCGCACAATGGTGGACTGGGTGACGTTTCGCGTTCTGACGATCTTGCCGCTGATCTTGAAGATCTCTTTTTTCTCGTCCCAGCTTTCATCGACGTTAAAATCGATTCCGAGGGTGGATGCAAGCATGGCCGCGGCCAGATCCTCGGCATAGTCTCCGGCCTGTTTTTCCGTCTGGCCGAAGGCATGATGTTCGCTGATATAGCCGTAGGCCGACTTGTCGGCGGGGATCGCACATCCGACGGATGCGGCCAGAAGCCTCTTGGGTTCGTTGCTGCATGCACGGCTCATGACACAGTAAGTGATCCCGCCGGGAACCAGTTCCTTCAGCCCCTGAGTCTTCGAGATCATCTTGCACCCCGGGGGGAAGATGCTCGAGACCTGAACGAGATTACATTTTTCGATTCCGGCATCCCGTAAGGCCCTCTCAAAGGAATGAAGCTCATCCTTGTGGGTGCCGACACCTTTCGTGAAAAAAATCTTTTTGGGTACAAAATCTTTCAACGTTTTTCTCCTTTATTGCTGTTGTGGCTGCATCCCTATCTGGGGAGATTCCTGGACCTGACCGCTTCTTTTTCCATGATATATCCCATCATTTTATAGATGAGCTTCGCGGCCAGGAAATCAGGGGCCACCATTCCGGGAATGGGCGCCAGTTCCACGACATCCAACCCCCTGACGCGGCACCCGCCTGCAACCTCCCTGAGAACGCTCAAGAGGTCCCTCCACCGAAGCCCTCCCGGTTCAGGGGTGCCCGTCGCCGGCATCACGGATGGATCCAGAACATCCAGATCAAGGCTTATGTAAACATCCCCCGTGAGTGCCGCTCTGATCTTTTTTTCCCATGCATCGTTCCTGCTGATGAAATCAGCGGAATAGGTTTTGACAGATCCCGTTTTGAGAAATGCGGCTTCCTCCGCGCTCATGCTCCGGATCCCGACCTGCACGATAGGACACAGTTCGGATATCCGCCGACCCGCACAGGCATGGCTGTAAGGCGTTCCCTGATAGGAATCCCTCATGTCCGCGTGGGCATCCAGGTGAAGGACCGAAATTCCGGGATATTTTTCCTTCATAGCCCTGACCGCCCCCACCGAAATGCTATGTTCTCCTCCCAGAAGGATCGGTATCTTACCCGCCGTTAAAAGACCGGCGATGACATTGTAAACGGCTGCCGTCATCCTTTCGGGACCGCCGGCCTCGACCTCTAATGCGGGAAGGGTATATATTCCCGACTGAAAGGTCTCACGTTCCAGCTCCTCATCATAAAGCTCCATATGACACGAGGCGTCCAGGATTGCATTCGGCCCTCTTCGCGAACCGCCCTGATACGTTGTCGTCAGGTCATAGGGGACCGGAACCACCGCAAAGACAGCCTCCTCAAACGTCGCATATTCAGCTTCTATGCCTCCGAAATTCATCACCGCTCTCCTGCAAATTACAGGGGTATCTAACACATTCGAATATATGTGTCCAATTTTTTTGGAGCGGCCCGTCTCATCCCGTGGACAACGCCACCCTTTTGATATCATTCAATGATGCAGGAAGGTTTTCAGGGTCGGTCATAAGAAAGTGTGAACCTGCCCCTTTCAAATAAAAGATAGGAGTAATGTTCGATCCAGTCTCCGAGAGCCGCGAATGTTTTCGTGCGGCCGCTGATTTCAAATTGCCTCAATACCGGTATGTGGCAATGCCCGAGGACGACCGCATCGAAACCCTCTTCGAATTTTTTCAGCGAGAATTCTTTCATCTTTTCTACAAGGATCTCCTTCGATTCAATGGTCAGGCCCTTGCTGACGCTTGAGCTTAAGGCGGCTATCTTCCAGATGACTTTCGATGGTATCATCGATTCGAGCCGGCAGAAAGCCCTGGATCGGAGAATTTTTCGCAGCATCATGTATCGGACATTTGAGATGTCCACGGTATCTCCGTGAGAGATCAGGATTCTCTCGCCATCCAGGGCGAACTCAGCCCATTCCGGGAAAACATCCACACCGTTTTTTTCAAAAAACCAGGATCCCATGGAAAAATCGTGGTTCCCCTCAAAGATGTGAAGTCTGGTGCCGCTGTCTCTGAGCTCCCATAGCTTGCCGACGACTTTTTGAAAGGGAGGATAGATATCTCCGTTTCTGCAGAACCAGAAGTCAAAAAAATCCCCCGCGATAAACAAATCGTCGACTTCGCCCCTGAGCCGATTGAGAAAGCCCAGCACGCGCTGATATCTCAAATCTTTCTCACTTCTCAGGTGCACATCCGAAATAAAAACAGCTTTCATATGACAACCATCGGGACATGGGATGTCACCTCCCGTCCCGTTTTTCGATCTTTTTCCCCACGCCGGCTCTGCGGTCCGCCGGACCCAAATCACGAGCTCCGTTTCCCCGCTTTTGCTTTTCTAAGAAGGGTCCTCGAGTTTCTGAACATGGCTTTGATCTCGCTCCCCGTCATGCCGGCTCCCGAAGCGATCTTCCATGCTGTTTCCGCGTTCACCAGATCCCCGGGAGCGTGGCTGTCCGTATTCAATACCAATCCCGTGTTGAACATGCGAGAGACCCTTACAACATGGCCGTTCGTGAGGCTGTGCCCCTTTCTCGCGGAGATTTCAAGAAAGATGCCCTTCTTCGCTGCCAGTTTCGCCTCCGGCTCCGTGATCAGACCCGGGTGCGCCAGGATATCAACGGGAGCGTTCAAGGCGGCCCTGTTCGTTCCCGGAGCCACGGGTTCGACGATCGTTTCCCCGTGAACAACGATGATTTTTGCCCCCAGACGCCTGCTCTCGACAGCCAGTTCATGAATATATTCCGGGGGAATATGGGTCAGCTCTATGCCTGGAATAACGTCAATCGAAAAACCCCTCGACAGTTTCCCGCAAGCCTGAACCATCCGGGGTATAATAAAATCTATATTCGACGCGTCTCCGTGGTCGGTGATGGCAATGGCCCTGTAACCCGCGGCTGCGGCCCTTCTGGCCAGTTCGGCAGGAATCAACTCTCCATCGCTGAAAATCGAATGGGTATGAAGATCAATCATGGGTTGTTTGTCCTTTATAACATTCTCTGCGAATCTATCTGTATTCTTTAACAGAATTGAGAACCGACTTCAATCATTAGTTCATTTACACACATGCCCGGACTGTGCTATGAAAGACCGCATCAAGGGATGAAAGGTTCCATGAATACGATCATCAACAAATATATCCTGCGGGAAATTTCTTTCCCTTTTTTCATGACCCTTCTGGTCTTCACCTTTGTCCTCATCATCGGGAAAATTCTTCAGATCATGGATCTCATGGTGAACAAGGGTGTTCTTTTCATTTCGATCCTGAAAATGATTCTGTTCACCATGCACGCTTTCCTGATCTTCACGATCCCCATTTCGCTTTTGATTGCCATACTGATCGGTCTCGGACGACTCTCCGGCGACAACGAGATTACGGTCATGAAATCTTCCGGCGTCAGTCTTTATCAACTTTTTGTTCCCATCGCTTTCATGTCCGTTCTGGCTTTTGTCTTCTCTCTGACCATCGGTCTTCTGGCGCCCCTCAGCAACTTCGCCATGAAAAATCTCCTCTTTGAAATCGTAAAACAGAAGGCCAGCATCGGCATCAAGGAGAAGGTTTTCAATGATGACTTCAAGGGACTGGTTATTTACGCCGACAGGATCCCCCTGGAAGGCGATTTCATGGAAGGGGTCATGGTCAACGATACGCGTCTCGTCAAGGAACCCACGACCATCATCGCCCCCAAGGGATACCTCCGCTCCGATCTGAAGTCGATGAAGGTTATTTTGAGGCTTGAACGCGGGAGCATCCACTCGGTGGAGTCCGGCCTGAAGACATACAAGAAAACGGATTTTGGTTCCTACGATGTTCTTCTGGACATGGGTACGGCCCTGTCGGAATCGGCGAAATCGACCTCCAAGGGGAGCGTGGACATGACCATCAGGGAACTGCTCGAGAATATGCGGAAAGGGGGCATCGATGACGCAGCCCGCCGTGACATGATCATTGAACTGAACAAGAAATTTTCCATTCCTCTTTCCTGCCTTGTCTTCGCCATCATCGGTATCCCCCTCGGCATCGTATCCAGAAGATCAGGCAAATCCCGGGGATTCACCGTCGGACTTTTCGTCGTCACCATTTACTACACCCTTCAGCTGGCCGGAGAAGCCCTCGGCGAAACAGGAAAACTTCCCCCTGTCATTGCAGTCTGGGCTCCCAATATCCTTATGGGTTCTCTGGGTACGTATCTGTTCTTTATGGCCGCAAAGGAAAAACATCTTCCGGACCTGATCCCCCATGTTTGGGTTGATAGAATCGCGGACATGTGGCGGAGGAAACGTCCATGACCATACTGGACAGATACATATCTCGGGAATTCATCAAGATCTTTCTTCTCATGATGATCTCCTTCGCGCTTCTGTACCTCATCATCGACTTTTTCGGCAGAATCCGGATGTTCCTGAGCAACCACGCAACGTTTTACCAGATCGCAGCGCATTTTGCATACGGCATTCCGCAGATCATCTCGCACACCCTTCCCGTGGCCGTTCTTCTGTCAACGCTCCTGACGTTTGGAACGCTGTCCCGGCATCATGAAATCGTCGCCATGAAATCCAATGGTTTGAGCCTTTACAGGATTTCCCTTCCCGTTTTCGTCCTTGCGGGTATCGTCTGTGTCCTCTCTTTTCTTTTCAACGAATTCATCACGCCCCATGCCAACCAGAAGGCAAAGTATATTGAATTCGTGGAAGTGAAGAAACAGCAGAAACTGGGATTCTTCAAGCAGAATCAACTCTGGTATCGGTCACGCAATGCAGTCTACAATTTTGGTTTGTTTGAATCGGCCACGAACACCCTGAAGGGAATCACCATTTATTATTTTGACCCGGGCTTCAATCTGTCGATGAGGGTCGATGCGAAAGAGGCAACCTGGAAAGACGGCCATTGGCTCTTTCAGGATGTTCTGACGACGAATCTCCCTCCGGGAACGTTTCCCGTGATGGAAAGGGCTCCATCAAAAATGATTGATCTCCCTGAAAAGCCATCGGACTTCAAGATTGTTCAGAAGGACACGGATGAGATGGGTTATGTGGAATTGAGAGACTATATCCGGAAACTCATTTCGGAAGGTCACGACGCTTCAAGATACATGGTGGATATGTACGGGAAGATCGCCTTTTCTATTGTGAGTCTCATTCTTGCCGTGATCGGGATTTCGTTTTCCCTGAGATCAGAAAGGAGCGGCGGGGTCGCCGCCAGTATCGGGGTTGGAATCGTGATCGGGTTTTCCTACTGGATTGTCTATGCCTTCACGCTCACCCTGGGCCGCTCTCTGACCCTTCCCCCGCTTCTGGCAGCGTGGTCGGCGAACATCCTTTTCGCCGCCGCCGCGGCCGTCATGTTCTCGCGGGTGAGGACGTAAGTACCAAGGCTAAGGGCAAAAGGCAAAGGGCTAAGGTAAAAAATCAGAATTTAAGATGACTCTCCCTTTAGCCTTTAGCCCTGCGCCTTTAGCCTTTTCTAAGTGCCCATCTCCCAGGAGGTGAGGTACTTTTTCTGCTCTTCCGTCAGGGTATCTATACGGATGCCCATGCTCTCCAGCTTCAGTCGGGCGATTTCCCTGTCAATATCTCCCGGAACGCTGTAAACAATATTTTCAAGGTTTCTTCCGTTTTTCACCAGGTATTCCGCGGCGAGGGCCTGATTCGCGAAACTCATATCCATGACACTTGACGGATGTCCTTCAGCGGCCGCCAGGTTGACCAGCCTTCCCTCTGCCAGGATATAGACTTTCTTTCCGTCGGCCAGCGCGTATTCATCGATGTGGGTTCTGAGTCTTCTCTTCCCGACGGATATTTCCGTCAGGCCCGGGATATCCAGCTCGACGTTGAAATGGCCTGAATTGCATACAATGGCCCCGTCCTTCATTTTCAAGAAATGCTCCTTGCGAATCACGTTGACATCGCCGGTGAGGGTGCAGAAGAAGTCGCCGATCTCAGCCGCCTCCCCAATCGGCATCACCCTGTGACCGTCCATGACAGCTTCCAAGGCACGGAGGGGATCCACCTCGGTGACGACGACATTCGCGCCCATGCCTTCCGCCCGCATGGCGAGACCCTTGGAACACCAGCCGTAGCCGCAAACCACGAAAACGGCGCCCGCCACAAGCCGGTTGGTCGCCCGGATGATACCATCCAGGGTGCTCTGCCCTGTTCCGTAGCGGTTATCGAACATGTGCTTGGTCATGGCATCATTCACAGCGATCAGGGGGAACCGCAAGACGCCCTTTTCCGCCATGGCCTTGAGCCGGATCACGCCTGTCGTTGTCTCCTCCGTCCCGCCGATGATCTCCCCGATCAGGTCCTGGCGTTTGGAGTGAATCGTGGATACGAGGTCCGCGCCGTCATCCATGGTCATCATGGGTTTTCTGTCCAGGACGGCATGAATGTGCCGGTAATAGGTATCCGTGTCCTCTCCTTTAATGGCATAAACCGGGACCCCCAGGTCTTTCACGAGATAGGCAGACACGTAGTCCTGCGTGCTCAGTGGATTGGAGGCGCACACGGCTAGGTCCGCCCCGCCGGCTTTGAGCGTATCCATGAGGCTGGCCGTCTCCGTGGTCACGTGGAGACAGATGCCCAACCTCACGCCCTTCAGGGGCTTTTCTTTCGCGAATCTCGCCTTGATGATATTCAGAACGGGCATGCTTCTGTTGGCCCATTCGACACTCAACCTTCCTTCCTCGGCAAGGCGAATATCTTTGATGTCGTAATCCATTTTTACTCTCCACCCATGATTGTAAAGGGAGGCGGGCGCCTCCCTTGAACGTTTCGCGGTTGTATCAGGACGGACCGGCCTATCGCCCCGCGGCCTGTTTCAACGCTTTCACCATATCCGTCTTCTCCCAAGGGTACTTGTCCATAAAGAGCGTCCTGGGAATTCTCCGATAGATGTCGCCGCTGAGGAGATTGAAGCGCTCAATCATCCCCCGCGGGGTGAGATCGAAAACCTTCTCGATGAGCTTCGCCAGCTTCTCGTCGGTCATCACACCCGTGCCGAAGGTATTGACGTAAATGGACATGGGTTTCGCGACACCGATGGCGTAAGACAATTGAATGGAACACCTTCTGGCCAGTCTGGCGGCCACGATGTTCTTGGCGGCGTAACGGGCGCCGAAGGCGGCTCCGCAATCGACCTTTTCAGGTGATTTGTTGACGACAGAACCCCCTCCGACCTGCGCTCCGGGATAGCCGCCATAGAATTGCACCACCAGCTTGCGGCCGGTCACACCGGAATCGGCGGAACTGCAGGAATAGACGGCCCGCCATTCACCGGTGGGGTTGAAAAGAAACTCCGTTTTCTTGTCCACCCATTTGCCCAGACTCTCAAAGGCAATCCGTTTCGCCTCCTTCTCGATGGCCTTGCGGCCACCTTTCGGTTCACAGCGGTAATCCACAGCATTGGACATGAGGACCTTTGCCACTCTGAGGGGGTTGTTCTTTTCATCATATTCCACGGATACCTGGCCCTTTCCGTCGGGCGCGATGTAGGGTATCCCGCAATACTCAAAGGCCCTCATCATCTTGTTCACTAGAACAAAAGGAAGGGGCAGCAGTTCCGGTGTCTCATCACAGGCGTATCCGTACATGATGCCCTGATCGCCCGCGCCGATTTCCTTGTACTTTCCCAGATCGGCCCGTGTCCCTATGTTAATGTCCGGAGACTGGGGAATAATGGCATTCAGGATCCCCATGGACGCCCCGTCGAGGCCCAAGGCGTAATCATTATATCCAAGGTCCAGAACCGTTTGACGCACGATCTTCTCCACATCCACCCAGACCCTCGTGGATATCTCCCCGCCGACGACACAGAAACCCTTGCCTACAAAGCACTCAATACCGCAGTGGGGCATGGTGTCAACCGTCATCCCATTCTTCTTTTCCTCCTCAATGATGGCTGCAATGATATTCGCCGCGATGTAATCGGCGACTGTATCCGGATGTCCCACCTTAATCGACTCAGACGTAATCAGCATGTTTGCTCTCCTTCTCTTTTTTTTGGCACTCATTTTTTTCTGGAAAAACCATTCGCCGGAACAGATCCGATCTCTCCTCCTTGATGGCTTTTATCGCTTCACGTTTTTGCTTTATCCCCTGGAACAACCAGCCCCCCGGATATAACCAGCTTGAAAGCTTCCTCAACGGTCATTTCCGTGTTGATGACATCCTGCTCCGGCACCATGAGGTAATAACCCGACGTGGGGTTCGGTGTCGTCGGTACAAAAACATTTAAATATGTTTCTCCCGCCTTCTCCTGAAGCTCGCCTCTCACGCGGCCCGTCACAAAACCAACCGTATAAATGCCCTTTCGCGGGTACTCGAACAATACAACCTTCTTAAAACTTCCCGCTTTTGCCGTGAACAGGGCGTCCACCAGCTGCTTCGTGCCCTGATAAAGGCTCCGTACAACGGGGATCCTGCTGAAAAACTTTTCCCCTATACCTACGAGTTTATTGCCGATCCAGCTCTTGGTGATCAATCCGACAAGAAAGATCAATATAAACGTAAAAATGACACCCAGCCCGGGCACGTGGAATCCGAGAAGTCTATCAGGGTAAATCGCCGCTGGAATGATGGCGAGAAAACCGTCCATCATGGCAATCAGAAAGAAGAGAATATAGACCGTCACGCCGATGGGCACAACGACGGCAAGACCGGTCAAAAATATGTTCTTTATCTTTCTCCGCATTCTGACCTGATTTTGAAGCAATCCATCAAGCGAAAAAGTGCCTGTACCTTTAACAAAAAACAGACTCCTTTTCAATAATTATTTCAAATAAAAAGGACGGGATACGCGCTGCGCCCCGCCCTTTTGCCTTCATGGCCGTATTCCATTTTTTTTGCCTTCAGCCCTTTGCCTTCACCCTTTTGCCTTTCGCCGGCTTCTGCCTGTTTCTATCATCCACATAAACACATTTCGGCATCCACTTCCCCGCATCTCTATCATCAACAGCAACATAACTGGCGATGATGATGACATCCCCTTTCGAAACCTTCCTCGCAGCAGCGCCGTTGAGGCAGATAACACCGGAGTTTCTCTTTCCCCGGATCACATAGGTCGAAAACCGCTCGCCGTTTGAAACGTTGTAGATATCCACCTGTTCATAAGGAATGATGTCCGCGGCTTTTATGAGGTTTTCATCGATCGTGATGCTCCCCTCATAATCGAGATTCGCATCGGTTACCCGGACTCTGTGAATTTTCGATTTGAGCATGAAACGCTGCATTTGAATTCCCCCTGCCTCTATCCTATTGCCCTTAGCCCTTAGCCCTTAGCCCTTAGCCCTTCGCCCTTCACCTTTTGTCTTTCGCCTCTATATATCCAGCGGTTCGCCGAACACATGATTATCGATCAGTCTCGCGACACCGACCCGGACGGCCAGCGCCATCACGCATTCACCCTCCAGGCGCTTCACATCTTTCATGGTTGTCGTGTCGCAGATATGAACATAGTCTATGGTTGCATGTGGAAAACTTCCTATGAGCTTCTTCGCTTCAGCGATGATCCTTCCGGCATCCCGCTCCCCGCCGTCATAAAGATTTTTCGCGCGCTTCAAGGATCGGCTCAAGCTCAGCGCGGACTCCCTTTCCTCGGCTTTCAGGTAGGTGTTTCGCGAACTCATGGCAAGCCCGTCCGCTTCGCGCACCGTGGTCATCCCGACGATTTCCAGGTCCATGTTCAGTTCGGCGACCATCCGCTTGATCACCACGAGCTGCTGAAAATCCTTCTTGCCGAAAATGGAGACATGCGGTTTCACCATGTTGAACAGCTTCGCACAGACCGTCGCCACGCCCTGAAAATGGCCGGGTCGCGAGAGACCGCAAAGGTTCTGCGTGACTTCTTCGACGGTCACATAGGTCTGGTAATGCTCCGGATACACCTCGCGGTCCGGGGGAAAAAAGATCACGTCAACCCCCACACCATCGCAAAGTTTCCTGTCCATTTCAAAATTCCGGGGATATTTCGCGAGGTCCTCCTTCGGACCGAACTGGGTCGGGTTCACATAGATACTGGTTACCAGGCAGTCCCCGCGTTTCCGTCCTTCGATCATGAGGCTCAGATGTCCCTGGTGAAGAAAGCCCATGGTCGGGACAAAGGCGATCCGCTTCCCCTTGTTCCTGAGAGATTCTGAATACTGCTGCATTTCTCTGACGGATTCTATTATTTTCACAGGTCACGCTCCATAAAAAAAGCCCGTCGTCTGAAACGGCAGGCTTAAAATAGTCGCTTTACCCGCTACAACTTTTTTATCCCACCGTCCCAGTCCACTCCTGGATCCAGGCGGTCGGCGATTTTCGTATCAAAAGAGATCATTCCTGTCAAGGTATTTATTTGAAAAAAAGCGCGTTGCTCAGCCGGCCGAATTCCTCAACGGTGAGAGTCTCCCCCCTCCTCCTGCCGTCTATGCCCAGCCTGTCGAGAACCGCGGCAATGTCCCCCCCGGGGAATCGCGTCAAAATCGGGGAATATCTGAGATTATTGATCAATGTTTTTCTTCTCTTTCCGAAGGCGGCCCTGACCACCTGCTGGAAAAAAGACCCGCTTTCCAAGGAAATACACGGATTTTCACGAACGGCCATCCGGATCACAGCGGAATCGACCCTGGGTGGAGGATAAAAACAACCCGCCGGAACGCTGAATTCTCTGGATGTCTCAAAATACATGGAAAGGATAACCGAAAGGGTCCCGTAGGCCTTTGTCCCCGGTGAAGCGCTGATCCTATCCGCTACTTCCTTCTGAAGCATCAGGACCATGGAATCGATGTGGGTCCTGTAATCCAGGAGATGAAACAGGATCGGCGATGAGATGTTGTAAGGGATGTTTCCGATGATCTTGATCCTGCCGGTAGGAAAAGCCAACCCGTCCTGCCGCAGAGGTGAGGAAAAGTCATAACGCAAAACATCCGTTTCAAGGATGTTCACGTTTTCGAAATCTTTCAGCTCTTCCTTCAAAATGGTGACCATGCTTCCATCGATCTCCAGAGCAATAACCCGGCCGGCCTTTCCTGCGATGCGCGCCGTCATGACCCCGAGACCGGCGCCGATCTCGACGACCGTATCTTCGCCCGTGATTCCGGCGATCCTGACAATCTTATCGATCGCATGGATATCCATGAGGAAGTTCTGGCCGAGCCTCTTACGAGGGCGTACGCCATACTTCTTGAGAAGGTCTTTCGGTGTCGCTGTCTCTCTCATTTTTTTTCCTGACAGCCAGAACGGACTTGTGTGTTATGAAATAGGCCGGAAGGGCAAAGACAGGCGCCAGGAGGATCCCGCCTATCTGAAGCGGGTAAAAAATATGCCATCCTGCCGCCATGAGCTCGTCCACACTGTAAGCGCGCAGAACGATCTCCAGATGCTGCGAGCCCAGAACAAGCTTCCCGATCTCGTATTCCACGAAATAGAAAAGGGGGATCGTGATGGGATTCATGATCAAGGCGCCGAGCATGGCCGCCGTCAGATTCTGACGGAAGAGCATGGTCAGGAAAATGATGATGATGGTATGAAAGGGAATCGTCGGCGTCACCCCGATAAAGACACCGATGGCCATGCCCATGGCGATCTTTCGCGGGTCCCCCTTGAGGCTGATGAACCTCACATAAAACTCCCGCAGCTTTCTCTTCACAAATCGGGTCCCCGAATCAAGGCAAGCGCGAAGGGAAACAGGCTATTGGACCTGTTCCCATCTTCTCAACTTCCAAACTTCTCATCTTCCTGTCTGAACGCGAGCGGCCAGCGGGAGAGCGCGTTCAGGTCAAACCCGTCCCTTTCTCCCCTGCTCAGTCGATGATCCCCCACAACGGCGATCATGGCCGCGTTATCCGTGCACAGGCTGATCGGCGGGATGAAGACCTCGATCCCCTTTTTCGCGGCGTCATCGTGAAAGCGATATCGCAGCCTGCTGTTCGCGGCGACACCGCCCACGACCACCACCCGGGCTGTACCGGATATCTCGGCCGCCCTCAATGTCTTCCCCACCAGAACATCCACGATGGCCTCCTGATAACTCGCCACGATATCCGGTATCTCGTTCTGTTCAATGGGTGTTGTCCTTTTCTTTGTGTAGCTCAAAAGAGACGTTTTCAAGCCGCTGAAACTGAAATCCAGGCTGTTCTTCATCGAACGTGGAAAGGGGATTTTCCCCGTATCGCCGTTTTTTGCCAATCGATCGATCACCACGCCGCCCGGATAACCGATGTCCAGAAGCTTCGCCGCCTTGTCAAAGGCCTCTCCCGCGGCGTCATCACGAGTCTGGCCGAGTGTTTTGAAGCTTCCAAAATCGCTGACCCGGTATATGTTCGTGTGCCCGCCCGAAACAACCAGCGCCACGAAGGGAAAATCGGGGTGCCGTTCATGGAGGAATATCGACGCCACGTGCCCTTCGAGGTGGTTTACACCGACAAAGGGAAGTTCCCTCGCGAAAGCCAAAGATTTCGCGGCCTGCAGCCCCACGAGAAGAGAGCCGACCAGACCGGGTCCTCTTGTCACGGCCACGCCTTCGATGTCATCCAGCGAGACGCGGGCGTCGTCCAAGGCCTGAAGGATGACCGGAACAATGGCTTCCATGTGCTTTCGCGACGCTATTTCAGGCACGACGCCGCCGTATCGGCTGTGAACGTCGATTTGAGAGGCGATAACGCTGGATAAAATAAGGCGGCCGTCCCGAACGACACTTGCCGCCGTTTCATCGCAGGATGATTCTATGGCCAGTACAAGCATGATTTTTTCTTAGCACGTTTTTTCTTTTCACAAAAGGGGGAAAAGTATATATAGGACGTCCGAGTGTGGTGTCTTAAAAATAATTGTCATATCGACCGTCGGGAGATATCTTTCACTATTCCTTTGTCATTCAAAACGTATGTGAGGAATCTCAAAGATCCCTCCTTTCAGTCGGGACAAGGATTTCTCGCTGTGCTCGAAATGACACCTATTAAATGAATTTACGAGACGCGACACTGGCATCGGAGAAAAACAGCTCATGGAAATCAAAACGGATTTTCTGATCATCGGAAGCGGAATTGCGGGGCTCTCGCTGGCCATCAAGGCCGCCGACCTGGGAACGGTTGCCGTCATCACGAAAAAAGAAGAGATGGAATCGAGCACCAACTACGCCCAGGGCGGAATAGCAGCCGTGACGGACATTCATGACAGCTTTGAATCCCACATCAGCGATACCCTGGAGTGCGGGGCCGGCCTCTGCAGGGAAGACGTCGTCCGTTTCGTGGTCACGGAAGGCCCCAGGAGAATCGAGGAACTGATCGACTGGGGGGTATCGTTCACGAAGGCTGAGAACAGCGGGGGAACCCTTTACGATCTCGGCCGGGAGGGCGGACACTCCCGGAGACGCGTTCTTCACGCCGGGGATCGGACGGGCCAGGAGATCGAGAGGGCGCTCATCGAAAAAGCCGCCTCAAAAAAAAACATCCGGATTTTTGAAAACTTTATCGGCATCGATCTCATCATGAATTCCAACGTCATGGGGAAAAAGATGAAACCCGACCGCTGCCTCGGGGTCTATGCCTTTGACATCGTCCGCAAACAGATCCTTACGTTCCGGGCGAAATTCACCGTCCTCGCCACGGGCGGAGCCGGGAAGGTCTATCTCATCACCTCCAATCCGGATATCGCGACCGGCGACGGCATCGCGATGGCATACCGGGCCGGCGCACAAATCGCGAATATGGAGTTCATCCAGTTTCATCCCACCTGTCTGTACCATCCTGACGCGAGATCGTTTCTCATCAGCGAGGCCGTCCGGGGTGAAGGCGCGGTTCTTCGCTTGAAAAGCGGATCAACCTTCATGGAGAAATATCATCCCCTCAAAAACCTCGCCCCAAGAGACATCGTGGCCCGGGCCATCGACGCGGAACTGAAAAAATCGGGCGACGAGTATGTGCTCCTCGATATGACCCACCGGGACAGAGATTTTACGATTCGCCGTTTCCCCAATATATACAACGAATGTCTCAAGTTCGGAATCGACATGGCCAGAGAGCCCGTCCCGGTTGTCCCGGCGGCCCATTACATCTGCGGCGGGGTGGCCGTGAGCCCTTACGGTGAAACGGATATCGAGAGGCTTTTTGCCTGCGGGGAGGTCTCCTGTTCGGGCCTTCACGGCGCCAACCGCCTCGCCAGCAACTCGCTCCTCGAAGCCGTCGTTTTCGCCCACCGTTCGTTTCTGAAAATGTCGGAGCTGCTTCCGGGCTGCAAAGACGAGCCCCTTGCCATTCCATCCTGGGACCCGAAGGAAGCGCGGGAGAGCGATGAATCCGTCGTGGTCACGAACGACTGGGAGGAAATCCGGCGCTGCATGTGGAACTACGTGGGAATCGTGAGATCGGACAAACGTCTCGAACGGGCGAAAAAGCGAATGGACATCATCTGCGAGGAAATCCATGAATACTACTGGAACTACATGATCACCCGCGATCTTCTGGAACTCCGCAACATCGCCACCGTGGCCAGTCTCATCATCCGCTGCGCCATGATGAGGAAGGAAAGCCGCGGCCTTCACTACAACCTGGATTATCCGGAGAGAGACGACCGGAACGGGCTTCGTGACACCATCATCTCAAGATACGAACGACCGGAATTTCGGTAGCGACTTCCGGCAGGACGGTCTGATACCATTTTATTCGTTTTTCCACTCATGCTCGATCCGTCCCAGCACGCTGGCAAAGACGAGCTTCATGCCGGACGGGGTTCTCCCTCCCGCGGCAGGGTGCTTGAACTTCAGGGTGTAATAGTTTCCGTAATAGGGGTTTCCATAGGGATAGAATTCTTCCACCACCGGCGTCACCTTCTCCATCTGGCGAATCTCAATTGGATAGAGCTTTTCTCCCCTGTCGTCCATGAGAAAAATGGTCCAGATGGAATCCTGCTTTGCAAAATCGTTTTGGGTTTTTTCCGGGATATAGGCATAGAAGAAAAACTCCATGGCATCCGCTTCCAGTCCAGCCAGCGCGTCCATTCTCTTTTTTTCTTCGGGCTGCGTCAGGAGATAGATTCGCGAATACTCCCTGGCATAAGCGTCCCGGAATTCCCTGCTCTTGTAGGTCACTGCGATGCGAACTTTTGTCTCGAATTGCGAGTAGATGATTTGATCCCTCGTCCACTTATTGAGCACCGTGAGATATTCCTTCGAAATGCCGCCTTTTTCTTTCGCCATGTCGACATAGCTTTCAATACCGCTCCGGGCGCATCCCGAAAAAGAGAGGACCGCCAAAGCCAGGAACATAACCCCGAGAGATTTTTTCATTCTTCTTCTCCAGTCAACCATCGGTGAGGTTCTTCTCAAGAGGCTTCACGTATTCAGAGTCGTCGCCCCGAAAACCCGGTCAAATATGTAATCCACCTGCCCCAGGAAATTCTCAACGCGGAAGGACTCATCCAGATCCGCTTTCGCCAGGTGCTTCCGCACGTCCCTGTCCTTCAGAAGCAGGGCCTTGAAATCCCCTTCCCCTTTCCACGTCTGCATGGCGTTTCTCTGGACCAGAGCATAGGCCTCCTCCCTCGATACGCCTTTTTCAATCAGCTTCAGGAGCACCATCTGGGAGAAAATCAGGCCGCGGGTCAGGTTCAAATTGTCCCGCATTCTTTCAGGATAGACGATCAGATTTTCCACCAGCCCCGTGAAGCGACCCAGCATGAAATCCAGAAGAATCGTGGCGTCCGGCGCGATGACTCTCTCCACGGATGAATGGCTGATGTCCCGTTCATGCCACAGCGGCACGTCCTCCAGCGCGGCCGCGGCATAGGATCGGACGAGACGGGCCAGTCCGGACAGATTTTCCGACAGAACGGGATTCCGTTTGTGGGGCATGGCCGATGATCCCTTCTGTCCCGGCGTGAAATATTCTTCCGCCTCCCGGACCTCTGTCCGCTGAAGATGACGGATCTCCGTGGCAAACTTGTCAATGGATGAGGCAACCACGGCGAGGTGAGAAAAATACTCGGCATGTCTGTCCCTCTGGATGACCTGTGTCGAAGCAGGCGCGGGCCTCAGTCCCAGCTTTTTGCAAACGTAGACCTCAACCCGGGGATCGATGAAAGCAAAGGTCCCGACGGCACCCGATATCTTCCCGTAACTTATGATCTCTTTCGCTCGAAGCATCCTGGCCCTGTTTCGTTCCATCTCCTGATACCAGAGGGCCATCTTCAGCCCGAAGGTCACGGGCTCCGCGTGAATGCCGTGAGAGCGCCCGATCATGAGGGTGCGCTTGTGCCGCAGGGCTTTTTTCTTCAAAACAAGCAGCAGCTTATCGACATCCTCTATCAGAATATCCGATGCCTCCTTCAACAGAACAGCGAGAGAGGTATCCAGGATATCCGACGACGTGAGCCCCATGTGGATATAACGGGAATCCTCCCCCACCCGCTCACCCACGCAGGTCAGAAAAGCGATCACGTCGTGTTTCACGGTTTTTTCTATCGCTTCGATCCGGGCGACATCAAACCGGGCGTTCCGTTTTATGTTGTTCAGCGATTTCTTTAGAATCACCCCTCCGGCCGCGAGGGCTTCACAGGCCAGGATCTCAATATCTAGCCATACCTGGAACCTCTTTTCGGGGCTCCAGAGAGCAGCCATTTTTTCTCTTGAATAGCGGGGAATCAATTTTTCCTCCTCTTCTCCCTCTCAACCAATGAGAAGGTTCGGGCAGGTAGCGCCGGGAATGGATAAATCCGCTATTTTTCTATTATGATTGGCGGAGGGGAGTCAAGATTTTTATTCAAGAATTTTCTTGACAAAACATATTTGGCATGCCAAATATGTGCATACCAAACAATAGAGAGCGCTGAGATGACGACAGATGACAGACTGATTTATCTCTTATTTACCGCCCAGCAGAAACTCCGGACGTATCTTAACGGCAATCTTGTGGCGGACAGCGTCAAGGTCACCATCACCCAAGCGGGCATTCTATTCCTTCTGAGACAGCAGGATGGCCGCACCATGACCGAGCTGAGCCAGATTATGAACCTGGACAATTCCACGATCACGGGACTCATCGACCGGATGGAAAAATCCGGTTTCGTCACTCGAAATTCAAGCCCGAGCGACCGTCGCCTGTCTCACATCTTCATCACGCCCAGGGGGCAGGAAGAAGCAAACAAGGCAAAGGTTGTGATCCGGAGGGTCAACGAAGAGGTGAAAAAAGGTTTTTCATCCGGGGAGATCGAAACATTCAAAAGTGTCCTCCACAGCTTCTTCAAGAAATTTAACAGCGGTAAATGATAGAATGGCAGCACTGAACGCTAAAATCATTGCCCTTCAGAAATCCGCCGCCCGGTTCGCGAAGAAAGAAATCGCTCCCCAACCGGATTTGAGCCGCCTGAATGATTTTCCCCTCGATATCTGGCGTAAAATGGCTGACGGAAAATGGCTGGGCATCGCCATTCCCCGCGCCTTCGGAGGTCTCGGGGGGGGTTATCTCTCGATCACGGCGGCGGGCGAAAGTCTCGTGGAAAACGGCCACAACCTCGGTCTCGCTCTCTCTTGGATGATTCATCAGGTGGTCTCCCGTTTTTTCATTCTCCGTTTTGGCAACGAGCAGCAAAAAAATCAATATCTGCCGGAGTTAGCCAGGGGCGCTTTGACGGCGTGTTTCGCCGTTTCCGAACCCGGCGTGGGCGCTCATCCGAGGCATTTGAAGTCCTTCGCGTCATTCCGGAACGGCCGTGCCGTCCTGCAGGGAGAAAAAACTTTCCTCACGAACGGACCCATCGCCGGTCTATTCATCGTCATAGCCGTGACCGGCGAATCCGATGGGAAGAAAGCGTTCACGGCCTTTCTCGTGCCGAGAGAGGCGCCGGGGCTTTCCATCACGGAATCGATGAAACTCAATATTCTGAGGCCGTCTCCCCACTGCGGCATCCTGCTTGATCATTGTGAAGTCGCGGAGGCATCTGTTCTCGGGGATAGAGGCACGGCCTACCCGGCGATGGTCATGCCTTTCCGCGAGGTAGAAGATGTTTTACTCGCGGGACCTGCCATCGGCGCCATGAAGGTTCAGATGGAGATGGTGATCTCGGCGATGAGAGAAACCGGCCCCGCGCCTTCGGACGAACTGAAAACGGAACTGGGCGGTCTCGAATCCCTGCTCCACGCCTTGAGAGCCATTGTCTACGAGGCAGCAGGAATACTCGACAGCGAAAAAAACAAGCCGGTATTCCTTCCTCTCCTGCTCTCTTTTCGGCCGCTGGCCCGGGACTTCCAATCCCGCCTGAACCGCCTCATGGTTTCGGCGGAGATAAAGGAAGACCAAAAGCTGAAGGACCTGACAAAAGACATTATGAGCATCATCAATCTGGCAAACAACATTGCCGTCATCAAACAAAAAAAGATCGGAGAGGCTCTCCTTTCCGGAAAGGACTGAAACATGTCGTCAAAGCACGATGAGAAGTTTGCATCCATCCCGGCCATTCAAGATGGATTCCGGGAGGCGTGCTACATCACGAGCCGCCAGACAGCGACCACCGTCTTCCTGGCCTACCACCTCGGAAAGCCCATCCTGGTCGAGGGGCCTGCGGGCGTGGGCAAGACGGAACTCGCCAAGACCATTGCAACCTATCTCGATCTCCCGCTCATCAGGCTCCAGTGCTACGAGGGACTGGACGAATCAAAGGCTCTTTATGAGTGGAAGTACGGCAAGCAGCTTCTTTATACCCAGCTTCTGAGGGACAAGCTGGATCACCTAGTCAACAAGGAAGACAGCTTTTCCCAGTCCATCGACAAGCTCCATCAGTACGACGATATTTTCTTTTCCTGGCACTTTCTTGAACCCCGCCCGCTTCTGAAAGCGCTTCAGCAGAAGGACGGCACCGTTCTCCTCATTGACGAGGTGGACAAGTCGGACGACGAGTTCGAGGCCTTTCTGCTGGAGGTTCTCTCCGACTACCAGGTCTCCATACCGGAAATCGGCACCATCCACTCCGTGACAAAGCCCTTCGTGGTTCTCACGAGCAACAATACGCGGGAGCTGAGCGAAGCTCTCAAGAGGCGCTGTCTGCATCTCTACATCCCCTTCCCCGACCCCGCGCTGGAAAGGGACATCATCCACATCCGCGTCCCCGACATCTCGAAAAGTCTGACGCTTCAACTGGTCACCTTCATTCAGGAGGTCCGGAAACTGGATATCAAGAAAGTTCCTTCCATAAGCGAGACGATTGACTGGGCCCGTGTCCTCCTCATTCTTCACGCGGACAACCTTCATCCGGATCTCGTGAGGGAAACGCTTCATATCTTTATCAAGTTTGAGGAGGATATCCGGATCGTGGAAGAGCAGCTTCATCATTTGACCACCCAGGCCGTAAGGGCTTCCGGAGGATGAGGGCATGGATCGCGTTCTGGAAGATTTCATCTCCACCCTGAGAGGCTCGGGTGTCCGGATTTCCCTATCGGAAAGCCTCGATGCAGCCCACGCCGTCCAGCTTGTGGGTTATGATGAAAGACGTCTGCTGAAGGACTCTCTCGCGGCTGCCCTGGCCAAGTCGGCTCCTGAAAAAGAGATCTTTTCGGATTGTTTCGACCGGTTTTTCTCATTCGATTTCTTCCCTGAATATCCTGAGGATACGCCCCGGCGTGAAGCAGCGGAAGGAATGTCTTCCCTTTCCCGGATGCTCCTCGAAGGGGACCAGGCAGGGCTCATCACCACCATGAGAGAGGCGGCCCGCACCGAGAACCTCAATGCCATTCAGTTTTACACCCAGAAAAGTCTTTATGTCATGCGGATTCTGGATCGCATGGGACTCAACGGACTCGACCGCGATATCCGGGAACTTTTTCTGTCGGGAAGCCCTTCTTCCTCCGCAACAGCAGCGAGACTCGAAGAGGCCCGGGACTACGTCTATGACAATGTCCGTGCCTACGTGGAGGATCAATACCGTCTTTTTTCCGGCTCGGAAGCCGATAAAATGCTGGAAACCTATTTGAGAAACACGAAGCTCTCCAACCTGGAGCAGCGTTACTACCAGCAAATGCAGCACATCATCCAGCGGCTGGTCAAGAAGCTGAATGATCTTCATTCCCGCAGGAAAAAACCGTCCAGGCGTGGCCAGCTTGATTTCAAGCAGACCCTCCGGGACAACATCGCCTACCAGGGCTTTCTATTCGATCCCAAGTGGAAAAAGATCAAAATTGAGCGGCCCGATGTCGTCGCCATCTGCGACATCAGCCGCTCCGTGTCCAGGCTTGTGCGGTTCCTCCTCCTTTTCCTGTACGGACTCAACAAGGAAATCATCCACATCCGAAGCTTCATTTTCTGCTCCAATCTCACGGAAGTCACCCATGTCTTCGATGCCTATCCCGTTGACGAAGCCGTCGCAAGAATACAGGCGGGAACCGATCTTCCGATTCTCCTGGCCCGGACCGATTACGACCGTTCCTTCCGCGACTTCAAGGATCAGTATATGGACGCCGTAACCCACAAGACCACCGTGTTGATTCTCGGGGACGCACGAAATAACTACAACGACCCGCAGACGCGGATACTCAAAATAATCTCCGAACGATGCAAGAAGCTCATCTGGCTGAACCCTGAAACCAAGCCCTTCTGGGGCACGGGTGACTCGGAGATGAAGCGCTACACGCCCTATTGCCACGTGCTGAAGGAATGCAACACCCTGAACCATCTTGAGCGGGTCGTCCAGTCGTTGCTGAAAAAATAGGCGAAAGGCAAAGGGCTAAAGGCTAAAGGCAAGAGATAAAAAAGAAAGGTCAAAAGACAGAGGATAAAAAGTGAATAGGACCAAATCCACAACAGATCAGCGTGCCGGCAAGGAATGCCAGACTTGTCTTTTCGTCGATCACAACGACGTCCGTCGGGAGAACTGCCTGCGGTTCGCACGATTCGTCGACCACGCCCTTCATGAGGCTTCCAGGGGATGCGATTACTGGACACCGGCCAGCCCTCCGTCAAAAAACCCGCCTGTATAGTATGCCCTCGACATCCCCGGTGGCTCTGCATTATGTAAACAATGAATGTCTTCCCACCGGTCACTATTCGCTATCCACTGAAAGCGCTTTGAAAATCTGCCTCTATTGTCACCCCGGCGGAAGCCGGGGTCCAGAACATTTTGAAATGACTGGATTCCGGTTTTCACCGGAATGACGATTTGTCGGGTTTCAGGCGAAATTCAAAGGTCCCGTTATTTGAAAGGATGATTGAAATCACAGATATCTCCTGATATATAGACCGGCACGCGGGGATTTAAAAACATTCATGGGTGCCATGGCAGGAGAAAACGCTTTTCAGGACAGCCGATATCTCGAATTCCGGGAGATCACCGAACAGATCGCAACGGCCGTCGGAATCCCGCGTTTTTACCTTGAGAAGAAAGAAGCCGTCGAGCGGTCCCATCACATCTTTGAAAAAAATCCTGTCGCGCAAAGCCTCCTCCTTTTGCTCAAAGATCGTGAGGACTACCCCGGTCACGGCATTCTGCACATCACCAAAGTCGCCCGGGACGCGGGGGCTCTCATTATCATCGACGGATCCGGCCTGGCCGAAGGCGAAGCTCTGGACCGCCTTGTCTTTCTCGCCCATCTTGCCGGCATCCTCCACGACATCAGGAGGGCCGAGCCGGATCACGCGCGCCGGGGCGCCGAGGCGGCCCGGGAGATCCTAAAAACGCTCTACCTGAAGGAAAGCGAGGCCGAAGCCATTATCCAGGCCATTGCGAATCACGAGGCCTTCCAGCCGGCGCAGGCGCTGAACCATCCCGCCGCCCAGCTGCTCTCCGACGCCCTCTACGACGGCGACAAGTTCCGATGGGGCCCCGACAATTTCACCGAGACGCTCTGGGCAATCGTCATTTCCCGGCGCGTGGAGATCGGAGTTCTCATGAAACACTTCCCCCGGGGGATCGAAGCGACAGAGAGAATAAGGGAAACCTTTCGAACACGGACAGGAAAAAAATACGGTCCCGATTTCATCGACCGCGCCCTTGAAATAGGGAGAAGAATTTACGACCGATTCACGGATCAGGAATAGCATGGAGTTTCTGTCGCCGTGATTCATTCCCCGGAAACTTGACTCAGCCGGGGCACAATGCTATGAGGTCTAACGATCATTGAAGAAGGAGAGGCTATGAATTCCGGATCAGAAAGAACCATCGTCAGCACTCCCGATGCGCCGAAAGCCATTGGTCCTTACGCGCAGGCGATCCGTCATGGCGGCCTGCTGTTTGTTTCCGGAATGATCCCCATCCATCCGGAAACAGGCGAACTGCTCACAGGTGATTTTGAGGCCGAGGTCACGCTGGTCCTTGAAAACATCCGGGCCGTCGTCGCGGCGGGCGGAATGGGTCTCGAGAACGTTCTGAAGGCAACGGTCTTCATGAAAGATCTCGGTCAATTCGGAAAGTTCAACGAGATATACAACCGGTATTTCGGAGACATTCTCCCCGCACGTGAGACCGTCCAGGTCGCCCGTCTGCCCCGGGACGCCTCCATCGAGATCTCCGTCATCTGCGGGAAGTGATTGCCCGGTGATCGCAGGGGCTCAAGTTTTTTGACAAGGAGTATGAATACATGACACAGGAGAACAACACGCTTGCAACGGATTTCATCCGTGAAATCATAGAGGACGACTTCAGCACAAACAAACACGCGGGGCGCGTCGCCACCCGCTTTCCGCCGGAACCGAACGGCTACATCCATATCGGGCACGCCAAATCTGTCTGCCTCAATTTCGGTCTCGCCGCACAATACAGCGGGACCTGCAATCTCCGGATGGACGACACGGACCCGGCGGGCGAATCGCTCGAGTTCGTGGAATCGATCATCCACGATGTGCATTGGCTGGGGTTCGACTGGAACGACCGCCTGTACTACGCCTCCGATTACTTCGAGGAGCTTTACCAATTCGCCGTTCAGATCATCAAGATGGGAAAGGCTTATGTGTGCAGTCTGAATGCCGATGAGATACGGGAATACCGCGGAAGCTTCACCGAGCCGGGAAGGGAGAGCCCCTTTCGGAATCGTTCCGTCGAAGAGAATCTGGATTTGTTCTCAAGGATGAGGGCCGGAGAGTTTGAAGACGGGGCTCATGTGCTGCGCGCCAAGATCGACATAGCCTCCCCCAACATCGTCATGCGGGACCCCATCATGTACCGCATCAAGCGGGAGCCGCATTTCAGGACGGGCACGAATTGGGTCATCTATCCCATGTACGACTTCGCCCACTGCCTCTCCGACGCCCTGGAGAACATCAGCCATTCGATTTGCACCCTGGAGTTCGAAAACAACCGCCCGCTTTACGACTGGTTCGTGGAGCAGGTCATCACGGGCAGCCGCCCGCGGCAAATCGAGTTCGCCCGCCTCAATGTCAGCTATACTGTTCTCAGCAAGCGGCGGCTCATCGAACTGGTGGAGCGGAATCACGTGGCGGGCTGGGACGACCCACGGATGCCCACAGTCGCCGGCATGCGAAGGCGAGGCTATACGCCGGAGGCCATCCGGAACTTCTGCGCCGTCATCGGTGTGGCCAAGAACGACAACCTCGTGGACGCGTCGCTTCTGGAGCACTGTGTCCGCGAAGACCTCAACGAGCGGGCCCCGAGGGCCATGGGCATCCTGATGCCTCTCAAGATGGTCATCGATAATTATCCGGAGGGTAAAGTCGAAGAGTTCGAGTGCTCCAACCATCCCCAGAATCCCGCCATGGGAACGCGAAAGGTTCCCTTCTCGCGGGTCCTTTACATCGAGCGCGACGACTTCGACGAAAACCCTCCGAAGAAATATAAGCGCCTCGGTCCGGGGCGGGAGGTCCGTCTTCGAAACGCATACGTGATCAAGTATCAGAGCCTTGTGAAGGACGAACGCACCGGAGAGATCACGGAGCTTCACTGCACCTACGATCCGGATACGCACAGCGGTCCGCCGCCCGACGGGCGAAAGGTGGAAGGCGTGATCCACTGGGTGTCGGCCGAGCACGCCGTGCCTGTTGAAGTGCGGCTCTACGACCGGCTCTTCCGGATACCCGACCCGGGAAGCATCAGCGAAAACTACATGGAATATCTGAACCCCGGTTCTCTGGAAATCCTACCGGTGTGCTACGCGGAATCAAGCCTGAAATACGCGGCGCCCGGCAGCCGGTATCAGTTTGAAAGGCTCGGCTACTTCTGCGTGGACGCGAAGGATTCCGCTCCCGGAAAGCCCGTCTTCAATCGCATTGTGGCACTCAGGGACTCCTGGGGCAAGGTGGCCGCCCGGGGGAAGAACTGAATCCGGCCGGGGGAACAGGATTCAACCTGCATTCACGGAGTCAGATTTACGGGTGAAGACCCCCGTAATTTCAGGCTTTGGTAGCTATCAGTAGCTTTTATCAGAAAACTCCAAAGACAAGGGGCAGCAACTTTCAGGTTGTTACCCCTTGTTCTGTCTTGTCCGGTTCACAGTCACTTGTCAGTCAAAATCAACCTTACAGTAGAGTAGAGAGCTGGCGTAGTGGCTGATTGCTCTATCTCCAGCTCCCCCTCGTCAATTCCGTACGTTCGGTTTTCCCGAATACGGCTTTCCGATTATCTTCATCCGGATGCCTTCACACTTTGTACCCAAGGAGCCTTGGTTGGAACTTCGTATAGGCCTAAGGAATGATAATAGTACCTGTCCGGATACGCCTTATACCCAAAACTGCGGTAGTGGTGTTTCCGGCGCAAATATATTCTCATCCTGTAGACCAAGTATCTTTTGACAGTAGACAGGGCTTTTGTGCAATTGCCAAATCGAAAGTAGCCCACCCATCCTCTGGCGACTTCAT
>DFZO01000026.1 GCA_002383495.1 Syntrophaceae bacterium UBA4054 | reverse complement strand
TTTGAGCCTGTTCAATAATCCAATTTTAGGACCGGGCTTTTCTTCCCGGTCGAGAGGTAGTCAAAGATAATGTCCTGGGTGAGGACGATATCATGTTCAACGGCGTGGATGGTTACGTTGTCAATGCCCTTGTAAAAGTTGGTCTGTTCCATGCGGTACCTGTTTTCTTTCACCAGGCCGAAGGTTCTTTCGATCCCGGTGCGTAGGGGTTTCAGTTTTTGATAAATGGCATTGTGCGGTAACGCCGGCCCAAATTTTCGATACCCGCTGGAGAAGTACGTGTGGCATGTGTACCCAAAGCGGGACTGCTCTTTCAAATAATCACATAGGGGAAGCATCTGCTCTGATTTCTGACACGCCTTGAAGCAGGCGTATTTTGTCCTTTCCCTGACATATTCGATGCCCTTTGGTTTCATGGGCACACCCCAAGGACAAAGTGGGAATCCGTCTTTTGTGAATCCCTCTGGATAAACCATCTTCTTCCTGATGATGATTGGAATGATGCCGAAGTGTTCATAGATTTCCTGGTGAATCTCCTCGGCGTCATATCCCCTGTCCAGAATGATGTAACCAAACGGGAGATCGGGGTAGCGACCCATCAGTTCATCGAGCAGCAGGAGAATGATCTTCTGATCATACACGCTGGCCGCGGTAATGATGGTCGCCATCGGGACGCCGCTGACGGTTCTCAAACTGTGGGCTTTGTGGCCCACGGGATATTTGTGAGAATGATGCCCTTTCCCGAAGGCGACGCTTTCGTCCTTGAATCGCCAGCGACCTTGGTCATCCTTTACGCCTTTCGTGGAACCGCAGGTGATCAGGAATGTGGAATCGGCAACCAGGATGATCCCTTTCTTCCTGTGCTTCGGCAGATCTGGAATCTCCGGCCCCAACAGACCCAGGGAGTTGGCTTTGAGAACGAACCGCTTGTGGATTTCCACGAAACCCTCCGGTCCGAGACGTCTTCTCAAGGTATTGAAGGTGTTGTGGGCCGGCTGGATATCTTGGGTGACGAAACGGTATAGATCATTCTTTCTGAGAGTCTCGGCCAACTGCCGGTCCGACAGGATCCGCTCTTTGATCTTGATGATCCGCGCCAGGATCAGAAAAACGTTGTATCCTTTTGGACCGATACCGGCGTAACAATCGACTACCGGGGAGATGGAATCCATGTCTATGGCGGAAAAGTAGGCGATGAAATCCGTCTCCTGTTTCGTCAGCTCATTGAAATCACGAGCAAGTCCCGGTAGCGGAAGCTGGAAATCGACCATGATCTGCCCCTCCTGTTCAATACGGGTGTTCAATATTAAGGAGGAGCATAAAAGGGCTAAGATATAAAGGGAATCTCTGAAAATTCCTGTTTTTCAAAGAACGGCGGATGCAGAATTTATGGGTTAACCTGCCTCCGGTATCGCACATTTTTGGGGTTATCTTTTTTCAAACCACTGGACTTCCGAAGGCCGATCCTCCGGAAATCCAATAAAAATGGGTTATCTTTAATTTTTCATGTTTGTAAGTAACTATATTCATTAGTATAAACAAGTATTGAACAGGCTCGATTTATAAAAAAGGGGTGTTTATATGACTACGGCAACAGTGCGGATTCCAGAGGAAAAGAGAGACATTCTAAAGATCATCGCGGGTATCGAGAAAAGGGACATAGGGAAAATTCTCGCAGACCTCATCGACGAATACATTGAAAGACACAGGGAAACCCTTGATTTGCTCTCCAAGCCTGAATGGGTCGAAATCATCAGGAAAGGCAAGGAAGAAGTATCTAAAGGCATCAAGGGGAGAGGTCTTCATGAGTTGGAAGATTGAGGTCAAGCCCACCGCTGAAAAGCAATACCTGAAACTTGATAAAAAGACCCGGCAAAGAATCAAGAAAGTCCTGTTGGAATTAGAGCAGGCAGAAAAACCTTTGCAGCATCGTGATGTCAGACCCTTGACGGGCAAACTGGAGGGGGATCATCGTTTGCGGATCGGAAACTGGAGAGTTCTTTTTACCCCCGACAGGAGTGAAAAGATCATTTATGTGTATGCCATTCTGCCCCGAGGCAATGCATATTAAGCCACATTATCCAATTTACTCGGCTATTATGCATTCAATTGCACTATAGCCGATAGATGGTATCGGGTCAATCACAATGTCGAGACCTGGTTTAACTCCTCTATTCGTCATTCCGGGCTTGACCCTGAATCTAGGAAATACTTGATAATACCGGATTCCGGCTTCCGCCGGAATGACAAAATTGCCGGTTTTATACGGTTATGCAAAGATCACATTGTCATAAACTTTAGCCCCTCATCCTGTCTCAGACGAGGTGATTCTCCAGAGCGTAGCGGGTCAAATCCGCGTTTGTGCTCATCTTCATTTTTTCCAGGATACGGCTGCGATAGGTGCTCACCGTTTTCTCGCTGAGGCAGAGCTCGCCTGCGATGCCTTTCAGGGACTTTCCCCCGGCAATCATGCAAAGGATCTGGAATTCGCGGTCCGAGAGGCTCTCGTGAACCGGCTTATCGGAGGCGTCAAGATGGGAAACCAGTTGCTCGGCAAGAGACAGGCTGACATACTTGCCCCCTGAGCTCACTTTCCTAATTGCCTTCACGAGCTCCGTTGACGCGCTCTCTTTCATCAGATATCCGGAGGCGCCGGCCTTGATGAACCGCAGAGCGTAGCGGTCTTCCGCGTGCACGCTGAGAATCAGGACCGGGAGGTCCGGTTTGTCGTATTTCAATTGCTTCAGTACATCGAAACCGCTCCTGTCCGGCAGTGTGATGTCCAGGACAACCAGATTGCAGTCCTTTTTTCGCAGGAGCGAAAAAAACTCCCCGGCATTTTCAGCTTCTCCGGCGACCGCCATATCCGGCTGGCTTTCAATGATTTGCCTCAGGCCAAGCCTGACCACGGGATGATCGTCGACGATGATGACTTTGATCATGATGGCGCTACCCTTTCCCATCCCCGCTCAGGGGGTTGGCGACAGGAGATCCCACACGGTCAAAAACTGCACCTCCGTATCGCGGACCCTCACCGTTGCACGCAGGTTTTTATTGATCACCTGGCAATAAGGGGGATGGTATTTCTCGATAAAACTATCGAAAGCGCGCGGGACGACCGGTCGCGGCATCTCCTTGTACTTTATCTCAATCGGTATGACCTTCCCGCCGGTCTCGACGATGAAATCGATCTCCGTCTTGGCCGTCGTACGCCAGAAATGAATCCCAGCCCCCGTCCAGCGCAGCTTCTCCCGCAGGAGCAGATATACGAGATTCTGAAAGGTAAAGCCCATATCATCCGGCCGCTGGATGCCGCCCATGATCCCCAGTGCGTAATTTCTGAAACCCGGGTCCGAAAAGTACACCATCGGGGCTTTGCTGATTTCGCTGCGCACGTTGCGAAAGAACGGAGTGATACGTTTAAGGATGTAGGTCTCCTCCGCGTACCAGCAATAATTCTTCAGCGTGGCGAGGGCTATGCCTAATGTGGCGGAGATTTCAGAATAGTTTATGAGCCTCCCGACTTGGTCGGCCAGTGTTTTCATGAGCTGACCGTAAGCTTCGATCTTCTCTACCTTCAGCAGATAGACAATATCCCTGATGATGTAGCTTTGGTAAATCTCGTCCATCACGCGCAATTTTTCACGGGCCTCGGACTCCAGCACAACCCGGGGATAACCGCCGTAATTAAGATATTCCGTCAATAGTTCGTCACAGCGGGCGCTCTCCACGGCAAAGAAATCCGGGAGACGGTCCTCATAGCGGTATTCCGTCCGATGATTTACAAACTCCCTGAGCGAGAGTGGGTAAACCTCATAGATCCGCTTTCTACCCACCATCGACTCCTTGACCCTGGCCCTGAGATCCACGCTGCCCGATCCGGACACGATAAATTTATAGGGCAATCCCATGTCCTGAAGACCTTTCAGGAAAAGACCGGCGTCCTCCCGCCGCTGAATTTCGTCTATAAAAACGAAACCGGGACCTTTCCCCAACTCCAGCTCAATCTTCTTCAGCAGCGACTGTTGCGAAGTAAAGTGTTCCCGGTCCTGATCGAAGTCGAGACTGAAAAAAAGGGTCCGTTCACGAGCGGCGTCCAGTTCCCCCTGGATGATCTTCATAATAGTCGTCTTACCGGCCTGGCGCGGCCCGACCAGGAAGGCAATCTCCTCCCTTTTCAGGTCTCGCCTGAGATCATCTAGAATGGTTCGTTTTATCATTATGCTAGCCATAGGTTCATTATAACATAGTTAATCTACAAATAAAGGCATATTTTGACATAGATAATACCGATCATCGTGATTCTCCCCGTCCTATCGGTATTTTCAAAACCACGGTGGTGCCTCCGCCGGGTTCACCGAAAATCGAAAGTTTTCCTCCGAAAACCATGGCCCGCTCTCTCATCCCCAGAATCCCAAGGGACTTCATGTTCAGAATTTCACCTTCCGTGATTCCCCTGCCGTTGTCAATGACTTCAAGGTAAAGATATCCTCCCTCCTCCCTGAAAAGAACTGTCACCTTATCCGCCCCGGAGTGTCGGGCCACGTTGGTCAGGGCTTCCTGAAAGATACGAAAAACGGCCGTTGCGGTTGTCTCTTCCATTTTTACATACTCAAAGGCCGGAACAAACTCACACTGAATTCCCGTGCGACCCGCGAATTCTTCGCTCTCCCATTCCAGAGCGGCGATCAGTCCCAGATCATCCAGAACGGATGGCCGCAGTTTCGTCCCGATAAGGCGGACATTCTGGATGAGCCTGTCTATGAGCTGGTTTGATGAATGGATCCTTTTCATCAAGAAGTCATGATCTTTGCCTGCTTTTTCGTCCGTTATCTTCTGCGACAGCAAAGAGAGATCCATCTTCAATCCGGTGAGCCCCCCTCCCAGCTCATCGTGGATTTCCTGCGCGATCACGATCTGGGATTCCTCGCGTATCTGCTGCAAGCGTTCAGCGAGAGCTCGCAACTGCTGATAGGATTGCTTCAATTCATCCTCCGCCCGCTTGCGGTCGGTGATATCCTCTATCGTCCCATCATAATAGCGTATCATTCCCTGTTCATCTCGCATTGCTTCTGAACGGATGACGACCCAGATTATCCCTTTTGTCGGGTGTTTGAATTGGACCTCAAAGCCCTGTACCTTCCCCTCTGCGGCAATACGTTTTTGAAACTGCAGTCTGTCTTTCGGGTTTGCATAGAGTTGATTCGGAATATCGGTCACCTTTTCCATCATTTCCTCCGGCGACGCATATCCGCATATCGCCGCGAAGGCCTGGTTGATTATGACAAAACGCCCCTCAAGAGTGGTCCGGTAAATACCTTCCAGAATTGTGTTAAAAATATTTCTGTATTTTTCCTCTGAACTTTTGAGCGCCTCCTCCACCCGCTTGAGCTCGGTGATGTCGCTATAGAGCACCTGATACTGTCTTTTATCGTTCCATAATATTTCCTTGCGATAGACTTGAAGATGACGGATGCTCCCGTCTTTCCGGATGATGCTTACGACATACTCAGACGGGTCTTCAAAACCGTTTCGCCTCTGTTCCCTTCTTGTTTGAAACTCGAGATAGCTCTCCGGAGTATAGCGCTTCTTGACGGGGGTGTTTATCAATTCCTCGACGCTGTCATAGCCATAGATATCCAGAATGGCCCGGTTGGCATAAAAGGTCTCGCCTTCCTTGGTCACGATGCGCACGCCGAGCGGGGACTCATCGAGAGAGCGGCGGAAGTTCTCTTCGGACTGGCGCAGCGCTTCCTCGGCCTGCTTGCGTTCGGTGATGTCCGTGAGGACGTTCAGAGTGGCGGGTTTGCCTTCCCATTCAATCAAGACACCACTGATCTCCGCCCATTTGATGTTTCCGTCCCTTGTAATTATCCTGCACTGATTTCTGTCGGGTACAGCCTCTCCCTTAATCCGCCTCAGGTGGCGCCCTACCGAAATATTACGGTCATCGGGGTGAATGATCTTTGAAAAAGGCATCGATGTGAGTTCCTGATTCGAGTAGCCGGTTATCTCAACAGTCGTGCGATTGACGAACTTGAGCATGCCGTCCTGTGCAACATAGATGGCTTCGTTGGCGGTTTCCACCAGTCGGCGGTATATCTCCTCCGACGCCTGCAGCGCCTCCGCGGCCTCTTCTCTCTCATGGTAGTAACGCAGGCGCTGCTGCCGCCAGACCAGCCCCACGCTCGCTCCGGCGCCGATGAGAAGGGCGGCGACAAGAGAGATCAACAACTTCAGCCTTTCTCTCAACGGGGCGTTCATTTCCGAAATATCCATTCGGGCCGAGATGTACCAGGGCGAATCAGGAACGGCTCGCACGACCGCAATCACCGGCTCATCGCGATAGTCCCGACCTTCCACGATCCCTTTCCGGCCAAGAACGGCCTTTACAACAGGCAGTTCCAGTCTCTCGAGCGGAAACCGTAACTTCAGGGCCGTGTTTTTCTGAAACCTGAGTTCATTGAGAAATACGACTCCATTCCCATCCCGGCGGACAAGCAGGGTCTCGGCTGTCTCGCTGGCCGTCGGCCAACTATTGATGTAGGGATAGAGATAGGTATTCGGATCGATTCGAAAGGCGAGAACGGCAATCATCCGGCTGCTGCCATTTCCCTCAAAAATGGGGACTATAATTTTCAGATAAATCTTTTGATCGTGCTCGTTCCTGTAGAAATCCTCAAAGGCTATTTTCCCGGATCTCAGGATTCTGGAGGAAGACGGGGATACAAAGGAATTGGCGCGCTCCGGCTTGTCCGGAACGACGAGCCTCTTTGCATAGCGGGTATCCAGCAGCAGGATCCGGTCGTATTGATAGTAAGCCTGGTAATTGCTGAGCCATGACCGGAGACCCCGATTCACCTCTGGGTCTTCGGGAGTTTCAAGACAGCGTCTCACCAATCTGGAAAAGACGTCGTTCCTGTAAAAGACCTGGGCATCGCCCAGGCGCTCCTTTCTCCACTGGACCAGGCCAGCTATCTTCAGATCCCCAATGACGGAAAGCTGACGTTCCACTTCGGATCTGTGGCGCATTGCATAATTGGTATAATTGAGGTAACCGGCAAATATGATACCTGCCGACAGGATGAGGAAAATCAGAATGAGAACATGCGTTACGCGATTTTCTTTCTTATCTGGAGCTGTCATCATCATCATTAAACACGTAAGGCGTTTGTTGCGTCTTCGCGTCGAAATGCGGGAAAGGCGAGACGAGCGGGAAAAGCGAGAAAAGCGTTTCTTCTCTATACTTTTCAATCCCGCCTTTTTTGTCATTCCCGCCCTCCGATATGTCACCCTGAGCCCTTCGATAAACTCAGGACAGGCTCTGTCGAAGGGCTCAGGATAAACTCCGGCGGGAATCCAGTCCTTTCACTTGAACCCTTGTCGAAGATCCGCCTCTGGCGGAACCCCTTGAATCCTTGAACCCTTTTTTATCGCATCTTCTCAACTTCCATCTTTTTCACGCCGGCAGCTCGATGATGAACGTCGCCCCGCCCCGCTCGTTGTTCTCTACCCAGATCTTGCCGTGATGGTCTTGGATGATCCCATAGCAAACGGATAGTCCGAGTCCTTTCCCTTTGTCCGGCTCCTTCGTGGTGAAGAAAGGCTCAAAAATCCTGTTCATATCCTCTGCCTTGATCCCCGTCCCATTGTCAGAGAAAGAGATCCGGACGTTTTTCTTCCCTTCTGAGGATTCCAATGCGGCGGTCACTCGCAAGAGCTTTTCCTTCCTGTCTTTCATGGCATCGATCGCGTTGTTCACAAGGTTCAGGATGACCTGCTCGATTCTGAACTTATCCAGTGATAAGGAAGGAATGTCCGCTTGATACTGAAAATCAAATGTGACATTTTCCTCCTTTAATCGGGGGGCCGTAAGTAAAAAGACATCTTCCATCAGCCCTCTCAAATCTACCGTGGTCATGTGGAGTGCCGTGGTTTTTGAAAACTCGCTGATACTGTGTGTGATCTTTACAATCCGGTCTATCTGCGCTTTGGCAATCTTCAGGGCTTCCTTCGTATTCTCCGAAAGGGTTTCCGTCATTTCGAGAACCTGGAGCCGCAGGGAAAGGATATTAAGGGGGTTGAGGATCTCGTGGGAAGCTCCGGCCGCCAGCTTACCCAGAGCAGCAAGCTTCTCGGATTGAACGAGCATTTCCCGAGCCTTCTGTGAGGCCTCCTCCGCCTGCTTGCGGTCGGTGATGTCAAGTCCAATGGTGAGCAGGCCTACCGCGTCACCCTTCTCGTCTTTGAGGGTCTTGTCGTACCATTCAATAATGCGTTCAAGACCGTCCTTCGTCACGATTGAATCGATATTGCCGCGTGTCTGGATATCATTAATGGCTTTGAGAAATAATTCCCTTGTCCGATTTCTATCACGCTCCGGTAAGAACGTGGAGAACCAATCCCTGCCCTGAACCTCCTTAAGCAGGTAGCCCGAGATCTCTTCCATGTAAGGATTGAAGCTGACGATACGCCCGGTCGTATCGAGGACCAGCACAATGGCTTGCGCGGTTTGAATGAGGCTTTCAGCGAAATCTTTTTCTCTAAGCAGCGTTTCCGTTCGTTTATCAACGAGTTTTTCCAGATCGTCTCTGTCACGACGAAGTTTTATCGACATGTCATTGAAAGCCGCAGCGAGTTCATTCAATTCCCTTCCGAAAGGTTGAGAAATTTCCTCGCCCAGATACTCATCATTTGTTGCAATCTGAACTGTTTTTTCCTGTATGACGTTCAGGGGCTTCAGAACGTAACGTCTGTATAACCAGTATTGAAAGGTAAAGAGGCCGGCCAGAACAATGAGCAGGATGGCGGAAAGCTTAACAGAAAAAATGTTTGCCGCCGCGTAAGCTTCTGCAAGGGGAATCCGCAGAGAAACGGCATGTACAGCATCTCCCACCTTACGATTAAAGCTCCGTTCTGAACCGTAGTAATCAATTAATCCTTTCGGGGCAGCTCCGGGATGACTATGGCACCTCAGGCATGATTCCTCCATGACCTCGCCTTTTCTCAATACAATGAGATAGGGCTTCCCATCAATGGTACGAACCGTGGATTCAGATACAAGCTTCTTGTCCACACTCATTTTCTCAAGGAACGCTCGCTCATACTCATCAGCTTCATTTTCAGGGCTCCTCGCATTGAGGGCGGCATCTTTGAAAGAATATCCTGAAGGGTTAATTCTACTCCGACACATAA
>DFZO01000029.1 GCA_002383495.1 Syntrophaceae bacterium UBA4054 | reverse complement strand
ACATTCTGGCCGCAAGCTCCTGCGCCCCGTACATCTGTTCAAATCCTTTTCTTGCCTTTTTCCGCTTTTTTGTGTCTACTTTCATTCGTGGCTCCTTTCTTTGATTGGTCTCAAAGACCGTGGGATTCTCCCACGGTGGGAGCCACACTTCAATCAACTTTCAACTAAAAATTGTATACCGCCAAATAAACACGAACGTTGACGTACATTTGATGGGCAAATAAGCCCCTTCTTCTCTATTTCAAGATTTTTCCTAAGTTCTGATGAAATTCCTGCGAGCACCTTAAGAACAAATGCCAAGAACCAAGTCCCAATTAAAACAGAGATTAATGAAGCAGCGTGAAGACATTTTATTAACATTCAAATATCACTCCTAACAATTAATATACGTAATACACTTTTCCTGCCGACAAGGAGCATCTCCTGTCGGTATTTGTGTATTTTGTATGCAGATTTTTGGTGATTGTCAAACAATATTGTTGAATAAGTCTGCAAAACATGTTTATTAACAGAAAAAGCGTATTACGTATATCCTGAGAGTTTCTGCAGCAGGGCACATGGTCACGAATAATATCTTGCCTGATTTTCAAAAATTCTTAGCCGAAAGAAAGCTTGTTTCATCCGGCAAGATTCCCTTTTATGCATACTGGGTCAGCAAATTTCTTGCTTTTGGCAATCACCATCAAGACAAAAATATCGATTTGAGAATAAAGCTTTTCCTCGATTCTCTTGCAGAAGACAAGAAGCTGGAAGAATGGCAAATGAAGCAGGCGGATGAAGCCGTTGGTCTTTATGTAAAGCATTTTCTGGCCGGGAATGTATCCGCACTCTCCCCGAATGAAAGACCGGCTTCTCCTGACTTGGCGTCCGACAGCAAGGCCCTGCTAAAAAAACTTCGGGAAGCCTTGCGGATCAAGCATTATTCCTACAGCACGGAACGGACCTATCTTCATTGGTGCAATAGTTTCTTCAAATATCTTTCTGCTACCAAAAACGCAGACGGCCTGCCGCGCCGGCTCGATGAGACGGCAGTTAGAGAGTATTTGAGCCATCTTGCCGTCCGCCAACGGGTGTCCTCTTCCACCCAGAATCAGGCGTTCAATGCGTTGTTGTTTCTGTTTCGGGATGTTTTACGGATTGACCTTCAGGACCTTTCTCAAACCGTAAGGGCAAAGAGAGGACCCAAGATGCCGGTTGTCTTGAGCAAGGATGAGGTCAAGAGACTTTTTGATCAGTTGGACGGCAGGGATTTGTTGATCGCGTATATCCTTTACGGAACGGGGATGAGGTTGATGGAAATTGCCCGGCTGCGGGTCCAGGATATGGACTTTGGCATGAAATCCATTGTGGTCAAGGCGGGCAAGGGCGATAAAGACAGGATAACGATGATGCCGGAAGCCGTCATGCAACTTCTGCGCGATCATATATCTTGCGTGAAAACGGTCCACGAAAAAGATCTGGCAAAGGGTTATGGCGAGGTTTATCTGCCCGAAGGTCTGGACCGCAAGTATCCGAATGCCGGCAGAGAGTGGCGGTGGCAATATGCATTTCCTTCCGCATCGCTTTCCGTTGATCCGAGGACGGGAAAGGTGCGCCGACACCACGTTAGTCCCAGCACCATCCAGAAAGTTATCGCCACAGCGGTCAAAAAAGCCGGCATCGATAAACATGCAACCGTACACACGCTGCGTCATAGCTTTGCAACCCATCTTTTGATGAACGGCGTGAACATCCGGGAAGTCCAGGAATTGTTGGGCCACAAGAACGTTGAAACGACGATGATCTATACCCACGTCATCAGGAACATGACAAACGCGCCGCAGAGTCCACTCGATACGCTTCTTCGGCAGGAGGGAGAAACAACATGAAAAGGAGCGCCGCACAATCTGCGGACATCGATCTCAATCCCGAATTCCGGCAAGCCCTGGAACTGATGGAGGGGTCAAGCCGGCACGTGTTCATCACGGGGCGGGCAGGCACGGGGAAATCCACGCTGCTGACGTGGTTTCGCGGACATACGAAAAAGAAGGTGGTCGTCCTGGCTCCGACGGGCGTGGCCGCCATCAACGTGGGCGGGCAGACGATTCATTCCTTCTTCGGGTTCAAACCGGACGTGACGCCCTCGGCCATCCGCAGCAACCGCAAGATCACGGATGAGAAGAAGAATCTCTACAAAAAACTCAAAACCATCATCATTGATGAAGTCTCCATGGTGCGGGCGGATCTGCTGGACTGTATCGATAAGTTTCTCCGCCTGAACGGCCCCGATGGGGGCCTCCCGTTCGGCGGCGTGCAGATGATTTTCATCGGCGACCTCTACCAGCTCCCGCCGGTCGTCACTGGGCCGGAAAAAGAGATTTTCCGCACCCACTATGCCACACCCTATTTCTTCAGCGCCAACGTTCTGGACGGGCTCGATATGGAGTTTGTCGAGCTGGAGCAAGTCTACCGCCAGAAGGACGGCGAATTCCTCCGCCTGCTGAATGCCATCCGCAACCGCACCGTCACCGATGAGGATCTCCGTCTGATCAACGAGCGCGTGGATGAGACGTTCGAAGCGCCGCGGGAGTATTATATCGGTCTCACCAGCACAAACGCGCTGGCCGACGGGGTCAACAAGGAACGGCTGGCGCGGCTGCGCGGCAAGGCGTGGACGGCGCACGGGCTTATCGAAGGGGATTTTGACGAGGGCTATCTCCCAACGGCCGTGGAGCTGAAGCTGAAGAAGGGCGCCCAGATCATGCTGCTCAACAACGATACCTATGGGCGGTGGATCAACGGGACCATCGGGCGCATCACGGGGTTTGCGCAGGATGAGAACGGGCAGGATGTCATCCAGGCAAAACTGGATACGGGAGAACCGATGGATATTGCCCCGAATACCTGGGAACTTTTCCGGTTCTATCTGAAGAACGGAGACCTCGCCTCGGAAGTGGTCGGATCGTTTACCCAGTATCCGGTAAGGCTGGCCTTCGCCGTGACCATTCATAAGAGTCAGGGCAAAACATTTAACAAGGTGATCATCGATGTGGGCAAGGGCACCTTTGCGCACGGACAGATGTATGTCGCCCTTTCGCGCTGCACCAGTCTTGACGGAATCGTGCTAAGACGGCCTGTCAAGAAGGGTCATATCCTGATGGACTGGCAGGTCGTGAAATTTTTAACCGGTTTTCAGTATCGGCGGTCAAGCGAGGCGTGCCCGCGGGAAGACAAGATGCAGTTGATCGAAAAAGCGATCCGAGACCGGAAGGCCGTCGAGATTGTGTATCTGAAGGCGAAGGACGAGAAGTCCCGCCGGACGGTCAAACCGTTTTTCATCGGGGAGATGGAATACAGCGGGCATCCCTTCACCGGGATGAAAGCCATCTGCCTGCTGCGCGGCGGGGAGCGGGTTTTCAACGTGGACTGGATTCTCGAAATCCGCGAGGCGTCTTAGCGAAGCCCGCCGGAACCGTCGCTTTCCCGTCTCACGGATTGTTCTGGATGAATTTGCCGGACCGGTTCCATTGATCCCCGTCTGATTGATATTTCTCCCTGAGAAGTTTCTCTTTCAGGGCTTCTTCCTCCGGCGTCAGCCATCCCTCGAAAAAAGTTACCCCAAGGACATCTTCAAAGCTTTTTCTGAAAAGCCGGGATAAATCTTCAGGATCGATTTGATTCTCCGGAAGATATTCGTGAAGCGAACTGATCGACGCCGTCAGCAAATCAGCCGCTTCCGGCATCGCGATAGGCGTCGCAATGATCGAAAAGACCAAAGATAACTTCCTCAATCCCGCCTCCATCAAATATCTTTTCAATCAGGAACTTGTCATTGGCAACCGCCGCGTGCGCGTTTCGCCAGTGGATAACTTTGAAGGTGTCAATCCCAGCGACATCAACATCTGCTTCACGACGATTCAAAAACTCCACTCTGACCTGACCGGCCAGAAAGAAAACGCCATCACCTTTGAAGACTTTCGCAAGCACAAAGTGGTGCTGATTGCCGATGAAGCGCATCACATGAACGTCAAAACCAAAGCGCAGACCGAATTGTTTGAGAGTTGGGAAAACAGCGTTGAGCGCATCTTCACCCGGAACGAAGACAACCTTCTGCTGGAATTCACCGCCACGCACGATTACGCCACGCCCGCGATGGTGGAGAAATATCGGAACAAGGTTATCATTCGCTACAACCTGCTCCAGTTTCGCAACGACCGTTTTTCAAAGGATGTCGTAATTGTTCAATCCGATTTTGACCAGCAAGAGCGTATCTTACAAGCATTGATTTTGAATCAATACAAACAGGCAGTGGCGGCGAAATACCGCATCAATCTCAAACCCGTCATCCTGTTCAAAGCCCAGCGTACCATCGCGCAATCGCTGGAAAACAAAGCTGAATTTCATAAACTGATTGACGGTCTCACGGCAAGGCAAATTGCCAGCATCCGCAAGTCGAACATTCCGATTGTTCAACTCGCCTTTAGATTTTTTGACGAGGACAAAATCAGCGACGGGCAACTGGTGGAACGCCTCAAGCGAGAATTCCACAAAGATTTTTGTCTATCGGTCAACGAAGAAGTAGAGAAAGAGCAATACCAGATTCTCTTGAACTCGCTCGAAGACAAGAACAATCGGTTGCGGGCAATTTTTGCCGTCCAGAAACTCAACGAAGGCTGGGATGTTCTGAATCTGTTTGATATTGTCCGCTGTTATGAAGCGCGTGATGCAAGATTCGGACAACCTGGCAGAACTACAATTTCAGAAGCACAACTAATCGGACGCGGGGCGCGTTACTTCCCTTTTACCCTGCCCGAACACAATGACCGGTTCCGCCGCAAGTTTGACGGCGACCTCGAACACGAGTTGCGCGTGCTGGAAGAATTGCATTATCACAGCATCAACGATTCGCGCTACATCGCCGAAATCCGCGCCGCGCTGATTGAACAGGGCATGATGGACGAACGCGAAGTGACCCGCGAACTCAAACTCAAGGAGCCGTTCAAGAAAACCGACTTTTACAAATACGGCGTGGTGTGGCTCAACGACCGCCAGCCCAAAGATTACCAGCGCATTCGTTCATTCGCCGATTTGGGCGTGAAGAAGCGAAACTACACCCACGTCATCGCCACAGGTCACGGCGGCGCAACCGTCGCTCTGGAAAACGGGGAAAAGGGCGCAGTTGTGAAAGACGAAATCCGACAGGACGTGAAGGTGCGAGACATCGAGCGCAACGTTGTGCAGTCCGCTCTCGCGCGTGACCCGTTTTTCACATTTGCCTCGCTCAAACGCTATTTCCCCCATCTTGACTCCATGCGTGACCTTATCACCTCTGAAGATTATCTTGGCGGACTGGAAATCACCTTTCAGGGCAATGTGTACAGATTGGACGACAACCGCCCTGAAAAACTCGCCGCAATGTTAGGCCTGCTGAGTCAAATCGAAGCCGAAATCCGCCAGCAGGTCACCGATTACGAAGGCACGCGAGACTTCAGGCGCGATTGGGTGCGTGAAGTCTTCAAAGATAAAGTGTTGAAATTTGACGCACAAAACCCCCGCGCCGCAGACGACGCACAGTTTGAGCATTTCGTCTCTGCCAAAGATTGGTTTGCCTTCAATACCGTCTATGGCACAAGTGAAGAAAAAGCCTTTGTGCGTATGCTGGACAGGCAAATGCAAAAACTACAAGCGCAATACGAGCAAATCTACCTCCTGCGCAACGAAGGGCATTTCGCCATCTACAACTTTGCCGATGGTCAAGCCTTCCAACCAGATTTTGTACTGTTCCTGCGCGAGAAAAGCGGCAAATTGCTCATTTACCAACTTTTCATCGAACCAAAAGGGAGACACCTCAAAGAGTATGACCGCTGGAAAGAGACCTTTCTGAAAAAAATCACTTCCGAGTTTGGCGGTAAACCGCTGACATTTGAAGATAAGAAATATCGTTTGATTGGCGTGCCGTTCTTTAACAACGAAGACGAAAATCAATTCAGGGCAAGCCTTGAGTCAGTGCTGCACTAAGGCAAAACCAACATACATTCAAAGACAAAGGCGGCATAAGCAGAGCGTCACCTCTTCGCAGTCTTGAACGGTACCACCAGAGCACCGGCCTTCAATCCGTCCAGGTAATCCGCCCACGTCTGCATCATCTTCCGGCGCTCTTCAAGGTGAGATGTCCGATTGTAGGCCCGTCCATTCGGATCACGTACCGCATGGGCAAGCTGATGTTCGATGTAATCAGGACGGACGTGCAGTACTTCATCAAGGATGGTCCGCGCCATTGCCCGGAAGCCGTGGCCGGTCATGGTTTCCTTATCGTACCCCATGCGACGAAGTGCTGCATTGACGGCATTGTTGCTCATTGGCCGTGCAAACGACCTACCGGACGGGAAAACGTAGCGGCTTGCCTCGGTCACTTCCTTCAGTTCCGTCAATATCTCCACCGCCTGACGGCATAGCGGCACGATGTGCGCCTGCTTCATCTTCATCTTGCTTGCCGGGATGTTCCAGACGGCTTCATCAAGATCAATCTCCGACCATTCTGCATTGCGAAGCTCACCAGGACGAGCAAAAAACATCGGGGCGAGTCTCAAGGCGCACTTGACGACAAAATGTCCCTGGTAGCCGTCCAAAGCCCTTAAAAGGGGGGCAACCTCTTTGGGGTCCGTGATCGCGGCATGGTGCTTTTCTCGCGGTTGCGGCAACGCTCCCTTAAGATCGCCCGCAGGGTCGCGCTCTGCCCTTCCCGTGGCAACGGCATATCGAAAAACCTGCCCTGCAATCGTCCTGATCCGGTGTGCCGATTCAAGAGCGCCCCGGCTTTCTACCCTGCGAATGACCGCAAGCAACTCAGGCGCTTTGATCTGATTGATCGGGCGTTTGCCGATCCAGGGGAATAGATCACGCTCCAACCGGCTCATAATCGTGACGGCATGCCCCGGCGTCCATGTCGGGGTGAATTTCGCATGCCATTCCCGGGCGATTACCTCAAAGACTTCTGCTTCCGCTGTGTCCGCCTGCTTCTGCGCCTTTCTGACCGCACCGGGGTCAACTCCATCGGCAAGCTGCTTTCTGGCCTTTTCTCGCCGCTGTCTTGCAGCGGCAAGGCTCGTTTCAGGATATGTCCCCAGGGCAATCAATTTTGATTTTCCCTCGAAACTGTACTTTAACCTCCAGAGTTTCCCGCCCGAAGGGGTAACGAGGAGGAAAAGACCTCCCCCGTCGAAAAGCTTGAAGGCGTCTGCTTTGGCTTTCACTGTGCGGACCCTGGTTTCTGAAAGGGGCGTAATCCTTTTGGGCATGGACGTTTCCTCCTATTTTGGGGGTACGCGTTATTCTTTGGGGGTATTTTGACCTTAAATATACCCCCATAAATGCCGGATGTTGATAAACCGCATAGCACGTCGCTGGACGAATTGCAAGAAAAAACCCGCTATTTCTAACGGGTTTTTGTACTTCTTAGGACAGTGCTGGATTAGGTCTTGGTGGAGGCGGCGGGAGTCGAACCCGCGTCCGAAAATATTCCACTGCAGCTTCTACATACATAGCCTCTGTTTTGGTTTCGTTCCAGAAAACTCCCAAAGGCAGGATTAATCGGGAACTATCCCTTTTGGTTTTCGCCCTTCTCGCTTCGGGAAAGCGAAATCAGCTATCCTGCCTTTATGACGCCCTTATCTGATCCGACAGGCGGGATCAGTAGAACGTAGCCGTCTTACGCGGCTAAAGCGTAATCGTAATTGGTTGCGCTTAAATGTTTCCTACCTGTTTAACGAGGCCTGGTAGGAACCTCGGTATGCCGCTACAGCTTCCATATCCCCGTCGAAACCGTTTCGCCCCCCTTTCGGAGAATTGCTGCGATGGGATAACTAAAAGCAAATATAGTATATGGCGGATTTCCGTTTAAGTCAAGGAACAGATTCAGGAACAGATTCTTGCATGGAAAAAACAATCGAATTCGTTCTGCCTTTTTAATCGTCATGAGCGAACCCTTCGGCGGGAATGTTTATGCAGCTTCCGGAGATATCACCGATGTCAATCCGGGCTTCATACCACTTTCTGACCGAGTTGATGAGACAAACCCTTTCGGCGCGCTTCAACATTTCAATTGTGATCGGTTTCTCGCGTATTTTCCCTTGGTCGAGCAACCACGCCCGGCAGGTGCCCGGAAGCAAACCGCATTCTACGGGCGGGGTCATCCATTCACCGTCGTGGAAAATAACGACATTGGCGATGCACGATTCCGTTATTTCTTCCCGGTCATTCCAGAGGAGAACGTCATCACAGGCCGTACGACCCTTCCGGGCGTCGGTATAGAGCTTTCGAAACGTGGTCTTATGGTAGAGAAAAATATCAAAGCGACTCACGGGCGTTGGAGCGATCCCGAGGCGGACGGCTTTCTTTTTTGGGGGGAACTGCAATGGGGCCGCCTGGCATGTCAAAGCGCCGTGCCGACTAAATAGAACTCGCACTCTCTGCGGCCCGGCAAAGCCGCTTTGCAACTGCCGGAGCTTTTGAAGGACGGCCTCCCTTTCAAAAGGAAAGCCGAAATACCGTGCCGATCCCTCCAAACGACGCAGGTGATAGTCGAGAAGAAAGAAGCCCGCGTGCGGCTCCCAGAGCAGGGTTTCGAGCAGTTCAAATTCCGGCCTCTTCTCAGTCAGCACTTTTGCCTTGACCATGCATTCTTCATATTCGTCTCCCGGAGTTGAATCCCAAACGATGCCGCCTCCAACGCCGTACTCGGCGGATCCCGTCTCTTTATCCACAATGGCGGTGCGAATGGCCACATTGAACTGTGCCCGGCGTTTCGGGGCCATGAATCCGATGCAGCCGGTATAGACCCTGCGAGGCATCGTCTCCAGTTCGGCGATGATCCGCATCGTCCTGGGCTTCGGGGCGCCGGTGATGGAAGCGCACGGGAAGAGTGCCGTCATTATTTCAGGCAGTCCTGCTTTCGTGCTTGAGGAGACGGTGGACGTCATCTGCCACAGGGTTGGGTATTGTTCAATCTGAAAAAGGCGATGAACCTGTACGGAACCCATTTCCGCAATACGGCCCAGATCGTTCCGCATCATATCCACAATCATCACGTTTTCCGCTCTGTTTTTCTCGTCGTTCCCCAGCCATCGGGCCAACGCCCTGTCTTCTTCGGACCAGCGCCCGCGTGCCGCGGTCCCTTTCATGGGGCGCGTACTCAGTTGATGACCGTCAAGCGCGAAGAAGAGTTCAGGGGATGCCGAGCAGATGGAATACCTTCCCGTGTCGACGAATGCAGCATAATCCGCACACTGGAATTGATTGAGCTGATGAAAAAGCGCCAAGGGTTCCCCTTTGAAAGAGGCTATCAGGCGCATCGTGAGGTTCACCTGATAGGTCTCGCCATCGGCAATGTAGTTTTTGACCCGATCGACGGCCAGGTTGTAGCTCAATCGGTCAATGGAAGGATTCCAATCGCTTATGGAGCAGGAGTGATCGGGCAAAGGAGGATCAGATAATATTTCCGGTTTCCCGAATAATCCAAACCAGACCAAGGGAAAGGCCCCATCGCGCCTGACTTCGAGAACCGGGTCAAACGCAGGTCCTGCCTCGTAACTGATAAAACCTGCGGCATGAAGGCCTTCCTTCCGGACGGAGTTCTCGACCCGATGGAGGATCGGCAGGACATCTTCTGTCTTTTCCGTCTGAAATACCCGATGGGGGGCCTGAAAAAGCAGCCAGTGCTTCCGTTCGGCATCGTGAAGGAATACAGTGTGTTTCATGTCGGACCGGGGGCTCTTCAACATATCATCAGTGTCCCGGCATTCGATGCTGCCATTTGCTCAAAGCACCCCCACTCGTGAACCTCTTGTGTCCCCGCCTCAAACGATCCTTCAGCAGAAAAGGATAAACCTCGCTGATTTGTTCAACGGTCCTTTCCGCGGAGACCTCTCTCCATTTCTCTTTTATCCGCCTTGATCTTGAGGCTTTCCCGTTTGTCATAGAGTCTCTTGCCCTTCGCGACACCGAGCTCCATTTTCACCCTGCCTTTTCTGAAGTAGAGCCTGAGCGGGATCAGGGCCAGACCCTTTTCCCGCGATTTACCGTAAAGTCTCTTTATTTCCCTCGCGTTAAGGAGGAGTTTTCTCACCCGGAGGGGTTCGTGGTTCATGCGGTTGGCATGGGAGTACGGGCCGATGTGCATGTCGTGGACAAAGACCTCCCCTTCCCTGACAACGGCATAACAGTCTTTCATGTTCGCCTTTCCCTCCCTCAGGGCTTTGACCTCCGTCCCCAGGAGAACAAGTCCCGCCTCAAGGGTCTCTTCGACAAAGTAGTTGACCCTCGCCGTCTTGTTCTGGGCGATTACTTTTTCACCCGACTGCTTTTTTGCCACGACGTCCCTCTATAGACTTTATATTCTCTTTACCTTTTACTCAGGATCCCGCCGGAGCCACCCTCACCCCTACCCTCTCCCGTCAAGGGAGAGGGCTCCATCATGTAAACAATGTTTCAGTTGTACATCATTATTCTCTCCCCGCGCGGGAGGGAATACAAGGGAGGGGGCAATATGAGTTCCATCCGCAAAAGAACCGGGTTATTTTCGTATCGACAAGGACGCCCCGGGAAGATAATCCGGCTTCACGTGATGCATAGCCTTGAAGATGTTCTCGCGAACATTCTTGTTGTCCTTTTCCAGTTCCCGGATCAATTTTTTTACGATCACCCGTCTCGACATCCCGCTTGTCGGGCAGGGGTTTTCAATGATGGGGAAGCCCCGCTCCCTGCCGTACTTTTTCACAAGATCCTCCCGGATGAAGGCGAGCGGACGAATGATATGGAGCTTCCCCCCGAAGATGGACTGGTTCGGCATCATGGTACTGATCTCCCGTCCATAGAATATGTTGATGAGAAGCGTCTCGATGATGTCGTCCTTGTGATGGGCCAGCGCGATCTTGTTGCAGCCCCGTTCCGCGGCGATTTCGAAAATGCGCTTCCGCCTGAGCCGGGAGCAGAGGAAACAGGGGTTTTTCCTGTTGTAATCGCTGTGGGACAGCGGGCCGATGTCCGTTTTTTCCATCACGCAATCATAGCCGCCCTCTTTCAGAAATTGTTCGAGCGCCCTGTAACCCCTGAAATCCGGGTCGAACCCCATGTCGATGTTCACGGCGAGCAGTGAAAAATCGGATCGGATATGAACCATCGGCGAATTCAGGAGATCGAGGAGAACCAGGCTGTCCATGCCGCCGGAGACACCGACGAGGACATGGTCGCCCGCCTCCAGCATTCCGTAGTCCATGCAGGCGATCTCCAGCCATTTCTTGAGGTGGAGAAAAAGCCTCGATCCCTTCTCTTTCACCACGGATGGTCTGACTTTTTCAATCTTCCCGGAAACCGGGAAAGGGTTTATTTTTGTCTTTTGACTCATGACGGGTAAAACATCACCTTGTAAAAAACTGGATTCCCGCCGGAGTTTATCCTGAGCCCTTCGACAAGCTCAGGGTGACAGATTGAGTATTCCGGCGCCTGAAGCCTGATGTCCGATGCCTAATGCCTAGCTTTGTTATCCTACTTGATGCGTTCGGTCTTGGCAAGCAACTTTCGGAATGCTTTTGCGCTTCTCTCCTGCTCACTCGACAATCGTCTTGAAAAATCCCCCGTATTGAGCTAATAGGAAGGCAGTGCTGATCCGATAAATTATCATCATGTGAAGGAGGCCTTATGAGCGAGATTATCCACGTCCAGGCAAGAGAGATCCTGGACTCGAGAGGAAATCCCACGGTGGAGGTTGAAGTCGCGCTGATATCCGGAATCATCGGGAGAGCGTCCGTGCCCTCCGGAGCATCGACAGGTGAACACGAAACGCTGGAGCTCCGCGACGGGAATCCCAAAAGATACCGCGGCCTCGGCGTGCAGAAGGCCATTCTAAACATCCACCAGAAAATCAGGCCTGAGCTGATCGGCATGGATTGCTTCATGCAGAGGAAAATCGATCGCATGATGATTGAAATGGACGGCACCGATAACAAGCGGAACCTGGGCGCCAACGCCATCCTCGGCGTCTCCCTGGCCTGCGCGAGAGCCGCCTCGGAACGCTACGGGATGTCGCTCTTCCGTTATATCGGAGGCCTTGCCGCCAAGGACATGCCCATACCCATGGTGAATATTCTGAACGGCGGTCAGCACGCGGACAACAATGTGGACCTTCAGGAATTCATGGTGATGCCCGCGGGAGCAAAGAATTTCAGGGAAGGCCTGCGCATGGCCAGCGAGGTTTTTCACAGCCTGAAATCTGTTCTCAAGAAGAAAGGCTACAATACCGCCGTGGGTGACGAGGGAGGCTTTGCCCCGAACCTCAAGTCGAATGAGGAGGCCCTGATCCTCATCATGGAAGCCATTCGAGCGGCCGATTACAGACCGGGTAAGGACATTTTCATTGCCCTGGACCCGGCAGCAAGCTCCTTTTACGAAAAGGGGAAGTACATTCTCGCGGCGGAAAAGAAACCGAAAAAAACGGCGGAAGAGATGGTGGCCTTTTACAGTCATCTTGTCAAAAACTATCCCATCATTTCCATTGAAGACGGTCTCGCGGAAGACGACTGGAACGGATGGAAACTTCTCACGGATGAACTGGGCTCGAAGATCCAGATCGTGGGCGACGATATCTTCGTCACCAGCAAGCAAAGACTGGAAAAGGGAATTTCACTCGGCGTGGCGAATTCCATTCTCATCAAGGTGAACCAGATCGGCACCCTGACCGAGACTCTGGAGACCATCCAGTGCGCGAAGGAAGCCGGTTACACGACCGTTGTCTCTCATCGCTCCGGCGAGACGGAGGACAGCTCCATCGCGGACATCGCCGTGGCCATGAACTGCGGGCAGATCAAAAGCGGTTCCGTATCGAGGAGCGAGCGTCTGGCCAAATACAACCAGCTTCTGAGGATCGAGGAGGAACTCGGCGATACGGCGGTCTGGCGGGGAATGTCCGCTTTCTACAGCATCCGCCGGGGCAGAAAAACAGGTTAAAACCTTTTTTGAAACAGAAAGAGGCAGGACGGCAGGGATGACCTGTCTCAGGTCGAGGAACACATGCTCACGGAAAGCCAGAAAATAGACGCCCTCATCAATATCAGCATCGAGCTGAGCCGGATCAAGGACCTCGACATCCTCATGGAGCACATTCTGACCGGGGCCCGTTTCTTCGTCAATGCGGACGCGGGGTCCATCTACATCCGGGAAGGAAACCGGCTCGTATTCAATTACACGCAGAACGCCACGCTTCAGAACCGGTTGCCGCCAGGTTCAAAACTCATCTATTCCACCTTCAGCATCCCCATCGATAAAAACAGCATCGCGGGCTTCGTCGCGGCGGAGGGACGGGCGTTGAACATTCCCGATGCCTGGCGCATGGACCCGACGCTGCCATACTGTTTTAACAAGAAGTTCGACGAAGCTTCGGGATACAGAACGCGGTCCATGCTGACCATCCCCCTCAAGACCCAGCAGGGGGAAACCATCGGGGTCCTCCAGATCATCAACTCCCAGGACGGCGAAAAGAAAATAAGAGCCTTCTCGAAAGCGGATGAGCGGATGATGCTGCACTTCGCGAGCATGGCGACGGTGGCCCTGGAAAGGGCCCAGCTCATGAGAAGCCTCATTCTCCGCACCATCCGCATGGCGGAGATGAGAGACCCCAAGGAGACCGGCTCCCACGTCAACCGCGTCGCCGGCATCGCCACGGAAATCTATGAAAAGTGGGCGAAGCAGAAGGGAATTCCCCAGCAGGAGATCGACACAAACAGGGATATCCTTCGAATGGCGGCCATGCTCCATGACGCGGGCAAGGTGTCCATCTCGGATAACATCCTCAAAAAAGCCGGAAAACTCAGCGACGAAGAATACGAGGTGATGAAGTCCCACACCCTTGAAGGGGCGAGGATCTTCGCCGACCAGCGTTCCGAATTCGACGGCGCCGCCTTCGCCGTCTCATTGAGTCACCATGAACGCTGGGACGGGCGGGGTTATCCCGGTCACGTGGATGTCCTCACGGGCAGGCCGCTGGAAGGGAAGACCGGACCCGGCGGCAGGTCCCTGGGAAAGAAGGGCGAGGAGATCCCCCTCTTCGGGAGGATTGTGGCCATCGCCGATGTCTTTGACGCCCTCTCGTCCAAACGCTCGTACAAGGAGGCCTGGGACGAATCGCAGGCACTCAGAATCATGGAAGAGGAATCGGGAAAGCAGTTTGATCCGGAGCTCATCCAGGTCTTCTTCTCCTGCCTCGACTCCATCCGCCAGACCCAGCAGCGGTATTCCGACGACTGAGCCAAGAATCCATGGTTCGACAAGCTCACCATGACATCCGTTTGTCACCCTGTCGAAGGGTGGATACCCCCGGCTTACGACCTGCCGGGGCAGGCTTATCAGGCCCGGCATGACAAATTTATCCTCTTTGTCATTGTGCAAAGCTTTCAAATGAAAGAATGAATAAAAACAGAGAGAGGTTTCAGAGCGATGGGAACAGATAATGTGATTTTTCTGGAGGTCATTGAATGGTTCGATGAAACGGGGAAAGAGGTTGCCCATCGAATCCCCGAGAGGGGTTCGGGGGAAATTAAATGGGGGGCTCAGCTGATTGTCAGGGAAAGTCAGGCCGCCGTATTTTTCTACAACGGCCGGGCTTACGACGCCATCGGTCCGGGCCGCCGCACCCTGACAACGGCAAACATTCCCATTCTGACGAAAATCCTGAGCATTCCCTGGGGGATGACCAGTCCGCTCCGGGCGGAAGTCTTAATGGTTAACATGAAAATATTTCCCAACCTGACCTGGGGAACCCGGGATCCCGTGGCCTTCAAAGACTCCGAGCTGGGCCTGATACGCCTGAGGGCTTTTGGTGTTTTCAACCTCCGGGTGACGCAGCCTGTTCTGTTCATCAACAGTCTCGTCGGGACACAGGGTATTTATAAAATCGGCGAAATTGAGGAATACCTGAACCGTGCCATTGTTTCCCGGTTCAACGATTACATGGGGGAAAATCTCGACTCAATTCTAAACCTGCCCGGACAATATGACAAGCTTGCCGAGGGTCTTCTGAATCGCCTCGCGGAAGACTTCAGCCGTTTCGGCCTGGGCCTGACACAGCTTTTCATCAACTCCATCACGCCGCCGCCCGATGTCCAGAAAGCGATCGACGACAAGAGCCGGCTCGGCGTGTTTGACGATCTGAACCGCCTTCTGAAACTGAAGGCCGCCATGGCCATGGAAAAGGCATCGGAAACCCAGGGAGAGGCTGGCGCGGGAATGGGCATGGGCCTCGGATTCATGATCCCGGCCATGTTCGCGGAGTCCCTGAAACAGGGCGTGACGGAGCAGCAGCGAAAGGAATCCGTGATCGGATGCCCGGACTGCAGGCAGTCGATCCCCGACGATTCCCGGTTCTGTCCCTATTGCGGTCATCAGATACTGGTTTTACAGAAATGCCCGTCCTGCGGGAAAAATCTCCCCGCGCAGGCACGATTCTGTTCTGCCTGCGGCCAGCCGGTGGAAAAAAAGCCGGAACCCAGAAAATGCGCGGCCTGCGGCACCGATAACATGCCGAACGCGACGTACTGCAATAGTTGCGGCAGCAAACTGTAGCAGGCTGTTTGAAACGCCCATCTGCTGCGTTACGCTGCACTGCATGGTTCGCAGTTCGACAAGCTCACTGTGACAACTCACCATGACATATTATAGAGCCTGTCCTGAGCCTGTCGAAGGACGCCTTGCATCTGGACATTTTTAAACAGCCTGCGAATAACATTTTTTACACCCTCTCGAAAACATTATGTGGCGGATAGAAAACCAATGCCCGCAGTGCGGCGCAGATACCTGCCTCGAGGAAACGCAACGCCTCTTCACCTGTCCCTTCTGCCGGGTGAAGCTTTTCATCACCGTCGATGATTATTTCCGGTATTTCTTAAGCCCCACAGCCCCCGGCACGGAAGAAGCGATTTTCGTCCCCTACTGGCGCCTGAAGGGGATGTTTTTTTCCTATGACGGGGCCTCTGTTCACACCGGACTTGTCGATGTGAGTCACAACGCGGCGATGCTGGATTTTCTGCCCTCCTCTCTCGGATTGAGATCCCAGACATTGAGACTCAGGTTCGTTTCCCCGGAGATCAGGGGTTCCTTTATAGAACCCGCCTGTTCTCCCGGCGACATTCTTTCAACCATTGAAGACCCATTCAATCCGGAAACGCCGCTGCTTTCTGAAAAAACATTCGTCGGAGAAAGCGTGAGCATGATTTTCTCCCCCATCTATGTCAAAGACCGTGCCGCATACGACGGGATTCTTCGGGAAAAGATGGCGGTCCTGCCTGAGGCGGTCAGCGGGGCACTCATCGGCAACCGGGGAAAAGCGAAGGGAACGATGAGCTTTATTCCATCCCTCTGTCCGGACTGCGGATGGGACATGGACGGTGATCCGGAAAGCGTCGTCCTCACCTGCGGAAACTGCCGCTCGGCCTGGGGCGCTTCGAGGAAGGGATTCGAAAAAGTTCCCTGCTCTTTTCTCCCCCTGGAAGAAGACTCTCTCCTGTACCTGCCCTTCTGGAAAATGGAAGCGGAGATAAAAGGAATTCGGCTGGACTCCTACGCCGATGCTGTCCGATTCTTCAATTGGCCGAAGGCCATAAAGAGGGAATGGGAGGAACTTCCTTTTTGCTGGTTGACGCCGGCCTTCAAGATCAATCCGGAGCTCTATCTGAGGATATCACAGCGGATGACGTTTCAGGCAATCATTCCTTCCCTGAAAAGCGATCTTCCCGGTGGTTCCCTCTATCCGGTGACGCTGCCTTTGAAAGAGTCTTTTGAAACCCTGCGAATGATCCTCGCCCACAGTGCCGTCTCCAAAAAAGACATGGCGGTGACGTTCCCCTCTCTCCGTTTTGCAATGAAAAAATCCGGACTGGTCTACTGGCCATTTCATGTCTCCGGCACGGAGCTGATACGCCCCGACAGACAGCTTAGCATCCAGGCGAACGCTCTGAAATGGGGCAAGAATATCTAAATGGGAAACGTCTATTTGTCATGTCGTGAAATCCCATGGATTCATCCGATACAATCAGGCTCTTGCTTTCCACAGGAACAATGAGACTCAAGACTCTTGAAACGGGATTAGAGGAACTTGAACAATCGCTGCCGGAGGGATTCGATTTTACTTTTATCGCTGGTCAGGGTGCAGATCCGGATTTCTCTCCTCTCCTTCTTTTCCTTTTTACCCTTCCGGTCTTTTCTTTCATTGTCCTGAGACATGAAAAGGACTTCCGATTCCCCTAGAAATTTCATGGCGCTTTGATAGTTCGAACTTGAGAGGGCCTCGGCTCTCAGGATTTCTCCCTTTTTGTACATCCGGGTGCCGAGCTGCTGAATTTTCTTGTTGAAGTCCCGCTCCGTCTTTGCGCGCTTCTTGATGTAGGAGCACCCGCGGATCACCACCCAGTAGGATTCAATGTAATTGTGAATGAGACCCGCAAAGGGCCTGAGGCTCAGCCGTCCTTTCCCCCTCACTTCGATCCAGGCCTCGCTGCCCCGCTCCTCTCCAGAAATCATGCCCCGGTCATGCATATAATTGAGGACGTGGTTGACCTCATCCACGTCATCCGTTTTGTCGTCAAATATGAACTCGTTTTTGAAGAGTCTCTTGAAGAACTTGTAATCTTCCATGATCTGATAGAGAGAGACCGTGTCTTCGCTCGTTGAAAGAATAGAGGTCGCCACGAAGGAGAGCGGCACGAAGAAATGGAGAATGTTGTTCTTGTAATACTCCAGATTCAGCCGCTTGTCGTCGTCCAGGGAATAAACGATCTCCTCGACATCCTCTTCCTCATCTTCCTCTTCCACGCCCATCTTGGAAATGAGGCCGGAGGATTCAAAAAGGGCAAGGGCGTCGGCGACGGCCTTTTCGCGGTTGGCAAATGTGGAGGCGAATTTCACCTTCCGATAAGAGAGGTAATCGTAAAGGTCATCGATGATATCCATCAGATCGTCATGGGATATGCCCCTCCGGTAATGGCAAAGAAGGCCCGCCGCGATAAGGGAGAAGGGGGTTACAACGGATACCTTGTTGATTTCCCCGACAATCTCATAACCGATCTTTCTGTAAAGACTCTGCCGCTCGGGAAGGGTCATGTCGTCGAGGGGCTTTTCCAGCGAAGCAAGATAGGACTGGAGAAAGATCGTCTCGCCGATATTGACGTAAACTCGGCCGTACCGCTTTCTCAGGACGCCGCCGCTGCGGATGACGTCCGTGGCCGTCTCTTTTGTCTTCGAAGCGCCCCCAAGCTCTTCCAGGTAGGACTTTTCCTCCATGACGCGGTCATAGCCGATGAAAACAGGGATGATGGCAAGGTCGCTGCTGATTCCTTCCTGGTAGGCCTGCATGATCATGGAAAGCATTCCGTACTTGGGCATGACCATTTTCCCGGTCCTGCTCCTGCCTCCTTCAATGAAAAACTCAATGGGGAGCCCCTCCTTCAGAAGCACCTTCACGTATTTCGCGAAGACCTCGCCATAGAGGACATTTCCCTTGAAACTCCGGCGGAGAAAAAAGGCCCCCGATCTCCTGAAGATCGGACCGGCCGGCCAGAACATGAGGTTTGTCCCCGCCGCCACGAAAGGAATCTGGATGCTGCTCTTCTCAAAGACATAGGAGAGAAGGAGATAATCGATGTGGCTCCTGTGACAGGGCACGATGACGTAAGGCATGCGCTTGGAAATGTCCCTGACCCGGCTGAGACCCTCCTTGTCCAGAACCAAGCCGTCGTAAATGTTGTTCCACAGCCAGGAGAGGATTTTCTCCCATATATCAATATAGAAATCCTTGTAGTCGGCGGCGATCTCTCTCAGGTATTTCCTGGCTTCCTTGAATACCAGCTTGAAATCCTTCTTCTCCGCCATCGCCTGTTCTTCCATGGCCTTGACGAGGTAGGCGTCCCTCAGGACAGTTACGATGATCTCCTCCCTCGATTTCAGCACGGGGCCGACGATCGCCCTCTTTTCTTCATTGATCCGGTCGATGAGTTCCCTTCGCAGGTTGTATGAGATGCTTTCGTGGGACCGTGCGTTCATGTTTTCAAGGTGCTCCGAAAGGTTGACCGGCCTCGCCAGAATCACGGAGGCTTTTTTTGAATAACGGAAGAAGGTGATGACTCTCCTCAAAGGATCCGGGTTTTCCACCTGGCCGAAAAGAATTTCTTCGATGGTCTTGTCCTTCTTTTCTCTTCTCTTGCCGTATGAAAAGACCACGGGCACGATGAATATGGGAAGATTCATCTCCTTCTGGGCGTGAATGAGCTGGATGAGAGGATCCTTGACGTAGGAGCTCCCCAGGAATTCCGAGTCACGGAGATAAATGAGGGAGATCTTCCTGCCCAGCGTTAACCGCTTGAGGTACTCTGTCTTGAAAGGATTGAGGCTGTTCTTTTTGAAGATCAGATTGAACAGGCGGGAAAAAACGCACTTGAAAGCCGCCGCGAAGGGCTGCCACAAAACCATGTTCATGGCATGACAATACGCTGGAATGGCGACACCTTTTCTCGTGAGGACATTCCTGAGGATGAGGGCGTTCAACTGGCTCGCGTTTTTCTGGGCAAATACAACGACCCCTTTCGTGGAAAGATTTTTCAGCTCTTCGACTGTCTCCTCGGCCAGTTCGACCCTCGACAGCACGCCCTCCAGGAAACGGCTCAGGGAAAACCGCCCGGAATCGTAAAGAGATCCTGCGTAGCACTCTATCGTTTCAACTCTTCCTGGCTTCTTTTCCAATGTCATGATCTTTTCTTTCCTGTCCTTGCGAGTCCGGAAAAATCTTTACCACGTCTAACCGGAAAAATCTTCCGGGAAGCGACTGATCATGTAGTCCCGGACATGCTGCTCAATCTCTTCCGCCGTGTCAAAGGTCAGGACGCTGTCAAGAAGCGCCTTCGATTCTTCCAGGGTTGCCTCTCGCACGATCTTTTTTACCCGGGGGATCGCGAGGGGGTTCATGCTCAGCTCATCAAGACCAAAGCCTAGAAGAATGAGGGTATAGGCCGGCTCGCCCGCCATCTCCCCGCACATGGCCACCCGGATACCCGCCCGGTGAGCGGCTTCCACGACCATCTTGATCAGTCTCAGAATGGCGGGATGAAGCGGGTCATAGAGATAGGTCACCCGCTCGTTGACCCTGTCGATCGCCAGGGTGTACTGAATGAGATCGTTTGTCCCGATGCTGAAAAAGTCCACTTCCTTCGCCAGGGAATCGGCAATCACCACGGCGGACGGCACCTCGATCATGATGCCGAGCTCGATATCTCTGCCTACGGGAATATGGTGCCGAAGCAGATCCTCTTTGACCTCGTTGAAGATTTTCTTCACGTGGCGGATCTCTTCCAGGGCCGAGATCATGGGAAAAAGAATCCTCGTCTTTCCGTAGGCGCTGGCCCTGAGAATCGCCCTGAGCTGCACCTTGAAAAGCTCCACCTCATGCAGGCAGAATCGGATGGCCCTCAACCCCATGACGGGATTCATCTCCTTGGCCAGCTTTGGATCGGAAATGAATTTGTCACCGCCGAGATCGAAGGTCCGGATGGTGGACCATTGGATTCCCTGCCCTTCGATGACGTGCTTGTAGTTGGAAAAATGTTCCTCTTCCGTGGGGAGCTGTTCCTTATTGATGTAGAGAAACTCCGTGCGGTAGAGCCCGATCCCATCCGCGCCGTGCATGATCGCCGAGGGAATTTCCTCCACGAACTCTATGTTGGCGCCTATTTCAATCCTGTGATGGTCCACAGTCACGGCCGGGAGTTTCGCATCCCTCAGGAGATCCTCTTCCAGAATTTCATAGTGCCTCTTTTTTTCTTCATAGCGTTTCAGGACGTCGGGCTCCGGATTGATGATGATGAAACCGTCGCAGCCGTCAACGATCACGGTATCATTGGAACGTATCTCACGGGTAACCCGCTCCAGGCCCACCACGGCCGGGATCCCTATGGACCGGGCCACGATGGCCGTATGGGAGGTCTTCCCCCCGATATCCGTGGCAAACCCGAGGATATTCTCCATTTTCATCTGAACCGTGTCAGCCGGCGAGAGGTCTCTTGAAATAATGATGGCGGCATCGCCCACATCCGAAATCCGGATCTGATCCTTGCCGATGAGGTTCCGCAGAATTCTTTGCCCCACATATTCCACATCGCTGAACCGCGCTTTCAGATACTCGTCTTCGATCTTCTCGAAAATTTCACGGTACCTCTCTATCGTCAGCTTCATGGCCCACTCGGCATTGATCCTCTTTTCCTTGATATTGTTTATGGTGTTGTAAATGAGCTTCTTGTCCCTGAGCATCATGATATGAACATCGATGATAAAGAGAGGCTCCACGCCTTCCCGGGCACTGAGCTCTTTCTTGATGGCCGTGAGCTGGCGCCTCGAGTCTCTGAGGGCCTTTTCAAACCTCGCGATCTCTTCCCAGGCGTGTGCGTCGTCCCGAAGCTGATAATAGGGCACATTGGCAATCGCGTAATCGAGCACGTAAGCCTTGCCCGTCGCTATACCCGGAGAAACACCGATCCCTTTCAGCACGATTGTTTTCCTTTGTCCGTTTTCACGCATTAATTTTCTCCGAATTTGTTTTCGATGAGCCTTCCGAGCTCTTCAACGGCTTCCTCCGCATCAATTCCTTCCGCCCGGATGATGATTCTGCTGCCTTTAGGACAGCCGAGCGTCAGGATGCCGAGGATGCTCTTCGCGTTGACCTGGCTACCATCCTTTTCAAGGCATATCTTCGCCTTGTATCTGTTTGATACTTCCACGATCATGGCAGCGGACCGCGCGTGAATACCGAGTTCGTTGGTTATGGTGTACACCTTTACAACGTTCATAGCATACCCATGACAAGAATAAGAGCGGATACGCCGTAGAGGATGTTTAAAACGGATACACCTCTTTGGATCATCCATAAACAGATCAGAACAATGACCAGCATGACACCCCTTTTTACGATCTCAGGATGTTCCAGCACCGGGAAGAACGAAAGGCCGGAAGCGACCCATGCCAGCAATCCAAGAACGACGACGGACATCCACCGGATCAGCCCGGACAGGCGGGGGAGGTTCATGTCCCGGATAAAGTCGACGCCGTCCTTCCCCCTTCTGTAGCCTTCCAGAAATCCCTTCAGGCGGATCCTCAGATGAAGCGGATTATATATGAGAAGGAGGATGAGGCCGGACACGAGGTACCCCTTCAGGGCAAGCAGAACACCCACGATGCCCGCAAAGGGTTTCAGAGAGCCCCAGAACAGGGAGTCTCCCATGGCTGCGTAGGGCGCCATGAGAGCGGTCTTCAGGTGATCCGCCTCTGCGCAGTTTCCGTCCCTGTAAAGATCTTCCTCCAGTCTCATGACGGATCCGATGATAGGTCCGGACATGTACGGGTTGGTATTGAAGGACTCCAGATGCCTCGAAAGCATTCTGATCTTCTCTCCGCGGTTTCCGCCAAGAAACCGGATGGAGGGAATCATGGCAAACACAAATCCGAGATTCTGCATTCTCCAGAAATTCCAGGTCGACTGAATAAAAAGGGACCTCAAAAAAGCGCTGGTCAATCTTCTTCGGACTTTCCCCTGCTCCATGGCCCGAACCTGTTCAAGTATTTTAAATCATGAGTAGATAACATGATTGGCACCCTAAGTCAATCATCCGGGTCGGGCATGTTCAAGCAACATGATGATGTCGCCCGGTTCGGGCACGTTCATTGTTACCATCATTTTTTTCTTGACAGAATTTTTATTTTCTGTCATATGCGCCGTTCGATTAAGGGTTATCAAAGTGGCGTCTTTCGCAGCCCGGGATTCGGGGATAGACGCTTTTTTTTGGAATGAAAGACAAAATAATACAGAAGGGGGTGATTCCAATGGTTTGTCAAACGGTAAAAGCAGGGGTTGAATGCGCCTTCATGACGAAAAAGGGATGCGGGTTCAACGGGGGCAACTGTTACGCGGTCATCGAAAAATGCGAAGGATGCAACAAAATCATCGAGAGCGCTTCGGGTAAATTCTGCAGGGTGTATCCGGATCCGACGGCCAAATGGTCGGTGGGAGGCTGCCCGACAGCGTCGCACGTGAAGAAAGCGAAGGAAGAGGCGTCTCAGAAGGTCAATCCGCTCAAGGCTTCAAAGCGCGCGCAGAAGCACTAAGGAAAAACGTCTCTCTAAAATTCAGCAACTGATCATCGAAAAAAAGGCCGGTTGAAGAATGTTTCTTTAACCGGCCTCTTCATTTTCCTTTTGGGGCATCCGGATCAACGGATAAAATCTTTGAGATCCAGCAATTCTTTTCTAATTTTCAACAGAAGGTCCCGGCAATCTCTCTGGGCTTCTCCGTCCGTTTCCCGCTTCATTTCCCGGAGCCGCTTCCGGGCTCCGGCAATGGTGAAACCCTCTTCATAGAGGAGCGTCCTGATCGTCAGGAGCTCTTCCAAATCCTTTCTTCTGTATAGTCGCTGATCGGCGCCGGTTCGAACGGGCTTGACGGTTTTGAATTCCGATTCCCAGTACCGAACCACATAGGGCTCCACCTGGAGTATTTTGCTCACCTCTCCGATACGAAAGTAGTTCTTGTCGGGAATCGCCTCATCCATACCGTCATTCCCCGCACAAAAGACCTAAACGCATCGTCTGCCGGAATTGAAGCCGCTCTCGGCCGCGAACCGGATAGAGGATCTGCGGCTAAGATTCATCGGACTGTCTTCAAATAATAAATAAAGACCCGCTACTTCTTGTTGAGAGCTTTTCGGAGAACCTGGCTCGATTTAAACGTTAAAACCTTTCTCGGGGAGATCTCAATCTCGCTTCCCGTCTGGGGGTTTCTGCCCCTCCGTGCCTTTTTCTCTTTCACGACAAAGTTTCCGAAACCGGAGATCTTGATTTTCTCGCCTTTTTCAAGCTCCTCCTTCATGATGTCAAAAACCGATTCCACTATCTTCGCGGCATCTTTCTTGGAAAATCCCAGCTTGTCGTAAACATTCTGAATAATATCGATCTTCGTCATCTCGTCCCTCCTGATTTCTGATTAGTCCTGTTCTCCCCTTATCCTTGCCCCCGTCACACCCGCTATCCTCTCCACAATTCTGCCGTGAACCCGGCCGACTTCTTCATCCGTTAACGTCCTCCCGGCGGAACGATAGGTGAATCTCAAAGCAATGCTTTTCATGTTTTCAGGGATGCTTTTCCCTATGTATACATCAAAAATTTCTATTTTTTCAAGTAATTCTTCTTTCTCGGAACGGGCCAGATTCAGAATCTTCTCCGCTTCCACATCCCGGTCGATCAGGAAAGCAACGTCCCTGGAACTCGAAGGAAATTTCTGGATGTCGCGGGTGCTCGCGTCATCGGAAAATTGCCCGGCAAGAATATCGAAGTCGATCTCAAAAACAACGGCCCGGCGCTTCAGATCCATCCTTTCCAGCACATCGGGGTGAACCTCTCCCAGAACACCCGCTTCCCGGTCACCCGCATATATCCGGCAGGCCCGTCCGGGATGAAGGCAGGTCACATCCATGGCGGACATGAAGCTCACACTTGCAATATTCAGGGCACGGAAGAGATTTTCTACACAGCCCTTGAGATCGTAAAAATCGGACTGCAATCCCTTGGAATGCCAGAGATTGTCATATCGTGCCCCCGTGATCAGGGCGCTGATCTTTTCCTGTTCCCTCGGCAGGACGCCTTCTTCTGTGTCAGCGATGAACGTCTTTCCCTTCTCAAAATACTTCAGGTCAAAACATCCATTATTCACATTGGTCTTCATTGTCTGGAGGAGACCGTAAAGCAGGGTCGTCCTCATCACAGACTGGTCGTCTGTAAGTGGATTCACGATCCGGACGAAGCGTCTCCTCTCATCATCCCGCTGAAATCCAAGGACATCCGCGGATGCGGGTGTCGTGAAACTGTAGTTGATCGCTTCTGAAAAGCCGCATCCATTGAAAAAGGCTTTCACCCTTTCCTCAAGAATCTTTTTCCTGTCCTTCACGTCCGTCTGAACCGGGATGGGCGGGATGGATTCAGGAATGTTCCCGTAACCCCGAAGCCTCGCGATCTCCTCGATAAGATCTATCTCCCGGGAGATGTCCACCCTGAAGGTCGGCGGTGTGACCCGGAAATCCCTGCCCGACTCTTCCACCGACATTTCCAGGCTTTTGAGAACTTTCTTTATTTCCCCGGCTCGAACCGCCACGCCCAGAACTTTCTTGGCTCTTGAAACACGGAGAGGAATATCCTTTGACGAGCTGATTTGCCTGGGGTAGTTGTCAATGCGGTTCCTGCAGACTTTTCCACCCGCCGTCTCGACGATAAGCTGTGCGGCCCGGTCGAGCGCCCGGAGGACGCCCTCGGGATCGATCCCCCGCTCAAAGCGGAAGGCCGCGTCCGTGCTCATTCCCAGCGCCTTGGCCGTTTTGCGGATGGAGGCGGGATTGAAATAGGCGCTTTCAAGGAGAACGGTTTCCGTGTCGTCCTGGATCTCGGAATTCAGGCCTCCCATGATCCCGGCAATGGCCACGGGCTTGACCCCGTCACAGATCATGAGGGTATCGGCCCTCAGCCGCCTCGACTTGCCGTCCAGGGATACGAACTCCTCCTGATCGTGCGCGCCCCGGACGACGATGCGCCCTTCCTCAAGGTAACGAAAATCAAAAGCATGGAGGGGCTGGCCGAATTCCATCATGACAAAATTCGTCACATCCACCACATTGCTGATCGGTCTTAGACCGACGGCATCGAGTCTGATCCGCATCCACTGGGGTGAAGGTCCCGTCCGGACCCCCTTGATAACCCGTGCGGCATACCTCGGACAAAGATCGGGATGGATAATGTCGACCGACGTGACCCCCCGGATGTCTTCCGCTGCCTCCTCGAAACGGATCTTCGGATAGCGGATTTTTTTCCCTGTGACGGCCGCCACTTCTCGCGCGATTCCTATGATGCTGAAACAATCGGAGCGGTTAGGCGTCACCCCCACATCAAAAACGGTATCCTGGAGGTCCAGGGCTGAAACAAGGTCTTCGCCCAGGAAAAGGTTTTTTGAAAGGATCATGATGCCCGACGCATCGGGACCGATGCCCATTTCCTCTTCAGAGCAGAGCATCCCTTCGGATTGCTCCCCCCTGATCCGGGTGCTCTTGATCGTGTAGCCACCGGGGAGAGAGGCCCCCACTTTCGCCAACGGAACCACGTCGCCCGCACGGATATTCTGCGCACCGCAGACCACGGGAAACGTCTGATCGCCCGTGGTGATATTGCAGAGTGAAAGCTTGTCGGCATTCGGATGCGGTCTGATATCGAGAATCCTCGCGACGACGATATCCTTGAAGTCGGGACGGACATCCCTGATCGCATCCACTTCCAGCCCGGCCATAGTCAGCCTGTCCGCAAGCTCCTGCGGACTCAAATCGATATCCACATAATCCTTCAGCCATCTGAGACTGACGAGCATAACGAGTCCTTCCAACAGGCTGTTGAAAAACGCTCATCCCCGCTGGAGTTTATCCTGAGTAACTCGAAGGGCGGGGACAGCGTCTGCTTGCTGCGTTGCGTGGTTCGACAAGCTCACCATGACAGATTTCAGAGCCTGTCCTGAGCCTGTCGAAGGACGCCTTGCATCTAAGCATTTTTGAACAGTCTGAAGAGCAAAGTGTTTTTTAACAGATTCCTAAATCCAATTAAAATTGTTCGAGGAATCTTTGGTCATTCTCGAAAAACAAGCGGATGTCGGAGATGCCGTACTTCAGCATGGCGATTCTTTCAACCCCGAGACCGAAGGCAAAACCGGTGAATTCTTCGGAGTCATAACCCACGGCCTTGAATACTTCCGGGTCCACCATGCCGGAGCCGAGGATCTCCAGCCAGCCGCTCTGGCCGCAGACCCGGCAGCCTGAACCGCCGCACATGACGCACTGGATATCCACTTCGGCGCTCGGCTCCGTGAAGGGGAAAAAACTGGGACGGAACCGCAGGGCCGTGGAAGCCCCGAAAACCTGATGAACGAAATACGTGAGGACCCCCTTGAGATCCCCGAAGGAGACGCCTCTGTCCACCAGCAGTCCCTCCACCTGGTGGAACATGGGGGTATGGGATACATCCGAATCGCGGCGATAGACCTTGCCCGGCGAGACCACCCTGACGGGCGGTTTCATCTTTTCCATGACTCTCACCTGCACGGGCGAGGTATGCGTGCGGAGAACGATGTTATCAGACACGTAAAGCGTGTCCTGCATGTCTCTTGCGGGATGGTCCCTGGGAATATTGAGAGCCTCGAAGTTGTAGTAATCGAGTTCGACTTCCGGACCTTCGGCTATGGAAAAACCGAGGGATGAAAAGACGTCACAGATCTCACGGGAGATCCGGGTAATGGGGTGAAGCTTTCCATACTTCAACCCGCGACCCGGCAGCGTCACGTCGATTCTCTCCACCAGAAGGGCTTCATCCTTCCCGGATGATGCGAGGCACCCCAGAGCCTCTTCGATCTTTTCGGAGAGTTCCTCCTTGATCTGGTTGGTGAGTTTCCCCAAAACAGGTCTGTCGCCGGGACTTGCGTCCCCCAGCTTTCTCAGGAGGGACGTGAGAAGGCCTTTCCTCCCCAGATATTTCGTCCTGATCGCGAGAAACCCGTCCCTTGTCTTCGCGGCTTTCAGCTCCTCTTCCGCGCATTGTCGGAGTTTCTCAAGATCTTCCCTCATACCCGCTGCTCACCCGTGGCCGCGACGACAATCTTCGAGAAACCCCCGGCGTCATTGACAGCGATATCGGCAAGAACCTTGCGGTCGATCTTTATCCCGGTCTTCTTCATGCCGTCGATTAACCGGCTGTAGGTCACGTTATTCAGACGAGCGGCGGCATTGATCCTGGCAATCCAGAGTTTCCGGAAATCCCTCTTCCGGGCCCGCCTGTCACGAAAGGCAAATTTCAAAGCCCTGTCGACAGCCTCTGTCGCCACCGTGTACAGCCGCCCCCTTGCGCCAAAATATCCCTTCGCCAGCTTCAGGATTTTTCTCCGTTTCTTTCTGGCTGTGATGCTCCTTTTAACTCTTGGCATGTCTCTATCTCCCAATAAAATAATAAATCCGGAATCTCAGGATCTGCCCCTGAAGGATCATCATCGTTGCATTCAGGATTCCGTTTTCCGATTTCTCTTCCTATAAATAGGGAATAAGCCTTTTGATCCCCGGCGCGTCCCTCTCATCCAGCAAGGCCGATTTTCTCAAGTTCCTCTTCCTTTTGGCTGTCTTGCTCGTCAGGATGTGACTATGAAAGGCCTTTCGTCTCTTCACCTTGCCCGTCCCTGTCAGTTTGAAGCGCTTCGCCGCGCCCCTATGTGTTTTCATTTTTGGCATGGGTTCATTACTCCATTCATCGATCTTTATTTCTTCGGCGCCACAATCATGACCATGCTTCTTCCTTCCAGCTTCGGGTGCTGGTCAATGACACCTTTTTCTTCCAGTTCGCTTAAAATCCCCTCCATGATCTTCCTTCCCATATCGGTATAGGCAATTTCCCGCCCCCGGAACATCATGGTCACTTTGACTTTGTTGTTTTCCTCCAGAAATCTCTTGATATGGCGAAGCTTGACCTGTAAATCATGCTCCTCGGTCTTCGGCCTCAACCGGATCTCTTTCAGTTGAATCGTGGCCTGATGCTTCTTTGCCACCTGAAGTTTCTTGCTCTGCTGGTACCGGAACTTGCCATAATCCATCACCCTGCAGACAGGCGGTGACGAGTTTGGAGCCACCTCAACAAGATCCAGACCTGCCTCACCAGCATCCCGCAAGGCCTCCTGGAGAGTCAGGATCCCCAGTTGCTTTCCCTCAGAATCAATGACCCGCACACTGGCGGCCTTGATTTCCCTGTTCACTTTTAAATCCTTAGCGATGAGTCACCTCCTTAAATTCAGGCGTTGGACCTTAGGCGTAAGGCACTGGGAAAAGACAGGAAATCAAATCGTGCTCTTTTTGAAATTTTCCTAATGCCTGATGCCCGATGTCTAATGCCCGTGTTTATTCGTATTTGATGCATTTTTCCCTGACCAGAGCTATGAATTCGTCCGGGCCCATTGGACCCAGATTTTTCCCGTCTCTCTGCCTCGGAGAAACCCTGGAGGATTCGACCTCCTTGTCGCCGATCACCAGCATGAAGGGGACCTTCTGCATCTGGGCTTCCCTGATTTTGTATCCCAGCTTCTCATTTCTGAAGTCCCTTTCCACCCGGACTCCGGCATCGAGAAGTTGAAGGTACACGTTTTCCCCGTAAGGAATCTGATTGTCCGTAACAGTCATCAGGACCGCCTGAACCGGCGAGAGCCAGAGAGGAAAGGCTCCGGCGTGGTGTTCGATCAGGACCCCCATGAAACGCTCAATGGCCCCGAGGATGACACGATGAAGCATCACGGGCCGGTGCTTCTCCCCGTCGGGACCTATATAGCTGAGATCAAATCGCTCCGGCAAGGTAAAATCGCACTGGATCGTGGCGCACTGCCATTTTCTTTTCAGGGCGTCCTTCAGCTTGAAGTCGATCTTGGGACCGTAAAAGGCTCCGTCACCGACATTCACCTCATAGGCCATCCGGTTGTCCTTCAGCGACGCTTCCAAGGCGGCGGTGGCCATCTCCCAGTCCTCATCGGAACCGATGGATTTTTCCGGTCTCGTGCTCAGTTCCACTTCGTAATCAAAACCGAAGATCTTCATGGCATATCCGACAAAATCGGCAATGGCGCGGATTTCGGAATTCAGCTGATCCGGCGTGCACAGGATATGGGCGTCGTCCTGAGTGAACTGGCGGACACGGAGCAGTCCGTGCAGAACCCCCGTTTTTTCATGCCGGTGCACAGTGCCCAGCTCGAAGTACCGGAGAGGAAGATCCCGGTAGCTTCGGATCTTCGACTTGTAAATCATCATGTGGGCGATGCAGTTCATGGGTTTGATCCCGTAAAGCTGTCCCTCTACCTCTGTGAAATACATGAATTCACGGTAATGGTCGAAGTGCCCTGATTTTTTCCAGAGATCTCCCCGCAGGATCTGGGGGCCCTGAACGATGTCGTAACCGCGCTTGAGATGTTCCTTTCTTTCCCAGTCTTCGATGATCATCCGGAGCAGAGCGCCTTTCGGGTGAAAAATCACGAGGCCCGGCCCCACCTCATCGTTGACCTGAAAGAGATCCAGTTCCTTCCCCAGCTTCCGGTGGTCGCGCTTCTTTGCCTCCTCCAGAAAATTCAGATACTCCTTGAGCTCCTTCTCCGTGGCAAAGCCCGTCCCGTAGATCCTCTGGAGCATCTTGTTCTTCTCATCCCCGCGCCAGTATGCCCCCGCCACGTTCATGAGCTTGAAGGCCTTGATCATTTTTGTGGAAGGGATATGGGGTCCTCGGCACAGGTCCACGTATTCACCATCGATGTAGAGACTGACTTCCTTTACGTCTTCCGGCAGGTCATTCAGAAGTTCAACCTTGTAAGACTCTCCCTTCTTCCTGAAAAGCTCGACGGCTTCCTCTCTGGAGACCTCCCTGCGGATAAAGGGGAGATCGGCGGCCACGATGTCCCGCATCTTTTTTTCGATTTTTTGAAGGTCTTCCAGTGTGAAGGTCTCGCTGTAATCAAAATCGTAATAAAAACCGTCTTCAATGGAGGGCCCGATGCTGACCTTCACGCCGGCGAAAGACTCCTGGACGGCCTGGGCCATCACATGCGAGATGCTGTGCCTCAGGATGTCAAGCCCCTCTTTGGATCCGATTTCGATGGGCTCCAGGTCGGCATCTTTTTCCACGCGGAAACTCAGATCCACCTTGACGCCATTCACTTTTGCCGCCACAGCGGATTTGAGCGACGCTTTCTTCCAGCTTGTCAGAATATCCCTGACCGCCATGCCCGATTCGTGGATCGCTGAAGAACCATCCGGCAAATGAATCTTGATCTCGCTCATAGCATCTTTCCTGTCCCATTATATCGCCGCGATTAAAGAAAGGGCATCATCCGGTAATGTCATGCTGATGCCCTTGCCTAAACGCCCGATCAGGTTTTAAATGGTAGGCACGCAGGGATTTGAACCCTGGACATCCACCGCGTCAGGATGGCGCTCTCCCCCTGAGCTACGTGCCTAAGGTCTTACACTCTCAAAACGGGGTTATTAGCTAACAATAAAAAGACGTTATGTCAAGCGAAATATCAACGTTTCTCCGCTGAAGAAGTGTTGTTCATCATCCTGAAACCGATGACAATATAGTTGAGACCCGAGGCAATGGTAAAAAAAGCGGTCAGCCAGTAAATCATGTCGTCTATTGCATGAATATTGAAGTCGACCGAGAAACCCAGGAAGACCATGACCATGAATATGGTCAGGAGCTGAAGCGCTGTCGTCACCTTGCTCACAAAGGTCGGCTTCACCTCAAAGGAAATGTCCATCAGAACAAGGACGGAAATGCCTATGAGGATGATGCAATCCCGGCTGATGACGATAACACTGAGCCAGCTCGGGACAACGCCCAGGATGGATAACGTTACAAAGGAGGTCAGGATGAGCGCCTTGTCGGCCAGGGGATCGAGATAGGAACCCAGAACGGTCTTCTGATTCAAGACACGTGCCAGAAAACCATCCAGACCATCCGTGATCCCGGCAACGACAAACACGATCATGGCCTTAAAAAAAGAAGCCTGGATCAACAGAATAACAATGACCGGCACCAGGATAATGCGGGTCAGCGTTAGAAGATTTGGTATATTCATTCGTTATCTGAACCAGTTAAAAAAACCGCCTCCTCCCCTGGCTTCCGGGGTCTCTTCCTGGGTTGCCTCAGGAATGTTCTGGTTTTCGTCCCGCGCCCTGTTCCAGTCCACCCAATCGTCCCTGTCTTCCGCTTCGGTGAAAGCCTTAGGCTTACCGGGAACGCCGGCCGCGCTGATCGAGATCTGCTGCATAGTCCTGACAATCTCGACCCATTCTTCCATGGAGACGCTCCGGGGTCCGGAAATGGAGACAGGCCCTGAAACCGATGTCGGGGGTCCTGAGGCCGCCGACTGCTCCATGGGTTTTCCACCCCCCCAGACTCTCACTTCCCCGTCATAGACCCTCACAAGGGCGGATTTATCATCGTTCACATTCATCCTGTAAATCGTACCCCTGACCCCTGTAACGGCGTTCTCGCAAGCCACTTCGATATTGGGCTTAACTCCAAAGGACTTGCTCACGTTTGCCCAGGTCTTTCCAAGCGCCACGTTCACCCTTGCATTGCGGGTGCTGGCCCTCTCACTCACATCAATCTGGATAATCTTGAAGTTCGTATGGTCTGCGAACCTGAAAAAAGAACGGTCCGGAAGGGTGATTTCCAGCCTGGATTTAGACCCGGTCTTGACCTGGTCCCCACCCTTGAGGATGTTTCCGGTTTTCAGGGAGCGCCATCTGCCTCCCTCCGAAGCCACCTGCACCGTCCCTTCAAGAGCGGTCACCCTTGCTTCGCCCCGTCCGATCTTAACGGCCATCGGTTTTTTGGCCGCTGCCCCTTCCTGAGAAAACCATAGCAGACATACGATTGAAACAAAGAAAACAACAGCTATCCTTCCCGCACGGCTGCCCATTATCCTGCTTTTCAGAACCAGTTCCATAAAAAACAACCTCCTTTGGAAGGGGGCCTTCCGATGAAATCGGGACCATCGGGAAAGGTCTTGAACGCCGTGTCCACGATTTCATGCATGGCCGATTCATAGGCCTGAAGCGTTTCCATCTCCAGGCGTTCCCGTGTTATGTCATAATTTCTCTTGACCGCCTCATGGTCCGCTTTCCAGAGCGTCTCTCCTGTTTTCGCGCTCCTCAATTCAAAACGGGCGGACACGCTTGTCCGGGCATAGAGATAAAAGAAAGAGGTTTTCCAATTCAGCAGGGAGCAGTACATGACGGCGTCCACCCCCAGAAGGCTCCCCGCGATCTTGGGCGCCATGCGTGCGGCATCTTTATAATTTTTTGACAGCTTCTCATCCGCCGCGGCAAGGGGTACCTTGGGGTAACCCCTGTGATAAATTTCCTGCAGCACCCTCTCGCGCAGAACGCGGGCCGCCAAAGGGTCCGCGGACCGGTTATCAACGGGCAGAACGGCGATCAGCCTGATGACCGGTTTCTTAACCGCTTCCGCCGGAGCGGCCTTGGGAACCTTCTTCCCGCAGCCGGAGATCAGACACAGGACCAGAAGGCAAAGAAATAATTCTCTAATTCCGAATATGCGCACAGGCAAGGTCATCCTTCCTTGATGAAAGAGAGGCCGCATTCCCATCAGCTGTCTACTTTCTTCAGTTTCTCGATTTCTTCCCGGACCACCCGCTCGACAATACCCGGTATCAGCGCCCTCGCGATCCGTTCCGTGACGTCCCTGATTTCTTTGGCCACCATCTCATCTCGCTGAATTGTCAGGTCCCTCCCGGGAACAGCTTCGCGGGTCTCTTCATCGACGACGTCCACAAGATCGTGGATCTTTTTTCCATCCCGCAGATCGCCTTTCAATTTTCTTTCATTATCCATCAGGACCCTCCCGCCAGCCGTCCGTCCCGGACTTTCCGTCCCCTCAATGCGTCGTGACTATCACACTCACATGGACAGTTCAAGGGTTTTCGCCCTCCGCCTTCCCCGGCAATTCTCCAAGAAGTTTCAGGACTTCCTGATATACCTTCTTCCTGGGCAGACCTGTATCGCCGGTGATTCTCTGAACCATGTCCTTTATTGAAACCCCGGCTTCTTTTCGAAGTGCCAAAAATTGCGGGGCGATGTCCTCAACAGACGAAACCGGACCGGCCTTCCCTTTCCCGGCAACAATCAGGGTCACCTCGCCTTTTATCTCCTTTCCCTCCAGAGACTCCAGGACATCCTGAACCGTTCCCCTCTGAACCTCCTCAAACATTTTCGTCAATTCCCTGGCAATGACGATCTTCCGGTTTCCGAGAATGTCCCCCATATCCCGGAGAAGGTCAAAAAGCCGCCGGGGAGATTCGTAAAAAACCAGCGTCCTCGTTTCGCCCTTCAGGGCTTCCAGGAACGGCCTCCTTCTGGACGACCGGGCCGGCGGAAAACCGCTAAAAACAAAACGGTCCATGGGAAGGCCGGCGATGCTCAGGGCCGCGATGACGGCGGATACACCGGGAACGGGGACTACCCTCACGCCTGCAGCAATGGCCTGATTGATAAGGATATAGCCCGGATCCGAGATTCCCGGCGTGCCGGCGTCGGACACGTAGGCCACATCCTGTCCTTCTTCCATCCGTGATATGATAAGGGGGCTTTTGCTCCGCTCCGTCTGATCGTAGAGGCTGATCAGGGGAGTCTGGATTCCATAGACATTCAAAAGCTTTTTTGTTCTGCGTGTATCCTCTGCGGCAATCAGGGAAACCTCTTTAAGAATCCTGATCGCCCTGAGGGTGATATCCTCAAGGTTGCCGATGGGCGTGGCCACGACATAAAGCGTCCCCGTCTTTTCCCTTTCTTCTTTCATAGATTTGAACTCACAAGTAAAATGATTTTAAAAAAACACCATTTTTTCCAGGCTGTTCAAAAACGTTTAGATACAAGGCGTCCTTCGACAGGCTCAGGACAGGCTCTGAAATCTGTCATGGTGAGCTTGTCGAACCACGCAGCGCAGCATGCAGACACCGTCCCCGCCCTTCGAGTTACTCAGGATAAACTCCAGCAGGGATGAGCGTTTTTCAACAGCCTGACTGAACTTTCTGTTACCATCCATAAGCCAACTCAAAGGCGTTTTGGATCAACTTGATCCGGCTTCCCCCGGGCATGATTCTGACCGCTACCACATCGAATCTGGCCCTGACGCCCTGCAGGCGTTTTTCCTTAAGGTAGTACTGGGCGATCTTCGAGATTTTTTCCTGTTTTCTGGGACCGACGGCCTCCTGGGGATCTCCGAAGCCTCTGCCGCGGCGACTTTTGACCTCCACAAAAACAAGGCTCTCTCCGTCTCTTGCCACCACGTCGATTTCACCTAAAAGGCACCGATAATTTCTCTCGATGATACGGTACCCCGCTTCCACCAGATGACGCACGGCAAGTTCTTCGCCGCGTTTACCGACCCCGATCTTTGTCTCTCCCGATGGATCCATCCCTTTTCATCCTTCATCCGGAAAAGGGATGAAGGTCTGAGAACCGGCCTGATCCTTCACCCACTTGAACGATCTGCGATGGATCTTGCAGAATCCGTGTTTCCGGATCGCCTCGCGGTGTTCCTTCGTTCCGTAACCCTTGTTGTTGAGAAAATTGTAATGGGGATACTGGCGGTGGTAGATTTCCATGATCTGATCCCGGGAAACTTTCGCGATGATGGACGCCGCGGCAATGGAAACACTGAGACTGTCTCCTTTCACGACCGTTTCCTGGGAGACATCTGTATGGATGGATTGATTGCCGTCAATGAGAAGATAATCGACGGGAAACAGGAGGTTTGCGACGGCCTCTTCCATGGCTGCGAGGGAGGCCCGGAGGATATTCGTCTTATCAATGACGGACGGCTCAACAACCCCTATGCCGATAGCAAGGGCGTCCTGCTTTATCCGCTGGTATAGTTTTTCCCTCTTTCCGGCTGAAAGCTTTTTTGAATCGCGAATGTCCTCATTCCGGTAGCCGCCCGGAAAAACAACGGCGGCGGCTACGACCGGCCCCGCAAGGGGCCCTCTGCCGGCCTCGTCAATACCGGCGATAACTTTGAATCCCCTCTCACGGGCACGCAATTCATAACGGGTCATCAGAAGGAAAATCCTGGCTATTAATGTCTGAATGCGGAGACAAAGACCCGGGGATGCCGCGATTATCGCCTGCCCAGCTCCTTTATTCTCGCTTCCTTGCCTCGCAGCTGGCGCAGATAGTATAACCGCGAGCGCCTCACCCTGCCCCTCGTCACGACTTCAATCCTGTCGATGACCGGTGAATGAAGGGGAAAAGTTCTTTCAACTCCAACCCCGTAAGACACCTTCCTGACCGTGAACATGGCGCGGCTGTTTCCGCGTTTCTTCCGGATGACCACACCCTCAAAAACCTGGATTCTCTCCTTTTGACCTTCTACGATCTTCACGTAGACCTTGACGGTATCACCGGACTTGAAACCCGGAATGTCTCCTCTCATTTGTTCCTTTTCAATCATTTCAACCCAATTCATTTTTTCATTCCTCCCGAATAAAACAATATCTATTTCCAGATCATTTATTATTTCAATGTATCCCGGCAAGCCGGTCCAGGGTAACAGCCACGGCGGCTCGAACGGGCAGATGATTGTATGCCCCCGGTCCTCTGATGGATTCCAGCAGGAAATCCGCTCTCGTCATGACCTCTTCCGCAATGCCCCAGCCGGTTCCGAATACGATCAGATAAGAATCGCTCCCATCCCTCAGTTTATCCCTGAATTCATCAAATCTCAGGCACTCGCCCCGGGGACCCGCACTGGTCACCACGACCTGTATCTTCCGTTCCTCCCTTCCGGACACATCCTCGATGACCGCATCCAGGCTTTCCTTTACATCCACAATCTCAAAAGCTTCCTTTCGCAAGGGGTTGTAAGAGGCGCCATAACCTTTCCGCCAATGGTCCAGAATCTTATCCACCAGTTCTCTCTGCTTCATGACGGGTGTCACTATGTAAAAACGCTGCACGCCGTATGTCCTGGCCGTCCTGGATATATCGTGGATGTCCATGTTGGTCACGGACGTGGTGACCACCCTGCCATCCTTATTGCAGACGGGGTAATGCAAGAGAGCGATATAGAGATTGACCATGGCTATCAGCCGTCAGCTATCCGCTTTGAGCTCTTCCAACATTTTTCGATCCCCTTCCGTGAGGCCGGCCTTGCTCAAGAGGTCGGGGCGCCGCAATGCCGTTTTCCTCAGGGACTCTCTACGCCGCCAGGCGTCAATGACCCTGTGGTTCCCCGAAAGAAGAACTTCGGGAACCTTCCAGCCGCGGAAGTCGGCCGGGCGCGTGTACTGCGGGTACTCCAGAAGCCCCGTCGAAAAGGAGTCTGTTGCGGCAGAATCGCAATTTCCGAGCACCCCCGAAACCAGGCGTGAGACGGCATCCACGATGACCATGGCCGGAAGTTCACCTCCCGTCAGAACGTAATCGCCGATGGAGATTTCTTCGTCCACGAGATAATCTCTGACCCGCTCGTCCACCCCCTCGTATCGGCCGCAAATCAGAACAATCCTTGAACAGGCTGAAAGTTCCTCGGCCATGATCTGATTGAAGACTTTCCCCTGGGGGGTCAGAAGAATCACCTTCGCCGCGCGCCGTTCCCGAATCACATCTTCCAGTGCCCGCGCGATGGGTTCCACTTTCATCACCATTCCGCTTCCGCCGCCATAGGGATAGTCATCCGTCATGCGGTGCCTGTCCTCCGTATAATCCCGGATATCATGAACAGCTATTTCAATGAGCCCTTTTTCCTGAGCCTTTTTCAGGAGACTTGAATCAAAAGGAGATTTGAACATCTCCGGGAAAAGGGTCAGGATATCAAACCGGATCATCCGCCTTACAAGCCCTTCAACAACCTGACGATCATGGTGCCTTTCCCCGTATCGACCTCCCGGATCACGTCCGCGATGGCCGGCAGCAGGATTTCCCTTTCTCCCCCGGCACAGACATAAACATCATTGCTTCCTGTCGGGAATACGGCTTCGATCTTCCCAAGAAGCTTCCCTTCTTCCGAATAAACGTGAAGACCGATGAGATCGCGCCAGTAATATTCACCGTCCGGCAGCTTTTCCAGCAGGGAAGTGGCTGCCAGGACCTCGGTTCCTGCCCATCGCCCGGCCGCGTCCACATCGTCAATCCCCTTCAGCTTCAGAAGGAAACCTTTTTTTTTGATCTCCAGAGTTTCAACCTTGAAGGGATGTCCTTCGGCCTTTTCCTCGCCGAGAAAAACCTCGTCGATACGGACGAAACGTTCATCCGATTCCAGGTATGAAACCCCTTTCATGCAGCCTTTCAGGCCATGGGGCTTCAGGATTCTGCCTATGGCAAACAGACCCGCCAATTACTCTATGATCTCCAGCACGGCCCTCTTGCGAACCTTCGCCGACGCGGCGCTGAGGATGGTTCGCATCGCCTTCGCCGTTTTTCCGCCCTTGCCGATAACTTTTCCAAGGTCTTCTTTTGCAACCCTCAATTCGATGACCGACGTCTGTTCTCCCAGAACCTCAGAAACTTCCACGATATCCGGATTATCTACCAAGGCCTGCGCAATATACTTGATCAGATCTTTCATCGTTAGCACCTCCACTGATATCATTCCGGTTGAGATGTTAGCCCTGCGGGAGTTTCAGCAAAAGCCCATCATGACCATGCGCTTCAGGCTACCCGGCTTTACTTTGTCCTGGCCGGGATGCCTTTTTTCACGAGCAGGTTTGAGACCGTCAAGGTGGGAATGACGCCCTTGGATAACCACTCTTTTATGCGGTCTTCCTTGATGTTCACTTCCGCCGGATCTTTTTTCGGATCATAGTTCCCGACAATTTCAACAAATTTTCCGTTCCTGGGAGACTCAGACGAAGCCACAACAATCCTGTAAAAGGGTTTCTTCTTAGCGCCCATCCGCACCAGTTTCATTTTCAACGCCATCCCTAGTGTTGCCACCTCCTGTTTGATTTTCCTAAAGTGTAAGTATGTAGGTTAACATATCTTTAATTCTATTAAAAGGGGAAATTGCCTTTCCGCAAAGATTTCATGCCGCCCTTCGTCATCTTCTTCATGATCTTTCGCATCTCAGCGTAATTCTTAAGCAACCGGTTCACATCCTGAACGGTCGTCCCGCTTCCCAGTGCGATTCTTTTTCTCCGCTGCCCATCTATGATCTGGTAATTCAAGCGTTCTTTCCGGGTCATGGAGTCAATGATGGCCGCCGTCCTCACCAGTTCCTTCTCATCGGGTTCCACATTTTTAAGGGCCTTCATCTTTCCGAGCCCCGGGATCATGCCCAGCATGTCTTTGAGAGAGCCCATCTTTTTGATCTGCGTCAACTGATTTCTGAAGTCTTCCAGGCTGAAGGAGTCCTGGCGGATTTTCTTCTCCAGTTCCCTCGCTTCCTTCTCATCGACGGCGAATTGCGCCTTCTCCACGAGCGTGAGAATGTCGCCCATCCCCAGAATCCTGGAGGCCATCCGCTCGGGGTGGAAGACTTCGATGGCGTCCACTTTTTCGCCCATACCGACGAACTTAATGGGCTTCCCCGTGACGGCCTTTACGGAGAGGGCGGCACCGCCCCTGGCATCACCGTCCATTTTCGTGAGGATGACTCCGTCAATACCTAGAAGTTCATTGAATCTTTCAGCGACGGAAACGGCATCCTGCCCCGACATGGCATCGGCCACCAGAAGAATCTCCGACGGATTCACGGCATTCTGGATCCTCTTGAGTTCCTCCATCATCTCGCTGTCAATGTGAAGGCGTCCAGCCGTATCAATGATCACCGTATCATAGCCTTTCGCATGGGCCTCTCCTATGGCCTCGACACAGATTCTAACGGCATCGCCCAGGTCGCGGGGCTCAAAGAAACCCGCTCCCAGCTCCTTTGCCAGTATCTTCAATTGTTCGATGGCGGCCGGGCGGTAGATATCGGCGGATACGAGGGAGACCCGCCTTCCCTTCTCACTGAGGTGATGAGCCAGTTTCGCCGCTGTCGTGGTTTTCCCGCATCCCTGAAGGCCCACGAGCATGATCGGCGCCGGAAAGCGGTTTGCCAGTCTCAGATGGCTGCTGCCGCCCCCCATGAGCTCCACAAGCCGGTCATGGACAATCTTGACGATCTGCTGGCCCGGTGTGATGCTTTCAAAAACCTCCTGCCCCACGGCCCTTGATCTCACATCCTCCGTGAAGTCCTTGACCACCTTGAAGTTGACATCGGCCTCCAGAAGGGCCATCCGGATATCCTTCATGGCCTGCCGGACGTTTTCTTCGTCCAGCCTGCCCCTTCCCTTGAGCTTCCTGAAAATGGGGTCTAATTTTTCCGTGAGACTTTCAAACATGACAAACAAGCCCTCGGTGATCGACTGTCCGCTTTACCGCTTGCTATTATTTATTTCGCATGAATGACCAGGCACTTCAGCCTTGTTTTCTTCTGTACGAGGTCGGCAGCCTTCGCGGCCTCATCCTTTGTCTCGAATCCGCGAAGACTGATCCTGTAAAAGGTCCCTTTGTTGCCTACTTCTCTCGTGTCCAGCATGGACTGGTACCCCATCCCGGAGAGCTTTTTCTGCAGCTCCTGCGCTTTCTTCTCATCCTTGAGGGAAGCCACGCGAACCATAAATCTTTCCTTTGCCGGTGGTTTGTCCTGAACGACAGGTTTTTCTTTCACGGGAGATTTTTCCTCCTGTATACCCGGCGGGGGAATCTCGCCTTTTGTTTCGCCAGTTTTCTTACCGGTAAGGGTATCGTAAAAGGTGAGTTTCATATCCTCTTTCCGGGTTTCCCGGATGTCGCCCGGTGCCGCCGCGACGCCTGGATCAAGAGGTGCCTGGGCGATTTTCTCCCTGATAAGGCCGGGAATGGCACCTGTGATCTTAGCGGGATAGGTTTCAATGTTCTTGCCTACCATGACGCCGAGAACAAAGGCTATCAGCAGAAGACAGGAAACCCCCAGGGTAAACAGGGTCAGCCCTAACTTGCTCAGCCTGAGCTCAAATCCTCTTGATTTCTTAATCTGCATTCGACGGGATCACATTTTTTCGGGTGCCGATACGCCCAGTATGCTCAAGGCATTCCTCAGAACCGTACCGATGCACTTCATCAGGAAAAGCCTTGCCCTGCTCAATTCATCTTCCTCGGAGATGACCCGGTGTTTATTATAATAGCTGTGGAAAATGGCTGCAAGCTCATTCAAATAGAAGGTGAATCGGTGAGGCTCAAGGACCGCCGCGCTTCCCTCCAGAACTTCGGGATACCTCGTAATATGCTTGATCAGGAGAATCTCTTCCGGGAGCTTCAGGAGCCCCAGGTCCACCTTGTCAAAGGCGGGAACGTTTAAACCCCTCTCACCGGCCGTTCTCATGATGCTGCATATCCGGGCATGGGCGTACTGGACATAATAGACGGGATTTTCGTTGGACTGTTTCTTCGCGACCTCCAGGTCAAAGTCCAGTTGACTGTCCGACCGTCTCATGAGGAAATTATACCTGGCCGCGTCCTTCCCAACCTCGTCCACAACCTCCCGGAGGGTCACGAATTCGCCGGAGCGTGTGGACATGGCCACCGGCTTCCCGCCGCGCAGAAGGCTCACGAGCTGCACGAGGACGATTTTCAGGGTATCCTTTTCCTTGCCAAGGGCCTGGATGGCCGCATACACGCGCGGCAGATAGCCGTGGTGGTCAGCGCCCCAGATATCAATAATGGTATCGAACCCCCGGATATACTTGTTGCGGTGATAGGCGATGTCCGCCGCGAAATACGTTGGTTCGCCGTTTTCACGCACCACGACCCTGTCCTTTTCATCGCCGAAATCCGTCGTCCTGAACCAGAGCGTTTCCTCCTCCTTGTAGATGAATCCCTTCTCCTGAAGTTCCTGGAGCAGCTTCGCCACGCCTTCGTCCCGATACAGATCCCGTTCGCTGAAATAACAGTCAAAAACGACTCCGAAAGTCCCCAGATCGTCCCGGATCCCCTTCATGATGGCATTCGCGGCAAAAGGCGTGAAAAAGGCAAGAACGTCCTTCTCATCCAAGGTCAGAAATTTATCGCCATGGCTCTTCAAAATTTCCGCAGCGAGATCGCTGATGTACTGCCCCTGGTAATATTCAGGCGGAAAGTCAATTTTTTCACCCAGAAGTTCCCTGTATCGCAGAAAAACCGATCTTCCCAGGGTATTCATCTGATTGCCCACGTCGTTGATGTAATATTCTCTGGAAACCGCATATCCGGCGGCCCTGAGAGTGTTCGCGATCACATCGCCCGTTACGGCGCCCCGTGCGTGACCGATATGGAGGGGGCCCGTGGGATTGGCGCTGACAAACTCCACCTGCACCCGTTTCCCCTGACCCGCATTCGTTTCGCCATAGCGATCTCCAAGGCGCTCGATCTCCTCCAGAAGGCCTCTCCAGACGCTGTCGCGTATGAAAAAGTTGATGAAACCCGGTCCGGCGATATCGATCTTCTCGATGAGACCCTCCCTGTCGTCCATGCTATCCACGATGGCTTTCGCGATCTTCCGGGGGTTGTCCCTGACCGATGAGGCGAGAACCATGGCCGCATTGGTGGCATAGTCCCCGAAAGCGTCCTCCCGGGTCGTTTCAACTTCAATGGACGGAATTTTTTCCAGCTGCAGCAGACCCCTGCCCGAAGCTGTAGTGATGGCCTTCTCCAAAAGCGCTGTCAGTTTATCTTTCACGGATCATCCCTGTCGCATAAACATAAAAAAGTTGGCCCTGGAGCCAACCTTCCGATGGTACCCGATCTGGAAAATCGGGAGAAACGCCGCATCCTTTTAAACGGAGTTTAACGTATCTGCATCTAATTTTGATGTCAAGAAATTTTGAAGCGGGGAAACGGCTCCCCTTCCAAATCGCTGCATGAGGCGGACAGACGTCACATCAGGAAAGATTTCGCGGCTGGACATTGGACGTGAGCTGGTATGTCCGATATCCTCCGTTGGCCGAATACTTGCCGTCAGCCTTGGACGTCCTCGCCGTAATGTCGATCTTGATCTGACGAATATCCGCCGCAACAGCGGTGATATTACCGTTCGTGTCGTAATAGGTGAAACTGAGCGACTGAATGTTCTCGGCAAGGGGTTGAGCGCCCCCGCCGCCTTCTGTCCGCGTGATTTTTTTCAGTCCCGAATCAAAGGCATAGGTGATCGTGGTATTATCACTTGGAACGTCCACGCTGAAGGAGAGGGTGCTCGCCGTGGCCGTTATGACTTTGGCCGTCGCGTTGGTGTTCGGATCATAGCCCGCCATCCGGATCTCCCTCGTCATGATATCCATGGCCGCGCGGGCGTTCTGCTGCATCTCAGAGATCTGTTCCTCCACATCGAAACTCTTGTTCTGGACAATGAAGATATTGTAAATCGCGGCGAGGACGATGAGACCGACTGTCATGGCAACCATCAATTCCACGAGCGTGAATCCCAGGCATCGCCCAGAAAGAACGTTCCTTTTCGTTGTCTTCAGCACGGAAACCATCTTTCCCTACTTCGCTATGATCGTATTCAAATTCACGTTGTGGGCCGAACCTTTTCGCGTCCATGAAACGGTGACCTGCACGGTCTTCATGTCGGCGGCAGGGGTGTTGTCGGTCACCGTCCATGTCCTCGTATAGATGGAACTTAAAGGATTGCCCGGATCGCTGTGACTTCCGGCGGTCAGATCTGCAGCCGTGTAACTCTGTCTTTTCAGGATCTCCATCCGCTCCTCGGCCAGCGTTGCCGCCGTGGTCATCTGCCTGCTGATGGCATTCCCCTGAATCACGCTCGAGGCCGTCGCTATGAGACCCAGGATCCCGATGACAAGGAGGGCAACAGCGACCATGACCTCAATGAGCGTAAATCCCCGCCCGTCACGGACGGTCACACCGCTCGGCTTTCCTTCGGCCTTGCTTTCTTTTCGGCAGATCCACATTTTTTTCATATCAATTTATTTTCACCCTGCCTGTTGAGGCGACGGTGACGCTCTTGGACCCCGCGGGATTGGTCACGGTTACCGTCGTTCCTACGGCGGTTCCCCTGGCATGAAACTGGGGATCCCCCGTTGATGATAACGTGACGTCCCTATAATCGTTTAGAATATCCCTGTCCTGCAGCGTCGTCCCCTTGGAGTCAACCTGCTTGTATTGATGGCTGTTGTAAAATGTCACCGTGATCGTTTGATTCAGGTTCACGGCCTTCATTCTGGCGGCTGTGAGGTCCGTCAAGACCTCCCTCGCCGCCCCGTTGAGTCTCATCAGAGTCATGTAATTCTGCATCCTCGGCAGGGCAAGCATGAGCAGGACCGCCATGATCACGACGACCGTGAGCAATTCGATCAGCGTAAAACCTTTCTCTCGCGCTTTCATAGTTTTTTTATACCACAAATCATTTCAATAGCCAAGAAACAAGCGCCTCCACAGTTCCGGCCCGAAGAATATATAGGCCGCCGCCGCGATGGACAGAAAAGGGCCGAAGGGCACCGCGTATTTCGTGTCCTTTCCCCTGGCGACCATGATGGAAACGCCGACAACAGCCCCGAGCAAAGAACTGATCAGAAGAATGAAGTAAATGGATTTCCAGCCGAAAAAGGCTCCAAGCATGGCAAGTAGCTTGATGTCTCCCCCGCCCATTCCCTCTCTCTTTGTCACCAGTTCGTACACCACGGCAACGAGATAAAAAATGGCGCCTCCCGCAATTGTGCCGATGATGGAATCTAGAAACGAAACGCCCATGACGGCCACGGCCAGCATAGTGAAGACAGGAATTCCGGGCAGCGTGATGATGTCCGGGATGATGCCATGATCCAGATCAATAAAGGTTATGACGATGAGGACCGCCACGAAGATAAAAGCAGCAGCAAACTGGAGCGAGAAACCGTAAAACTGGAAAAGGAGGAGGGCCATGGCCGCCGTGAGCGCCTCCACCACGGCATACCGGGGGGATATCTTCTGCCCGCAATCTCTGCAGCGGCCCCTCAGGAAAAGATAACTCAGGACGGGAATATTATCATAGGGTCTGATACGGTGGCCGCAGCCCGGGCAGGACGAAGCAGGATATATCAGAGATCTGCCTTCGGGAATCCTGTAGATGCAGACATTCAGAAAACTTCCAACAGCGGCGCCCACGAGACCTATAAAGACGTTCAAGAGAAACATGTCAACCTCTGGCCGTTCGGGCCATCCGGAAGATGCAAAGCTGACCGGGAAGCTTCAAGGTTCGGTGAATTTGATGAGGCTGGAAGGCAGGGACTGCATGGTGTCTCCGCTTCTTTACTTGAGCGGGAGACATGTTTCGCCCGGCAGTCCTGCCGCCATGTCCCATGAACCCGGGATTTAGGCCAGAAACTTTGCGTCCCGCCTTTTCAGGCGGTTTGCCCTTCTCAGGCTTTCGCCACGACTTGATGACTTTTTATATCATCCCGTCTTCCTTAAATCAAGCAAAATGGGTTTTTTCAATAAATATATTTTGTGATTTTCGTCACTTGCTTTCGTCAGCCGTCTTTCCTGCTCCAGTCGTAGGGGATATCGTTCTCGTGGGGGTGCACCCTGAACTCATCAGGCTTATCGTACCGGTAGGTCGCTGTGGGTGTATTCACCACCACGGCCTCTTCTTCTGAGACGCACTTGAAGCCATGATAGACATAGGGGGGAATGTGAATCAGGATGGGATTGTGCTCACCGGCAAAAAACTCGTTTACCTCGCCGAAGGTTTTTGATTCCTTTCGGGCATCGTAGAGGACGATTTTCATCATGCCTTTCACAACGGCCATGTTATCAAACTGTTTCTTGTGATAATGCCAGCCCTTCACCACACCGGGATAAGCCGTGGTCATGTAAACCTGGCCGAAGGACTGGAATATCTCATCATCCTTTCGCAGGATTTCCATCAGCCTGCCCCGCTCATCAGCAATGACCTTCAGCTTCTTGACCTTCACACCCTCAATCATGCCCGCTCCCCTATCTCTTTTTTCTCAACTTCTCATCTTCCCATCTTCCCATCTTCTTAACTTCTATGTTTTATTTGCCCCCGTCTTCGCCACCATGTTCCCCGCATACTGAAGAGACTCGAAGGTTCCGGCATCAGACCACCAGCCATCCAGAACATCCCAGGTGATCTTCCCTTCCCTGATGTAAAAGTTGTTCACGTCTGTTATCTCCAATTCCCCTCTCTCCGAAGGCTTCAGCGTTCTTATGAAATCAAAGACCTTCGGGTCATACATGTAGATTCCGATAACAGCGTATGAGGAGGCCGGCTTTAAGGGTTTTTCGTCAACGCGGATGATTTTCCCGTCTTCGAAAGCGGGAACGCCGAAGCGCTGGGGGTCGGGGACTTCCTTGAGCATGATCTTGGCCCCCTCTTCCTGCCTCCGGTAAGATTTCACAGCCTCTCGGATATTTTTCTCGATGACGTTGTCGCCGAGAACAACCACGATCTTGTCCCTGTCCGCGAAATGCTCGGCAAGGCTGAGAGCGGCCGCGATCCCGCCCTCACCTTCCTGATAAGTATAATTCAAGTGTTTCAGGCCAAAATCCTTTCCGTTTCCGAGAAGCCGCAGAAAATCCCCGGCATTGTTTCCGCCTGTCACGATCAGGATCTCATCGATGCCTGCGTTCACCAACATCTTGATGGGATAATAGATCATGGGTTCCCTGTAGACGGGAAGCAGGTGCTTGTTCGTGACCTTCGTCAATGGATACATCCGGGTTCCGAGACCTCCCGCCAATACAACCCCTTTCATGCCCTCTCCTTTCCCGCTGCAATGAATAAAAAATCAAACATGGTGGAATGGGAAGCCCTATATCATATTTTTACCTACATGAACAATAAAAACCTGGCGATTACAGGCCTTCATCCCGTCACGGAAGAGGGCAAAAATATTGTCTAACTCTCGCAAAGTATGCTATGTGAAAAACAGCAAGGACATATATAACCGTGTCTAAGACGTTGGGATGTTCAACAGATGGAGAGACTCGACGAATATTACATGCAGAGAGCCCTTCACCTTGCCAGGAAGGGAGCGGGCCGGGTGAGTCCCAACCCCATGGTGGGCGCTCTCATCGTCAGGAACAACAGGATCATCGGCAAGGGATTTCACGAGAGATTCGGGGGAAACCACGCTGAGATCAATGCCATCAAAGAGGCCGGGGAACCATTGAAAGGCGCGACCTTCTACGTCACCCTGGAACCCTGTACGCATTACGGAAAGACACCTCCCTGTGTCAAGCGGATCATAGAAACCCGTCCGTCGAGAGTGGTCATCGGAACGGAAGACCCCAACCCGCTGGTTTCCGGCAAAGGAATAAAAATCCTCAAAGAGAACGGGATCAAGACAGAAATCGGCATCCTGGAAGAAAACTGCCGGGCCCTCAACGAAAAATTTTTTCATTTCATCCAGACGAAAAGGCCCTTCGTCACCCTGAAATTCGCTCAGAGCATCGACGGAAGGATCGCCACAACAACCGGACATTCGCAATGGATCAGCTCACAGCCCTCTCTCCGGCTCGCGCACAAAGAGCGTGCGCTACACGATGCCGTCCTCGTTGGTCTGGGAACCGTGCTGAAGGACGACCCCCAGTTGACGGTGCGGCTTGTCCGGGGGCGAAATCCAATCCGGATCATTCTGGACTCCGCCCTGAAAATTCCGCTGAACGCAGCGGTTCTCAGAAACCAGGACATGGCAAAGACCCTGATCGCCACCACGACCCGCGGAAGCCTGAAAAAAAGACTCCGCATTGAAAAAATGGGCATTGAAATCCTGACGATCGGCAGAAATTTGAAAGGCGGGGTCAACCTTCGCCGGCTCCTGGATGAGTTGGGCAAAAGGAGCATTTCATCTGTTCTGGTGGAGGGAGGTTCATCGATCATCACCTCCTTCCTGCGGGAAAAACTGGCCAACCGTATGCTCGTTGTTATTGCGCCGAAGATCATCGGAAAGGGCATCGAGGCCGTGGGTGATCTCCGCATCATGAAAATCGATAAGGCTTTAAAATTATCACATTGGAAGGTTTCCCAAAAAGGAGATGACCTGATCATTGATGGACGATTTGAATGAGAGGCAAAAGGCAAAGGGCGCATGGCAAAGGGCTTTTGTGTCTTTCGTCTTTCACCTTTAGCCTTTAGCCTTTAGCCCTTTGCCCAGTTCCCTCAACACATGCTCCGCCGCCCTTATCCCGTCCAAGGCTGAACTCATGATGCCGCCCGCATAGCCGGATCCCTCGCCGCAGGGATAGAGTCCCGACATGGTCACGCTTTGTCCGTCTTCCCCTCTCACGATTCTCACAGGCGATGAGGTCCTCGTTTCAACCCCCATGAGGCTTGCCTCCGAAGTGAGAAAGCCCGGCATCTTCCTGTCAAAAATCATCAGGCCCGCGCGCAAGGCTTCACAGACAAAGGGTGGCAGAACCTCTTTCAGGGGGACGATGGTCACGCCAGGGTGGAAACTGGTGGGGCCGATATCCCGGCTCTCTTTCCCCGTCGCGAAATCGGTCAGCCTCTGCGCGGGGGCGCGGTAGTTTCCTCCTCCCAGCAGAAAGGCCTTTTTTTCCCACTCTCTGCGTAAGTTTATTCCACTCAGAGGAGATTCACCGGCGAAGTCTTCCACTCGCACATTGACGACGACGGCGCTGTTGGCAAAGGGGCTTTCCCGCCGGTAGAGGCTCATGCCGTTGGTGACCACCTCTCCTTCCGCGGAACTGCAGCCGATGATTTCGCCTCCGGGACACATACAGAAGGTATAGACCGCCCGGTCCATGCCCGGAATCTTCGCCGTGAGAACATAATCCGCCGGCGGAAGATTCCCGTGAGGCCACCATTTTCCATACTGGATCCGGTTCATGAGTTCCTGGGGATGCTCCACCCTCAGGCCCATGGCAAATGGTTTCGCCGCGAGGCGGATACCCCGCTCATGGATTTTTTCGTAGGTCTCGACGGCGCTCTGACCGATGGCGAGAATCAGATGGTCTGTCCGGATTTCTTCGCTCCCATTGACCACAATTCCCGCAACAGAATCTTTATGGACGATGATATCCGTGACCCTGGCATTGAACCGGATTTCACAGCCCCGTTCCAGAAGCCTCTGCCTCAGATGGACCACCACCTGCCGCAGGCGGTCGGTTCCTATGTGCGGCCTGGCATCCGTCAGGATCTCCGATGGAGCACCCAGATCGGCAAATGTTTTTTTCACCCATTCTGTTCTCCTGTTTTTGACGCGCGTGGTGAGCTTGCCGTCGGAAAAAGTGCCCGCACCCCCTTCGCCAAAATGGACGTTGCTCTCCCTGTTCAGAATTCCCTCTCTCCAGAAAGAGACTGTATCCGCCACGCGTTCCTGGACCGGCCGTCCCCTCTCCAGCAAAAGCACGGGAATCCCCTCTAAAGCGAGTGTCAGAGCAGCGAAAAGACCGGCAGGTCCGCTGCCAATCACAATGGGCCTTTTCTCCGGAAGCGGCATCCTGAGAAAACGCTCCCGTTCAGGTTCCTCTTCCACCAGCCTGATCTTCAGCCCTTCCCCCGCTTTCTCCAGCGCCCCTTTTTCATCGGCCAAGGTCGCGTCCACCACATAGACAAACCGCGGAGGCCTGTTCCTGCGGGCATCCAGAGACCGCCTCACCACCCTCAGCGATATGATCTCGTCCGGGGAAATACCGAGAAGGTCCGATATTTTCCGCGGGAGAAGCTCTTCCCCTTCATCGAGTGACAGGACTATGTCGAAAACACGGATCATCTTTTACAGCGCCCCATAATAGCCATTGCCTGAAAATGAAATATTGTCTATATATCTCCTCCAAAGGAGTATGCTGATGGCCTGGTATGCCGTTCACACGAGAAGCCGACACGAGGACATGGTCCATAAGGGACTGGCGCTGAAATCCATCAACACGTTTCTGCCCAAGATGGAGGTCTGGAGCAGGCGGAAAGACCGCAGAAAAAGAATTCAGATCCCCATGTTTTCGGGGTACCTCTTCGTGGAACTCTTCCAGATGGACAACCATACAAAATTAAGCGTCCTCACGACACCGGGCGTCGTCAGAATCCTGGGGAAACCGCGCGGCCATGAGCCCATTCCGGTTCCCGATGAAAAGATCGATGCCATTCGCCGCCTCATCGAGTCCAAAGTCGAGATTCATTCCTACCAGTACCCGAAGGCCGGCGAACCCGCCCGGATCGTCGACGGGCCCTTCAAGGATATCGAGGGCGTTATTCTGAAAACGGATCTAAAAAAGGACCTCTTCGTTATTTCCATCGACCTCCTCCAGCGTTCCGTGGCCATTGAGCTCAAGGGATTTCAGATCGAGAGGATGTGATATCAGGTCTCCGATCCCTCGAAAGCCCGCGTCGCCTCCTCTTCGAGAAGATGCCCGCAGCCCTGATACTTGGGCGAGAAATGAAACAGGATCATCCGTTTCGCTTCCGCCCTTCTGGCCAGCCTTCCCGCCTGCAGGGCCGTCAGGTGATGCTTCTCCGCCGCCCTTTCCGCGTCGGCATCGAGGAAGCAGGCCTCGATGAAGAGGATGTCGGCACCCCTCGCCAGATCCACGATGCGCCCGGCGTCCTCTTCGCTGTAACCGGTATCCGCCACGTAGGCCATTTTCTGTCCCCGTGTCAACTTCACGACGCGCTCCCTTAATTCGCCGAGGGACAGAACTATTTCACCTTCCTTCCACCACGCTCTTACCGGTGTCTCATCCGTCTCGTTTCTCAGGATCCTTCCTTTCAGCTCCATCAGCCAGGGCCCGACCGGCAGGCCCATCTCCACAAGCTCGCTCTTCTTGATATTGACGCTCATTTTTTCCTCCAGCGCAAAGGCGAGGGATGGAACCTTGTGCCGGAGAAATTCTCCCTTGACGAAAAAGAAAGGCTCATCCAGGAAAATGCCTGAAAAATCTTTTCTCACCATCGGCGTCACGGGCCGGAAGGCATCCTGACACCGGTATTCCCTGGTCATGCTTTCGTCGGGATGGACTTCCGTGACCGAGAGCAGGAAATCATTGGTGTAATTCTCCACGAGGTTCCACGTATAGGCGCCCAGCTTGCTTTCCACGTTGCCGATGAAGCCGGGAGGCCCGAAGAGCGACAGGCGCTTGTCCCGGCCCAGGCACACCCGGAGGAGATGATCAAAGCCGATGAAGTGATCCATGTGGGTGTGGGATACGAAGATATGATTGATCTTCAGGAGCTTTCTCGGCGGAAGAACATGCAGGTCTCCGAGATCAAAGAGAAGAGCCTCCCGCCGGAACTTGAATTCCACGTAGACGCCCGGGTCACCGTATGGATCATTGATCAGGTGAGCATTGAACAAGAGATGTTCCTCGCTTCCGTTTCGCCCTTCCCTTTTTTCGAAATGATGCCTTCCGGTTATCTATCCTTTTATCTTCACGCTGGCAACACGAAAATTCTCCGGTCTTTCTAAAAACAATTTGACAACTACCCGGATATGCGCTATTCGCAATGCACTCGCGTCACGAATTTGACATTTCAAGAAAAGGAGACCTGCTGACGTTGAAGGGGTACATTGAAATCGACAGGGAATTATGCAAGGAGTGTCATCTCTGCATTTACGCCTGCAAGAAGGGGCTGATCGTTACCACAAACGAATTCAACTCAAAGGGATACCATCCCGTCAGATTTGAGAAACCCGAGGAGTGCACTGGGTGCACCCTCTGCGCCATCACCTGCCCGGAAGTCGCTATCGAGACCTACCGCGAATAACTGGAACTCTTCTCAAAACCCGTCTATCAGTAGACCTCCCGCCAGGAAGTCATGGTCCATTGAGACACGGCGTTCAGGGCATTGTACACCGCCGTCTGGCTGTAGACGAGTTTTCCGGTGCCGTTGCCTATGCAACTCCCCTCGGACGGGTTGCTGGTCAGATTGATCTCGGCCCCGATGATATCGTTGTGAACATTGATCAGATCATCCACGATGATGACGCCCTTGAAGGTGCCGCTGTTCGTGTTCTTCATGATGGCGTTCGTGCTGCTGTTGTGTACGATCAGTATGCCTGTGCTGTTCCCGAAATCCACTGCCTCCCAGACGCTCCCGGAAGGGAGCTCAACGTAGGTCACGCCGGAAAGGGGAAGGGTCAGGCTCGCGGGGTTGGTCAGGTAACGCGATCCGGCGGCGCCGCTCTGGGCGATTTTTTTCAATGTGCCTTCGGGCCACCCCAGTGCAGCATCAGGCGTCGCGGGCGCCGTCCAGGAGGCGTTCTGCTCACAAGACGATGCCCATCCTGTCACCGGCGGACCAAAGGTTCCCGTCTTCGTGGGGACGACTTCCGTCCCATCGGGGGCCATGCCCCCGATCTTGGAATTCCCCCCTTCGGTGATCGCACCCCGCGAGCTGACCCCCAGCATTCCCGTCGCCGGCGTTATGAGATTCCCGTCGATGTCGTGATCACGGCCGTCCACAACCATCGTTCCAAGCGTCCCCACGTTATAATTGGCCGTGACAGCGCCCCGTATCCCCGGCGGGTTTGTCGTGGGTTTGATGAAGACCGCCTCGATGACCCTCTTCCCGCCGCCCGTCGACGTCCCCGTGGACGTGACAACCACGGTGTTATCGCTGTCATGGGAGGCGCCGCCGGCATCACCTGTATTATTCGTCACGACAACACTGTAAGTACCGCTGCCGAAACTCACGGGTGTCAGGCCAAAGGGCATGCCGCCGTTGGTTGTCAAAACGGAATCCATATTCGTGACCGTTTTCAGGTAAGCCCTGGCCCGTTCCAGACCCGCTTCCGCAACGTACAGCGCCTCATTTCCCGCCTTGTAGTTGGCGCTGATATTCAAATCCGTCGTGGACGTCATGATCGCAATGGCGCCGACGAGAACCAGAACGGTCAGGATGATGAGGGCCACCACAAGGGCGATCCCTCTTTCATTTTGCAAAGGTGTTTTCATGTCAGATTCGCCGCGTTTAATCAGTCATTAAAAGATTAACCCGTTTCAAACCCTTCCGGTCGCTATGGGGTCACGTCAATAGACCTCACGCCAGGAGACCCGCGTCCACTGAGCCACCGCGTTCAGGGCGTTGTCCACCGCTGTTTTGCTGTAGAGCACGCTCCCGGTTCCGTTCCCTATGCAGTTCCCTGCCGAAGGATTCGTGGTCAGGTTGACCACCGCTCCAATGATCTGATTGTGAACGTGCACGTAATCGTCGGCAAGGATAACGCCTTTGAATCGCCCCTGATTTGTGTTCTCAATAACGGCATTTCTCGTGTTGTTGTGGACGATCAGTATTCCGGAGCTCTCACCGAAATCGACGGCTTGCCAGTCCTGCCCGGCAGGGATCTCCACGAAGGTCACGCCGGAAAACGGCAGGGTCAGAGTCGAGGGGTTGGTCGTGTATTGCGATCCCCCGTAGCCGCTCTGGGCGATCCTTTTTAATGTGCCTTCCGGCCACCCCAGCGCAGCATCAGGCGTCAGGGGTGCCGTCCAGGTTGCATTTCTCTCGCAGGACTCCGCCCATCCTGTCGCCGGCGGACCAAAGCTTCCCGTCTTGGTCGGCGCGACAAGTGTTCCGTCTGGGGCCTCCCCGCCGATCATGGAATTTCCTCCTTCGGTGATATCACCCTTTGAACTCACTCCTAACAGGCTGGTGGTCCCGCCCAGCAAGTTGCCGTCAATGTCATGGTCGCGACCGTCGACAACCATGGTCCCGAGGGTTCCCACGTTGTAGTTGGCCGTGACGGCGCCCCTTATCCCCGGGGGATTCACAACCGGCTTGTAAAAGACAGCTTCCAGGACCCTTTTCCCGCCGCCCGCCGATGTCCCCGTGGAGGTGACGACCACGTAGCTGTCCGTGTCCGTGGACGCGCCACCGGCGTCACCGGCGTTGTTTGCCACGACCACGCTGTAGGCCCCGCCCCCGAAACTCACGGAGGACCCGAAGCCCAAGACGCCGCTGGCCAGCACGGTGTTGATGTCCGTGACCGCGTTTAGGGAGATCTTGGCGCGCTCCATTCCGGCGTCGGCGACGTAAAAGGCCTGTGTGCCCGACACGAAGTTGGAGCTTATTTTCAGGTCCGAACTGGACGTCATGATCGCGGTCGTGCCGAGCAGAATCAACACGGTCAGCATGATCAGGGCAACGACAAGAACGATCCCCTTTTCATTTTTTATTGATGTTTTCATATCGTCTCCGCTGCGAATGAATAAAAAGGTTTGTTTCAGAATGACCCTCCGGACACTTCCTTATTTGCTCTTTTTGTTCAACTCTTTCAATTGATCGTTCAGCATGTCGAGTTCGCTCTGCAGCATGGCCTGGTACTTCTCGTTTTCCGTTTCGCTTTTTATTTTTTCAAGCTCCGCGATCTTGTTGACGATCCTTTCTTTCTCCGTAGCCTCTTCCGGCGTCAATCCCCCTTTCAGGGCGGCTTTCGTTGCTTCCGGCTTCGCCTTTTGAGCATTCTCCGTCTCGACATTTTCCTGCTCGCCTTCATATGTCCTGATGGGCGTGTATTTATATCTCGGGTCGGAAGGATCATCCGTGAAGTTCACGTTCCCATCCTCGTCCACATAGCGGTAGAGGGAGTCCGCGTTAACCGGTCCATTGAAGACAATCGCTGCAATGAATAGAATCGCACACCAGACAAAAGCCCGCTCAAGACGATTTACCCGGTTAAGAATCGGCATGGATATCTCCAGGGACGAACACATAGACTTTTCTTTTCTTATAACATAATTAAGAAAAATAAAAAAGAATGTGATGCAAATTACCATTTCGGCCGATATTTGGAATAAGCGGGCAAAAATGCCCGCAAAATTGGGCGGGTCTTTCAAATTTTTGTTGCAATTCGCAGGCATAAAAGATAGAAGCACCCTCAGTTGCGCCCGGCCCCGGCAAAGGCGGGGATGGCAGAAGACACGACGCGCAGTTGAATGACTAGAGAGACAATTGATTGTAATTAAAGGATTTGAAGCTTATCGTGAACAAGATCCTCATCCAGGGAAACCATGTCATCGGGGAAGCGGCGATACGGGCCGGTTGCCGGTTCTATGCCGGCTATCCCATCACGCCACAGAATGAACTGACGGAATACATGGCGGAAAATATCCGCAAGGTGGAAGGGGGAACCTTCATCCAGGCGGAAAGCGAAATCGCGGCCATCAACATGATTCTGGGAGCGAGCGCCGCGGGCGCCCGGGCCATGACTTCATCGTCCAGTCCCGGCATCTCGCTTAAGCAGGAAGGCATCTCGTCCATGGCCGCCGATGAGCTTCCCGGCGTCATCGTCAATATCATGCGGGGAGGGCCCGGTCTCGGGAATATCCTTCCCTCACAGGGAGATTATTATCAGGCCACCCGCGGAGGCGGGCATGGGGATTACCGGACCATCGTGCTGGCGCCGGACTCCGTACAGGAACTTGCCGATTTGACCATGGATGCCTTCGATCTCGCGGACAAGTACAGGAACCCGGTGCTGATTCTGGCGGACGGAATGATCGGACAGATGATGGAACCCGTCGTCTTCGGAGAACCCAGGCCCAGAAAGTACGATGAAAGTTATGTCCTGAAGGGCGCGGGCAAGGGCAGGAGCAGATTCATCCGGGGCCTGATCCTGGACGCCCTCAAGATGGAGGAGCACAACTGGAAACTCCACCGGAAGTACCAGGCCATTGAACAGAGAGAAAAGCGCTGCGAGATCTCCAGGACGGAGGACGCGGATCTTCTGATCATCGCCTATGGAACGGCGGCAAGGATCGCGAAGGGCGCCATCAAGAGATCCCGGGAGGCGGGCATGAAGGTTGGTCTCATCAGGCCCATCACCCTGTGGCCTTTCCCGGACCACGTAATTCGGGAATTCTCGGACAAGGTGGAAAACTTCCTTGTCTTTGAGATGAACACCGGCCAGATGCTCGACGATGTCAAGCTCGCCCTCAATGGACGCGGCCATGTCCATTTTTACGGCAGGCCCGGTGGTGTTGTGCCGACGCCGGTGGAACTGGCGAAAGTCATCGCTCATCATTACAATAATAATCGGTCCCTGGATGAGGATTGAAAATTAAAGGATTCTGAAGAATCATGAAGAAGGTTTTTGGGAAACCGGAATCACTGAAGGACGCGATCTTTCACTACTGTGCCGGATGCGGCCACAGCATCACCCACCGATTGATTGCGGAAGTGATCGACGAAATGGGGATCCGGGACATTGCGATCGGCATCCCGCCGGCGGGATGCGCCGTGCTTGCATACAACTACTTTGACATCGACATGCTGGAAGCTCCCCACGGCAGGGGCTGTGCCGTGGCGACAGGCATGAAGCGGACGCTGCCGGACAAACTCATTTTTTCCTATCAGGGAGACGGGGACCTGGCCGCCATAGGGACGGCTGAGACGTTTCACGCCGCGAACCGGGGCGAAAACATAACGGTCATCTTCATCAACAATGCCGTATACGGCATGACGGGCGGACAGATGGCGCCCACCACTCTTCTGGGACAGGCTTCCACGACTTCTCCCCCCGGCAGGAACGCCATCCTCGACGGTTATCCGGTGCGCATGAGCGAGATTCTGGCTCTGCTTGAAGGCACGAAATACATTGAGCGATGCGCCGTCAATACCCCGGCCAACATCATCCGGACCCGAAGAGCCATCAAAAAAGCCTTCCAGTACCAGATGGACGATGTGGGTTTCACCATGGTGGAAGTCCTCTCTCAATGTCCGACCAACTGGAAAATGACGCCCATAGATGCCTGCAAGTGGATCGATGAGGTCATGGCCCTGTCCTTCCCGCCCGGCGTGATCAAGGACATAAAAGGAAAAGGTTGAGCCCATGATGACCAAAACGATATTTGCCGGCTTTGGAGGGCAGGGTGTCCTGATGATGGGGTATAGCTATGCCCACGCCGCGATGAATGAAGGATACGAAGTGACCTACCTCCCGTCCTATGGCGCGGAGGTCCGGGGCGGAACGGCCAACTGCACGGTTGCCGTATCGGATGACGAGATCGCCTCCCCCATCGCCTCGGAACCCGATTATCTCGTGGTAATGAACAACCCCTCTCTGTACATGTTTCAAAACCGGATCACCCTGGGCGGAGTGATTTTTTTGAATTCCTCGATTATCGAGGCCCGTCCCACCCGCAAAGATCTGGAAATCTGTGAGATCCCCGCCGGTGAGATCGCTACGGAACTCGGCAACCCAAGGGTTCAGAACATTGTCGTCATGGGAGCCTATGTCAAAAAGACGGGGCGGATCTCTCCGGATGCCTATCTGAAGAGCCTGAAGAAAATCATGGGAGAAAAGAAGAAATCCATCATGGATGTCAACCGGAAAGCATTCACGGCGGGATATGAACTGCTGAGTTAGCAGGAGGAGTCACTACCGATGGCGGTCAAGCAAATATCCGTTCAACTGGACAATGTTCCCGGCTCGCTGGCGAGACTGGTGGACATTCTGGATAAAGAGGGCATCAGCACCAAGGCGATCGCGGCGGCCAGCATCGAAGAGGACAGCACCGTACGTCTGGTCGTCAACGATCCCGAAAAAGCAGTCACCGTCCTCGAGAGCTTCAACTTCAAGTATGACGTATCGCCGGTCATTGCCGTTGAGGTTCCCTGCCATCCCGGGGGAATGAACGCCATTGTCAAGCCCCTGAGCATGGGCGATGTGAACATTCACTACATCTACACCACCATCGAGCGGCTCGGCAGGGAAACGATTCTTATTCTCGGCGTCGACAAGATCGACGAAGCCACCCGGATCCTCAAAGAGCACTGGATTCACTTTGTCGGCGACAAGGTGTACACGCTGTGAGAGCGCCTTTTGCCTTTCGCCCTTAGCCTTTTGCCTGCTGCACATGCCTTCACCCAATATCTCACCGGAAAAAGAAAAAGCGCTGGAAGAGCGGATGAAGCGTCTCGGTGTATCCGAGGATGAGCTGAGGGAAAGCTTTATCCGGTCATCAGGCCCCGGCGGGCAGAAAGTGAATAAAACCTCGTCCTGCGTGTATCTGGTTCATGTCCCCACGGGACTCTCTGTGAAATGCCAGCAGTCGCGCTCCCAGACCGTGAACCGCTTTCTTGCCAGACGTCTTCTTCTGGACCGGATTGAACGGATACAAAAAGGAAAGATCGAGGCGGAAAAAAAGAGGGTTGAAAAGATAAGACGCCAGAAACGGCGGCGGTCAAAGAGGGCGAAGGAAAAAATCCTGGAAGAAAAACACCTGCAATCCGAAAAGAAGGCCCTGCGCTCAAAAACCTCTATCCAGACGGAATAAAAAAAGGGAGAAGAAGTCCTTTGTTGTTCGCTTCTTCTCCCTTTTCAAATAAGGCCGTAAACTTAACCGGCGATCAGCTTCAGCAGCGGGTTGGCATAGAGGATAATGAGTGAAACGACGAGCGCGTAAATCGCGACGGATTCCGTCATGGCCAGACCGACCATCATGGTCAGCATGATTTTGCCCTGCGCTTCAGGATTCCTGCCGACAGCGTTCGCGCTACCGCTTGTTGCCTGACCCATTCCAAGACCGGTACCGATCGTTCCCAGTCCCATCGCCAGTCCGGCTGCGATCAAACTGCATCCAAGAACGATTGCCTTGGTGTAATCAACCGTGCCCGCAGAGGCGCCGGCAGCCTGGGCGGCCATGGCCAGCGGGGCAAAAAGGGTTACAACCAGGAGACTGAAAAGAGACGCCACAAACATCTTTACAAATTTTGCCATCGTTACCATCCTTTCTTTTATTGTTATCTGTTGACTTCTGACAACTCTCCGCGATGATTGATTCGATTTATCCCCTTTCCCTCACCTCCCTTCGACTGTTTATGGATATAACCCCTCAGTATTGGAGGGAATACACATGCTGCGCTTTCTTTATCCGCACGAAAAAAAATTGTCAAGAATTATTTGGTTGTGTTAAGTATAAAGGGTTCGAGGATTCAAGGGGCCGAGGGTGCAAGTTAAAAACGGACTTTGGATTACACCCGAATAAGCAGAAAGATACAACGATGATCATGGAAAAGGTTGATAAGAAGATTGGAAAAGCCGTCCAGGGCGACATCCCCCTTGCGGAAAGACCGTACAGGTCTCTGGGAGAAAAGATCGGGCTGGATGAAAAGAAAGTGATCGGGACGGTTCAAAGGCTTTTGAAGGAAGGGACGATCCGCAAGTTTGGCGCTATCCTGAAGCACCAGAAAGCCGGTTTCAGCCGGAACGCCATGGTCATCTGGGCCGTACCCGATGAAGAAGCAGAAAAGACGGGACAGATTCTGTCCTCCTTCAAAGAGGTCACGCACTGCTACGAAAGAACGCCCGCCTTTAAAGGAAGATACAACCTTTTCACCATGGTTCATTTCCGGGATCAAGACATGGAGGGGGGAACCCGTAAACTTGCTCTGGCGGCGGGGATAAAAGATTACAGGATCCTCGAGAGCCTGAAGGAATTCAAGAAGACGAGCATGGGGTACTTTTGAGGAAAAGGCAAAGGGCAAAGGGCTAAGGGCAAAAGGAATGACGGAAAAAAGGACGGGAAATGGCGGATAAGAACAGGGGGCTTTTTGAGGAGGCGAAGGTGTTTATTCCCGGCGGAGTGAACAGCCCGGTGCGGGCTTTCAAGGCCGTGAACTCAACCCCCATTTTCATCAGCAGGGCAGCGGGCTCAAAGGTTTTCGATGCCGGGGGAAGGGAGTACATCGACTATGTCGCCTCCTGGGGTCCCATGATCCTCGGACACGCTCATCCCGGCGTGATAGAGGCGATCCGGAAGGCGGCTGAAAAAGGGACGAGTTACGGGGCGCCCACGGAGATGGAAATCGAAATGGCCCGGATGATTGTCCAGGCCATCCCGTCCATGGATATGGTGAGGATGGTCAGTTCGGGCACCGAAGCCGCCATGAGCGCCATCCGTCTGGCCCGCGGTTTCACCGGCCGGGAGAAAATCATCAAGTTCGACGGATGCTATCACGGCCACGCCGATTCCCTTCTCGTCAAGGCCGGCTCCGGTGTCGCGACGCTAGGCATACCGGGAAGCCCGGGAATACCCCGAGGGCTCGCGGAGCTGACCATCACGCTTCCATTCAATAACCTGGAAGCCTTCCGCGCAGCCGTTGACCGATACGACGGCGACGTCGCCTGCGTTATCGTGGAACCGGTGGCCGGAAACATGGGTGTCGTCTCACCCCTGCCCCGCTTTCTTGAGGGTCTGAGGGAGATCACCCGTGAGCGGGGCATCCTCCTGATCTTCGACGAGGTGATCACGGGATTCAGACTGACGTACGGCGGCTACCAGAAGCTAAAGGGCATTGAACCGGACATCACGTGTCTCGGAAAGATCATCGGCGGAGGTCTTCCCATAGGCGCCTTCGGGGGACGGAGGGATATCATGGAGAGACTCGCCCCTCTCGGGCCCGTCTATCAGGCGGGAACGCTATCAGGCAACCCCCTTGCCATGGCCGCCGGTGTCGCCACGCTGAAGATTCTCAGGGACGGAAACTTCTATGAAAGTCTGGATGGCCGCACTTCCAGGCTCTGCGAGGCAATGAAAAAGCTCTTCATCAAAAAAGGTCTCCCCGTGACCCTGAACAGGGAAGGTTCCATGTTTACCTTCTTTTTCACGGCGGAGCGGGTTTTCGACTACGACTCCGCCTCAAGGAGCGATGCCCGGCTCTTTGCCCGTTACTTCACGGAAATGCTCAAATGCGGCATCAGCATCGCACCCTCCCAGTTCGAGGCCGCTTTTGTCTCCATCGCGCATACGGACGAGGATTTCGAGAAAACCCTTGACGCCTGTTCACGGGCGCTGGAGAATATGTGAATGATCGGTCACGGCTCATTCGAGAAGGCATGGAAAAAACAATAACTAGAGGGCAAAGGAACCGCATGAAAAGCAAAATCACCCTGGATTCTCTCAAAAAAAAGAAAGAAAAAATCGCCGTCGTCGGACTGGGATACGTGGGGCTGCCGCTGGCCGTGCAGCTTTCTCGGCACTTCTCCGTCGTCGGATACGATATTCAGAAAAAGAGGATCGCCGAGTTGAAGCAGGGGCATGATAAGACCCGCGAGGTCCCGGACCGGGACCTCAGGAAGTCGGCCATCGAATGGAGCTCCAATGCCGCGGACGTAACCGCGTGCCGGTTGATTATCGTGACGGTTCCGACCCCGATTGATGAATCCCGGATCCCCGATCTCAGCCACATCCGGAAGGCCGCCGCCGCCATCGGCCGGCGTCTCTCGCGAGGCTCCTGTGTCGTCTTTGAATCAACCGTTTACCCCGGCGTCACGGAAGAAATCTGCGTCCCCATTCTCGAGAGCGAGTCGGGACTGAAGCTCGGAAGGGATTTCACGGTGGGATATTCCCCCGAGAGGATCAATCCCGGCGACAGGACCCATACGCTGGAAAACATCACCAAGGTCATTTCCGCGTCGGATGATGAAACGCTGGATCTCCTGGCCGGGGTCTACGGGAAAATCGTGAAGGCTGGAATCCATCGGGCATCCTCGATCCAGGTCGCCGAAGCAGCCAAGGTCATTGAAAACACCCAGAGAGATCTCAACATCGCCCTGATGAATGAGCTTTCCATCATCTTCAACCGGCTCGGCATTGACACGTCAGAGGTTCTGGAAACGGCGGGGACCAAATGGAATTTCCTGCCTTTCCGTCCCGGACTTGTGGGCGGACACTGCATCGGCGTGGATCCCTATTATCTGACCTTCAAGGCGGAGATGGCGGGATATCACCCGGAAATGATCCTGGCAGGACGGCGCATCAATGACGGCATGGGCAAATACGTGGCGGAAAAAACCATCAAGATGCTCATCTCAGCGGATAAACCCGTCCGCAAGTGCAGGGTGGCCCTGCTCGGCCTGACCTTCAAGGAAAACATTCCCGACCTGCGCAACACGAGAGTCATCGATATCGTCAGGGAACTTGAAGACTACGGTCTCGAGGTCCTCGTTCATGATCCCCTCGCGAATGCACGGGATGCCGGAGAATACTACGGCATAAAGCTCGAGACTCTGCACAGCCTGAGAAACGTTCACGCCGTTATCGTCGCCGTGGCGCACGACGAATACCGGAAGCTGGGTCTCAAAAAGATCGCGGGGTTCTGCGAGGACGGGGTGCCGCTTGTGATCGACATAAAGGGAATGTTCCATCCCGAAGAAGCAAAAGACATGGGGATTCGCTACTGGAGGCTCTGAAAAAGAAGTTCATAGCTGACGGCTGACAGCTGAACGCTGACAGCCAGGAAAAGGAGATGGAATGAAAAAGGCTTTTATCACCGGCATTACCGGGCAGGACGGCTCTTACCTTGTCGAGTTTCTGCTTTCCAAAGGATATGAGGTGCACGGGCTCATCCGGAGGTCAAGCACCTTCAACACGGATCGCATTGACCATCTCTATACGGATATTCATGATCCGGAGGCCCGAATGTATCTCCATTATGGAGATCTCTCCGTCTCTGGACAGATGACGGACCTCCTCGCCGATATCCGGCCGGACGAAATCTACCATCTCGGAGCCCAGAGCCACGTACGGGTCAGCTTCGACATGCCCGAGTACACTGGCGACGTATCCGGCCTCGCGACACTGAGGCTTCTGGAGGCCATCCGGAAGACCGGAATCAAGGCAAAATTCTATCAGGCCTCATCGAGTGAGATGTTCGGGGCGGCGCCGCCACCGCAAAGCGAGATCACACCTTTCGAACCTCAAAGCCCCTACGCGGCCGCCAAGGTCTATGCTTACTATATCGTGAGAAACTACCGAAAGGCATACAACATCTTCGCCTGCAACGGCATCCTCTTCAATCACGAATCCCCCCGCAGGGGCGAAACGTTTGTGACGAGAAAGGTCACGCGGGCGGCAACTCGGATCAAGCTGGGACTGAAGGACAAACTTTATCTCGGCAATCTCGATGCCAGGCGGGACTGGGGTTTTGCAGGAGATTACGTGGAAGTCATGTGGCTCATGCTCCAGCAGGACGAACCCGATGATTTCGTGATCGCCACAGGGAAAACGTATTCCGTCCGGGAATTTGTCGAGAGGGTTTTCAAGAAACTCGATCTCGATTATGAAAAATATGTGGAGATTGACCCGAGATATTTCCGACCGACGGAAGTGGACGTCCTTCTTGGCGACGCCTCCAGGGCGAAGAAAAAACTGGGGTGGACACCCCGGGTCAGCTTCGATCAACTGATTGACATGATGATCGCAGCCGACATGGAACTGGCGGAGAAGGAGAAGACGCTTCGCGATGCGGGATACGAAAGAGTGGAGAGACGAATGACATGATTTCCGATTTACGAGGGAAGCGGATCGCCGTCACCGGGGGGAAGGGTTTTCTGGGCCGTCACGTCATCAGAGAGCTTGAGGCAAGAGGCTGCGGGCACGTGCATGTCTTCAGCTCCGCGGACTACAATCTTGTCAACCACGAAGACGTGAAAAGGATGTATGAAGACCTGAAACCGGACGTCGTGATCCATCTGGCCGCCAGAGTGGGCGGCATCGGATTCAACCGCGAGAATCCGGCCACGCTCTTTTATGACAATCTCATGATGGGCACCCAGTTGATCCATGAGGGATACCTCCGGAAGATCGAGAAATTCGTCGCTGTCGGCACGATCTGCGCCTACCCGAAATTCACGCCTGTCCCCTTCAGGGAGGAGGACCTCTGGAACGGTTACCCCGAAGAGACGAATGCCCCTTACGGCCTGGCCAAAAAGATGATGCTCGTCCAATCCCAGTCCTACCGCCGGCAATACGGTTTCAATTCCATCTTTCTCCTCCCCGTGAATCTCTATGGTCCGGGAGACAACTTCGATCCGGAATCGTCCCACGTCATCCCCGCCCTGATCAAAAAGTGTGCGGATGCCGACTTGAAAGGGGGAAAAGAAATCGTGGTCTGGGGAACGGGAAAGCCGACGCGGGAATTTCTTTACGTGGAAGACGCGGCCCGCGCCGTAGTCATGGCGACAGAACGCTACAACAGCAGCGAGCCGGTCAACTGCGGGGCCGGTTTCGAAATTTCCATCCGGGACCTCACGGATTTGATTGTGGAACTGACAGATTTTCGCGGCCGGATCATCTGGGATGACACCATGCCTGACGGTCAGCCCCGCCGCATGCTGGACACCCGAAGGGCCGTCGAGGCCTTCGGCTTCGAGGCGCGGACGAACTTCCATGAAGGACTGAGAAAAACCATCGAATGGTACAAGAATCAGGCAGCAGGCTAAGGGCTAAGGGGGAAAAGACAGCTACTAAGAAGGGCCGGTGCTGAAGGTGTTTTTAGCCTTTAGCCTTTAGCCTTTTATAATTGACATTACCGGTACTTTATGCTAAAAGGCGCGCGTCCATGGAGAAGGACACAAAGAACTATCTGATACAATTGACCTATGCCAGCAGTGTCGGATTTGCGATGGTTCTTGCCATCTTCGGCAGTCTTCTCATCGGGACATGGCTGGACCGGAAGTTCGGAACGGGAAACAAGCTTACCCTGCTCTTTTTCATTGTCGGAATAGCCGTAGGGTTACAAAACATATATGTTATCATTAAGAAAAACTTCCCCGACGAGGGGGAGGACGTTCAAAGGCGCATAAAGATTGAACCCCACAGAAAAAGACCCCCTCCAAAAAAAGCTTGAACTGAGGAACTGGATCGGGCTCGGGGTATTGCTCATCCTCAGCCACATCTTCATGTCCCTGAATTTCACTCTCGGTGTCCTGTTCGGCGGCCTGATCAGCATCGCGAATTACTATTGGCTTTATCTCAGCCTGCGAAAGGCCTTCCAGCAGCTCTCCGACAGCACAAAAACCACCGTCATGGTCAAATATTATATCCGTTTCGCCCTGACGGGCATTGTGCTTTATTTCGTAATCACTCAAACGCCTGCCGATGTGATCGGCCTGCTCTTGGGTCTTTCCGTTGTGGTGATCAACATCATCGTTTCGGCGGTGCTTGAAGTTTCAAAAGACACTATCCTGAAGACCAAGGAGGTTAAGTAACAGAGATGCATTCTTTTTTATATCTTCAGTGGATACCCTTCCCGGCTCATGTAACCTACACCTGGTTCACGATGATCCTTCTTGCGGTCATCTCTTTTGTTGCGACCCGCCGGATGGACATCTACCCCAACAAGGTTCAGAATGTGATGGAGGTTGTCATCGGCGCCCTGGATAATCTTCTCATCGAAACCATGGGGCCTCACGGCAAGACGTATTTCCCGCTCATCGCCACGCTGGGACTCTTTATTCTGACATCAAACCTCATCGGTCTCATCCCGGGATTCGAATCGCCCACGTCCAATCTGAACACGACGGTCTCCATGGCCCTCTGCGTCTTCTTCATGACCCACATCGTGGGGGTTAAAATCCACGGCGCCAAGTATCTCAAGCAGTTCATGGGGCCCGTGTGGTGGCTCACGCCGCTCATGATGCCCATCGAAATCGTGAGCCATCTGTCAAGACCTCTTTCCCTCTCCGTGCGGCTCTTTGGAAACATTCAGGGCGGCCACATCGTTCTGGCAGTGCTCTTCATCCTTGTTCCCCTCCTTGTGCCGCTGCCCATCCTGATTCTCAAGATTTTCATCTCCATCATCCAGACCCTCGTTTTCGTGCTCCTTTCCATGATGTACATCGCCGGGGCCATGGAGGAACACCACTAATCAGAATTTAAGCGAAATCAAAAACAGAAGGGCCGGAACTTAATCGTTCCGGCCCTCTTTTTTGCGCCTCTCTAAATCAAGAGCATGTTTAAAAACACTCTATCCTTCAGGCTGTTCAAAAAATGAGGGGAGCGTAAACGCTCCCCTACCCAAGGATTCATCTTTTACCTTTCGCCCTGTGCCCTTCGCCTCGCGTCTGCCTCACCTGTACCAGTGAAAATCGATTCCGTACCTCTTCGCCTTGTAGGCAAATTTTCTTTCCGTAAGGCCGAGCAGTTTCGAGGCCTTGGCCATGTTGCCCCGTGTGCTTTTCAGCGTTTCGATCATCCGATCCCGTTCCAGTACCTCCACGGCGCCCTCCAGGGAGCTTCCGGGCGCGAGGTCCGCCGCCTTCACCGCCTGGAGGGAAGGGGGCAGGTGATAGGTCTGAATCACATTCTCTTCACAGAGGAGCACGGCTCTTTCGATGCAATTCTCCAGTTCCCTCACATTGCCGGGCCAATGGTACTGCATGAGCATGTCGATGGTTGTCTTTGAGAAACTGCGAATGTCTTTCTGGTTCGCCGTAGCATACTTTTCCAGGAAAAAATCGGCCAGAAGGAGAATGTCCGTTTTCCGTTCCCGGAGGGGCGGCATATAAATGGGAAAGACGTTTAGCCTGTAATAGAGGTCGTCACGGAATTCGCCTTTCTCGACGGCTTCCTCCAGGTTCTTGTTCGTAGCCGCCATGATCCGGACGTCGGATTTGATCGTATGCGTCCCGCCCACGCGCTCAAACTCCCTTTCCTGGATGACCCGGAGCAGTTTGACCTGGACTTCAAGGCTGATGGCGCCGATCTCGTCCAGGAAAATCGTTCCCTTGTTCGACAGTTCGAATTTTCCCGCCTTCTGGCGGATGGCCCCCGTAAAGGCCCCCTTCTCGTGGCCGAACATCTCGCTTTCGATCAGGTTCATCGGCATGGCGGCGCAGTTCACCTTCACGAAGGGGTTTTTGGCCCGGGCGCTCGCGTAGTGGATGGCGCTCGCCACCAGCTCCTTTCCCGTGCCGCTTTCCCCACGGATCAATACCGTGGCGTTGCTCCGGGAGACCTGGGTGATCATCTGAAAGACTTCCTTCATCTTGCCGCTGCTGCCCACGATGTTCGTGATGCGGTATTTGTCGGCAAGTTCCACCCTGAGCCTCTGGTTTTCCTGCCGCAATTGCTCCTGTTCCAGATAAATCGTCTCAAGATTGATGACCTGCTGGGCGATGATCGCCGCGATGATGGAAAGCAGCCGTTCACCCTCGGCCAGATCATAGGCGGCATCATGGAGTCGGTCCACGCTCAGGGCCCCCACGACCTGGGTCCCTTTCTTGACGGGCACACATATAAACGAAAGCTCTTTGTTCGCCTCCGATCTCCTTGTGGCCGTGCGGTTCAGAAAGAGAGGTTCCTCGCCGATTTTCGGGACCACAAAGGAGGTTCCCGTTTCGATGACCCTGCCGGTGATCCCCTCGCCCACCTTGTACTTCCCTCTCTCGATGGCGCCCCGGGACAGGCCATGGGCCACTTCGATGCTGATCTCGTTTCGCAGGGGATTCAGGATCGTAATGGTTCCGCGCATCATGCCCATGGACGTGGAGAGGATGTCCAGGACGTTGTAGAGCGTCGCCTTCAGATCGAGGCTTTCACTGAGCGCCCGGCTGATCTCATAAAGGAGTTTCAGTTCTTCGATGTCCTTCGTCGGCATGGCAGCAATGACCTTTCCCTTCACTCAAGACAGTGTTTTGAAAAATCATCTTCGGGTTCGATGGGATAACGGCCGTTAAAACAGGCCAGACAAAAACGATCCGCCGGCAGGCCCGTCGCTTCGAGCATGCCCTGCATGCTCAAGTAACAGAGACTGTCCGCCCCGATGTAGTTTCGAATCTCATCCACGGTGTGCTCGCAGGCAATGAGTTCTCCCTTGGTGGAGAAATCAATCCCGTAAAAACAGGGAAACCGGTGCGGAGGACAGCTCACCATCATGTGAATTTTTTCGGCGCCGGCCTTCCGCAGCGTTTTGATCCGCATCCGGCTCGTCGTGCCCCGGATGATCGAGTCTTCGACGATCACAACCTTCTTATCCTTCAGGAGGCCCCGGACGGGGTTCAGCTTCACCTTCACGCCGAAGTCTCTCATGGACTGGGAGGGCTGGATAAAGGTTCGCCCCACATAATGATTCCGGATGACCCCCATCTCCATGGGAATACCGGAGGCCTGACAATACCCGATGGCGGCATAGCTCCCGGAGTCTGGCAGGGGCATGGCAAAATCGGCCTGCACGGGATATTCCTCCGCCAGGCGTTTTCCAAGCTTTTTGCGGACGGCATAGACATTCTTGCCGAAGATATTGCTGTCCGGACGGGCGAAATAAATGAATTCGAAGATACAGTGACTCTTCTGCCTCTCGGAAAAAGGCTTGAGGGATTTCAATCCCGTCCCGTCGATGATGACAATCTCGCCAGGGTCGATGTCCCGAATATATTCGGCGTCGATCAGATCGAGAGCGCAGGTCTCGGAGGCGATGACGTAGGCATCCTTCAGCTTCCCCAGGCAGAGCGGACGCCAGCCATTGGGATCCCGGATGGCGATCAACTGATTCTCGGTCATGAGGACACAGGAGTAAGCCCCCTTGATTTCCGACATGGTCTTGACGAGGGCCTCTTCCATCCCATTGCGGATGTTCCGCGCAATCAGATGGATGATGATCTCGCTGTCCATGGTGGTCTGGAAGATGGAACCCGCCTTTTCCAGTTCACTTCTGAGCCGGTGAGCGTTGATGAGATTCCCGTTGTGCCCGATGGCCAGAGTCTTTCCCGCATGATGCACCACAAAGGGCTGGGCATTCTTTAACACGGAGGACCCCGTCGTGGAATAGCGGACATGTCCCATGGCGATGTCGCCGGTAAGCCCGTTCAGGATGCCTTCGTTAAAAACATCCGTCACCAGCCCCATCTGTTTATACTCATGGACTTCCCTGCCCGTTGAGCTGACAATCCCGGCACTCTCCTGCCCCCTGTGCTGGAGGGCGTAAAGACCGAAGTAGGTCAGCTTCGCCGCATCTTCATGTCCGTAGATTCCGAAGACACCGCAGGACTCCCGGGGACTGTCGTCGTCAATGATCAAGTGCTTGTTCAGTTGTTTCATCTCACCCTTTACGCTTCACACTTTACGGTTTCTTGTATCTTGGATCCTGCATGATGATATTCCTGGAGCGAGCGGACGGAAAGGCCTTCCTTCTTCAACGTCTCAATGGCGGACGCCATGGCCCAAGCGCCGGCCAGGGTCGTGGAGTAAGGAATGCCGTACCGCAGCACCGTGCGCCTGATTTGGCCCGAGCCCTCGCTGCTCCTCCTCCCCGACGCCGTATTGATCACCATCTGTATCGCCCCGTTCTTGATATGATCGATTGCGTCCGGCCGTCCCTCGGCGATTTTCTTGACCACCTGGTTCGGGATGGAGGCCCGTTCCAGATGATGGGATGTCCCCCGGGTAGCGAGAATCCTGAATCCCATGCCGTGGAGTTTCCTCACCACCGGCAGCACCTTGTCCTTATCGGCATCTTTGACGCTGACAAAGACCGCTCCCTCTATGGGCAGTTTTTGATTGGCCGCGAGCTGCGACTTGGCAAAGGCACTACCGAAGTCTTCATCGATGCCCATGACCTCGCCCGTCGATTTCATCTCCGGTCCGAGGAGGATATCGACATTCGGGAATCGGTCAAAAGGAAAGACTGCTTCCTTCACGGACACATGCTGAGGCTCCGCCTCCCGCGTGAATCCCAGGTCCTTCAGCCGCCTCCCGAGCATGACCTTCGTGGCCAGTTTGGCGAGGGGAACACCCGTCGCCTTGCTCACAAAAGGAACCGTCCGCGATGCCCGCGGGTTGACTTCAAGAACATATATCTTCTCGTCCTTGACAGCGTACTGGATATTGATCAGGCCCACCACATGAAGTTCCCTTGCCAGAGCACGGGTATGCCTTTTGATTTGTTCGATGATGTTGACGGACAGCGTATGGGGCGGCAGGACGCAGGCGCTGTCCCCCGAATGGATACCCGCCTCTTCGATGTGCTCCATGATGCCGCCGATAATCGTGGCGTCCCCGTCGGACAGGGCATCCACATCGATCTCGATGGCATCTTCCAGAAACTTGTCGATCAGAATGGGATGATCCGGAGAAGCCAGCATCGCCTGGCGAGTGAAGGCCTCCAGAGACGGCCTGTCATAAGCGATCTGCATGGCCCTCCCCCCGAGAACGTAAGAAGGCCTGACCACGACAGGATACCCTATGTGTTCCGCCACCCGGGCCGCCTCCTCCACGCCCAGAGCCGTTCCGTTCTCCGGCTGCACGAGTCCCAGTTTCTTGAGGAGCGTCCGGAAAAGATCCCGATCCTCCGCGAGGGCAATGCTCCCCGGCGAGGTGCCGATGATCGGAACGCCCGCCTTATCCAGGGCGGCGGCGAGGTTGAGGGGTGTCTGCCCGCCGAACTGAACGATGACACCCATCGGCTTTTCCGCCTCCACGATATTCAGAACGTCCTCCTTCGTGAGGGGCTCGAAATAGAGTTTGTCGGAGGTATCGTAATCCGTGCTGACCGTCTCGGGGTTGCTGTTCACCATGATGCTTTCGAACCCCTCTTCGCGCAGAGCGAATGAGGCCTGGACACAACAGTAATCGAACTCGATGCCCTGGCCGATTCGGTTGGGGCCGCCCCCGAGGATCATGACCTTCTTTCTGCCCGACACACGGATCTCGTTCTCCTTTTCGTAGGTGGAATAGTAGTAAGGCGTGTAGGCCTCGAACTCGGCCGCGCATGTATCGACCAGTTTGTAAACCGGTTCGATGCCGAGGCTCTTGCGGGCTGCCCTGATGTCGTCATCGGATATCTTTAGCAGATAGGACAACTGCATATCGGAAAATCCTGTGACCTTGGCCCTGCGAAGGAGATCTTCAGGCAGGGGATGTCCCGCCTCACGGATCTCCTCTTCCGTCCTGATGATCTGTATCATCTGATGGAGAAACCAGGAATCGATTCCCGTGAGATCATGGACGGTCGCAACATCCATCCCTGCTTTGAAAGCGTAACGCAGATAGAAAAGACGCTGGGAATTCGGCGTGATGAGTCTCTTCCGGATCTCTTCCATACCCGGCGGCGTCCCCCCCTGCTCAAAGCGCCCCCGCCCGTCGGCGCCGAAGCCGAAGCGCCCGATCTCCAGCGAACGCAATCCCTTCTGCAGGGCCTCCTTGAAGGTGCGCCCGATGGCCATGGTCTCACCCACAGACTTCATGGAGGTGGTCAGCGCATCTTCCGTGGCGGGGAACTTTTCGAAGGTCCAGCGGGGGATCTTAACAACGCAGTAATCTATGGTGGGCTCAAAGGAGGCCACCGTTTCTTTCGTGATGTCGTTGGGAAGCTCGTCCAGTGTATACCCCACGGCGAGCTTGGCCGCGATCTTTGCGATGGGGAAACCGGTGGCCTTCGAAGCAAGGGCGGAACTCCTTGACACGCGCGGGTTCATCTCGATGACCACCATCTCTCCGTTGACCGGGTTGACGGCAAACTGGATGTTGGAGCCGCCTGTCTCGACGCCAATCTCCCGGATGACGGCGATGGCGGCGTCCCGCATGATCTGGTATTCCTTGTCCGTCAGGGTCTGAGCCGGCGCCACGGTGACGCTGTCCCCCGTATGAATGCCCATGGGGTCCAGGTTCTCGATGGAACAGATGATGACCACATTGTCCATCCTGTCCCGCATCACCTCAAGCTCAAATTCCTTCCAGCCGATGACGGACTCTTCCAGCATGACTTCATGGATGAGGCTGGCGTCAAGACCCCAGGCCGCCAGGCCTTCGAGATCTTCCCGGTTATAGGCGACGCCGCTTCCCGTCCCGCCGAGGGTAAAACTCGGCCGCACGATGATGGGAAAACCAATCTCCTCGGACATGGACCGCGCGCGATCCATGTCACGGGCGATGCCGCTCTTCGGCACGCGAAGACCTATCCGTTTCATGGCCTTGCGGAAGAGATCCCTGTCCTCGGCCTTCTTGATCACCTCTATCGAGGCGCCGATCATCTCGACACCGTATTTTTCCAGGACACCCATCTCTGCAATCTGGACGGCCGTGTTGAGACCCGTCTGTCCGCCTAAAGTGGGCAGCAGGGCATCCGGTCGCTCCCGCTCAATGATTTTCGCGACGAACTCCGGCGTGATGGGTTCGATATAGGTGTGGTCGGCCGTCTCCGGATCGGTCATGATCGTCGCCGGATTGCTGTTCACCAGGACGACCTCGTAACCCTCTTCCTTCAGGGCCTTGCAGGCCTGGGTTCCCGAATAGTCGAATTCGCAGGCCTGGCTGATGATGATGGGCCCGGAGCCGATGATCATGATTTTCTTGATGTCCGTTCGCTTGGGCATAACAACTAAACCAAATTCGAAATCCTAATTTCTAAATCCTAAACAAAAACCAGACGGGTGCTGAATAACTATTTTTGCAACCTTCATTGTCATTCCCGCGAAGAGACTGTGTCGCAATTACCATTTTTGTCATTCCGTGCAAGCGAAGCGCGACACGGAATCCAGTATTTTCAGCAAGTTCTGGATGCCGGCTTTCGCCGGCATGACGGTGTTGATAGCACTTTCTACTATTATGACACAGTCTC
>DFZO01000014.1 GCA_002383495.1 Syntrophaceae bacterium UBA4054 | reverse complement strand
GGGTCTTGTCGGAGAGCCGCTGCGCATGGGCAATTTTGGACGCGCCTGTAAAACCTATGCTTCCCCCCAAGACGGTAAAGTCCATGGCGTAAATAAAAACCCGCCTTCCTTTTATGTCTCCGTAGCCTGTAATGACACCGTCGCCGTAAGGGCGGTTTTTCTCCATTCCGAAATCATGGCACTGGTGCTGGGCGTACATGTCCAGTTCCATGAATGTTCCCTTGTCGAAAAACAAGTCTATCCGCTCTCGTGCCGTCAAACGGCCTTTTTGATGCTGAGCTTCAACGGCCTTTGGTCCTCCGCCGGCCTTGACCTGCCCTTCGATTCGTTCCAGTTCATCTATTAGATCTTTTACGGACATGGATGCTCTTTCCCTCGCGGGAGAGGGGAGTCGCCGAATCCCTCCCCTCAACCCGTCAAGGCGAGGGTAAAAAATCAGACTTCTTTGAGATTGGTTTTCCACTGCTTCAGATCGACACCGACCCGCTCCAGCTCCGGACCGAGAATTCTGACGGTATTTTCCCAGAACATGGATTCGAGAACGCCTTCTCGCCAGCCGAATGTCATATGCTGGTAGATGATGCCGTCCAAGGGGTAGAGATTGAACTCGGAGCCGAACATGTATTTGTGCCTCTGGCGGCGGTTCGCCTCGTAGACGGTCTTGGGGGCGTTCTCCGGCAGGTAATTCGGCCAGATACCCGACAGTTCCCTGTAGATGTTACCCTTGTGACGGCACAGCAGCACAGCATCCTCATCCCGACCGTCAGAGCAGTGCAGCATGATGATCTTCAAATTCGGGAAATCCGCGGAGATATCGTCGATATCAGGGATCATCTGCATGGTGTACTTAATTTTCGTCCCGAGGGCGCCCGGTGCACCGCTCCCGAGACCGGTAAAACCGGTGTGGAGCTGGATCGGCATGCCCAATTCCTGACAGAGATCCCACAGCGGGTAGAACCGCTGGTCGTTCACGTGAAAAGCCTGACCGACCTGCTGGAACTTCAGCCCGATCAGGTTCAATTCCTTGCAGCAGCGAATCGTTTCTTCAAGGGCCTTCCAGCCCTGCCAGGGATCGACGGAGCCCCAGCCCGTAATGACGGTATCGGGATACTTGTCTCTCATGGCCGCGATTTCATCGTTGGTGTTGTCTTTGTACAGCGGATCACTGCCCATGGTTGTCTTCGCCGCCCACGCGCAGGGCATGACTTTCACGCCGAGTTCCTTAAAAGGAACAACCCACTCGTCTTCCGTCGGCAGAGCAGCCGATATCTGTTCGGGTGTGATATCCTTTTTTCCGTAAAGGTATTTCTCCAGATGCACCCGGAATTTTCCCAGGCTCCTCCAGCCGGTCTGGGTATAGGGATGGGTGTGGATATCAATGATCGGTGGCATCCCCTTCCTTGCCCCCAGGATCATCTCTTTCAGCTCAGGATCCACCTTCGCAAAATTCTTCTTCATAATCAGTTTATCAAAGTATTTCTTCTTGTCTTCTTCCATCTGAAGCATTCCGTATTGCTTTTTCTCCGCCATAGCATCCTCCTTTGACATGATGTTATTCATGGGACGTTTCTGTCCCGCTATTTCTTAAGTCAAGCGATCTTCAAATAAGCGATTATTCGTCTTTTAACCTATCTTTAAATTAAACGTCTCCAATGGCATTGATTCCCTTGAATGCATAGACATGTATTTCGCTATGATTTTCTATGATCTTTACGGCGAGAACTCTCGTTTTAAGATGTACCATCTGGAAGGATTTTTTCGAATAATCTCTCATGAATGATCTCATCAAACCCTCTTTGCAAAAAACGGTTCCGATGAAACTGCATGCGGCAATGGGCTTCGCCCTCATGATTTTCGAGCTATTAGTTTCACGCTCAACCCGTGAAGGAATTTTCTTCTTGTTCGGCTCAATTGACTATAATGATTTGACGAAAATACCACCCCGCTTCCGCGAAATAATGTCCATACAAGTTTATCTAAAAAAGACATATTGTCAATCGATTACCATCATGAGATCATCGGCTTCGACTTCGTCATTTTCCTTCACGCGGATATCCTTGATGACACCCGACACGGGCGCATAGATCGGGTTCTCCATCTTCATTGCATCGAGCTTCAGCAGTTCATCGTCCTCACTGATCATGTCTCCGACTTTTACCAATATCTTCATGATCTTCCCCGCCATGGGAGCCAGCAATTCTTCCATTTCCGGTTACCTCCTTCTGTTTTTTCAAAATGATTTTAAATTTATTTTTTCGAAAGACAGTGTCTTCTTATTCATCATGCCCGTTAATCGATCATCCTTATTTGACCATTAATCATGCAAAGGACAGGCCACTCTGCCGATGTAATGTTATCATGGTGATATTACTTGATATATGATTATTTTCTTCGATAGGATGATGATAGAAAATTTATCAAACAGCCATTCAGGTGTGCATTATTATGTACACCTGTTAATGTGGGGTTTGCGCAATGCGTGAAATCATACAGATAAGATATGATGAGGACTTTGCTGACGAGGCTACTCTACATGTAGATTAATTTATACAGATTGAATTTTGTATCTTTTTATCTTTTGATAAAGGGCCGTCCTGTGCACACCAAGAAGCTTCGCCGCTTTGACTTTATTACCCCCGACGAATTGAAGCGCCTCCGCGATAGCCTTCTTTTCTGCTTCGGCAACGGTTACCCTCAGAGGACCGGCAAAGCTCTTCATATCTTCCTTTCCCTTGCTGTATTCCCGTATTCTGGTCGGGAGATCCTTGAATAAAATTGTATCCCCTTCAGCGGTGATCATGGCTCTTTCCAGGACATTTCTCAACTCCCTGACATTTCCGGGCCAGGAATATCTTTTAAGGGCCTCCATGGCATCATCCGAAATCGAAGCGGGTACAGCGGTCATCTTCTCACTCAGTTCTTCCATGAGGTAAAGAGCAATGGCGGGGATATCTTCGGGTATACTTCTGAGGCTCGGCGTATGAATCATGAAGATATTGATCCGATAATAGAGATCTGTCCGGAACGCTCCTTTCTTGATCATTTCCTGCAGATCCCGGTTGGTCGAGCATATGAGCCGAAAGTCGAGCTTTATGGGTTTGGTCCCCCCGACACGATCCACTTCATGTTCCTGCAAAACACGCAGAAGCTTCGCCTGCATATTTGGAGGCATGTCTCCGATTTCGTCAAGAAGAATGGTTCCACCCTGCGCCAGTTCGAACCTTCCGGGCTTTCCCTGAGGACGCGCCCCTGTAAAAGCGCCCCCTTCATAACCGAAAAGCTCACTCTCAATCAGTTCATGAGGAATGGCCGCGCAGTTCACCCGTATGAAAGGGCCCTCGGCGCGTCGACTGTTATGATGGATAAAATAGGCACAGGCCTCCTTGCCAGTTCCAGACTCGCCGGTCAGAAGAACAGCCGCATCGCTCTTGGCTGCCTGCAGCGCGTTTTCTTTCTCCTCACGGATCAAATCGGAGCTTCCGACAATCCTGTCGAGCTGAATTTCACTTTTAAGGCTTTTGACCTCCTTTCTGTAATACTTTAATTGACCCTCGAGAACTTCGAGCTTGCGATAAAGGTCCCTGACCTTTTCGAGCCTGTGAAAAATTCGTTTGCCCAGGACGCCGATAATGTTTCCGTCCTGGTCGCGAAGAGGTATTCTTGCTACAATCTGCTGCCGGCTGCCGAGCAGATAGGTTTCACCGATCTCGGGCTTTCCCGTTACAAGGGTCTCGTGCATGCGGCTGTTTTTATTTATTTCGGTTATGTGTTTCCCCACAGCCTGCTCCGGCGTCTTCCCGTAAAGACCCACGTTGTACCGGCTCATGAACCGGACGATTCCCTCCTTATCAATAACAATGGGGCATTCATAGGGATTGTCGACAAAGGCATCCAGCAACTGCTCGTCTATGAAACTCAACCAGACGGGTTTTCTTATTCTCGGCATGGATTCATTCCTTGATTTTACCCTCCCGGGAGATAAAAGCTTGAAGCGCTTTTGATTCTATAAGTGTAGTCTATAATATACATAAGGACTTGCTGTCAAGAACTTCACCTGATTTGCTTTCATATATATCGCTTATTCTCGTCGGCATCTAATTGATTGACATATTTCAAACGATTTGATAGGCAAACCGATATCAAATCCATACCGAATGAAGACAGGATAAACGTTGAAACCGGCCATTATTGTTGTCGACATGCTTAAAGATTCCTTCAATGACGCTCACAGAAATCCCGTAACACCCTTTGCAAGGTCCATTGTCCCGCGAATCAACCGTCTTACGGAAACGGCACGCAGCCAGTCCATTCCCGTCATTTTCTCCATGGACAGTTTTCTCCCGGGCGATTTCATATTTGGAGGCAAGATGAAAGAGCACTCCCTTCGAGGAACGCCTGGAGCGGAGATTACGGATGAACTGAATCAATTCCCGACGGATCATTATAGTCCCAAACGCCGGTTCAGCGCCTTTTTCAAAACGGACCTTGATCAGACCCTGCGCCTGCTTGACGTGGATACAGCCGTCATCGCGGGGATCAATTCTCACTGGTGCGTTCTTGGCTCGGCTCTTGATGCCCTTGCCAACGACTTTCGTGCCATCATCCTTGAAGACTGCTGCGCCAGCTATACGCGGGAAATCCATGAAACCACCATGAACCTTTACCGGAAAAACCCCCTTTTCCCGCTCTTTCGGATCTTAACGCTGGACGCGTTTTTGGGGGAGTTGAAACCCGCTCGATCATCTCAATAAGGCCGCCGGGAGGACCATTCCGGTGATGAACGGCTTATTATATACCAGAGTTATTCCATGGTCATTTGCATAACGTCTTATGGACAAATGTTTTAAAAAAACGAAGGAGAGGGAGGAGAAATGAATTTAGATCTGACTGAGGAACAAAAAATCATACAGGACACGGCGAGAAATTTCGCCAGGACGGAACTTGAACCGGTGGCAGCGAAGCTGGACCAGGAGGGAGACCGCGAGACCTTTCTAAAGAATTTGAAAAAACTCGCCGAACTGGGTTTGATGGGGATCAACGTGAACGCCAAGTACGGCGGATCCGAGGCCGGCGTGATCGCCTTCAGCCTTGCTGTCACAGAGATAGCGAGGGCTTGTGCATCAACGGCGGTCACCATGTCCGTGACCAACATGGTCAACGAAGTCATCCAGGCCATCGGCACCGAAGAGCAGAAAATGACCTACATCCCGAAGATGTGCTCCGGCGAGTACTATGCCGGAGGCTTTGCCCTGACAGAGACCATGGCGGGATCGGACCCTGCCGGAATGCGGGCAACGGCCGTTCTCGACGGCAACGAGTGGGTCATCAACGGCTCCAAGATGTTCATCACCAGCGCCGAATATGCCGGCGTGTTCGTGACCTGGGCTGTCACGGACAAGAACGCCCCCAAGGGAAAGGGCATCAGCACCTTTCTGATTGAAAATGGAATCAAGGGACTGACGGTGGGCCGGGCGGAGCATAAGATGGGCCAGCACGCCTCTGCTACCAATGAACTTCTTTTCGAGGATTGCCGTGTTCCCAAGACGGCGCTCGTGGGAAAACTCAATGACGGATTCCGCACCGCGGCTGGAGAACTCGCGGGTGGAAGAATCGGGATCGGTTCACTCGCTCTGGGCGTCGGACTTGCGGCCATTGAATATGCGGCGCGTTACGCGAAGGACAGGAGGCAGTTCGATCAGCCCATCACGAATTTCCAGGCTATCCAGTGGATGATGGCCGAGTCCTATACAGAGCTCGAGGCCGCCCGGCTTCTTCTGATGAGCGCCTCCTTCAAGAAAGAGCAGGGTAAGTACTTCGCTCGTGATGCTTCCATGGCCAAATACTTTGCCACAGAAGCCGCCGAAAGAGCCACCCACAATGCCGTGCAAATGCTGGGAGGCTATGGTTACACCGCGGAATTTCCCGTTGACCGTTATTACAGGGACGTTCGCATCACATCCATTTATGAAGGCACCAATCAGATTCAGCGGCTGATCATTGCCCGGGACATCCTGAGCAGCATGAAGTAATACATCACGGAATTGATTCAACAAGCCGTTATATAAAGCATGTATCAATCTTGAACCTTTCGTGTTCCGGCGTTTTTTACGCCGGACCCGGAAGATCAAACCCGTCGCTTTCACGCCGATCATTCATTCACGATAACACGGGGAGGAAAGGTTCATGGAATTTGCGAATATCATTTACTCAAAAAAAGATGGGGTCGCCACGATCAGGCTCAACCGACCAAAGCTGTTCAATGCCCTCGATCTGAAACTCGGCGGTGAACTCGTTGCCGCGCTGGAGGATTGCGGTGATGACGCGAACGTCCGGGCCGTCATTTTAACGGGAGAGGGAAAGGCCTTCTGTTCCGGCGGCGATATCCAGTATTTCAAATCCTTTCTGGACAGCGATCTTTCGTCGCCGTTTCGCCAGGTCATCAAGTTTTTGAATCTCGCTGTGATCAACATCCGCAGAATGCAGAAGCCGGTCATCGCTGCAATCAACGGCGCCGTCGGGGGCGCCGGCATGAGCCTCGCTGTCGCCTGCGATCTGAGGATCGCCACGGCATCCGCACGGTTCCGTCAGGCCTATACGGGGATCGGCATGGTGGGTGATGGGGGATGGACCCTCTTCGTTCCTCTGCTGGCGGGTTACGGCAAGGCCATGGAGCTTCTTCTCCTGGATCCTGTTTTCGATGCCCAGCAGGCCCTGGCGTGGGGTCTTGTCACTCAAGTGGTCGAGGATGGTAAACTTGAGACGGCTTCCATGGACATGGCTTCGAGGCTTGCTCAGGGACCCACCAAGGCCTTCGGCATAGCGAAAGAAAACATGAACAGGGCCTTGATGGCTGTCCTTGAAACCCAGCTGGAACTTGAACGCTCAGGCATGATCGCCGCGTCACGGACGTTAGATTATCTTGAAGGGATGAAGGCTTTCACGGAGAAGCGCAAGCCTGAATTCAAGGGCCGTTGATTCAATAGCAGCGCCGCTTGCCAAGGGAGTCTTCAAGCTCTGAAAGGGTTTTGAGCCTTTCGATCACCTGGACAAAAGCATGGGCGGCCTTTTCTATATGCTCCCGGGTATTGTCTCTGCCCAGGCTGAACCGGACGGTTCCTCTTGCCTGTTCCGGCGGTATTCCCATCGCCGATATGACGTGGGAGATTTCTACATTGTTCGAGGTGCATGCCGATCCGGCTGAAAGCGCGATTCCCGCCTTATCCATTTCACGAACCATATCTTCACCCATCAGATCCTGAACGGATAAACTGAGAACATGGGGCAACCGGTTTTCAGCATGGCCGTTCACGGCAGCCCCGGACAGACTCGCGAGAATCAGGTCTTGGAGCAGATTTCTCAGTTTCTCGAGGCGTTCCGATTCTGTTCCGCGTTCTTTCATCGCCAGCTCACAGGCTTTGCCCATCCCCACGATGGAAGCCACGTTTTCGGTTCCGCTGCGGATGTTTTTTTCCTGATGGCCCCCATGAATGAGCGGCCTGATTGAAATCCCCTCCTTGACATAAAGAGCGCCCACCCCCTTCGGCCCGCAGATCTTATGGGCCGACAGGGATAGCAGATCCGCGCAAAGGGCTTTCACATTCACAGCAACTTTCCCTGCCGTCTGCACGGCATCAGTGTGAAACAGCACTTCCTTTTCTGCCGCGATCTTTCCTATCTCCTCAACGGGCTGCAGGGTTCCCACCTCGTTATTCGCGTGCATGATGCTGATGAGGATGGTTTTCCTGTTGATCGCCTTCCTCACGTCTTTCGGATTCACAGAACCCCTGCCGTCCACTGGAAGGAACGTCACTCGGAATCCAGCGCCCTGAAGAAATCTGCAGGTTTCAAGAACGGAGTGATGCTCGATGGCGGACGTGATAATATGTGCTCCCCTGCCCCCGCAGGCCATCGCAATGCCCTGAAGGGCAATATTGTTGGCCTCCGTGCCCCCGCTCGTAAAATAAATCTCAGACGCTTTGGCGCCGATCAGACGGGCAACCCGCTCTCTTGCCTCTTCCACGGCAGCCCTGGCTGCCTTCCCCGGACCATGAATGCTGGAGGGGTTCCCGAAACGATCTTGGAGATACGGGAGCATGCATTCCAGAACCTCTCCCCGGATCGGAGTGGTCGCGCAATGATCAAGATATATTGTCTTCATCAAAATTTCCGACCTAAATCCACATCGACATATTGATTAAGAAAATGTCGATAATTTATTCTTTACAGGCTTTTGAAAAACGTTCAGATGTAAGGCGCGCATGGTTCGACAAGCTCACCATGACAATTTATAAGCCTGTCCTGAGCCTGTCGAAGGGAGGGGCGACGCGCAACACAGCAGATGAATGTTTTTCGAAAGCCTGTCATTGGAGGATTTCGCGCGCGATGATCAGCCTCTGTATCTCCGATGTGCCGCCGCCGATTGTCTGCAGTTTCGCGTCGCGCATCATCCTCTCAACTGGAAATTCCTTCATGTATCCGTAACCGCCAAGGATCTGGACGGCCTCAGTCGTCACCCGCATGGCCACTTCCGAACAATACAGCTTCGCGTAGGCGGCAACCAGGTTCATCTCCCTGTGAAGGCCCCGATCGGCCATGACCGCGCCCTTGTATGTGATCAAATGGGAAAGCTCGATCTCCATGGCCATGTCAGCGAGTTTCGCCTGGATCAGCTGGAAGGATGCGATGGGCTTCCCGAACTGGATGCGTTCCTTCGCGTATTTCAAGGCGCATTCGTAGGCACCCCTTGAAATTCCCAGAGACAGTGCGCCGAGAAGGACCCGTTCCGTGTTGAGACCGCTCATGAGAACCATAGCCCCTCTGTTTTCCCCTCCGAAGAGATTTTCTGCCGGAACCCTGCAATCTTCGAAGATGAGCTCCCCGGTGGGCGACCCCCGCCATCCCATCTTTTCGAATTTCTTTCCTCTCTGAAACCCGGAAAAATCCTTCTCCACGATAAACGCCGATACGCCGTGCGCCCCTTTTTCAGGAGCCGTTTTTGCGTAAATGACAAAGACATCTCCCACGGGACCATTGGATATGAATATCTTTGAACCATTGAGAATGTAATCGTCGTTTCTGCGCTCTGCGCGAAGCTTCATGGACATGACGTCGGAGCCGGCTGATGGTTCCGTCATGGCTAAGCCGCCGATCCGGCTTCCATCGCACAGCGGCGGAAGATATTTCTTTTTCTGCGCTTCGTTCGCGTTTCTCCTGATATTATCAATGCAGAGGTCTGAATGGGTCCCCCATACAGCGGAGGTGGAGCAGCAGACGACGCCAAGCTCCTCTCCCACGATGCACATCTCCGTGTACCCTGCCCCTGCCCCGCCGTATTCCACGGGGACCGTTATTCCGAGAAGTCCCATCTCCGCGAGCCGTTTGAAGCTCTCCGTCGGAAATCTCTCCGTATGGTCAATCTCGTAAGCGAGAGGTGCAACCTCTTTCTCCGCAAAATTCCTTACCGTCTCTCTCAGCATCTTCTGTTCGGTGGTAAATTCGATCATGAGCCTCTTCCTTTTCGAGTGTCATGTGTCATCCATGGACCTGACCTTAACAAGCCCTTCAGAAAAAAAGGGCACCCTTTTTGAGGATGCCCCGCGGATTCCATCCAATTAGAAAGTTTTCTTCTTGATGAGTCCTATTTCCCTGGCTGCCTTCGTGAGCTCATCTCTGAATTTAGGATGGGCAACCTTGATGAGCGCCTCTGCCCGCTCGGGTTCCGTCCTTCCGTAAAGATCGGCAACACCGTATTCCGTCGCGATATATCCGGTGTAGTGGCGGGGGACTGTCACGCGGGAACCCGTGCCGAGAGCCGGGACGATCCTGGATCTCTCGCCCTTCATGGCCGTCGAGGGGACGAGGTTGATCGCCCGCCCGCCGGGTGACCAGAAGGCCCCGATGACGAAGTCGAGCTGACCGCCGGTGCCGCTTCTCATGCGGTGGCCGTAGGATTCGGAACAGATCTGACCATAGAGGTCCACTTCGACGGAGCCGTTGATGGCCACGACATTTTCTTCTTGGGCAATGACGCTGATGTTGTTGGCATAAAAGGTCTGCCGCCACTCGCACATGGGGTTGTTCCCAAGCCAATCGTAGAGTTCCTTGTCGCCCATGGTGAAGGTGAGGAGGATTTTACCGGGGTTAACCTTCTTATACTTGCAGGTGACAACGCCTTTCTCCACGAGATTGTGGGTCCCGGCAGGCGCCATCTCCGTATGGATCCCGAGATCTTTGAGATTGGAATCCAGAAGGAGTTTGCTGATCATGGCGGGAACGGCGCCGATGCCGACCTGGATGCAATCCCGATCTTTCAGCAACCCAACAACGTTTTCAGCCATCTTTATTTCAATATCTGTCGCCTGGGGCGTTGGGACCGCCGGGATCGGGTTGGGGTTTTCCACGAAAGCATCGAACATGGAGACGTGAAAGTTGGTCTCCCCGTAAGTTCGCGGCATCTGGTCGTTCACCTCGGCAATGACGTAGTCGCACTGTTTCATGATGGTATAGGTGTAAAAGGTATCGAGACCGAGGTTGATAAAGCCATGGTCGTCCGGTGGTGTACACTGCATGATGATACCCATCCGGCGCGGGTAAAGACGATGCCGGTGCGGCATCTTGATGCCGATGTCTGAGCTCTGGCAGGGCAAGAAATTCGCCCACTCGCTGTCCGCCAGGGCCTGCTGGTGCGGCGTCCCGGAATAAAATGCAGGGACCAGCGTGAAGCTCTCCCGATACTCCGGCTGGAGAAGCTTGTAGGGCCTGAGCAGGAGAGCGAAGTTATAATCCACGTCCTTGAGCTCGTTTTTCCTCGCCGCGAGGGCGTCCATGATGAGCATCGAAGGCTGCCCCAGACAGAGCGGCGTCCAGAAACGATCACCGGTTTTGACGATTTTCGCGGCTTCTTCTGCCGTCATCAGTCTGCTCTTGTAAATCTCTTTCCAACTCATAATTTCCCCCTCGTTTGATTTATTCGTTTGAGATACTGGTGACAAATCTCCCCGGCATAACGCCTATCCGGCTTTCATTTTGCCTCCTCCTCTTCCCGAGTTGAACGGACCACCCCCCTTCTTTTCTTTCTATATCATCAGTAGTCGTGATGTTCGAGCAAAATAATAATTGACCGTCCATTATTTTCAAGCCCCCTTATGATCCAGATCAAACTTCTCCGGGAAAAGGGCTCTGATCCTCCACCATCCCGTCTCCATGACGGGTCTTACACGGGCTTGAAATATTTGATGTCCATGATATGAGCTTTCCGATCATCGCTCCATACGGCCTTGAGCTTCATGCCGTTTTTGACGATCTTTCGGACTTCCTCAAAGTTGCTCAGATCAATTCCGCCAAGCAGGTGAAGGAAATTGACATCCGTTCCATCGAGCCTGATCAGGGCACCTATGAAAGGCGGCTCCGTGGGCATACCGTAATATTTGTAATTCGTATAAGACCAAGCGATCAGAGTACCCTCCTGGGATACCTCGACCCATTTGTCCATGTCCACGAAACATCGCGGGCAAAAGGCTCTCGCTGGTACCAGAACACGGTTGCATTTCGGGCACGTGTTTCCGTATATCTTCTTTTCCTGCATGCCATCGAAAAAACGGGTCCAGGTCTCTCCATAGGCCAGCTCATAAGGCAGCCTGATCTCCGTCTTGACGGTTCTGAATTCCTTTGTCATATCTCTATCTCCTTCCTGTATTCTATAATTCCGATCCGAGAATCATTATGCCGTTAAACTGATCAACACCGCCCATGGCGTGCGCCAGCGCCAGCTTGGCACCTGGAATCTGATGAGCGCCGGCTTTCCCCGTCACCTGAAGAGCCGCCTCGGCAACGCGGATGAGGCCCGTGGCTCCTATGGGATTGGTGCATAGCGTTCCCCCCGACGGATCACAGGGAAGCTCCCCCTTTCTCGTAAAAGTACCCTTCAACACCAGGTCCGGGGATTCGCCAAGCTCGCAGAAACCAAAGCACTCATAGAAGAGCATCTCCTGAAAGGTGAACGGGTTGTAGACTTCTGCTACGTCCAGTTCTTTCCGCGGATTCCTTATGCCCGCCTGATCATAGGCCTGCTGTGCGGCCTGAATGGCGGCTTCCCATACGACCTTGTCGCTGTCACCGAAAAAGTATTCTTCGCCGCGATAACCGACCCCTCTCACCCAGGCTGGCTTCTTTTTCAATTTTTTCACCATCTTTTCAGATGCGAAAATGACGGCGCACGCCCCGTCGGAGTTGGGGCAGACGTCAAGGAGGCGAACGGGATAGGTAATGATCCTGGAGTTTTTGACATCTTCCATGCTCACCTTCAACTTGATATGCGCATAAGGGTTATCAAAAGCGTCGTCGTGATGGGTCACCGAAATAAACGCAGCCGCGTCCCTTGTCTTTTCCTCTGGAATGCCGTAGCGCGCCGTCCACATCTGGGACTGCATGGAAAAAACACCCGGAGCTCCGGATATAAAATAACGCTGATAAAAGGGCTCCGCCACGGTCGTCATGGTCGCCTGGCTGTTTCCCTCGTTCATCTTTTCATGTCCCACGGCCAGCACCAGGTCGGCGGCTCCCGAAGAGACCCAGTAGTAGGCTGTTTGCGCTATGGAAACCCCTGTGGAACCGCAGGTTTCCGTCTTCATGATCGGTTTTCCGACAGCCTGCATGGCATCCGCAAAATAAAAATGCGTGAGGGCGATGCCTTCCATCATGGAAGGCATGGTTCCCGAAACCACGCCGTCTATATCGTCAGGCGTGAGGCCTGTATCCTTGAACACGGCCATGACGGCTTCCCTGACCAATTCAGGGTAACTCACATCCATTCTCCGGCCGTGATATGTCTGACCGACGCCTATAATCGCAACTGGTCTTCCCATATGATCCACCTCCTAACGTCCCAAAATGGCAACAGCGTGACACTGGCCGGCAAAACCGTGAACACCGTGCGCCAGTGCTGTTTTGACTTTCTTTTCCACCTGCCGCTCCCCGGCTTCGCCCCTGATCTGAAGGAACGCTTCCACGGCCCTCTGCAGCCCCCTCGATACATAGGGATTGTTCGCAAGAACACCACCGGATGGATTCACTGGCATTTCGCCGTTTTTCTCCGTCATGCCGCTGTCGATCATCTTGCCACCCTGGCCTTTCCTGCAGAATCCGAGATCCTCGCACCACAGAAGTTCCTGGAAAGCATAGGGTTCCGTGACTTCGGCCATATCGATATCCTCCAGCGGATTCTTAATGCCCGCCATTTTATAGGCCCTTTTCGCCGCCTGACGCAGCTGCCCATTGAGGAGTTCCCTGTCCCCTATGCCATAACTGTCAATGGAACTGCCAAAACCTTTAATCCAGACCGGCTTATTGGTGTATTTTTTCGCTTTCTCCTCCGACACGAGTATGGTTGCCACCATTCCTTCGGATTTTGGCGCGCACTGCATTTCCGTAAGCGGATCAGCGATGCGCTCCGAATTGATTACATCCTCAACGGTGAACCGGCCCTTTTTATGCGCGTAGGGATTTCCCAAAGCGTTTCGAAGGTTTTTCACGGCCACTTTGGCGCACTGCTCTTCCGATATCCTGTATTTCTCCATGTAAAGCCTCATCTGCAACGCTGCCGCCAGCGTTTCCGTCAGCCCGACATTTCGAAAATAGAAGGGATCGGAATACATGAGGGTGCAGGTGTCAAGAGGGGGGTTTTCCGATCCCTTGCACAGACTGATGACCAGGGCCGTGTCATAATGGCCTGTCATGATGCGCATCGCACCATAAAAAAGCGCGAAAAGAGACTCACCGTCCTGACGGGAGGCGTTCTTGAGAAAAGCCCCCGTGGTCTCCCAGTAATACGAATTGGCGCAGGATATCCCGCCGTGAAAGACGTCGGATGATGCGCTCACGATGGTCTGAATGTCGTCTCGCGTCATTCCCGCTTTATCAAGCACCTCTTTCGTGACCCGATAGGCCTGATCATAAAAATTGTCTTTCGATTCGGTCCCGGCATTTTGCGCCACAGCGATCATAGCGACTCTTTTTGCCATACCATCACTCCCTTTCTCATAAGCGTTGTGGCCTTAAATTCTCATACAGCCCAATCTTCTTCGGACCGTCAAGGTTTTCGGCCTGCCAAAATTTTCGTCACATAGACGATAACTGTTTCTCCCCGCTGATTCTTAATGATGTTTTCGGCTTCGATCACGCCGCTCTTTTCATCCTTTTCCAAAAGACTTTTGATGGTCATTTCATTGCAAATCGTATCCCCTATCCTGACCGGCGCGGTGAAGCGAACCGATTCCATGCCATAGAAAGCAATGAAGCTCTTCGGAAGAACCACATAGGGACCCAGTCTGAACAATGCAGCCATCCCCACGACAAGGCCGAGCATGCCATGCGCGATTCTGCCCTTAAAAGGTGTCTTCGCGGCGTATTCCACATCTGTGTGCAACGGATGCCAGTCTCCCGTGAAGGCTGAAAACAGGACAATATCCGTCTCCGTAATCGTCCTGCCGGGCGATACAAAAACTTCTCCTGCCTTGTAATCCTCGAAAAACACTTTTTCCATTCCATGACCTCCCCGGCAATCTCTTTATCTTCATCCAGAAACTTTAAACTCGAAACATGAAACGATTTCAACCTACATTTGAATGAGCTCCCTTGCCACAATCAGTCTTCTCACCTCTGACGTCCCCGCCCCTATCGTGCCGAGCTTCGCATCCCGCCAGAATCTCTGCACGGGATATTCAAGGCAATAACCGTATCCTCCGTGGATCTGAACAGCCTCCTCACAGACCTTGCACGCGGCTTCCGCCGTGAACAGGATCGCGGCGGCGGCGATCTGATGAACTTCCGTTCCCTTGCCTCCACGCTTTGCCGAATCTGCCAGAATGGCGGCCTTATAGCAGAGAAGCCGTGCCGCCTCGATCTGTGTATACATGTCGGCGAGTTTCTGCTGGATGAGTTGGAAGGATGCGATGGGCTTTCCGAACTGAACCCTCTCCTTCGAGTACTTGATCGATTCGGCGAATGCGGCTTCGGCGATCCCAAGTGCATAGGTCCCAAAAAAAGCTCTTTCCACATCCAGGCCGCCCATCATAACGGCGATACCTCTGTTTTCCTGACCGATGATATTTTCTGCCGGTATGATGCAATTATCCATGATGAGCTCGCCCGTGGCTGAGCCCCTGTTTCCCACCTTGTTCAATTTCTTCGATACGGAAAATCCGGGGAACTTGGTATCCAGAATGAATGCTGTAATCCCTTTCGGGCCGAGGCTCTTATCGGTTTTTGTATAGAGGACGATCGTATCCGCGATGGGTCCGTTCGTGATGAACGTCTTTGTCCCGTTCACCACGTAACGATCTCCTTCCTTTTTCGCCGTGGTCTGGATATTGACGGCGTCAGACCCCGCATTCGGCTCCGTCAATCCCAGAGCTCCGATATGCTTTCCATTGCACAGGGGAGGAAGATATTTCTTCTTCTGCCCCTCATTGGCATGGCTGTTCAAATTGTTGCAGCAAAGATTTGCGTGAGCTCCCCATGAAAGAGCCACAGCGGCTGAAGCCTTCGCAAGCTCTTCGCAGGCGAGCGAAGCGGACAGGATATCCGCGCCCGCGCCCCCGTATTCCGGATCGACCGTGATGCCCATGATCCCGAGATCGGCTAGTTTCTGCCAGAGGCCGTCCGGCCACTTGTCCTCCCTGTCGATTTCTTCGGCAATCGGTTGAATTTCCTTTGCCGCAAAGTTTGCCACACTCTCCTTTAGCATCCTGTGTTCTTCGCTCAGCGTAAAGTCCATCGACATCCTCCTGTTTTGAATAACAGATTGATTGATTATTTCCAGATCGCATCTTTATAGATTTAGTGAGCAAGAAAAATGCCAAAGAACATTTTTCAATCATGTCATGCTCTTCAAACACCACCGAATGGGAACAAACCCCGTCCGATAGAAATAATGTCATTATATGGTCAGGTGTTATTAATTTGACACCACGCTTGACTTCTTTGGTCGATATGAATATAGTCCTGCAATCATTTAGCGGAGGATGGTATTTTGACGCGGACCGACTCTTACTTTTCTCACCTCTCTCGCGACGAAAAAAACACCCTTTACCGTTTCGCGGCATTTCCGGACTATTTCTCAGTCGACTGGTTCAAAGACATCGATGACGTAAAACCCTCTCATCTGTTCGCTGTTGTCTCTCTTCTTGAACAAAAAAAATGGATTTCTCCCCTGAAAAAATCAGGCGGCATCTACAAATGGACTGCGGCATGCCAGAGAGAATCTCTCCTGCATTCCATCCCGCCGGAGGAGATGTCCCGATATTACCGTGAAGCCGTTCATATCCTGATCAAGGTGCTTCCTGAAAAGGAAGAAAATACTTTAAAGATAGCCAGGGGATGTCTGCAGGCGGGAATGGAAGCGACGGATCTTGGCATCGTGCTGAAGGCTGCTTTATACGAGGAGAAAAACCACAAGATCGCCTCTTCCATCCAATTCTATGATCATCTCCTGGAATTCATAGAAAGTCATGTTGATGCCCAAGACGATACACGCTCCGAGGAGATGTGTCAAATCCTGATTACGGCGATCGAACGAAGAGCGTCCCTGTCTCTGCTGCATCCAGACATCAAGAAAATCAAACCCTGGCTCTCCATGGCAAAGCAGGTTGCGACCCAATGCCATGACCCCCGCTCTCAGGCCTCTCTCGAACTTCTGATCGGTCAGAACTGCTGGATGTGCTTCCAGTATGATCAGGCGGTGATCCATTTCGATAGTGCCTGGGACATGATCAAGGATATCGAGGATACAGCCCTTCATAAAAGAGGCCTCCAATTACGCGGTCTGTCTCACTGGATCAGAGGGGATCTTTCCATGGCTCTTCAGTCTTACGAGGATTCCCTTGGAGAACTCGACCATATCAGTGAAGATGATTTTTCTCTACTGACCGGCCTGCACCTTTCTCAGTGCTATACGCAGGTCGGGATGCCTCAACGGGCACTCGGCATCTCGGAAACAATCTATCATCAGGCGATGAAGAACGACAACTGGCCGATTGTGTCCTTTGCGCTTGCCAATACAGGCCTAATTCTTCTGGAGATGAAACAGCTCAAGGACAGCCGCTCCTATTTTGAAAAAGCTCTTGAAATGTCCCGGCGGGAGGCCATTCCCATGGCCGAACTTCTCGCGGGAATCGGCCTCTCCAATATAGAATGTCTCGAAGGCCGATACGAGCAGGCGGCTGAACATTTCAAGGTGCTGTATCGGATCAAAAAATCCAGCTGGTACCATACCCTCAATGCCTCTCATATTTTTGAGCCCGGCTTCATCCTGTTTCAGGAGGGCATCTCACCTGTTGAACTCAATCCAGTCATCCGATTCCTGAGCGAGATTCGAAAGGAACAGCTGAACCCTCTTCTTTATGGAATCATCCGCCGGCTGCAGATTCAGTACCTTGAAAAAGAAATGAAACCGAAGGAAAAAATATCCGAGCTTGTCGATATCGAAACCGCCCTTGAAAAAAGCGGAGCGCTTCTGGCCCTGGCCAAAGCCAGAATTGACATTGCCCGGCTGTATCTTGAGATCGGCAACTGGTCTCATGCCGAGGTTTACGCGAGAAAGGCATGGGAGTTCCTCAAGCTCACGGCGAAAGCCGTCTTTCCACACGACCTTCAGCATCTCATCCGGAGCGAAGACCTTTCCACGGAGAACCGCCTCTACGATCTCATCATAGAAATGGGTGATGCTCTCACGGACCAGAAAAACATGGATCAGCTTCTTACGAACATTATCACGTCCATATCCCGTCTCACCGGTTCGGAGCGGGCGGCCCTTTTCATCAAGGATCAGCATTCCGGCGAGCTTCAAATCGTCGCTTCAAGAAATCTGATGAGGGAATACGTCTACGATCCCCGCTTCAAAGAAACCATGGATCTGATCCGGAAGGCATCCGCATCAAAAGAAAACGACATCATTCAATATGAACGGTTTGAAGAATCGACTCTGGAAGTCCGCAAGATCATTATCATCCCTCTTTTTCTCGGCAAGCGCGTGAAGGGTTGTCTATATCAGGACAGCCGCTTCTTCTCCTTTGCGGTGACGCCTGACAAAATCAGACTGCTTTCAGCCCTCGCAACCCAGATCGCCGTTTCGATCGACCGCGCCCAGGCCTATGATGAGATTGCCCGCCTCAACCACAAACTCATAGAGGAAAACCGATACTACCAGGAAGAAAAAGAAGAGTTCCGCCCTTTCGGTGAGATTATCGGGTCCAACCAATCCTCCCTGAAGCTTCACAAGCTGATTCACAAGGTGGCGCCGACAAAGTCGACCGTTCTCATTAACGGTGAGACGGGTGTGGGCAAGGAGCTTGTCGCCAGGGCCATTCACCGGGAAAGTTCGAGGCATGAGGGGCCTTTTATCAGGGTCAACTGCGCCGCCCTGCCTGAGACGCTGATCGACAGCGAGCTCTTCGGTCATGAGAAAGGGGCATTTACCGGTGCAAGCAAGATGAAGCCTGGACGATTCGAACTGGCTCATAACGGAACCATTTTTCTCGACGAAGTATCGGAACTGCCCCATTCGACTCAGAGCCGTTTGCTTAGAATTCTACAGGAAAAGGAATTTCAGCGCGTGGGCGGGACCAAGACCCTCTATTCCGACTTCAGGCTCATCGCCGCTACAAACAAGGATCTCGCGGAAGAGGTCGAAAAAGGCCGCATCCGTTCTGACCTTTTTTTCCGTCTCAACGTTTTCCCCGTTCATATTCCATCCCTGCGCGAGAGGCGAGAAGACATCCCTCCCCTCGCGGCCCACTTTCTGCAGCTTTTTTGTGCCCAGTATAACCGAAAATTTCAGGGCATTCCCCAATCGGAAATGGAAAAGCTCATGGCCTATTCCTGGCCTGGAAATGTGAGAGAGCTCGCCAATGTGATTGAACGTGCGGTCATTCTGGGCGGTCCAAGAATTCATTTTACCGAACTGGGCTCAACATCTTCCAGAGAGGAGATGGCCGAAATACCCTTGAATCTGCGTGATATGGAAAAACTTCAGATCCTGCATGCCCTAAAGATTTCAAGGGGGAAGGTCGGGGGAAGAGACGGGGCGTCATCCCTTCTGGGTCTTAAAAGAACGACGCTTATTCATAAGATGAAAAAACACGGCATCAGGGTTCAGAAAAATGCCGGTGCCTGATCTCATCGGATGATTGCCGGGTTGGCATCTTTTCTGCATCAGTCGGATTGAAGGGATGGATCACTGAACCTCATTAACGTTTCATGACGAAAGGAGAAATCTATGCTTCAGGATATTCTTTTAACCGATGAAGAACGTGCTTTGAAGAAAGAAGTCCGGGATTTTGTTAAAAATGAAGTATCGCCGGATCTGACAAAAAAACTGGATCGTGATGAGATTCGCTATCCGAGAGAATTCGTGAAGTCTCTGGGTGACCGCAATCTTCTGGGGCTCCGCTTTCAAAAAAAATACGGGGGACGAGGCCAGACCTGGACGGGAGAGATCGCCGCCCTTGAGGAGATCGGCGTCCTCGGTACGGCCCTTGGATGTGCCTTCGCCATGCCGTCGATTGTTGGAGAGGCTCTCCACACCTTCGGCACGGAAGAGCAGAAAGAGAAGTTCCTCAAACCCCTGCTCAAGGGGGACCTGATCTCCGCGGAGGCCCTAACGGAGCCGAGAGGGGGTTCCGATTTCTTCGGGGCGACAACCCGAGCCGAGTACAAGAACGGTTATTTCACCGTACGGGGCCAGAAGCGATTCGTGGTTGCGGCGGACGGAGCTGATTTTTTCATTGTCTACTGCAACACCAACCCCTCCGGAAAGCCCCACGAGCGCATCAGCCTCATCCTCATTGAAAAAGACCGTGAGGGGGTTGAGGCGAAGTATCTATACGGCCTTCTCGGCACCCGCGGCGGCGGCACAGGACGTCTCGTCTTCCGCGATGTCAAGGTACCGGAATCCAATCTCATCGGCGGTCTGAACGAAGGGGCTGCCATTTTCAATACCATGATGGTTCCTGAACGGCTCACATCGGCAGGGGCTTCGCTGGGCATGGGACGCGCCGCACTCGAAGTGGCTGTGCGGTACAGCGACCGAAGGAAGGCTTTCGGCCAGAAAATCCGCAGTTTTCAGGGGGTGAGTTTCAAAGTGGCGGATGCCATCACTCAGCTTGACGCCGCGCGGGCCCTGACCATTGCTGCCGGAAAATCAGTGGATGCAGGGCTGCCGTCCGCACGCCGTCTTGTCAGCGAAGCCAAGAAATGCGCCACGGATGCGGCCTGGAACATAAGCAATCTTTCCATGCAGATCATCGGCGGTATCGGCTACACGAATGTATATCCCATCGAAAAGATGGTCCGCGATGCCCGATTGATCCAGATCTGGACCGGAACAAATGATATCATGAATCTGCTCATCCAGCATGAATTCTATCGTGAGGTTCTCAATGACCGCAATCCCGGACGGATGATCGAGGTTGATGCCCCCGAAGGCCACATGGACGATGAAAAGGTCTACGAAGATGACGACATGTGGACCAAGGGCTGGTGATTCAGGCACCAGCGAACCGCAAGGAATTTAAGGAGCTTTTTGACCATGATGAACGGTGAAGAATATTTGAGTTCACTTCGCAGTATGAAGACCGTGGTTTATATCAACGGGGATGTTGTCCGGGATTATTATAATCATCCCGTCATGAAACCGGCCGTGAACACTTTGAAGGCCACCTATGATCTTGCCTCTGATCCCGAACTCGACCATGAGCTTCATTCGCTCATAGTGACGGACAGCGACCTTACGAACGGCAGGATCAACCGTTTTCTGAAGATCATCCGGTCTCAGGACGATCTTCTTGCCAGAATGAAACTCCAGCGCGCCATGATGCGCTACACGGGAGGCTGTTTCGGCGGTCGATGTGTCGCGGGGGCCGTGATTCATGCCCTCTGGTCTGTAACGTATGAGGTCGATCATGAAAACGGTGGAAAGACGTCCTACCATGAAAAATTCCGGAATTACATGAAGATGGCCCAGGAAAAGGATCTGGCCATCTCGGGAAATATCACGGATGCCAAGGGCGACCGTTCTCTACCGCCTCACCGCCAGGCCGATCCTGACCTTTTTATGAGAATCGTTGAAAAAAATAAAGACGGCATCATCGTGAACGGCGCCAAGCTTCAGCAGTCCGGAGCGCCTGTTGCCCACGAGCGTCTCGTAGTTCCAACGACAGCCCTCGGACCAGACGACGAAGCCTACGCCGTCGCCTTCGCCGTTCCGGGCGACGCGGCAGGGGTCATCCACGTGAACGACTCCGCCTGCGTGAACGCAAAGTTCGAGGCCATGGAATCTGAGGACATCGGCAATGCAGCCTTTGGAATGCACCAGAGCGCTCACATTCTTTTTGACCGCGTCTTTGTTCCCTGGGACAGGGTCTTTCTGTGCGGGGAGTGGAAAGCGAGTCGGGATATGGTTCACCGTTTTTCCGACTACCAGCGATTCGCGTCCTCGGCCTGCCGCTGCGGCTACATCGACCTCTGCATCGGTGCCGCGTCAGCCATGGCCGACTATAACGGCGTCGCGGGTAAGGCCCACATTCATGAAAAGCTGGTGGACATGAGCGTCGATTCAGAGACGCTATATGGTTTGGTCGCCGGCTCGGCCGCTCTTTCAACGGCTACGGCATCGGGAGTACCCCTTCCCGAAACGCTTGTCATCAACGCGGCCAAGCTCTACATGAACCAAGCCATCCTCAGGACAGGACAGAGCCTCGCCGAGATCGGAGGAGGAATTCTGGTCACCCGGCCGAGCAGCAGGGATTTAAAGATACCAAAAGTGGGCGACCTTCTTTTGAAATACCACCAGGGGAGAAAAGGCGTGGATGTAGAGGATCGTCTGAAAATGGCCCGCCTGTCTGAATCGCTGTCGGGCTTGTCATCGGCCACGCCGATTCTCTCGGTCATAGCCGCAGGACCGCCTGCAACCCAGCGGCTGAATTTTCGTCTCATGACAAATTTCAAACGCGACAGAAAAGCGGCCGAAAGGCTCGCGGGAATTTCAGACCAAGAGATCGAAACCAAAGAAAGGAGCTGACGCCATGAAAGAAAAAGCAGTGATCACCGCAGCCATAACAGGGAGCATTCACACGCCGACCATGTCCGAGTATCTCCCCATCACCCCGAAAGAGATTGCCGATGAGGCCGTTCGAGCGTACGAAGCGGGTGCAGCCGTCTGTCATGTCCATGCCCGCAATCCCGAGACCGGGATGCCGATCCCGGATGTGAATCTCATGAAAGAGATTATCACGAGCATCAAGAGCCGCTGCAATATAGTCGTCTGTATCACCACGGGGGGCGGCCTGGGAATGACCGTGGAGCAGCGTGTTGCACCCGTGACCCTCTACAAACCGGAGCTCGCCTCTTTTAATGCGGGGTCCATCAACTTCGCCCTTTTCCCTGTCATTCCGAGATACAAGGAATGGAAGTTTGAATGGGAGAAAATATATCTGGGCATGTCCGAAGATTTCATTTTCCCCAACACCTTTAAGTCCATGAAGGAATACTGCGCCACCTTCAAGGAGCACGGAACCAAGCCCGAGTTCGAGATCTACGATGCCGGAATGGTGAACAATGTTGCCTTCATGATCCAGGCGGGCTACGTTCAAAAACCTGTCTACATCCAGTTTGTCATGGGTGTTCTCGGCGGCATCACGCCGAGTTCAGAGAATCTCCTTTTTCTCGTGGATTATGCCAGAAAACTCATCGGGGATTTCGAGTTTTCTGTCTGTGTGGCAGGGCGTGCCCAGTTTCCCACCTGCACCCAGTCCCTCCTCATCGGCGGAAACGTGAGGGTCGGTCTGGAGGATAACCTCTATCTCGATAAGGGACAAATGGCGAAGAGCAATGCCGAACAGGTGGCAAAGATCGTCCGGATTGCGAAGGAACTTGGCATCGATCCGGCGACGCCCGATGAGGCGCGAAAAATTCTTGGCCTCAAAGGGATTGAAAAGGTCAATTACTAACTTACAAAAAGTTTCCAGTGTCGTGTCTCAAAAATAAATTGTCATATCGACCCCTTCGATTCACTCAGGGTAAACTCCGGGAGATATCGTTCCCTCCGTTTTTGTCATTCCGAATGAATATGAGGAATCCTTAAGATTTCTCGCTACACTCGAAATGACACTTATTAAATGGATTTACGGGACACGACACTAGTTTCTGGTTACAAGAAAATAATTTAGAGGGGAAAAAACTAATGAAAAGGGCCGCTGTTGAAGCGGCCCTTTTCATTCAGAGCTTTTTATTAAGATTTACTTGGACTGGAGCACCCGTCCGATGGTCATGATTTCCGCTTCCTTCGTGCCCTCATAGAGCTCAAGAATCTTTGCATCGCGGTACCATTTCTGAACGGCATATTCATCCATGTAACCGTATCCCCCGTGTATTTCAACAGCCGCGTTGGCGCAGAAAACAGCCGTCTGACCGCCCAGGAACTTGCACATGGCGGCAAGATGGTAATCCGGTTTTCCGGCGTCCACAAGCCAGGCGGCCTTGTACACAAGCGTCCTCAGCGATTCAAGTTTAATGGCCATCTCCGTCAATTTGGCCATGGTCAACTGATAGCTTCCGATCGGCAACCCGAAGGCCGTCCTCTCCTTGGCGTACTTGACCGCCGTATCTAGACAGGCCTGAGAGAGCCCGACTGCCTGACCGGACACCATAACTCTCGTGACATCGAAGAAATGCATCAACTGATGAAAGCCTCGTCCGTCTTTACCCACAATGTTTTCCTGTGGAACACGCACATCCTCAAAGGTGATCTCGGCCGTGTCGCTGGCACGGATTCCCATCTTTCCGTGAAGCTTGTTTCGAATGACACCCTTCGCATCGGCGGGGATGATGATCTGGCTGAAACTGTTGTGCTTCTTCTCCTCTGGCTTCGTAATGCACTGGGCCACCATGAAATTGCAGACGGTCCCGTTGGTGATGAACATCTTGTTGCCGTTTACGACGTAGTCTTTCCCGTCTTTCACGGCCCTCGTCTTGTATCCCGCCACATCGGTTCCGGCATTGGGTTCGGTGAAAGCACCGGCGGCCACCCATTCCCCACTGCAGACAGGGGGAATATACTTTTTCTTCTGCTCTTCCGTGCCAAAGTAGTAGATTGCCTCACAGCCGAAACAGGCAGCGACGACATTCAATCCGATTCCCATGTCTACCCTTGAGAGCTCCTCCGTTATGATGGCATTGCCGAGAAAACCGACACCCGCTCCGCCATACTCTTCCGTCACCCACGCCCCCACGAGACCCTGCTCGGCGGCCTTCTTGCGAATCTCCGGCGTATACTTCTCCTCCTTGTCACAGTCATAAGATATGGGTGAAATCTCGTTTACGGCGAATTTATACGCCATGTCCTTTAACATTTTGTGCTCTTCAGACAGATCAAAATTCATATTCATCATCCTCCTTCTTCTGGAATTCGTGCTCCTCCATATCATCCTGGAGCAATTATTTCACTCAAAAACAATATCCTGCCCGTACGCTTTTCGCTCGATCCCTCTTTCAACGGCAAAACACCTTATGATCCTTGGCCGCCTGTATGATATAAGGTGCTGCTTTGAACCGGGAACCCCATTTCGCTTCAAGTTGACTCAGGGTTTCAACAACACGCCCCGCCCCGATTTCATCCATGGCATGGAGAGGGCCGCCCCTGAAGGGCGGAAATCCGATGCCGAAGACCAGACCCATCTCCGCATCCACCAAGTTCGTCACGATGTTTTCACCCATGCAGAAGCCGACCTCGTTCAGAAGATTCATGACGATCCTCTCCACGATTTCTTCCTTCACCATCTTTCTGTCTTCTCTTGATTTAAACAGAGAATAAACGGTCTCGTCAATCCCCTTTTTCTTTCCTCCTTCGTAGACATAAAATCCTCTTCCATTTTTCCTTCCCAGGCGGCCATCCGCCACGGTGACTTTCGTGAGTTCATCGGAGAACCTCTCAGGATAGGCCTGTTTCATGATCGTCAGAACGTGGGCGCCCACGTCATGACCCACCTCATCGAGCAGCGTAATGGGACCAACAGGGAATCCGTAATCCATCATGGCGCTATCGATGACACCCACGTCTGCCCCGTCGTTCAGGCAGCGCATGGCCTCGATGAGATAGGCACCCACGGCCCGGGTCGTATAAAATCCGTAGCAGTCATTAACGACAATGGGAAGCTTTCTTGTGGCATGGGCGATGGAAACGGCCGTCACCACTGTCAGTTCCGATGTTTTTCCCCCTTTAATTATTTCCAGTAGCGGCATTCGATTGACCGGTGAAAAATAGTGCGTGCCGATGAAATTTTCCGGTCGCTCCGAGGCTTTCGCCAGTTCCGTGATGGCCAGAGACGACGTGTTCGAGGCAAAAATGCAGTGCTTCTGGATGTATTTTTCCACTTCCCGGACGGTTTTCTGCTTGAGCGCCATATCCTCAAAAACAGCCTCGATGACCATATCCACGTCCCGAAAAACCTCATAGTCCAGGGTGGTCTCAAGGAGAGACATGATCTCGTTTGCTTTCGTCTCAGACATTCTCCCCTTCTGCACGTCCTGATTGAAAATTCCCCGGATGGACTGCACGCCCCGGTTGAGCGCTTCTTCACTGATATCCTTCAGGACCACTTTTTTACCAACCGCAATGAGGCTATGGGCGATCCCCGACCCCATGAGACCTGCACCCAGAACACCAACCTTTTTCACGTCTGCGGGCTTGATGGAACGGTCTTTCGATCCATAGACCTTGGTCATGGCATTCTGCATGAGAAACAGATCCACCAGCCCACGGGCTTCGGGACTGCACAGGACTTCCGCAAATACGGCCTGTTCGGCTAGAAGACCCGCTCTGAAGCCTTTTTCCGCTCCGGTCTCGACCGCGTCTATGATTTTCATGGGCGATCGAACATGGCCTTTCGTCTGTTTCAGCGTAAGCTGGCGCGACGTCTCGAATATTTTTTTCCTGGCCTCCGGATTTTTCTCCTCTTGATTCACACCATAGCGGTAGTCCGGATCATGCCATGGCCTCCTGTAATCGGTTCCGGATTCTATTTTTTCCACCAGATACTTCTTCGCTTCATCAACGAATCCCTGAGACGGCAGAATGGCATCTATCAAGCCCAGTCTCAATGCCTCCTCTGGCCTGAGCGTCTTCCCCGCACAGGCTAGCTGCAGGGCATTCTGAATTCCCACAAGAGCGGTGAGCCGCTGAGTTCCGCCTCCGCCCGGAAGCACGCCGAGCTTGATCTCCGGAAGTCCGATCTGCACCGATTTGTGTTCCAGGGCCACCCGCCATCTGCACGCCATGGCCAGCTCGAGCCCGCCACCGAGGCAGACACCGTTGATCGCCGCTATGGTGGGCATCTTCAAATCTTCAAGTCGATTGAAGGGCACGTGCGCGTTTATCGCAAAAGACCTGCAATCCTCAGCCGTCTTCAGCGATTTGAGCCATTTGATATCGGCGCCTGCTACAAAGACACCCGGTTTCGCGCTCTCCAGGATCAGTCCTTTGATCCGCCCGTCTTTCTCTATCTGGCTTAAAATATCTAGAAATTCCTCAATGAACAGGGCTGACAGGACATTGACCCTCTCATCCGGATTATCGAGTATCAGGTGGGCGATGCCGTCCCCGTCCAGTTTCAACTGCATCAGTTTTGCCATGGCTTTCTCCTTTTTTAACGGACTAGAGTTCCATCATTCTTCCCACAATAACTTTCATGACCTCCGTGGTTCCGGCAAAGATGGGAATGACCCTCACATCCCGCGCAAAACGGCATATGGGGTATTCCTCCATGTATCCGTAACCCCCGTGCAGCTGGACACAGTGGTAGGCCACCCGATTGGCCATTTCAGGGATCCAGGCCTTCGCCATGGATACTTTCATGACGATATCCTCTCCCGCAATATAATCGGCAATAAGAGAATCAAGAAGTGCCCTGCCGAGCTCTATCTCCGTCGCCATTTCCACAATCTTGAATGTGTTATGCTGAAACGAACTGATCGGCTTTCCGAAAACCGTTCTTTCTTTCGAGTATTTGATGGTCATCTTCAACATGGCTTCAGCCATGGATTGGGCCATAATCGATGCGATGAGCCTCTCGCCCTGAAGCTTCTTCATCAAAAAGTAGAATCCCTGCCCCTCTTTACCCAGAAGATTCGATGCGGGAACCCGGCAGTCCACAAAATTGAGTTCAGCCGTATCCTGGCTGTGCAAGCCCATTTTATCGAGGTTGCGGCCCTTTTCAAAACCCGGGGTTCCGTCTTCAACGCATATCAGGCTTATGCCCTTGAATGGAGGACTTGCCTTTGTATCTGTCTTGACCGCCAAGACGACGAGATCACAGTTGATGCCGTTGGAAATGAATGTCTTCTGACCGTTGATCACATACTCGTTACCTTCTCTCACGGCCGTCGCACGCATAGCGGCGAGGTCCGAGCCCGTTCCGGGCTCTGTCATGGCCACAGCGGTTATGATATCGCCGGACGCGCAGCCGGGCAGCCACCGCATCTTCTGTTCCTCATTGCCAAACGCGTGGAGATAAGGCACGATGATATCACTGTGAAGGCCGGCAAGAAGTCCGTTGGCTCCCACGTATGACAGTTCCTCGTTGATCACCACCGAGTATTCATAGCCCGCATTCGACCCGCCGTACTTTTCTTCAAGCCAGGGACATAGAAAACCGTTTTCTCCCATCTTCCTCCAGACTTCCTTGGGTACTATTCCTTCGTGCTCCCACTTTTCGATAAATGGAACAACCTCTATTTCTAAGAATTTTCCGAAGCTTTCGCGGAATATCTGATGTTCTTCCTTAAATATTTTTCTTCCCATTCAGCTTTCTCCTCAATGCTTTTCCAAATAGAATACTTCATACCGTAATCCGCCTAATTCCTCAAGAAAACAACAAGCCCATTCTTCTTTCAATCCCACAGGCCATTTCTCCCGCGCACCGCGCACGATACTCCTTAAACGTGACGGGAACCCTTTTCTTCAGCATCTCCCCCAGATACGACAACTCATAGTATGCTTTTTTTGTTTCATGATGTTTGTCGCCGCTATGAATCATCTCTGTGATCTCACGGGCAACATCGCATAGTTGCAAGAACCAATCCAGTTTCATCCCTTCATAAGATTCAAAATAAAAAATGCTCCCTTTTTCACGGTATTTCCCGTCTTTCACCAGTTCTTCCTGAACAGGCGTCCCCGGATAGGGAATCAGTGTTTCCGCATAGGCGATTTCAGCACCTTTTTCAAAAGCATGCTTTGCCAGGCTGATCGTTTCCAAAATGGTGTCAGTCGTATCTCTTGGCCCCATGAGGATGAAATTTACAACGGGCGCAAGATTTTGTTCCACGCAAAATGAAATGCCCTGCAGAATGTCATCGGGTTCGATATCCTTGCGATAATAACTCAGAATTTTTGATGAACCTGATTCTGCTCCCACATATAGCGCCCTGAATCCCACATTGCTCAGAGTCTGGGCCATGATTGGATTCCGGCATATGTCATCTATTCTTCCTTCGGCATAGAATTCGATTGTATTCGCAAACCCTTCATCTGTGATGCCTTTACAGAGTTCTCGGATTCTCTTAAGGCTGAAGGTGAAGTTGTCGTCGGTAAACATGATGCGCTTCGCACCCAGGTTTACGAGTTGCTTGATCTCCTTGATCAGGCTCCCCGTGCTCCTCATTCTGACGCGATGGTGATATTGAGACTGGATGGAACAGAAAGTGCAATTGTGGACGCATCCCCTGCTCGAAGAAATGCTCCTGGTCCAGTACAGGCGGTTTTCAAGAAGATGATGGGCAGGAATGGGTAAGATATCAAGATCCTTCTCAAAATCCCTGTCTCGGTTATGGACGATCTTCCCTCCTTCCCGAAAGCTGACCCCGTCGATCCCCCTGGGATCCAACCCTTTCAGTACGCGACCGGCCAGTTCGCATAAGGAATTCTCCCCTTCCCCCCGCACAACCATGTCCAAATTTTCCTGGTCATCAAGAATGGCTCCGCTTAAAACCGTAGCGTGAATTCCTCCTAGCACCGTCAGTGTGTCGGTATTCTGACACTTGACCGCCTTGCATACTGCCATGGCCGACTCGAAGCTGTCGGAAAGGGAAGTGACTCCCACGATAGAGGGTCTTTCTTCCTCCAGAACACGTTTCAATGAGACGTCGGCCTCCTTCTCTGAAAGGATATCCAGATCGAGGACTGAAACCTTCATATCCCTTTCAAGAAGCGGTGCTGCGAGGGAAACCAATCCAAGGGGTGGGATCTCAGATTTTCCGTTGAATCTCGGATTGACGAGAAGAACGTCCATCATTTCATCTTCAGGACTCAGACATTCCAGTGAACAGGGAGCCGCCTCCCCTGCGGGGACAGCGGCTCCCTGTTTTCGGCGCTGAATATTACTTGCCTGCAAAAAAATTCTTGTACGTGACTCTCATCTCGCGTTTCAAAATTTTTCCTGTCGGCGTTTTGGGAAGAGCCTCTATAAAAATGATTCCCTTGGGCAGCTTGAACGGAGCAAGTTCCTTCTTGCAGACTTCTATCAGTTCCGCCTCGGTAATCTTCTGCCCGGCCTTTGGAACGACGATTGCCGTGACGGCCTCAACCCATTTCGGGTGCGGGAGTCCGATCACAGCTACTTCCTGTACCCGCTTATCAAGGTAAATGGCGTCCTCCACTTCGCGGGTCGGCACATTCTCACCGCCCGTCTTGACCATGTCCTTCTTCCGGTCCGCCACGGTGATATAACGATCTTCATCCATGATTCCCACGTCACCGGAGTGGAACCACCCACCCTTCATGGCCTCTTCCGTTTTTTCAGGATCCTTGAAATACATGATCAGGGCATGGGGACCTTTCCCGCAGATCTCCCCCGGCATGCCAGCCGCGCTGACGGGCTTGAACTCATCGTCCTCCAGCCGGGTCTCCATATTGATGCCGCCCATTCCCGCGGAACCGATTTTCCTCAAGGCGTCCTTTGCCTTCAGAACCGTGTGGTAAGGAGCGAGTTCGGTCTGTCCGTAATAATTCCAGATCCTTGTCCAGGGCAATTTCTCCATGACCTCTTTCAAGACCTCCATGGGCATGATTGACGCCCCGTAATAACACTTCTTCAAGCTCGTGAGATCGTATTTCGCGAAATCCGGATGCCTCAGAATTCCGATCCACACTGTGGGAGGCGCGAAAAACATGGTTGCCTTGTATTCTGCGATGTTTTTCAGAATCTGTCCTATATCCGGGGCAATCAATATGTTCGTTCCGCCGACCCAGAATACGGGATTCATCAAAACATCTCTCTGAGCGCAATGATAAATAGGCAGCGCGTTCACCAAGACATCATCCTCATCGTAACCCCCGTCCACGATGCAGCCCATGTATTGAGCCATGAGAGCCTGATTGCTGATGATGACGCCCTTGGGCAGAGCCTCCGTTCCGCTCGTGTAGGTCATCTGGCAGGGATCCTCAATGTGAATGATCATATCCGGTTCTGTTGCGGGATACTTCTTGTACCATTCGTCGAAGTCTTTGAATTTTCCTCCGATATTGGGCTTTCCGGCGCCCTGGTTCGACCAGATCCAGGTCTTCACGGTCGGCATATCATTCAGAACATCTTTCACCAGGTCATACAGGGCATCCTCCACAATGAAAGTGACACTTTCAGAGTGATTGATGCAGTAAGAAATATCTTTTCCCCTGAGGAGATAATTAATGGCCAGATAAATGGCGCCTATCTTGCAGCAGGCAATCCAGGTGATGACATGGTGTATCGTGTTATGAGCCAGAATGGCCACGCGGTCATACTTTTTGACTCCGAGATCTAGAAGGGCGTTTGCGACCCTGTTGCACTCCTCTTCCAGCTGCGCATAAGTTAGAACCTTATCCTTAAAGATCAAGGCCTTTTTGTCCGGATAATGATAGGCGCTTCGCCGGATCATGTCGGCGATGACCCAGCGGTTCACCTTGTTATAGCGATTCATCAGAAATTCGAGGTTTTCCGCGTTGATGGTGTTGTACTTTGCTTTTTCCGCTTCCGCTAAAGGCTTCCAGTGTCCTGACATAAATTCTCCCTCCTTTTTTTTAAGGATATTCATCTATCGTTGCCCTATTTCGATGAGCTTATAAAATGAATGGATGCAGCACCTCCTTTCCCAAAAATGAATGGTTCGTCGGAATTCTGCAGGGCTCGTCTCATACAAAACAGGCCCCGCAGAACCCGACTGTTTTTGTTATTTTTTCGTATAATCGAAAACGCCCTTTCCTGTTTTTCTGCCGTACCTGCCGGCTCTCACAAGCTTCACCAGCAGAGGTGCCGGCATGTACTTGTCGCCCATTTCCTTGTGCATCCCTTCCATGACCCTCAAAAGCGTCTCAAGGCCGACGAGATCGGAGAGGGCGAGCGGCCCGATGGGATGATTGCAGCCCAGGACCATTCCCGTATCAATGTCTTCCGCGCTGGCAACTCCTTCTCCCAGAGCATAAAAGGCTTCATTGAGCATGGGACAGAGAATCCTGTTGACGGCAAAGGCAGGGGCCTCATTGACTATGATGACCTGTTTGCCGATCTTCTTTCCCCAGTCCTTGGCGATGTTCAGGGTTTCTTCGGACGTTTCATAGCCCTTGGTAATTTCCAGGAGTCTCATCACGGGTACGGGATTGAAGAAATGGGTTCCGATGAATTTATCGGGACGCTTCGTGGTCGCTGCCATCTCTGTGATGCTCAATCCCGATGTGTTCGTGAAGAACAGCGTATGGGGCTTCACGACCGTTTCCAGTTCCTGATATACTTTCTTTTTTACGTCCATGACCTCGATCACCACTTCCACGACGATGTCGGCGTCGGCAGCCGCTTCTTTGATATCGAGCGTGGGTTTGATTCTGCCAAGAACAGCGTCCATATCCTGCTGGGTCCTTTTTCCCTTTTCAACGTCTCTGGCAAGATTTTTCTTGATCGTATTCATTCCGTTATCAATGAAACGCTGTTCAATGTCTCTCAGTTTCACTTCGAAGCCCGCCTGGGCGCACACCTGAGCAATCCCGTTTCCCATCAAACCGGCACCCAACACGCAAATCTTTTTAATCTCCATCGTTGCACTCCTTCCTTATGCGATTTTTTCTGCAGACCGTGCCGCCCGTTCCGATTTCACACGCACGTTTCATGGAGCACACGGCCGCCATAATGATCGGCAATTATCATGCCGCTATCATTCATCCTTCTGTTGTATCTCGTGAAATGAAAGTGTTAAGAAACATACTGCTGACCCTGGACGCCTTCGTCGCAGAAGTTCATATACAGGTTTTGGTGAGGAATTTTAACCCTCAGTTTACCGGCTGTCCGCACCACATATATGGCAGGTCATGCGCGTCCGCTTAATAGTCG
>DFZO01000036.1 GCA_002383495.1 Syntrophaceae bacterium UBA4054 | reverse complement strand
ACCTATGACTGTCGAAGCCGAGTTTTTCTCCCCACCGTTAAATGATCGTAAAGTATCCCGGAAGTGAGTTATGAAGAGAGTCATAAAATTTGACAGGGCACATCATCTCGTATAGTATGCTTTTTAATATTGAATGCCTGAACGCACTCAACGCGCCTCCTCAAACGCTTACAGAAACAGGATGAGCCCGCAGGCAGAATTGTGAGTCCCGCCCATGAAGAACGAAAGAAAGACAAAAAAACAGATCCTTGAAGAGTTGGCCGCCCTGCGGGAACGGGAACAGGCATTGCGGGAAAACGAGGAACGATACAGGACCATCATCGAGAGCGTTGAAGACGGATACTATGAAATAGATCTCAAGGGAAATCTCGTCTTCTTCAACAAGGCCCTGCAGAACCTTTCAGGGTACACGAAAGAGGAACTTCTGGGGATGAATAACCGGCAATACACATCCCCGGAAACGGCCAAAAAGATGTACGGGATTTACAATGAAATCTATCGCACGGGCATCGCATCGAAAATATCAGACTATGTTTGCATGAGAAAAGACGGAACCCGGAAGGTCCTGGAGGTTTCGGGGTCTCTGATGAAAAACGCGGCGGGCGAGAAGACCGGCTTTCGAGGTATTGTTCGTGATGTGACGACTCGAAAGCAAACCGGGGAACTCTATAGAACCCTGTCGGAAAGATCCTTTGCCGGCGTCCACGTGGTTCAGGACGGCACGTTCCGGTATATCAATTTCAAGGGCGCTTCCTACGCCGGTTACAATCCGGAAGAACTGGTTGGGAAAAAAGCGAATTCCATCATTCACCCTGAAGACAGAGAAAAAGTAAAAAACAACGCCCGGGAAATGCTCTCCGGCAATAGAATCTCCCCCTATGAATTCAGGATCATAACCAAACAGGGAGAAATCCGTTGGATCATGGAGACCGTGACGCCCATTCACTATGAAGGCAGGTCCGCTATTCTTGGAAATTCCATGGAGATATCGGAAAAAAAACAGTACGAAGAAGATATCCGGATCATGTCCATCACGGATCAACTCACCTGCCTTTACAACAGGAGAGGCTTCCTGACCCTGGCGGAACAGCAGATTAAAGTGGCGGAACGAAACAAAGAGGGCCTGCTGCTTCTCTTCGCCGATCTTGACGACATGAAAAGGATCAACGATACGCTGGGCCATAAAAAGGGTGATGAGGCTCTCGTCGACGCCGCAAATATTTTCAAGAAAGTCTTTCGAGGATCAGACATCATCGCCCGCATCGGAGGCGACGAGTTTGCCGTCCTCGCGCTGGGGGCCTCAAAGGATTATCCGGACGTTCTCGGACAGAGACTGCAGCATTTCATCGACATACACAATGCCAGGAAGAAGAGGGGGTATGATATCTCCATGAGCGTCGGAATGACTTACCATGACCCCGAAAAGCCCTGCACGATTGACGAACTCATGTCCCGGGCGGATGACTTGATGTATGAGCAGAAAAAGATCAAACGGGCGAACCACAACCATCCCGGCTGACAGGCAGCCCCAAGCCTCCATATGCTGCGGGAGGCCCCGCCGGTTACCGTAAAATAAATGATGCTCATTTCTCTTTCAGCCAGTCATGGACATACCGGGCAATCTTCTCCCAGCCAGGCTCCTCCACGACCCAGTGGCCATGGCCTTCGAATTCTTTGAACGCGGCATGGTATTTCTTCGCGACGGCGCGGACCACGGAGGACGGCGTGATATTATCCCCGGTCCCTGCGACAATCAGCATGGGGCAGGCGATCTTCTTCTCGTCTACTTTTGTGGCCTTTTTACGGTCCATGGCCCAGAAACCGATCTCCCAGGCGGCCCGGCCCGATTCAAAGACAAAGCGGTCAAATATTTTCCGGTGCTCTTCCGCGGGCATGAAGTTGAAAAGAGCGAAAACGGTTTCTTCAAAATTCAGCTTCACGGGAATTTTCCAGAATCCCCAGGTCTTCATAAGACGGCCGAATATTTTAAGAACGGAGAGTCTGAAGGCCATGATGCCGGCAGGCGAGGCGGGATTCAGAAGAACGAGGGAACTCGCGAGGCCGCGCGCGCCCAGGATCTGGGCAAGGAGCCCTCCCATGGAGTGCCCCATGATGATGGGCGGTTCATCAAGCCGGCGGATTTCCTCCTCCAGATCCGCCGCGTAATCGAGTATGCTTGTCGTCCCCAGCCGGGGATCGGGGAGTTCCCCGGGGGGAACGTCATGATACCTCAGGGTGGGAGTGACGCATCGGTAGCCTCTCTCTTCAAAAAAAGTCCTGTAGTTCTCCCAGACCCACCCTCCGCAGAACATGCCGTGAATCATTACAATCGTATTAGACATGGACCCCCCTCCCAAAAAATAGTTGAAGAGTTTAAAGATTGGGTAGGGGAGCGTTTACGCTCCCGGAAAAGGGAGGCTGAAGCCTCCCCTACCCGCCTTTTGTCTTTTGCCCTTGGCCCTTTGTCTGACACCCGATGCCCAACGCCTGATGCCTGTTTTTACCAGAAACAACGTTTAATCTGCACGAAATATTTTATCCGGTTCGGCTGCCATTAAATCCTTTACATTGAAGAAAAAGCGGATTAGTTACAGAGATAACACGATTCAAACGGACTTTATTGCATGCAGCTGAAATACGGCCTCGATGAACATCCTCCCCTGTGGGAACTCATTCTCTTCGGTCTGCAGTGGTTCGCCGTGACCATCCCCATCATTGTCATCATAGGCAAGGTCACCGCGGGGCTGCAGTTCACGGCTCCCGCAGATGAGATCGTTTACCTGCAAAAACTCACTTTTGTCATGGCTGCCGCCCTCCTCGTTCAAGTTCTCGCGGGACACCGTCTCCCGCTCATCATCGGCCCCTCATCGGTGCTTCTCATCGGAATCATCGCAAGCCATGCCTTCGGTGCCGAGGCCATCTACACCTCCATCCTGCTTGGCGGCATTCTTCTTTCTCTTTTGAGCGTCACCGGTCTTTTCGCCCACCTCCAGAAACTCTTTACCACAAGGATCGTGGCCGTGGTTCTCCTCCTCATTGCCTTCACCCTGGCACCCACGATCCTCCACCTCATCATGTCGCCGCAGTCCGGGTCGGGATCGCTCGCAAACATTTCTTTCGCCCTGGTGCTCGTGTTCGCCATGTTCTTTTCCTACCGGCATCTCCGGGGCATCTGGAAATCCACACTCATTATCTGGGCCATGATCGCGGGAAGCCTTTTGTACCTTATCCTCTTTCCGGATCCCCCCGCCATGGAGCATTTTCAAGGCGGCCGCCTGCTCGGAGGCTTCTTTTGCCGGGTAACGTCAGGTCTCACCCTCAATGCCGGGGTTTTGATTTCATTTCTCTTCTGTTTTATCGCCCTTTCGGTGAACGATCTGGGCTCAATCCAGTCCATGAATGAAATTCTGAAACCATCCGGGCAACCTCAGAGAATCACCCGCGGAATTTTTATAACCGGCCTGGCGAACATCCTGGCCGGATTCTTCGGCGTGATCGGTCCTGTGAATTTTTCTCTCAGCCCCGGGGTCCTGGCCTCCACGGGCTGTGCGTCGAGATTCACACTCATTCCTGCGGCGCTCCTGCTCTGTCTCATCTCCTTTTCGCCGGCAGCGATTGCTTTACTCGGAAACGTACCATCCGTCGTCATTGGCTGCGTTCTTCTCTTCATCATGTGCTCCCAGTTCGGGGCCGGCCTCTCGATCCTTTTCGAATCGGCGGAAGGTTTCCAGATCGAAACAGGCATGATCATCGGCCTGCCCATCCTCCTCGGCACCATCATCGCCTTCCTGCCCGCGGACATTCTCAACGCTTTCCCGGCGGTCCTCAGGCCCATCCTGGGAAACGGTTTCGTGGTCGGCATCTCGGCCGCCCTCATCCTGGAGCATCTGGTTTTCAGAGATCCATGAATAATCGAAGTTCATGGTTGCGACGGGTTTGCCGGGATGATAGCATCACCGCATGTTCCGCTTGAATGATCTTATTCTGCTCCTCGTCGTTCTCTCCTCCATGATCGCGGGAATTCTTATCCCCGGCTTCGGGTCTTACTTTCAGCCTTTCCCGAAGTATCTGCTCATGATTCTTTTCTTCCTGAGTTTTCTATCCATTGAGATGGACGACATCCGGACCGTATTGAAAAGCTCCCCCCTGACAATTGCCCTCTTCACGGTCTTCAAGCTCCTGCTGCTCCCCCTGGGGGTCTACTTCCTTTTCCTGGCGATCTCCCCAGCCTACGCCGCGTCGGCCCTTCTTTTATCAGCCATCTCCACGGGTGTCACCGCTCCGTTCATATCCAACCTGGTGCGGGGAAACAGCGCCCTCGTCATGGTCATGGTGGTCGTGACATCGCCGCTCATTCCCTTCACCCTTCCTGCCCTGGTGGAGCTGCTGCTCTCGCGCTCGGTGAAGATTTCTTTCATCGATATGTTCATGATGCTCTCCTTTGTCATTTTCGTCCCCATGGTTCTGGTGGAAGTCCTGCGGCGAACGGCGCCCCGCTTCATATCGGGGATTATGAAAATACAGTACTCCCTTTCCCTTGTCCTTTTCGCCCTCATCAACCTGGGGGTCTTTTCCCGTTATGCCGATTTCTTTTACCAGGAACCGGCCGTGATTTTTGAAGCGGCAGCCGTTGCGACGGTGCTCGGAGGAATTTACGGTCTGTCGGGAGCGCTTTTCTTTTTTAAAAGGCCCCTGGAAGACCGGTTTGCCGGGGCGATCTCAGTGGGAAACATGAACAACGTTCTCGTCATTGTTTTCGCCTCCCAGTTCTTCGGGCCCCTGGAACCCACCGTGGCAGCCCTTTATCTCCTTCCCTATTTCGGTCTCATCATCCCCATGAGGTTCTACGAGCATCGGGTGGGAAGGAAAGCGGATGTTTCCCATGAGTGAAGAGACGATCAAAACCGGCAAAGAAAACCGGTCTTTTCACTGGGCATGGATCATTCTCGCGATCTGCTTTTTCGATCTCTTCGTCAACTATTCCGTCCGCCTGGGATACGGCGTGATTCTTCCGGAGATGATCCGGGACCTCGGCTTCACGCGAACGGCGGCCGGTTCGATCTACAACGCCTATCTCTTCACGTATATCGCTTTCACGCCTCTCGCCGGATATCTCACGGACCGGATCGGGGCGCGGCGCGTGATCACGGTCTGCCTGCTCATTCTCAGCACGGGCATTCTCCTGATGGGAACGGTCCGCTCGCTGTCCACGGCTTTTCTCTTCTATGCCGTCGCGGGGCTCGGGGCGGCGGGTCTGTGGACGCCGGTGATAACGGTGGTCCAGCGCTGGTTCGCGCCGACTCACAGGGGACGCGCTCTTGGAGTCCTCTCCACGGGATACGGTCTGGGCTTCGCTGCCATGGGGGTGTTCTTCCCCTGGGTCGTTCATGCCTTCAGCTGGAGATACGCGTGGTATTTTCTTGGACTGGGCGCGTTGGCCATGGCGGTGCTGAACGGATTCCTGCTGAGGAGCGATCCGTCCGCTGAAGGCCGCAGGCCCTGGGGCACCGGAGAAACAGTAACCGGAGGAGCATCGGCCGCCGCCGAGACGCCGGAACGCGGTTTTGTCGAGAAGGTACTCAGGAACCGGACCTTCTGGCTCATCGGATTGTCGTACCTTTGTATTTCGTACAGTCTATACGGTATCACGACGTTCATGGTGGATTATGCGAAGGACGAGATCGGTCTTTCGCTGGAAAGGGCGAGTCTTCTCGCTACGGTTCACGGCATATGCCAGGTGGCGGGGGTCTTGACAATCCTGCCTCTTTCGGATTATCTGGGGAGAAAGAAGACGATCCTTCTATCCAACCTTTTCATCTCCGTCGCCATAGCGGGCATTCTCTTTTCCGGCGGCGCATGGATGGCGATGTATATCTCTGTGGGGATGATGGCCGTCTTCTACGGCGTGACATTCCCCATCTATGGAGCCTGTGCGGGTGACTATTTCCCCACGAAATGGATGGGCACCGTGATCGGGGCCTGGACGCCTTTTTACGGCGTCGGCGCCATTCTCGCACATTGGGCGGGCGGAATGCTGCGCGACGCAAGCGGAAGTTACAGTAGCGCCTTCCTGATCAATATGATCATGGCCGGTTTTGCTTTTCTCCTCTTCATCGGGGTGGGAACGGAAAAAAAAGAAGTTGGGAAGATGAGAAGTTGAGAAGTTGCGAAAGAATTATTTTGAAGGGTATTGAAAAATACTTTTCACCAGGCTGTTCAAAAACGTTCAGATGCAAGGCGCGCATGGTTCGACAGGCTCACCATGACATAATTTTGTCACCCTGAGCCTGTCGAAGGGTCGAGGGAATGACAAAAAAGGGGCAGAAAACCGTTTTTCAACAACATGTTGGAGTTGGAGGGAAAAAGGAACTGAAAGTAATGCGACCTGAAAAATTATTCTGTCTGATTGGCTGTCTTATCATGGTCCTGGCTCCTGCCACGCTCCCGGCCGCATCCCTCCGAGTCAAGGCGAAGTCCGCCATCCTCATGGACATGACCAGCGACCGGATCCTTTTCTCAAAAAACCCCGACAGGCCCATGCAGCCTGCCTCCCTCACGAAGATCCTTTCCCTTTACATTGTCCACGAGGCCATGAAAGAGGCGAAGGTCCACCCTCAAGACAGGGTGAAAGTCAGCGAGAACGCCTCCCATACAGGGGGCTCTCGGATGCGTTTGAGTCCGGGGAGCGAAGTCTCCCTTGAAGAACTGATCAAGGGAATGTCCATTGTCTCTGCGAACGATGCCAGCGTTGCTGTGGCAGAGTACATGGGAGGAGACGTTGAGACCTTCGTTGAAAAGATGAACGAGAAGGCAAGGGAACTCAAGATGACGCGCAGCCGTTTTCAGAACCCGAACGGGCTTCCCGCGAAAAACCAGTTCACGACGGCCCGGGATATCCTGAAGCTATCGCGGGCCTATCTCCGGGACTTCCCCGAATCCATGAAGATCCATTCCATGCGGACCTTTACATTTGAAGGAAACACCCTCCGCAACAGCAACAACCTGCTCAACGATTGCCCCGATGTGGACGGGCTCAAGACGGGTTTTGTAGGACGGGGAGGCTATCATATCGTGGCCACCGCAAAGAGAGGAAATGCAAGGCTGATTGCTGTGGTTATGGGGTGCAGGAATTTCAGAACCCGGACAAGGGAAGCGACAAAGCTCCTGAAGGCAGGCTTTAGGATGGTCGACCGGGATGCCCTTCAATCCGGAAGCGATGAGCACATCAACGAGGAACAGGAAGAAAATGATGAAGAGCCGTGATGAAATTCTGGGGGCGCTGCGGGACGATCCCGTGTTCTGGGATGTCATCGTCATCGGCGGCGGAGCCACAGGTCTCGGGGCAGCCGTTGATTCCGCGGCCCGCGGCTACCGCACGATCCTCCTTGAACAGAGCGACTTCTCAAAAGGCACGTCCAGCCGGAGCACCAAGCTCATCCACGGCGGGGTCCGGTATCTTCAGCAGGGAAACGTGAGGCTGGTGCTGGAAGCCCTTCGCGAGAGGGGCATCCTCCTTCAAAATGCCCCTCATCTCGTGCACAATCTCCCCTTCGTGGTCCCCAATTACGACTGGTGGGAGGGACCCTTCTACGGCATGGGCCTAAAGATCTACGACATGCTCTCCGGACGCTTCGGCCTGGGACCTTCCATGCACATCTCCCGGGAGGAAACCCTCAAACGGATTCCGACTCTGGAATCCGGAGGTCTCCGGGGCGGGATCATCTATCATGATGCCCAGTTCGATGACGCGAGGCTGGCCGTCAATCTCGCTCAGACCCTGGCTGATCTGGGAGGAACCCCTGTCAACTACATGCAGGTGACGCATCTCCTGAAGGCCAAGGGGGGTGTGGACGGTGTCGTGGCGCGGGATATGGAAGGCGGCGGGGAAATCGAAATCCGCGGCCGGGTCGCAGTGAACGCGACTGGCGTCTTCACCGACGCCATTCTGCGCATGGACGACCCCGCGATACCGGACTGTGTTGTCCCGAGCCAGGGGGTGCATATCGTCCTTGACAAGACCTTTCTCCCGTCCGAATCCGCCATCATGGTCCCGCACACGGCTGACGGGCGTGTCCTCTTCGCTGTTCCCTGGCACGACCGTGTCGTTGTCGGGACGACCGACACGCCGGTGGCCAAGGTCTCTCTCGAACCGCGACCGCTCCGCGAAGAGATCGATTTTCTCCTGACCCATGCCGCGCGCTACCTCACGCGGGATCCCTCGGAGTCCGACGTGCTCAGCACCTTTGCCGGTCTTCGCCCGCTTGTCAGAACGGGCAATGACCTCGACACGGCGTCTCTTTCCCGTGAACACGCCGTTCAAGTCTCCGGATCGGGTCTCGTGACCATCACCGGGGGGAAGTGGACGACCTACCGGAAAATGGGTGAAGATGTGATCAACACGGCCGCGGAAGTGGCGGGTCTCGACGCCCGCCGTCCCGCGACCGATCAACTTCGGATACACGGCTGGCTGAAGCATAAAGCCGACGTTTATCCCCGGGATGTCTATGGGACGGACATTGTGGGTCTGAAAAAAATAGCTTCTGAAAATCCTGCACTGGGGGAACCCATTCACCCGAAACTCTTTTATCAGGCCTCGGAAGTGATCTGGTCTGTCCGGCACGAATGGGCCCGCACAGTCGAAGACGTCCTGGCCAGGCGCACCCGCGCCCTCTTCCTCGACGCCCGGGCAAGCATAGAGGCCGCCCCGGCGGTGGCAAGGCTCATGGCGGAGGAACTTGGACGCGACCCGTCCTGGGAAGCAGAGCAGGTTCAGAAATACCTGGAACTGGCAGAGGGGTATTTGCCCTGAGTTTTTTTCGCATCTTCTCAACTTCTCATCTTCGCATCTTCCGATTTTTCAGGCGTGCGGCGGGCTTTTCTTCTGTCAAGACGCGCGGCCAGCAGGGGAAGAAGGAGAAATCCCCCCGGCAGCAGCAAACAGGTCAACAAGGGCATGTAGCTTTTAAGGTGCCTGATATAGGCCTTAAGTTCGGCGATCTCTTCCCTGCTCCACTTTACGCCCGTATTCCGCTGCTTCATGAGAAGACGCATGAAACCGCTCATCTGCTGCGCCTCCTGCAGAAAAAGGGTCTTTTTAGTCCGAAAAAACCGCCTGAAAAGATGCCTCGGCATTTCCGATCCCTTCACGAGCACTGAACTGAAAAGAGAGGCTTCCCGTCCATTATTATTCTACCTTTTGAGTTTACCACAACTTTATACATTATTTCATTTTCAATTTGACTGCGTTTAGTGCTCATATCTTGGAATTATATTGTCTTTTTCGCATCTTCCCATCTTCGCAACTTCTAAACTTCCCGTCTTTTTCGCCTTGACTTCAGTCGGCGACTTCCCTATAGTTTGCCCGCTTTCTACAAACAATTTTGTATCAAATCTTTTCGAAAAAAATACACATTTGTCGCCAACGGCGAGAAGGAAAAGATATGCCAAAACGAGCAGACATCCACAAGATAATGATTATCGGCTCCGGCCCCATTGTGATCGGCCAGGCCTGTGAGTTCGATTATTCCGGCACGCAGGCCTGCAAGGCACTGAGAAGTCTCGGCTATGAAATCGTTCTCGTGAACTCCAACCCGGCCACGATCATGACGGATCCCGGGATGGCCGATGTGACCTACGTGGAGCCTCTGAATCTGCAGACGATGATCGAAATCATTGAAAACGAAAGGCCCGACGCGATCCTGCCCAACCTGGGCGGTCAGACGGGACTCAACCTCACCTCAGAGCTCGCCCGCCAGGGAATTCTCAAAAAATACGGTGTCCAGGTCATCGGCGTCCAGGTGGATGCCATTGAAAGAGGCGAGGACCGGATCGCCTTCAAGGATACCATGAATCGTCTCGGCATCGAGATGCCGAAGAGCGAACCGGCTTACAGCGTTGAGGAGGCCGAGGGCATCGCGATCCGGCTCGGATACCCGGTCGTGATCCGGCCCGCCTATACCATGGGCGGCACGGGCGGAGGACTCGTCTATAATCTGGAAGAGCTTCGCACCGTGGCCAGCCGCGGCATCTCGGCGAGTCTCGTGGGTCAGATCCTCGTGGAGGAATCGGTTCTGGGCTGGGAGGAACTGGAGCTTGAAGTAGTACGGGATTCCAAAAACCAGATGATCACCGTATGCTTCATCGAAAACGTGGACGCCATGGGGGTGCACACGGGAGACTCCTACTGCACCGCTCCCATGCTGACCATCGATCCCGATCTTCAGAAAAAACTTCAGAAATACTCCTATGATATCGTCGAGGCGATCCAGGTAATCGGGGGCACGAACATTCAGTTCGCCCACGATCCAGACACGGGACGGGTGGTGGTGATCGAGATCAACCCGAGAACGTCCCGGTCGTCGGCCCTCGCCTCCAAGGCCACGGGTTTCCCCATCGCTCTCGTGTCCTCGCTTCTCGCCGGCGGTCTCACCCTGGATGAGATCCCATACTGGCGCGAGGGGACACTCGATAAATACACACCCTGGGGCGATTACGTGGTCGTGAAGTTCGCCCGCTGGGACTTCGAAAAATTCCCGGGCGCCGAGGACAAGCTCGGCACCCAGATGCGCGCCGTGGGCGAGGTCATGAGCATCGGCAAAACATACAAGGAGGCCTTCCAGAAGTCCATCCGGTCCATGGAAAAAGGCCGCTACGGTCTCGGTTTCGCGAAGGACTTTTACCAGAAGCCGCTTGACGAACTCATGGACCTCCTCGCCGAGCCTTCGAGCGAGAGGCAGTTCATCATGTACGAAGCCCTTCGAAAAGGCGCCGGCGTGGACGCTCTCTTCAAGAAGACCTATATCAAGCACTGGTTCATCGGACAGATGAAAGAGCTCGTGGATCTGGAAGAAGAGATTTTAAAGTATAAGGGCGGGAAGCTCCCCGATGATCTGTTCCTCAAGGCAAAGAAAGACGGATTCTCAGACCGCTATCTCGCGCAGATTCTGGAACTCACGGAGAAGGAGACCCGGGAGCGGCGGATCGCACTGGGCCTGAAGCAGGCCTGGGAGCCCGTGCCGGTGAGCGGCGTGGAAAACGCGGCCTACTATTTCTCAACCTATAACGCGCCGGATTCCGTCGGCGTGAGTGACCGCAGGAAGATCATGGTCCTCGGCGGGGGGCCGAACCGGATCGGCCAGGGGATCGAGTTCGATTACTGCTGCGTTCACGCCGCTTTCACGCTGAGGGATGAAGGCTTCGAATCCATCATGGTGAACTGCAATCCCGAAACCGTTTCCACGGATTACGACACCTCCGACAAACTCTATTTTGAGCCCCTCACCGTTGAGGACGTGCTCAGCATCCACGAAAAGGAAAAGCCCGAGGGCGTAATCGTTCAGTTTGGCGGCCAGACGCCTCTCAACATCGCCGACGAACTGGCACAGGCGGGGGTCAAAATTCTGGGGACAACCCCTGAGACCATCGACCTGGCCGAAGACCGCGACCGTTTCCGTCAGATGATGAAAAAACTCGGCATTCCCATGCCCGATTCAGGAATGGCGAGCGCCCTGGACGAAGCCCTCCAGATCGCTGAAAAGATCGGCTACCCTCTCATGGTCAGACCCTCTTACGTCCTCGGCGGACGAGGAATGGAAGTCGTTCACGATGAGGAAATGCTCAAGCGCTACGTGGCGGCCGCCGTGGACGTCACGCCGGAGCGGCCGATCCTCATCGACAAATTCCTGGAAAACGCCATAGAGGCCGAAGCGGACGCCATCTCCGACGGAACGGATGCCTTTGTGCCCGCCGTCATGGAACACATCGAACTGGCGGGCATTCATTCCGGAGATTCGGCCTGCGTGATTCCGCCCATCAGCATCCCGGCTCGTCACATCGACACGATCTGCGAATACACGAGGAAGATCGCCGTGGAATTCAACGTGATCGGTCTCATGAATATCCAGTACGCGATCTGCAATGACGTGGTTTACATCCTGGAAGCCAATCCCCGCGCCTCGCGTACGGTGCCCCTGGTCTCAAAGGTCTGCAATATTTCCATGGCCCGCCTCGCAACCCAGGTCATGCTGGGGAAGAAGCTTTCCGACTTCAATCTGAAGAATCGGGCCTTCCCGCACTTCGGCGTCAAAGAGGCCGTCTTCCCCTTCAACATGTTCCAGGAAGTGGATCCGCTGCTGGGTCCCGAGATGCGCTCCACGGGAGAGGTCCTGGGTCTGGCCGAAAGCTTCGGTCTTGCCTTCTACAAGGCGGAGGAGGCGGCTCAGCAGGTCCTGCCCGATGAAGGAACCGTCCTGATCACGGTCGGCCACAAGGAAGACAAGAACGGTGTTCTCGAGGTGGCTCGGGAATTCGCAAATCTCGGCTTCAAGATCAAGGCCACCGAGGGAACACACCGGTTCCTGAAAGAGCACGGCGTTGAATCGGAGCCCATCCTCAAAATGCATGAAGGGCGTCCCAATATCGTGGATGGGATCAAGAACCGGGAAATCAAGCTCGTGATCAACACGCCGAGCGGGCGGCTGAGTAAGCACGACGACTCTTACATCAGAAAAGCGGCCATAAAATACAAAATCCCCTACATCACCACGATTGCCGCGGCTGTGGCGGCCGCCAAGGGGATCGCCGCATTGCGGAAAGGGCACGGAAGGGCAAAGTCCCTCCAAGCGTATCATGCGGATATAAAATAGGCCTCAGGCACAAGGCAAAAGGCTAAAGGAAAGTTCACTGTTTTTTACCTTTTGCCCTTAGCCTTTAGCCTTATTGAAGGAGTTCACCATGAAGGATATTCACGACAACTGCGGTGTCTTCGGCATCTTTTCCGACGCTCCCTGCGTCCTCGACATCTACCAGGGCATCGATTTTCTTCAGCACCGGGGACAGGAATATTGCGGGATCGCCGTCTTCGGCGACCATATCCGACAAGTCACCCATCACGGCAAGGTGAGCACGTCTTTCACCGACAAGGATATCGAGTATCTCACGGGCAGCCGTGGAATCGGCCACGTGAGCCTCTGGGAACGCCAGCCCATGACCTGGCAGTCAAAGCTGGGAGAGATATCCGTGGCCTTCAGCGGCAATGTGATGAACGCCGAGAAGCTGATCAACCAGATGAAGCGAAAAGGGCAGGCTTTTTACCGCAGCTACAACACGGAACTCATCGCCAAGATCATCATGGAGGCGCCGGACATTGTTTCGGGCCTCACGGACCTGACCAGAAAGATCAAGGGGGCTTACTCGCTCGTGGCCCTGACCGCTGATGGGATTTACGCCGCCCGGGATATCTACGGCTTCCGCCCTCTTATCCTCGGCCGGGACGAGAACCGCTTCGTGGTCTGTTCCGAGTCACGGGCACTGCAGAACATGGAGATGGAAGTTGTCCGGGATGTTCGTCCGGGCGAGATTGTCCTCATTAACGGCAAGGGTTTCCAGACCATGAAACAGGTCCGGTCGCCCCGCCGGGCTCACTGCGCCTTCGAATGGGCCTACACGGCCAGCATCGATTCGGTCATTGACGGGTTGTCTGTTCAGGGTGCCCGCAACAGCCTGGGGCAAAGCCTTGCCCAGCGGGACATCGACGAGGGAGACACCCGGATTGATGTCGTTGCGCCGGTGCCCATGTCGGGGATCGGCCACGCCCTGGGATACCATCAGCGCTCCGGCCTCCCCTACCAGGAAGTCTTTCTTTACAACCGTTATGCCGACCGGAGCTACACCCAGTCCACCCAGGCCGCCCGAGAAAAGATGGCGAAGCGCAAGCTTTCCGTCCTGCGCTACGCGGTGGAGGGAAAGCGGATCCTGATCTGTGACGACTCCATTGTGCGGGGCACCCAGATCCTGAACAAGGTGAGGGACCTGAAAAAAGCGGGGGCAAAAGAAGTCCACGTGCGGATCGCCTGCCCTCCCCTCATGTACCCTTGCGATTTCGGCATCTCGACCCGTTCACGTGAAGAACTGGCGGCCCGGCATTTCTTCAAATCGGGTGATATCGGGTCCTTGAAGAAGCAGCGGGAACTGGAGGTCTGGATCGCGAAAGAGATCGACGCGGACTCCGTGAAATACAACAGTGTCGAGTCCTTTGTGAAAGCCCTGGGAATTCCCAAGAAAGACCTCTGCCTCAAGTGCTTCGACGGCGTCTGCCCCTTTAAAGAGGAAAAGAAATCAAGTCTTCTCGACAGGAAGCGTTAATCCCGCTCCCAGCCAGCCGATGGCGGTGATCAGCGGCACGAGGAAAAGCTCGATCAGGACAAAAAGAACGCTTTCGACACGAAGGGTGTTCAGGATGCCGGGAACGGCCGTCCTCCAGAAAAGAAGCCCGACGGATATCCCCAGAAGAAGAAACGAGAACCTTATTTTCAAGGTCACCGGTCTTATGGGCTTCGCCTGATAGTTCAGCCACCAGGCATAAAAACCCGTCAGCATGCCTAAAGGCGTAAAGAAAATCCCGGCGACCAGACAGTGCAGGGCCGTCGTCGCAAAGGACCCGCCGACCGCACGATAGAGAAGGTCAAAAAACACGGCAGCCAGGAGAAAGACGATGGGGAAGTGCACCATGATCGGATGGGGATGCCGTCGGAGGGCCGGATAGCGTGAGAGCAGTAGCGCGAGAACCCGCGGCACCGGTCTCTCGGCTTCCACGACTTTCTCCAGCACGCCCACCTGAGGGTATCGCTCCAGGACGCCGGCGTCATGGGGGGCTGCGGCAAGGGCCGTGCTGAGATCCTGACCGGCATGGTGGCGCTTCATGTGAAGCCCTCCCGGCCAGAGCTTGCTCTTGCTCACATCAAAGACTTTTCCCCCTCTGGCGATATAAGCCGGTCTTCCCTCCTGTCCGTCAAATTCCGCTAAAACATCCTTCGTAAATGTTTTCATCGGTCACGACCTCTCGCCGGAAAGGGGCGGCGTCTCCCCGTACATCTCATCCTCCCGTCCCGTGCGGCCTCGAAAGACCCAGTATTGGTAAGCGTTGTAAAAGATCATGACGGGAAGCAGGAGGCCGGCAATGACGAGAACGAATGCCAGCCTGTGCGGAACGGCGGCGGCTTCGGCAGCGGTCAGGTGCGGCGGAACCATATAAGGGTAAAGGGCGGTCATGATGCCGTTCGCCAGGAAAAAAGCGAAAAGGAGCGTCGAGAGGAAAGACAGCTTTTCCCGGCGTTTCACGAGACCGAAAAGGAGCATGACAAAAGACAGCAGCGCGCTGAAATAAAAGACATAAGACAGAAAGGGCAGGGAATGGATTTTCGCCATGAGAAGACCGGCGGCAAGCAGGACGGGCAGGGACAACCCCATGGCGGAACGATAAGCCCGGTCCCGGACGTCGCCATCGGTCTTCAAAAGGAGATAGGTCGCCCCCAGGAGGGCATCCCCGGAGACCACCATGACGGCCACGAGCGTGGAAAAGGGATTCAGCCAGTCCCAGAACCCGCCGATGTAACGGGTCCCCGACATCGGGAGACCGCTAAGAACTCCTCCAATGGCATACCCCTGCGCCGCCGCCGCGGCCAGGCTCCCCAACCCGAAGGCCGCATTCCACACACGTTTTTTCTCACCCTCGCCGCGGAACTCGAAGGCTACCCCGCGAAAGATCAACCCGAAGAGCATCACCGTCACGGGGACATAGAGGGCGGAAAGAACCACCCCGTAAACAACGGGAAAAACCGCAAACAAAAGAGCGCCGAACACCACGAGCCACGTCTGGTTTGCATGCCAGACGCCGGCGATGCTTTCCATCAATATTCCGCGGCGCTCTTCCCCCTCGGAAAAGAGCGACAGAACCCCGATCCCCAGGTCAAAACCGTCCAGAACAAGATAGAGAAGGAGGATAAAAAAGAGGATGAAAAACCAGATCGATACCAAATAGGGCTGAAGCGTTTCCATGTTCAATATCCTCGATCAGCGGCTCTCCTCTTCCTTCCCGGGAGGAGGAGAGAGGGTCGGGTATGACGGTTCGCCATGAAGATCCGGTCCTTTCATCAGGATCCCCCTGGCCATAACGACAAAAAAGAAAAAGAGGACCGAATAGACGATCAGGTAGCCCGCGAGAGATGCCGCCACTGCGCCGGACGGCAAAACGGAGGCCGCTTCGTTCGTTCTGATCAATCCATAGATAAGCCAGGGCTGGCGGCCTACCTCCCGGGTCACCCACCCCATTTCAATGGCCGTGTAAGAGAGCGGCAAGGCAATCATCCAGGCGTACAGGAGCGCTTTTCGGTCCGGCAGCGCCTCGGGCTTCAAATGTCCCTTGCGCCATTCCCAGAGGGTCCAAAGCATGAGAAAGACCAGGGCAAAGCCGATGGAAAACATGATCCGGAACGTATAGAAGGTGATGAGGACGGGCGGCTGGTCTTCCCGGGGAAATTCCTTCAGCCCCTTGACCTCGCCCGTCGGGGAATAGGTGAGAAGAAGGGAAAGCACGTTGGGAATCTCAATCTCCCAGTTGTTCGCCTGCTTCGCCTGGTCCGGCCAGGCGACGGCTTTCCAGGCGGCGCCCGTTCCGGGCGGGTTGGTCTCCCAGTGGGCCTCGAAAGCAGCCAGTTTGGCGGGCTGGTGCCGCGCCACGGCCTTTCCCGACATGTCTCCGACAAGGACCTGGAGGGGCGCAATGAAAACGGCAGCCGCCAGGACGATCTTGAAGGAGCGGAGAAAGAAATCGGTGTGGCGCCTCCGGAGGAGATACCAGGCGCTGACGGCCCCCACAAAAAAGAGGGTCGTTTCGAGGGCGGCGACATACATATGGGAGACGCCCCATGGCATATCGGGATTGAAGATGGCCTGGAGATAACTCGTCACGACGGAGGAACCTGCGGGGGATAATCCCGACGGCGTCTGCATCCAGGAATTGGCCACCATGATCCAGAAAGCCGACAGAGACGTGCCCAAGGCCACCATGGCAGTGGCGAACAGATGAAGTCCCTTGGAAACGCGGCCCCAGCCGAAGGCCATGATGCCCAGGAAACCGGCCTCCAGCATGAAGGCCATCGTCGCTTCCACCCCGAGCATTTCGCCGATGAAACCGTTTTTGGCGGCGGCAAACCGGCCCCAGTTGGTGCCGAACTCAAACCCCATCGGGATGCCGCTCACGACGCCGATCGCAAAAATGAGCAGGAAGAAACGGGTCCAGAAACGGGCCTGAATGTAATAGAAATTGTCTTTCCTCCGGAGCCAGAGCGCCTCCATCAAAAAAATATACAGGATGAGTCCGATACTGAGGCTCGACCACAAAATATGAAACAGGGCCTTCAGCGCAAACTGTAACCGTGAAAGAAAGAGGGGATCGAACAGAGTTTCCGCGGTCATGCCGTCCAGTCCTTCACCTTTAAAGTGATCTGAGCATCATGAAGACCCCCAAGCCTCCAGGCAGGATCAACATGATGATTCTATACCGATCCTCGCTGGTTTTTCCACAGAAAAAGGACCTGTCATAGGTTCCCCTTATGGGCGCCGGTGTGGAGATGAAGAATAGCGGTCGGTGCATACCCCCGGACGAGAAAGGCCGCCCTTTGGGGGCGGCCTTTCAACTCGCTATCTTAAAACCGGACATCCCGTCGGTTCACATGACACCGAACCCGATAAGCAATGCGAATCCGCTCAGCACAACACCCATCCACAGGAGGACCATCGTGGTGTACCCCATGATGTCCTTGGCGGAAAGGCCAGCAAGACCCAGAAGAGGCAGGGCCCAGAAGGGCTGTATCATGTTCGTCCACTGATCGCCCCAGGCCACCATCATGGCCGATTTGACCATGTCGATATTCATCATCTTCGCCGCTTCGACGGTGATGGGACCCTGGACGGCCCACTGGCCGCCGCCGGAGGGAACGAACATGTTAACCACTCCGGCACCCCAGAACTGGAACATGTAGAAAGTCTCTTTGGTGGAGAAGGCCACGAACCAGCCGGCGATGACCTTGGCCAGACCCGTCCCGATCAGGATTCCCATGATGCCGCCATAGAGGGGGAACTGCAGGGCGATTCCGCCGCAGGACCTTATGGCGATGTTCATGGCCCGGACGTAGTTGATGGGTTTGCCGTGCAGGATGACACCGGCCATGAAGAATATGAATATGACGATGTTCAGGTTCAGATCCAGACCCTTTGTAGAGAAGTGGTCATAAAGGTAAATGACGCCCATTACGGCAAAAATGATGTTGATGATATGGCTGTGGTCAACATTCTCCGCCAGCGTGGGCTGGGCCGGCTTGTCTACATGGACCGTCTCACCGAGATATTCCTTCGATTTCTCGTCGGAAATGCAGATTTCATCTCCTTCTTTGGGATGGATGAAATAAAAAAGCAAGGGAATCGTGAAAAGCAGCAAGAGCGCCGGGATGACGTTCCATGAAGCCAGGATCGTCTGCGATACAGGCGTGACCTGGCCCGTGACCTTCTCAATCAGGTTCAGGTTATGTTTGGGGGTTGCCAGAAGCAGGGGAATGGAGCCGGAAAAACCCATGTGCCAGATGCCGAGTCCCGTATAGGCGGCTGCAACCAGCATGGGGAAATCCGATTTCTTCGTCCGGCAGGCAATCTCGAGGGCCAGAAACCCGCCGATGATGAGACCGAATCCCCAGTTGATCAGTCCGCCGAGGCTGCCGACAAAGGCCGTGATCATGACACCTTTGATCGGAGTGGTCGCCAACGAAGCAATCCAGTCCAGAACTTTCTTAATCGGCGGAGTCAGAGCCAGACAGTAACCCGTCACCAGGATCAGGATCATCTGCATGGCGAAAGCGACAATCCCGTAAATGCCTTTGCCCCAGGTGGTGATGACTTTCATGAATCCCGCATCGGTGAAGATCAATGCGAGAGCCGCCGAGAGAAAGGTCAGCAAGATGGCGAAAAGGTAAGCATCAGGCAGGTAGTGCCTCATGAAGTAAGTGAAAAATTGAGCAAGCTTTCTAAGCATAACCGCACCTCCTGTATTTCATGATGGTTTATGTTTAATCTGTGATCGACACTGGTCACAGGTCATAAAAAAAACTCCGCTGTTGCGCACAAACGGAGTTTTAAATCATCTGATCCATATGGACTCCTGTTCTTAGGAGTTGAACGTGAACACGATCGCAGTTGGATTGTCTTTTGCTTCCCCTTTAACAAATCCGGCTGAAATAGTCAACCTATAAAAAATATGAGATTTTTTATGGACGATCTCCTCAATTATGATAAAGTCGCGGTGCTATTTTAAATGAATGAATCCGGAGAAACTATCAATCCCTTATCTATGGAATTATATCTGCTTCTCAGTCTTGTCACGTTTTTAGCCGGTTTCACACAGGGATTATCGGGCTTCGGTTCCCTCCTGCTGGCCCTGCCGCTTTTGACCCTTTTCATGGACATCAAGACCGTCATCCCGCTCCTGGCTTTGCATGCCCTGGCCATAACGGCGCTCCTGCTCATTCAGCTCTGGAAGCATCTGGAATGGGGCAAGATCTCTCCTCTTCTTTTCGGCTCCATCCCCGGTATATTTCTGGGCGTTTTTCTTCTCAAGACCCTTGATACGCGAATCATCCAGTTCATTCTTGGATTGATCCTGGTGGCTTATCCTCTTGTCAGCATGAAACAACGGCTCATCAAACCGATGAAGGCCTGGTGGGCTTACGTCTTCGGCTTTTTCGCGGGATGCCTGGGCGGAACGCTGAGCGCCTCCGGTCCTCCCGTGATCATCTATACCGCCATACAGCCCTGGGGAAAGGACACCATCAAGGCCACGCTGCAGGGCTTTTTTATTGCATCGGGCGTTCTCGTTGTCTTCGTGCAGGCCGCACATGGATTGATGACGTCTTCCGTCCTGAATCTGTTTCTCATCTCCCTGCCCTCCCTGCTCATAGGAACGTACGCGGGCTCTTTTTTTTACGGAAAGATCAGCGACCAGACATACCGGAAAATCATGCTGATCCTCCTGGGACTTCTCGGCCTCTTCACTCTTTACGGCACCCTCTGAATGGTGAAATCAGAAAAAACCAGATGCGCTAGAACCCTCTAGGAAGATGTTGAAAAACACCATACCATTCAGGCTGTTCAAAAATGTGCAGATGCAAGGCGCGCATGGTTCGACAAGCTCACCATGACAATCAGGAAGCCTGTCCCGAGCTCGAAGGGAGGGACGCAGCGCAGCATGCAGACGCCGTCCCCGCCCTTCGAGTTACTCAGGATAAACTCAAGCGGGGATGGGCGTTTTTCAACAGCCTGCCAGGACCACGTCAACCGGTGCCGTCTAACCTGACCGGGCTTTCCTCTTCCGCAGATAGACTTTGACCAGCTCCATGGTGATCGGAGACGCGAAAAAGAAGGGGGTCATGAAGAGCCAATCAGCGAAACTCAGAGGCGCCGTGTCGAAGAAGGGTCTCAGGAAAGGCACGTAGACCGTCATGAGCACCAGGATAAAGGAAATTCCCACGGCCCAGACCATCCAGCGATTGGAAAACACTCCAATGGAAAATACACTGTAATACTCCGACCGCGCCGTGAAGGCCCTCAGCAATTCGGACGTGCAGAGGGTGACAAAGGCGACGGTCTGCGCCGCTTCGACATGGCCCGCAAAACGATCCAGGGCCAGTGTGAAGGCGGTCAGTATGGCTATCGTGTCCACGATGGATACGGCGGCGAGACCGATGGCCATATCCCTGTTGATGACGGGTTCCTTCGGGGGGCGGGGCGGCTTCTTCATCGTATCGGGATCGCCTTTTTCCATTCCCAGGGCCAGCGCCGGAGCTCCGTCGGTGACCAGGTTGAGCCAGAGAAGCTGGATCGGCCGGAGTGGGATCGGCAGCGCCGCGATCATGGCGCCGAAGATGATCAGGATCTCGCCGATATTGCACGCCAGGAGAAAATAGACAAACTTGCGGATGTTCGAGTAAATGATCCGGCCTTCCTCGATCGCAGAAACGATGCTGGCGTAGTTGTCATCCGTAAGGACCATATCCGCCGTTTCCTTGGAAACATCCGTTCCGGTGATGCCCATGGCGACGCCGATATTGGCCCGTTTGAGCGCCGGCGCGTCATTGACGCCGTCGCCGGTCATGGCCACCACATGTCCCCTCGCCTTGAGGGCATCCACGATTCGCGTCTTGTGCTGCGGCGATACCCGGCAGCAGACATCGATCCTGTCGGAGGCGCCCGCCAGTTCTTCGTCGGACATTTTGTCCAGTTCCGACCCGGACACAACCCTGCCTCCCGGCGTCAGCAGGCCGATTTCTTTCGCAATAGCCTCCGCCGTGTCCTTGTAATCGCCGGTGACCATGATGCTCCGCAGACCCGCCCCCTGAGCAACCTTGATGGCCTCCGTTACTTCCGGCCGGGCCGGATCAATCATGCCCATGAGGCCGATGAATGTGAGTCCTGTTTCCACGTTGCTGGGGGTACAGGCATCCGGAACGCCTTCCAGGGGACGGTAAGCAACTGCCAGTACCCGGAGTGCCTGGCTTCCCATGTCATGATTCACCGCCATGATCTCCCGCCTTTTCTCTTCCGAGAGGGGCGTCTGTTTTCCATTCTCAATGAACGAACCGCTCAGATCGAGGATGATATCGGGAGCACCTTTCACAAAGGCGATGAAAGGGGGATAAACAAATCCACCATCCGCCGGCGGATGGCCGTTTTTCTTGAACGCATGGATGGTCGTCATGCGTTTCCTTTCCGAGTCAAAAGGAATCTCCTGCACCCGGGGTAAGGCTTTCTCGAGATCCCTGCGCCATAGCCCGCCCTTGGCGGATGCCACCACCATGGCTCCTTCCGTGGGATCCCCTACAATCCGCCACGTCCTCTCCGCTTTTTCCCCGCCGATCTCTTCCAGGATGGCATCGTTGCAGAGCAGCCCTCCGTATAGAAGCAGGGAGGTATCCGGGTTCTTTGACGGGTCGAACGGCTGATCGTTCAGGGAAAATTCACCCCTGGGACTATACCCCTCCCCCGCGATGCGGAACCTCCGGCTGCCGGCCCATCCCTGGACCACGGTCATCTCATTCTGGGTCAGTGTCCCCGTCTTATCCGAACAGATCACCGTCGCACAGCCCAGCGTCTCCACGGCGGGAAGTTTCCGAATCAGGGCATGGCGGCGGATCATTTGCTGCATTCCCAGGGCCAGGCAGATGGTCACGATGGCCGGCAGACCTTCCGGCACGGCGGCGATCGCCAGGCTGACGGCGGTCATGAACAGATTGATGATGTCCTTCTTCTCCGTGGAAAGATAATAGAGAAACCCTTCGTTCAGGATATTCATCACGTGGGTGTCACGGATAAGACCGTAGATAAAGACAATCCCGCAGATCGCCAGACAGGCCGTCCCCAGAACCTTGCCCAGATGTTCCAGCTTCTGCTGGAGCGGAGTATCTTCCTCTTCGTAAGACTGGATCATTTCGGCAATCAGGCCGATCTGGGTATCCATGCCCGTGGCCGTGACAAGCCCCTTCCCCCGGCCGTATGTCACCAGGGTGCTCATGAAGGTTGAGTTCTTCCGGTCTCCGATGGGAATATCCTTGTCCAGAACAACAGCGGCCTCTTTTTCGACGGGAACGGATTCCCCGGTCAGGGATGCCTCCTCCACTTTGAGGTTGAAATTCTCCACAAGGCGCATGTCCGCCGGAACGTAATTCCCCGCTTCCATGAGCACGATATCCCCCACAACCAGTTCCCTGGACGGGATGGTCGCCTGATGTCCGTCCCGGATCACCTGGACATTGGGGGCCGCCATCTTCTTGAGGGCCGCCAGGGCCTGTTCGGCCTTTGACTCCTGGACGACCCCGACGACGGCGTTGAGTGCGACGATGACCATGATAGCAATGGCATCGATATACTCTCCCAGCATCAGAGACACGACAGCGGCGATGATCAGGATGATGACCAGAAAATTATTGAACTGGTTCAGAAGCAACTGGAAAAAGCCCGGCCGCGGGCGTTCCATGAGTTCATTGGGGCCGTTTTTTCTGAGCCGGCTTTCGGCCTCGGCCTGGCTAAGCCCTTTCTCGACATGGGTCCCCAACTCTTTCAACAGATCATCAATTGATTTGCTGTGAAATTCCTGCGTGCTCATAAATTCCTCTTCTGATTATTTTCTTTCGCCGCGGGTTCTCCCGCTCTTCAAGCCGATGGTCAATCTGCAAGAAACTTCTTGATTTGTCAACATTTGAAATTTTGGTGGACTCATTGAATCGATTGTGAAAGTATCAGCACACTTTTTCTGAAGAACATCACGGCCAGGGATTGTTTAAATGACATCATGGGAAGCGGTTTTTCTGGGAATCGTGCAGGGTCTGACGGAGTTTCTTCCCGTCAGCAGTTCAGGGCATTTGGTTCTTTTTCAGCGGCTTTTCGGCATTGAGGAAGGCGCCTTGATTTTTGACGTGGCCGTGCACGTGGCGACCGTGGCAGCACTTATCACCGTGTTCTGGAGAGATATCCTGGCCATGATCCGGAAACCCTTCAGCCGCCTTACCCTTCTTGTCATCGCCGGAACCATACCCACGGGCATTCTGGGGCTGCTTTTCAAGGACATCTTTGAGGAGATGTTCAGTTCCGGGGCAAGCCTGGGCGCCGGATTTCTCGTCACCGGGGCCGTCCTCTGGTGGGCCGAGACGACCCGGGCCCATGACAAGGACGTTGAAGGCATGACCTGCCTGGATGCCGTTTTTATCGGAACGCTTCAGGGCATAGCCATTATTCCCGCCGTCTCACGCTCGGGCATGACGATCGCGGGGGCTCTTCTAAGGGGTCTGAACCGCAAACTTGCAGCGCGCTTTTCCTTTCTTCTTTCCATACCGGCTATCCTGGGAGCCGCCGTTGTCAAGACGAAGCCCCTGATTGCCATGGTCAGGGCGGGAACGGGGATCGGCACGACCGAACTGGTCTTGGGTATGATCTCGGCCGCGCTCTTCGGCTATGCAGCGATCCGTTTCATGCTCTGGGTGATCGAGAAGAAGAGCCTGCGCGGTTTCTCCTGGTATGTCTGGACATTGGGAATACTGATCCTTGCCGACCAATTCTTCTTTCACGGTTTTTTCTGATAAATTCCGGGGTTTTTTTGGTCTTGACAGGCTCCGTGCTCATTACATATAGTGTGTGAGAATAATTCCTCGCAGCCGGCCGACACGAGGATAACGATTAACGATATGCCCACAGAAAACAGCATGAAGGCTGCACCGCCTGACGATCAGAGGCAAGGGCAGGCTGCGGAGACAAATCACTCCTTCCTCAGGCTTCTCGTTCTGTTCCTGATCATCGGTGCGGCGACATTTCTCTTCTTCCATTTTGACCTCCACACGTTTTTCCTGGACCGGAAAAAGGCTGTCGCTTTTATCCATTCCTTTGGATCCGGGCCGCTTTCCACTTTCATTTTCATCTCCTTTCAGGTCTCGCAGGTGCTCGTGGCGCCGCTTCCCGGTGAAGTGACGGGACTCATTGGCGGCTATCTTTACGGACCGGTCATGGGAACCCTTTATTCGACCATAGGCCTGACCATCGGTTCCTGGCTGGCCTTCCTGCTCGCCAGAGTTCTCGGTCTGCCTTTCGTCGAAAAGGTAGTGAGCAGGAACATCCTTGCAAAATACGATTATTTCATGGAACACCGGGGAGCCCTCGTCACCTTTATCATGTTCCTTATCCCGGGTTTTCCCAAGGACGCCCTGTGCTACATCATGGGGCTCAGCCACATGCGAACCAGGCTTTTTCTGATCGTCTCCATAATGGGACGATTATTCGGAACCATCATGCTTTCCATCGGGGGAAGCTGCGTCCGGAACGACCAGATGCCGGCCCTCTATGCCATTATCGGTTTCACGGCCGTGATTCTTGTTCTGGTCTATTTCTACCGGGAAAAACTTTTGAAAGCACTAAGTAAGAAACGACAGCCTGAAGAATGATCCTCCATACCCCCGCTTGAGTGGCCTGCGCCCATAAAAGGTTGGACAATTAAAAAAACTTGCTTTATATTATTTTTCCACAGTTTACTTCTTTTTGAATTCATGGATATCAACAAGCTTCTTCCTGGAGAAAGGAACAATGGATAAGAAGGTTCGTTTTGAGGAAGTTCCCGTCGAAAAATTGAGGTGGCGCTGCGATCCGGATTCCTTTGAATTCAAGACGACAGAAGAATGCGAGTATTCGGAGGGAATCATCGGACAGGAACGGGCCGTAAAGGCCCTGAGAATGGGACTGACCATCAAAAGCCCCGGCTATAACATCTATGTCTCAGGAAAAACAGGAACCGGAAGGACCTCCACGATCCGGAGGGTGATGAAAAAGCTGGATCTTGAGAAAAAGATCCCCGACGATATCTGTTACGTGAACAACTTCAAGAACCCGGACATGCCGAGGGTCATCACGCTTCCCGCGGGCATGGGCCAGAAATTTTCGCAGGAGATGGATGATCTCGTTTCCAATCTCACGAAGCAGATTCCCCTCATATTCGAGAGCGATCAGTTCAAGAAGACCTCCGAAGAGGTCATGGAAAGCTTCCGCACGAAACAGAAGGAGATGGTCCGGAACTTCAATGACCGGATTCTGAAAGAAGGCTTCCAGCTCGTGCAGTTCCAGATCGGACCCTTCACACGTCAGGATGTGGTCCCTGTTTATGAGGGAAAGCCCGTGCCTTTCGAACAACTGGAAGCCCTGGCGGACCAGGACAAATTCAGCAGGGAGGATCTGGAGAAAATAAAAAAGAAGCTGATGGATTTCAGGATTGAACTGGAGTCCCTGATGAGAGAGACGAGACAGCTCGAAAAAGAAATGCGGCGGGAAATAGATTCACTGGAATACAGGAGCGGACAGCCCGTCGTCAGCGAGATCATCTCCGATATCCGGATGAAGCACGGGGATGAAAACGAAAAAATACACGGATATCTTGACGAGGTGCAGGAGCATATCCTCTCCAACCTCAAAACCTTCAAGGAAAAAGATGAGGAGCAGCAGCCGGCCATGCCCTTCCCCATGGCCCCGCCTTCTTTGCAGAAATTCACGGAATACAAAGTCAATGTTCTCGTGGACAACTCCCTCACGGATAAGGCGCCCGTCATCATGGAAACGGATCCAACTTACAAGAACCTTTTCGGCACCATTGAGAGGGAGATAGACCGATCCGGTTTCTGGAGGACCGATTTTACCAAAATCAAGGCTGGATCACTCCTGAGGGCCAACGGAGGGTATCTTGTCTTTATGGCCCTCGATGCCCTGATCGAGCCGGGTGTCTGGTATACCCTGAAGAGAACGCTGAAGAACCGGTGCCTGAACATGCAGCCCTACGACCCTTACGGCATCGTCGCGACAGCCCTCAAGCCCGAGCCTATCCCGCTGGATGTCAAGGTCGTGATGATCGGAGACGACCACATCTACCGGATCCTTTACATTTACGAGGAGGACTTCAAAAAAATCTTCAAGACAAAGTCCGATTTCGACACGGAGATGAACAACGAGGAAAAGCACATAACGGACTACGTCTGCTTCATCAAGCGAATCATCGAGGATGAAAAGCTTCTGCAGTTCGACAGGAATGCGGTGGCATCCATCATTGAACACGGGGTCCGGCTCACGGGGAGACAGAAAAAGCTGTCCACCCGCTTCAGCAGCATCTCCGACCTGATACGGGAATCCCATTACTGGGCCTCTCAGGAGGGAAGCGGGATCGTCACCGATCGGCACGTGGACAGGGCTTACGAAGAGAAGGTCGACCGGGTCAATCTCATCGAGGATAAGATCCAGGAAATGATTGACGACGGGACCATCATGATCGATACGGAGGGAGAGGTCGTGGGGCAGGTCAACGGGCTTTCGGTCTATGACCTCGGGGATCATGCCTTCGGAAAGCCATCCAGAATAACGGCGAAGACCTCCATGGGAAGGGCCGGCGTTATTAATATCGAGAGAGAGGCAAAGCTCTCCGGCAAGACCCACGACAAGGGTGTTCTGATCCTGGAAGGTTACTTCCGGGGGAAATATGCTCAGGATAAGCCCCTCACCATGAGCGCAAGCCTGTGCTTTGAACAATCCTACGGGGGAGTGGATGGGGACAGCGCGTCTTCGACGGAGATTTACGCCATCATGTCAAGCCTCACGGAATGCCCAGTCAGGCAGGATCTCGCCGTGACGGGTTCGGTCAACCAGAATGGGGAGATCCAGCCCATCGGCGGAGTTAATTATAAAATAGAAGGCTTTTACGATGTATGCAGGGCCAAGGGCCTCACGGGCACGCAGGGTGTTCTCATCCCTACCCTGAACGTTCCGGAACTGATGCTCAGGAAAGATGTGGTCGAAGCCGTCAAGGAAGGAAGGTTCCATATCTACCCCGTGAGTACGATTGACGAAGGGATCACGATCCTGACCGGCGTCGAAGCGGGCGTGAAAGACGAGAAAGGCAACTATCCTGAGAATGCCATAAACGATCTCGTAGATAAAAAATTAAGATCCATCGCCCAGACCCTCAAGGCCTTTGGTGAAGCAGCGGAAAAGAAACCGTCCGAAGCCAGCCAAACGGAAACCGCCTGAGGCGGATTGCATGTGAAGGACTTGCAATCGTATCTTCTTTATGATTTAAAGGTTTATCAAATACCGGAAGGAGAAGAAAGATGTTCAATATAAGAAGCGCATGGGTTTCTTTGGTCGTGGGTATCTGCCTTCTCGCCGCCGGTTGTGCGCCCCTCGTCGTAGGCGGGGCCGCCGTGGGGTCGGCGTCGGGAACCTATCTCTGGATAAACGGCGAAATGAAGACGGACTATTACTCCTCTTTCGACAGAACCTGGTCGGCCTGTGAAAAAACCATTGCCGACATGAAAGGCCTTGATGTGGAACCCAACAAGGAGATTGCCCAGGGAACCATCGTGGCCTTTATCAACGATGAGAAGGTGACCTTTTCCGTCAAGTACAAGGCGAAAAACCAGACCACCGTTTCCGTCCGCGTGGGCGTCATAGGAAACAAGCTGTCCTCTCAGCTGCTTCATGACAAGATTTCCGACAACCTTGGAAAGAAGTAACCTTCGAAGCCCGGCCTGAAAAAGCGCCTTCCATAGCCGTTTTTTCTATCCGGGCATTTTTTTGCGGAAGCGTCCATGAAGAAAAAAATGATCATCGGGACAGCCCTGAGCGCCCTTTTTGTCTATCTTTCCCTGAAGGGCATCGATCCCGGGTCGGTCGCAGATGGCTTTCGCGCGGTGAACTATGGCTATATCGGTCCCGTCCTCTTTCTGCTTCTGCTGATCCAGATTCTGAGATCCTACCGCTGGGGTCTCCTGCTGAGCCCTTTTGAAAAGATCGGGCAGTTCGACCTCTTTGCCGTGACCAGCGTGGGTTTCCTCGCTGTCGTAGCCATACCGGCGAGAATCGGCGAACTGGCGAGACCCTATCTCATCACGGGGAAGAGTTCCATCCGGATGGCCGCGGCGCTTGGAACGGTGGTCGTGGAGCGCGTCTTTGATATTCTCACCGTGCTCACCATTTTTTTCGGTGTCCTGTTCTTCATGCCTCTGCCTTCGTGGCTGATGAAATCCAGTATCCTCTTTCTCGCCATAACGCTGGCCATTCTTTTTTTTCTGATCTTCATCATTTTAAAAAGGGAAAGGGCACTGAATACCCTGTTGCCCCTTCTTCAAAGATTGCCGGACAGGTTTCATCACAGGCTGGAAGATCTCCTTCATCACTTCATCGATGGGGTTGCCATTCTCTCTGAGGGAAGAATGATCTTTTACGTGATCCTCCTCTCCCTGCTCATGTGGTTTGTCGACGTCCTGGCCATCTACCTTCTTTTTCTCTCTTTCGGCTTTCACCTCCCCGCCACCGCACCCTTCGTCCTGATGGCCATCCTCATCATCGGCATCACCATTCCGACGGCACCGGGGTTTGTAGGAAATTTTCATTATTTTTGCATTTTGGGGCTTTCCCTTTTCGGCATCTCCAAGGCGGACGCATTGAGTTACGCCATCGTTTTACACGTTCTGAGCGTCGGTCTCATTGTCGTCCTGGGTCTGGGGTTTCTGCCTTTTAACCGCTTTTCCGTCGCGGATCTCAAGGCGAAGTTCGATATCAATGGACAGAGTTAATCTCTTTCATCGGGGGGCTGTTTCATGAACTTTCTCGTAACAGGCGGAGCGGGATTCATCGGTTCAAATATGGCCGAGTCCCTGCTGAAGAGGGGAAAGAAAGTGCGCGTTCTGGACAATTTTCTGACCGGGAAAAGAAGCAATCTCTCCTTTCCGAATTCAGAAAAGATCGAAATCATGGAAGGCGATATCCGCAGCCCGGATGTCTGCCGCAAAGCCCTGGCGGGAATGGATTATGTCATTCATCAGGCGGCGCTCGGTTCCGTGCCCCGCTCCGTCGAAGACCCCCTCCTGACAAACGAGATCAATATCACGGGAACGCTGAACCTGCTGGTCGCAGCCCGGGACGGCGGAGTGAAACGATTCGTATATGCCTCTTCCTCGTCCGTCTATGGTGATCAGCCCACGGACAGGATGGCGGATGAATCGGGAAGCCCGCCGCCGAAGGTAGAAACGATGACGCCGAATCCGATGTCACCCTATGCCCTGAGCAAGCTCGTCGGGGAAACCTACTGCGGGCTCTTTCATCGCCTCTACGGTTTGGAAACCGTGGCTCTCCGTTATTTCAACGTCTTTGGTCCGAGGCAGGACCCCGAATCCGAATACGCCGCCGTCATCCCGAGGTTCATCAAGGCTCTCTTTCAAGATAAGCAGCCTGTTATTTACGGAGACGGGAAACAATCGAGAGACTTCACCTTCGTGGAAGACGTGGTCCGGGCCAATCTCCTGGCCTGCGCCGCGCCTCTTGATGCCGTGGGACGGGTGTTCAACACGGCCTGCAACAGGCGTTTCACCCTCCTCCAGCTGCTCGATGAACTCGGAAATATTCTCAAGACAGATATCGGGCCTGTCTTCGCGGAGCAAAGAAAAGGGGATGTCCGCCATTCCATGGCCGACATTTCCCTCGCCCGGAAATTTCTCGGATTCGAACCGGAAGTCTCATTCAGGAAGGGACTCGAAGAGACGGTATCCTGGTTCCGGACACAGTTTCGAAGATAGGAAGATGAGAAGTTGAGAAGATGCGATAAAAATGTTTTTTGTTATCTTTTTCTCAACTTCTCACCCTCTCAACTTCTTATCTTCTATTCCTTCTTCGTGTCCAGCCCGTAACTCTTGATCTTGCGGTGCAGGTTGCTCCTCTCCAATCCAATGAGATCGGCCGTTTTCGAAACGTTGCCTTCCGCTTCCTGAAGCTTTCTGGCGATGAACCTCTTTTCAAATTCCGTCTTTGCCGTCCTGAAAGAATTGAGCGAGAGAACAAGATCATCCCAGCTTTCCAGGTGGGTCGTCTTCATGAATGGAGGAATATCCTCCGACCGGATGACCTTTCCCGTCGTCAGGATCACAAGTCTTTCTATGATATTTTTCAGCTCCCGCACATTGCCCGGCCAGTCATGACCCATCAGAATGGCGAGGGCATCTTCGCCGATCGTTTTGTCCTCGATTCCTTCTTTGGCACAAAATTCTCTCAGGAAACGGGCCGCGAGAAGGGGGACGTCCTCTTTTCTCTCCCTCAGAGGTGGAACCTGAAGAGGAATAACGTGCAGGCGGTAGTAAAGATCCTGCCTGAACTTTTCCGACTCCATCTCCTTCTCCAGATCTTTGTTGGTCGCCGCGATCACCCGGACATCCGTGTCTATGATCTTTGTCCCGCCGACCCGCTCAAATTTTTTCTCCTGGAGAATCCGGAGTATTTTCGCCTGCGCTTTGAGACTCATGTCCGCGACTTCGTCGAGAAAGATCGTGCCTTCATTGGCAAGATCGAACTTCCCCTTCTTGGCCGATGTGGCGCCCGTGAAGGCCCCTTTTTCATGCCCGAAAAGCTCGCTTTCGATGAGATCCTCGGGAATGGCGGCGCAGTTGACTTCGATGAAAGGTTTTCTGGCCCGCCTGCTCTGCCTGTGGATCGACCGGGCGACGAGTTCCTTTCCGGTCCCGTTCTCCCCCATGATCAGAATCCAGGCATTCGTGGGCGCCACGATCGATATTATCTCTTTCAAGTCCATCGTGGCCTTGCTTTCGCCGGTCAGTTCATAATCCTGAGGGAATTTCTGTCTCAGCAGGCGGTTTTCTTCCTCCAGACGGACAAGGTCCAGGGCGTGATTGATGATCAGCACAACCTTGTCGAGAGAAAGAGGTTTTTCGAAGAAATCAAAGGCCCCCAGTTTCGTAGCCCTGACGGCCGTTTCGATGGTGCCGTGCCCCGACATCATGATGACCTGAATCTGCGGGTAATCGCGTTTGATCAGATTGAGCGTTTCAATGCCGTCCATGCCGGGCAGCCAGATATCGAGAAGAACGAGGTCCGGGAGTTCCTCTTCAATCATCTTGAGGGCATCTTCCCCGCTGCCCACCATGATCACCTTGTACCCTTCGTCGGAAAGGATCCCCTGCAGGGTTTGACGAATGCTCTCCTCGTCGTCAACAACCATGATCGTCTTGTAGGTCATAATTTCCTTCACAAATGATCTTGGGCTAAAGGCAAGGGGCTAAGGGCTAAGGGCACCAGATTTCTAATTTCCAATTTCGAAACAATATCGAATGTAATAAACAATGTTCCCGAATGTCTTGAATCCTGTTTTTTTCCTTTCACCCTTCGCCTTTTGCCTTTCGCCTGTTTCATACAGGCAACTCAAAAGATACAATCGTCCCCCGCGGAGGATTGTCCCGCACGCTGACCTGACCCGCATGGTCCGATATGATGGAACTGACGATGGCAAGGCCCAGTCCCGTTCCTGATTTTTTCGTGGAAAAATAGGGTTCGAACATTTTCATCTTATCCGCCGGCGATATGCCGCTCCCGTTATCAATGACCTCCACCCGGGCCCGTCTGTTTATTTTATCATAAGACGTTCTGATTTCAATCTTTCCATCACCTTTCAGAACTGCGGCAATGGCGTTATCCAGAAGATTGATCATGACCCGCTTGATCTGCTCGGCATCCAGGTTCAGGCTGGGAATTTCAGGATCCGGCTGCAGTAAAAAAGATACGTCTTTGTGCGCGTCCTGAAAAAGGGCCACGGCCCCGGTGACGACTTCGTTCAAATCATTGGATGCGGGAGTCGTCATGGGCATCCTGGCAAATCGGGAGAATTCGTTGACCAGATTCTTGAGGCCATGAACCTGATCGATAATCGTCTTCGTGCATTCCTGCAGGACAGCCGCATCGTCGCCCAGTTTATCCCCGTACTTTCTCTGCAGCCTCTGAGCGGAAAGCTGGATGGGGGTCAGCGGGTTCTTGATCTCGTGCGCTATGCGTCTCGCCACTTCCCGCCAGGCCGCCAGCCTCTCCGCCTTCTGAAGCTGAGTGAGATCCTCGAAAACGACAACCAGTCCCATGTAATTGCCGTCGTCATCCTCCAGCGTGTTGGTCGTCGCCAATACCGTGAGTGCCCTGTCTTTCAGCATGATCTGTATCTGTTTCTCGATAAAAGCGCTGCTGTTCTCTTTCATTTCCCTCAAAAACTCATTTGCCAGGTCCATGTGCTCGGGCCTCAGGACATCCTGATAGCGCCGGTTCAATACTTTTTCCGTCTTGATGTCCAGCATTTTTTCGGCCGCCCGGTTTATGGTGGTGATGACCCCTTCCCTGTCGATGGAAACCACCCCTGCCGAAACATTGCGCAGCACCGTTTCCATGTACTTCCGCCGCTGGTCAAGGGTTATGTTGGCCCGTTCAAGGTCTTCGCTGCTCTGCTTGAGGGTCCGGGTCATCTTATTGAAGGAATCGACCAGCACCCCTATCTCGTCATCAGCTTTAATATCGATCTGGTGGTCGAGATTCCTCTGGGCTATTTTATGAGTGGCTTCCGCCAGATCCTGAATGGGCACGGTGATACCCTTGGCAAGAAAGAGACCGAACCATGTCGCGGAAAAAACGATCAGGAGGGTCACGATGGACAGGGTAATGATGTAGCTCAGTTTGATCGGGTTCTTCAAAATCCGGAACTGTTTGTATTCTTCCGACGTTTTGGCGATATGATCCATGCGGTTCACGAGACCGTTTGGAATATAATAATAGACCCCCACAAGCCCGATCACGTCCCTCGGGCCGCGCTTTGTATAAATGGGAGAAAGGCCGCTGATCACGTCACCCTCATGGACGGACTCTATGGTCGACACCTCTTTCCCGGTGAAGACATCTTCCATGACTTTTGCGGATGGCTTGATAGGGACGATGTCCACATTGTCTGTTCCCCGGACGATCAGATTATTCCCCGGGGTCTTGAAATAGACCTCTATGAGCGTGAGATTCAGGCTCTTCTGTCTCTGCTCGATCAGGGCTTTCAGATAGACGTTCCTGTCCTTCTCGTACAACTGATTTTCCGTGATGATGGAACTCAACTGCTTGGCATAATATTTCGAACTCTCGCTGAACTGCTGATAGTAAGCCTGGGCCACTTCGAGAGACATGTTCAGGGCACCGCCGACCTTGATATCAAACCAGTGGTCAATGCTGTAGGAAAGAAAATTGACGGAAACGAGAAAAAGGGCAACCGTGGGTATCAGAGAGAGGCTGACAAAGGCCGCCACGAGTTTTGTCCGAAGCTTGGAGCCAAGAATGCCATGCCTCCGCTCATAGACAAGCTTGACCACATTTCTGACGATCAGGAATATCAGCAGAAGGATCAGGATGATGTTGATATTGATGAGACCGAAAATAAGGACGTTATGCGAGAAAGGGATCAGGCTCTCGACACTCGATAGACGGCTTTCGATATACGTCAGGGCGACGATGAAAAAGAACGTGACAATGATGAGGATCCGCTCTCTGCGCCGCCTTCTCTGTTCCTTGATATCGACTGGTGAGTTTCCCAAATTCGTGACTCTACACTACGGCTTTCATAAGTTGGGGCACAAGGCAAAGGGCTAAAGGCTAAAGGAAAAGATTTTTTTATTCTTTCTTTTTCCCCTTAGCCCTTCGCCTTTCGCCTATTTATATACAAAATCCTTTCTTTCCCATCCGGTCTCAAAGTCCCACAGGGAAACGAAGAAAAAGACGTACTCCATGCTCAGGGGCAGGCGGACCTTGTCCAGCTTCGCCTTGACTTTGACGTAGTAACGGCCGTCTTTAATCATCTGGTTCAGGGGTGCCAGCGCCGCGGCGTTTACCTCTTCCATGGCTCTTTTGGCTTTATCAAAGTCCGAGAATTCAAGGGGTCCCCTGCCGTTCCCGCTGAAGGTCACATAGAAGATTTTCTTTACCGTATCGTACTTGACGGTGTGTCGGGTCACGCCGGAAACAAGCTTGCTGTCAAACCAGAAATCCCTTTCCCTATGTAGCTCCAGAAAAAAGGTAAAGGTCGTGGGAATGCCGGCAAGGATGGCTTCTTCCATCTTCTTTGTAAAACAGTCCTTTACCTTGAAGTGCACGAGCAGGTCCCTGTCGCTTGTGTTGATCAGGAAGTCGGTGATTCTCGCTTCCAGGCTGTATCCCCTCCCGGGTAAAAGAATAATAGACCCCAGAATCATGAGGACAACAAATATCTTTTTAAGCATGGAAACTCCTTTGCGGCTACCTGTCCGATCAGGAATTAAATAGAAGCGCTTGAGGCAATACCGGTGAAATTTTATATCGGCTGGATATACTAAGAAAGGAATAATAAAAGCAAGCTATATTTGCTCTGCGAAGGATGGTTGTGTTTTTAACTATTCAACATTAAAGAACTTTCCGTAATGCCTCCGTTCAGGCCCGACTTGCGTTGACGGTATCACGCTCCGAAGGGGCATTTTTCATCCTGTTCATTTTCTTTTCCCCGTCAAAGTGACTCACAACGATCCAGCAGTCCGGCCGGGACAAGAGTTCCCTGAGAAGAAGGTTGTTGAGCCGGTGGCCGGATTTATTGCCTATGAAGTGACCGATGATCGGCATGCCCAGAAGGAAAAGATCGCCGATGGCATCAAGAACCTTGTGCTTTATCAGTTCATCGGGGAATCGGAGGCCCTCTTTGTTGATAATTTTCTCATCATCCAGAACGATGGCGTTGTTCAGAGAGCCCCCCAGGGCAAGACCTTTCGCCTGGAGATATTCCACATCCTTCAAAAATCCGAAGGTCCGGGCGGCACATATATTCTGCTCATAGGCATCGTGCGAAAAGACCATATGATAGGTCTGGTCCCCGATGAGGGGATGGTCGTATCCCATCCGGTAGGTGATCTTAAACTCCGCAGAGGGCAAAAGCTTTGCCTCCCCCTCTCTGTCGGAAACGGAGACTTCCTTTTTAATGACGATAAATCTCCGGCCCCTGTTCTGAACTTTCGTACCGCAATGCTTCATGATATTGATAAAGGGGAGGGCGCTTCCGTCCATGATCGGGACTTCAAAGGAATCGACTTCGACTACAGCGTTGTCAACACCCACTCCCCGAAAGGCTGAAAGCAGGTGCTCAACCGTGGAAACTCTCGTTCCATTCATGCCAAGCGTTGTCGCCAGGGTAGTATCAAAAACATTCTGCAGTTCGGCCTTTATTCGATTTTCGCCCGAAAGATCCTTGCGGACAAAGACAATGCCTTCATCAACACCGGCGGGTTTCAACGTCATGTTGACCTTCCGGCCCGAATGCAAACCGACGCTGTGGCACCTTACTTCACTTTTTATCGTTTTTTGAAGATACATCTTATCCTGTTCTGATTTGTTTCACGACTGAAAGTGTATTTAAAGCCAATTTCGCTTATTCCGATATTCAATGCAAGCAACATCCATACCATCCAGCCAATATTTCAATTATGCCGCCCTTGAATCTAACTGACCGTTAATGTGGATTTTTCTCCGGAAATTCAAAATGGGGATTCTAAGAAATAAAGGAGAATTCTGTCTTCTGTGTTGTGGCCGACACACTTCTGAAACATAATCAACGCAATAAAAGGATTTTTCCTTTTTTTAGCCCTTCGCCTTCAGCCTTTTCGCCTTTTGTCCCTGGCTTTTGCCCTTTGCCTTTCGCCCCTCCCAATGCCTGACGCCTGATGCCCAATGCCTCTTATTTTACATATCTCTCCTTCTCGCTATATATGCAGCCGCAATATTGCTGCCTGTATAGACCCAGTTTCTTTGATGTTTCAACGCCTTCCTTCCATCCATCCCTAAAATCGAGGTAGACAAATCTCGTTCCCGCCTGCTTCGCCAGGGCCTCGCCGGTTTCCCTCACGAGATCGTGGTTCTGGAATTTGCTGTAAAGGATCGTCGTTGTGAACCCCTCAAACCCTCCGGCATGGGCCATTGCGGCCGTTCGGGTAAGGCGGAGTTCGTAGCAGTATCGGCACCTGTCCTTTTCCCTGAAAGTGATCGCCCTGAGGAATTCATGAAGGGCATAATCCTCATCCGCAAGGATCTCCAGGCCCGCCCTCTCGGCATAATTCTTCAGTGTATCCATCCGCTTCCGGTATTCGAGATAGGGGTGGATGTTGGGGTTATAAAAGAACCCCCTGACCTCGTGCCCCATCTCCCTCAGAACCCTGAGGGGATAGATGGTGCAGGGCGCGCAACAGATGTGCATCAAAATTTTCATGATGAAAATGGCTAAGGACTAAAGGCAAACGGCAAAAGGATGTTAAAGGAGTTTGTTTTTTTCTTTACCCTTTGCCCTTAGCCCCGCGCCTTTTGCCTCTCGCTAGAACAATTCTTTTTGACTGTTCGTCCACTGCTTCCCGAAATGCTCGTAAGCCAGCTTCGTGGCGACACGGCCCCGTGCCGTCCGGTGCAGGTAGCCCTCCTGGATGAGAAAAGGCTCGTAAACATCTTCAATGGTATTTCTCTCTTCGCCGATGGCCGACGAGAGACTCTCGATACCCACGGGTCCTCCGCCGAATTTATCAATCAGGGTAAGCAGTATCTTGCGATCCATCTGGTCAAAACCCCTGTGATCGACCTCAAACATTTCAAGGGCGCTTCTGGCCACGGAACCGCTGATGCCCCCGTCGGCCCTGACCTGGGCAAAATCCCGCACCCTCTTCAAAAGACGGTTCGCGATGCGCGGCGTTCCCCTCGAACGGCCTGCAATCTCGCGGGCTCCTTCATCATCAATGACGATTGAGAGAATCTTCGCTGACCTCCTGACGATAATGGAAAGCTCGTCGGGTGAGTAATATTCGAGCCGGAAACTCATGCCGAATCGATCCCGAAGCGGAGAAGTGAGAAGACCCGCTCTCGTTGTCGCCCCGATCAGGGTGAATCTCGGGATTTTCAGCTTCATCGTCCGAGCCGAAGGTCCCTGGCCGATCATGATATCGATGTTGTAGTCTTCCATGGCGGGATATAGAATTTCCTCTACCACGTGGGGCAGCCTGTGAATTTCATCAATAAATAGAATGTCCTGCTCGTGGAGATTCGTCAAGACAGCCACGAGATCTCCAGGACGTTCAATGACCGGACCGGAGGAGACCTTGAGATCGACGTCCATCTCCCTTGCCGTGATGTACGCCAGGGTCGTTTTGCCAAGCCCGGGGGGACCGTAGAGGAGCATGTGGTCGAGGGCCTCGTTTCTCTTTTTCGCCGCCTCAATAAAAATGGAAAGGTTCTCTTTGACCTTTTCCTGCCCCACATATTCACTGAGGTTCCTGGGGCGCAGAGTAACCTCGTAGCCGTTTTCGTCTTCGAGTTTCGCGGGGCTGATAAAAGAGTCTTTCATAATACAAGGGTTCCAGGGTCCAAGGGGTCAAGGATTCGAGTTAAAAAATTCAAGGACGTTTCGCGACTGGACCCCTTGAATCCTCGGCACCTCGAATCCTACTGTTCTCATTTTGCCAGCATTTTCAGGGCTTTTTTCAACAGCGACTCCAGCGCCACGTCTCCATCCGATTCTTCAATCACCTTCTCCACCACATCTTTTGCCACACTGTTTTTATAACCCAGGTTGACCAGTGCCGAGAGGGCATCTTCTTTGACGCGCTCACTGGAATCCTCACCGGCTCCGGAAAGGGGTTCTGCCTCCACGAGGAGAATCTTGAGCAATTTGTCTTTCAACTCGAAGATCATCCTGTCGGCCATTTTCTTTCCGATTCCCGGAATGCTCACGAGCTTTTTCAGATCCTCCGCGCAGACGGCCCTTGCCAATTCCGGCGCCGAAATACCGGACAGGATATTGGTCGCAAGCCTCGGGCCGATTCCCGCCACGGAGATCATGAGCTGAAAGACATCCTTCTCCTCGGACGTCCGGAAACCGAAGAGATGGATGGCGTCCTCTTTCACATGAGTATAAATCTTCAGGGAAACCGGCAGGCCGATGTCGGGGAGTTCATAGAAAGTGCTCAAAGGAACAAAGACATGATAACCGATTCCCTGGACATCAATGACAATGCTGTTCACGGATTTCTGAATCAAGATGCCCTTGATGTTGGCAATCATCAGCCGCCTTTCAGATGGCCCCTGTTTTTCCGAAATTCGAGTGGCAGATGGCGACAGCCAGGGCGTCTGCCGCATCCGCAGTGGGCACCACCGGCATTCCGAGAATCACCTTAACCATCTGCTGAACCTGGCTCTTTTCAGCACGGCCGTAACCGACAACAGCCTGCTTTATCTCAAGAGGCGAATACTCGTAGACCGGGAGCCCGCTGTGAGAAGCCGCCAGCAGAATCACGCCTCTCGCGTGACCCTGCTTGATCAGGCTCTTGACGTTCTTGCCGTAAAAAATATCCTCCAGGGCCACCCTGTCAGGATTTGATTTTTTTACGACCTCCATCAAGCCGTCGTAGATTCGCACCAATCGCTCTGAAAGAAGTTGATCCCGTGGGACCCTGATCTCGCCGTGAAGGATCTCCGTAAGTCCATTCCGGTGTTTTTCAATGACCCCGTAGCCGGTGATATTCGTGCCCGGATCGATTCCCAAAATTCGCAATTGCTCAGCTCACTTTGTAAAAAAACTCAGAGTTTCGATTCCGACGCAACAGTTGAATTTATCTAACCTTAGGCTGTTCAAAAATGTTCAGACGCAAGGCCCCCGACGTCCTGAGGAACGAGTCGTACTTTTGCGTACGTCGCAGTGACGAAGGACGAGGGAAACGCAGCAGATGGGCGTTTTTGAACAGCCTAACTTAGTCTCTCCATCACGTCATCGGGTATATCAAAGTTGGCGTAGACATTCTGGACATCATCATTGTCTTCCATTTTCTCCATAAGTTTGAGCATGGAGCCAGCCTTGTCTTCCGTCAACTTCACTGTATTCTGGGGAATCATGCTGATCTTGGCTTCAATGTACTTGAAGGAGGCCGCCTCGATAGCCTTTCGAACGCTCTCAAAGGATGCGGGCTCTGTGATCACTTCATATTCGTTTTCCTCTTCCCGCACATCCTGGGCGCCCGCTTCGAGCGCCACCTCTATCAGGTGGTCTTCATCAACACCTTTCTTGTCAAGCAGGATGCTCCCCATCTTTTCGAAGATCCAAGCCACGGAGCCGTTTTCCGCCAGGTTGCCGCCATACTTTGCGAAAATGTGCCGTATCTCGGCCACGGTCCGCTTCCTGTTATCCGTCATGACATCTACGAGGATTGCAACCCCGCCAGGGCCGTATCCTTCATAAGTGATCTCCTCAAAAGCGGCCGCCCCGCCCTGTTCACCGCTTCCCTTCTTGATCGCTCTATCGATGTTGTCCTTGGGCATGTTCTCCGCCTTGGCCGTCAGGATAGCCTGCTTCAGCCTCGCATTGCCTTCCAGGTCCCCTCCCCCCAACCTTGCCGCAAGGGTTATTTCTTTTATGAGTTTTGTGAAAACCTTTCCACGCTTCGCGTCGGCGGCGCCTTTTTTCCGCTTGATCGTCGCCCATTTGGAATGACCGGACATCTCAACACCTCAAATACTAAATCCTAATTTCTAAATCCTAAACAAAAACATGCTCTTGTCGTGAATTTCTCTTTCCCATTTTCAGAATTTAGTGCTTCGGATTTAGATATTGCTTCTTAACACAGTGCAATTTCCTTGCAAAGCAAAAAAAACCCCTTCCGGATTCGAAAGGGGTTTTTTAATTTTAAATTCGGCGACGTCCTACTCTCCCACACAGTTACCCATGCAGTACCATCGGCGCTGGAGAGCTTAACTTCCGTGTTCGGGATGGGAACGGGTGGATCCTCTCCGCCAAAGTCACCGAAAATGCTATCTCGAATTTATAGACAACTGCATATCATGAAATAATCGCAAAAGCTTTCACGCATGGATTTATTAAAATTATGGTCAAGCCGCACGACCGATTAGTATCAGTAAGCTAAACACATTACTGTGCTTACACACCTGACCTATCAACCTCGTAGTCTACGAGGGGTCTTCAGTTCCAATGTCTCCATTGAAAGGGATATCTTATCTCGAGGGGGGCTTCCCGCTTAGATGCTTTCAGCGGTTATCCCTTCCGGACTTGGCTACCCAGCGATGCCACTGGCGTGACAACTGGTACACCATCGGTCCGTCCATCCCGGTCCTCTCGTACTAGGGACAGCTCCTCTCAAATATCCTGCGCCCACAACAGATAGGGACCGAACTGTCTCACGACGTTCTGAACCCAGCTCACGTACCGCTTTAATTGGCGAACAGACAAACCCTTGGGACCTTATCCAGCCCCAGGATGCGATGAGCCGACATCGAGGTGCCAAACCCCCCCGTCGATGTGAACTCTTGGGGGGGATAAGCCTGTTATCCCCGGCGTACCTTTTATCCGTTGAGCGACGGCCCTTCCATTCGGAACCGCCGGATCACTAAGACCTGCTTTCGCACCTGCTCGACTTGTAAGTCTCACAGTCAGGCTCCCTTATGCCTTTACACTCTACGGCTGGTTTCCAATCAGCCTGAGGGAACCATCGCGCGCCTCCGTTACTCTTTTGGAGGCGACCGCCCCAGTCAAACTACCCACCAGACAATGTCCCCGACCCGGATCACGGGCCCAGGTTAGAA
>DFZO01000002.1 GCA_002383495.1 Syntrophaceae bacterium UBA4054 | reverse complement strand
AATTTAATGTGCGAGGCGACAGCCCCCGAGCGTCCAGAGGGTCTTGGGGCACAAATATTTGGCCTCGTCCGACTCGCCGGGAATGTCCAGGGCGTAATGCCACTGGAGATTGAAGGAGAACTGAGAGACGGTCTCCTCGTCCGTCAGATCGTGCATCTGCTGGAGAATCAATACCCCCAGGGCGGCAAAGATCTCCTTGGTCGGCCTCCCGAATCCGTCGGTATAACAGGAAGCGATCGTATCAACGGGCAATTCGGAAAGGATATGCTCCCGGAACAGACCAGCCCAGGACTCGTCTAAAAGTCTGCGTCGTTTGGGCCCCAGGTAGTCCCAGGGATCGATCAGGTAGGGCGTTTTGTGATCGCGAGTATGAATCATGGCCTCAGCACCTATGTTATTAATATTTAACATGATTCATACCACTCTCTAGAAAAGCTGTCAAGAAAAATATGTACATATGTTATGTTATTTCAAGATGTTATGATGTTTTTGACTTTTTACGAGTTCGTCAAAAATTACATATCTTTGATTTCAGATAACAATTTATCAAACTGTTCCACATCAACTACCGGTGATGTGACAAAAGAGATCCCCGTCAGTGTATTTAACGTCACTGAGGTTAACAGCGCTTTCTCTGCATCAGGAAAATCTATAGTGAAAACAAGGTCATGTTCTCCTAATACAGCATACATAGATATTACTTTCCCACCATTCTTCTCGATAATTTTGACAGCCTTTCTCGTTCGTTCCGATGAAACCTTCTTGAGCGCATCTGTAGAATACTTCCCAAACATCATAAATATCGGCATATTGCAATCCCTCCTTAATGTGGGTATTTTACAGTTTTACACAAAAGGGGATGGCATCATCGCTGCCTTCTTTTTCAGCCCTTTTTCTTTTCCCGCTTTGCCTGTTTCTTCTCTTTTGCTGTTTTCAGTGGTTTTTTCTTCTCGGATTTTTGTGCATCATGGGACTTTGCCATACCGGTTTCCTCCTCGGGCTTTTATATGCAGCTACTGCACTCTGTTTCCCTCTCATAGATAAACATACATGTTTGCGGAGAATTCATTTGCTTCTGTCCGATTATATGAAGATGTCATTTGTGTGTCAATGATATGTTGGCCATAAAATATGGGATGTAGCCCCGATGTTTGTCGTCAGGCGTGACTTGTATTTGTTATGAATTGAAAGGGTGCACTCCTTTCATAATTACCGGACGCTCTCTTTCAGGAAGGAACTCGAGTGTGCTCGTCTACACCTATATAAGTCTTCAACCCTTGGGCATAGCTGGAACTGAAAATTAGAGGTTGGAACATGCTATCTTTACTTATTGGAATAAAGCTTTGGAATGGGAGGAGTTATCTCTTTATGTATTTTGCGTCTTCAAACCACAACCCCCTTTTCTTCACTAGTGCGAGGGTATTACCTTCAAGCTTTAACTCTACATTTCCTGAAAATCCCATAAATTTTACAATATTTTCTTTCACTACATACTTCCCAGTAAAGAACTCGAGTTTTTCCCCGAATGTCCTGTTTGGATGATGCACCCTCACAGCTGCGACATATTTACCGTCAGGTTTCAGTTCAAAATATTGAGTTGAATCTAATGAGTAAAAATATTTTCCATAAGGTCCATCATCGGCAACAGCCTCTTGTTGTATCCCCGTCACATAACCGACTCCAATGATCAGACACAAAACTATCAGTAAATTAATGGACAATCTGTTCATCTTGTTTCTCCCTTCATTATGATCCCAAATTATGCCAGAATCCTAACATAAAAACTAAACCAATTTCAGGGGGGGCTGGTTATTCTTTGGAAAGTCTCTTTTCGCAAAACGTTATTTACGTTGATTCTTTAATTAGCACTCCCTATCAACTGGAAGGACGCCCAGTAGTAGGGATGGGCATATTTCTTCTTCGTTTCCAGCTGGGCCTTTCTCAATGCTTCCCGCTTGTTTGTCTTATCCAGCTCAGTGTAGAAACGGGTCATCAACTGTGATGTGGCAAGATCATCCACCTTCCAGAGGCTGGCTACAATCGAACTCGATCCGGCATAAAGAAATCCTCTTGTCAGTCCCACCAGATCATCCCCGTTGGCAATCTTGCTCAAGCCTGTTTCGCAGGCGCTCAACGTCACAAGGTTAGCGTCCAGGTTGAGAGAGTAGAGCTTGTCCACGGTAAGCATCCCGTTGTATTTGGCATCCGGTGCAAGCAAGAGCGCCGATTTCAACGGGGCATCTGGATTGAACTGACCGTGGGTGGCAAAATGGAGGTAGCTGAAGTCTTCACAGTACTTGCGCAGCGTCTCTTCCGTTGCCTCCTTTCTGACGAAGACCTTCGATTTTGGACGGATACTGGCTACCTCTGTCGCCTCCTTCTGGGCATACTCCAGGTCATATTTGGGATCGCCGAGGTCGGGATTGCCGAAGACTAGAATACCCTCCCGCCTGGCTGTTTTCTTTTCCCCCAGGTACTTCATGGCGCTGGCGCTGGGCATCATGCGGATGCTGTAACGGTCTATGATGTAACCATTTCCGTCATGGAGGGCGTTCATGGGGAGGTAGTGCAAGGCTCCATGGGAGACGATAATGAGGTTTTTCTTGTTCAGGCTACCCTCCAGAGGCTCAAAGAGGCGTTTATAGAGCTTCTTTGACATGTCCATGAATTGGGCTGAGCCAGGTGTGTCTATCAACTTGCGGAAGGCTTGGATGTTCTCCGCCAATCCTTCGCTGTCCAGCTTTACGGTCTGCAGCTTGCCATCGGAAAGGATGAAGGCATACATGTCCTTGTCCCGGTAGTAATACTCGATCAGGGCTTCTTCCCTGGAGATTAAAGATTGAAGATCGGTAATCGGTTGGTGGATGACGGTAACGAGGGAGGCCAGTTCCGGCGCCTTGTTTATCAGATCTTCTCTTATCCTGATCCGGAGACTGCGGGTCCTGCCTTTCTCGGCGTCCTCATCCAGGATGATCGCCTTCGCTTCGGCGGCATCGTTCATGGCAAGAACCGTGCGTATCTCCTTCTCGTTTCCTCCCTTCACGGCAAAATCCTTTTTTGTCGCCAGAACATCAACCAGTGCCCGGGATTTTGCCCGCTCCACGTATTCAAAGGCCTTCTCATACTGTTTATCTTCATACAAGGCCTTCACCAGATGGTGATATACGGCCTGCTTGTCTCCAACGAAACCGATCTTGCTCGCCTCTGTATTGATGGATGAACGCTGCTCTTCTATGATTTCGATGGCTCGACGGTAGAAATTAATTGCACCTGATCGGTCATCTTCCTGCTCGGCTATGCGTCCACGGTCGTATAGCACCAGCCAATAAATTTCGCCGATATTTCTTGTCTGTGGAATATTCAGCAATGCGTCATAACCAGCTTTTGCCACCTTCGTTTTTCCAGTTTCAAACAGGCACTTATTTACCATGTAATCGTTTGGTAGCTCGATAGTCGCAAAAAGATTAACTCCCCCCGCCAATACAGCACTCGCAAGAGTGCGCACGCCTTTTTCGGCATCATCTTGAAGATATTCGAGGGCACTGTCATATTCTCCCACGGCAATGTAGATACGAGCCAATGCCCGATTCTTCAAAGGTTTGCTCTGTGCACTACCAGCAAAAGCGAGAGGAAGATCTTTAAGTGTTTTCAGATATGCACTTGCTTTTTCGCGATCGCCATTAAATACATGCGCGAGTCCAAGCAGACCAAGAGCATGTATTGTATGCTGTGATTTCTCGATACCCATAAATGTGGTTTTGACATCTGCCGTAAGTTCATAACCTTTTTCCGCTTCAGCAATCGCCTTTGCATAAACACCCATCTCTAAATAAGCCTCTGCCCGCATCAAGTGGGGTGTCGTCGAACCATCTGAACTGCCAATTGAAGTAAACAGGGCTACGTCTTTGTCGCCCTTTGCAATTTGTCCTGAAAGTTGATCTAGGCAGTCAAATAATTTATTGTAGTTCTTGAGTTTGGAATAGGCATAGCAAAGCCTGTAAAGCGATGCCGAACTGACGCCGGACTGCTTCATTTGTGATTCTTCATATATTGCCAACTCGCGATAACGCGCAGTAGATTCAAGCCGAATATACTCTGGTACGAGATGCTGAGCACAACCGCTGAGCAAAATCAATAATAGAAGTGTAGCCGCCAGATAACCATTCTGCTTGATGCCTTCTAGTGATTTAAGTTTTGTGAAATATATATCTCTGGTTGAAAATGTCCCTTTCATAAAAGCCTCTTGATTATACTCGACTGTAAGAATCACCTTAATTGATAAATCGGGTAATCCTTCCCGAAGTTAATGATGAGGGGCGTCTGGGCATGGCCAATTTCCTTGGATATGTTTGTTGTCCTCTCCTTTGAGTAACTTCCGAGTCCCACGACGCTGACCTTTCCGTCCTTGTTCTTGTCCGCCGCCCTGTTGTTGTTCAGTCCATCAAGCAGGGTATAGGTAAAAAGCCCGTTCCCTTTGTATCCATCCATCGCTGTCTGCTTGTCGCTGGCTGATGCATAGATGTGTAATCCCATCTTCTTAGCGAGGACGGACATCCGGGCATCGTAAAGACCGCTCACGATGGTGTCCACACCACCCGCATGACAGGTATCGAAGATAAAGAGTTGACTAAGGGATTTTATTTTCTTCGACATCTCCACGATCTCGTTGGAACTGATCATGCTGTCGTCACTTACCCCGCCGCTAAAGTCATGGGTGAGCATGTAGTACTGGTTTTGCAGCAATACCCCGTGGCCTGCCACAAAGAGGATGAAACTGTCCTGGGGTTTGATTATTCTGGAAAGTTCGTTGATCTTGGCTGTGATATTGGTCTTTGTGGCCTCTTTGTCTGTAAGAAGCGCATAGTGGATGTTCTGGAGTTTATACAATGTGGCTGACTGCGCTTTCAGTTTCGCTTCCAGGTCTTTCGCATCCTTCAAGGCGTATTTGAGATTGACTGTGTTGTCCCGGTACTGGTCTATGCCGATGGCAAAAATGTAAAGGTGGGGATCTTCGCTCTTGGCCCTTGAATTAAAATGAATGGTCTTCATATAGCTCTGGACGGTATTGCTTCCGTTGAAGGCGGCGATGCTCACTTCGTTCTCTCCCGGAATGGCGTCTATCTCCTTACATTCCTCAAAGAGGTCTCCCTTGGGTTTGGTGAACATCGGGATCGTGTCGGATTTGCCTTTTACCGATACGCTCCGCATATCTTCATATATGGCTTTGCTATTTAATATTGCGAGTTGAGTCTTGCTCGCGGTTGATCGTGCAATCTCTTTGTAATACCCGTCCGACTTGATGAGCTTGCCGTTGTGGAAAAGCCTGACCTCTCCAATCCCGCCGCCGGCGCTTTTGACCTGGTAGCAAACCTTCACACTGGGCTGATTGGTATCGGTTGTTTTCGATGTGAACTCAACGACAGGCGGCGGGTTCTTAATGGCTTCTTTCATGGTGATGGTGACGAGCCCGCCGATGGCCTCTCCCCGGAGCTTTGCCGCCACGATGTCCGGGCGGTAGAAGACGTCGTAGAACTGCTCCATGTTGTAAGACGTTTTGTTCAAAAGAAGATTCATGTATTTGTGGCCGTTAGGTGATGAGTTGTAGTATCCATCAGGTGTGATCGTGAGCCATTCGCCGTCATCAAAATTTATCATCATGGCAACCTCCCTGCCGGAGGCGATATCCCATACTCTAACGGATGCATCACCGGCAGATAACGCATACCTGTCATCAGGCGTGAATCCCACCCCGTTGATTCCGAGAGCACCGGCAAAACTTGTATATCCTTCCGAATGTCCTTTGAATGTGCGGACGATGTTGCCGGTTGCCACGTCCCATACGATCACGACCGCATCGCAGTCGCCGGAAATAGCCAATCTGCCGTCATGAGAGAAAGCGGCCAGCTTTACAGCGTCCGTATGTCCTGTGAACGTTCGCATGAGTTTCCCGCTTGCCGCATCCCATAGTCTCACTGTTTTATCGCTTCCCGCGGATATGACAGAGCGGCCGTCCGGCGAGAACCTTGCCGAATTGACCATTCCTTGTCGGAAAGTACCCTGGTGGCCGATAAAGCGTCGCAATTCCTCTCCGTTCTCAATGTCCCAGACTCTCACTGTTGAGTCGAAGCTTGCAGTGAGGCCGAATTTCCCGTCCGGGGATATGTCCACCGTATAGAGAGCACCCCGCCATCCTGAATCGGCATGGCCTTTCAGCTTCTTGACCTTCCCTGTCTTGAGGTCAAGAAGACTGAGATCCGTGTTGCTGACAGGACCAATCATCAGGGCGCGTCGGCCATCCGGAGTGATGGCCATATCCCCGGCTGCCATTGGAAAGGCCTTGAGCTCCCTGCCTGTTTCGATGTCCCATAGGGTGATGCGGTTGTCGTATGTAACAGCTTTCGTTCCATCGGGCATAAATCTTACCCCGACGCCGGCCGCGTAAGCACGTATTCCAGACGACGGTTTAAGGGATTTCAGTTTCTGGCCCGTTGTGATGTCCCACAAGGCGGAGGCGTGTCTCATTGAACCAACGAGGATAAAATTATTTTTCGGAGAAACGGCCAGCCTCTCCGCCAGTTCTGCCTGCCGATTGATCTCCATATTGGTTCCTGGAATCTTCAGATGAATATCCGGCGTGGTGGCACAGGAAGACAAAAATATAATTAAAAGAACGATCAGCATCTTTTTCATGATGATTTTCTGCCCTCCGGATCTTTCGCATAAGAAGCTTGGCTTTTGGGGGGCCTTAAAGATATTCGCAACTCCCTTTCCCTCTTTTTTTAATGATTTGATTTTTTTGATAAATAATTTTCTTTTGGGATTGGAGTATAAGACAAGAAAATCTTGTATGTCAATGCAACATCGATCACCGATTATCGCTTGAAAGGATGCACGGTATGCCTGAGATACCGGATGCTCTCTTTCAGGAAAGAAGCAATACCCGAGTTGTTATTGTCTATTGGATTGGGATTTGACCGGAGAATCTTCCAATATAAAAGTTCTTACAGCTGTACGTGCCGGGGGCTAATGATAACAACGATGCTTATGATATTGATTTTCGTTCTGTAAGATATAGAACCGAAATTGCAATGATAATTCCAAAGTAAAAGAGGCCCAATTTTCAGGATTGGACCCCTTTTTTTATGGCTCCCCGGCGCGGACTTCCTTCGTTTCACTCAGGACAAGCTCACACGGACCCAAAGATAGGCCCAACCCCATTGAGGTGGGGTTGGGCTTCTTGATTTCTGGCTCCCCGGGACGTACAGCTGTAAGAACTTTTCATTTACACTGCTATTTAAATATCGGAGTGGCGTTATTTTTTGTCTCTCGAAAGTTAAATAGTTAACAGCGTCCCCCTCTTTCATACGCCTTCAGCTCAGAGGATTTAAAGAAACTATTCCACAGCAGAGAATTTCTGGAAGATAAGCACAGGCATAGTTACTGCTTCTGGCTTCCTATTATTGCCCTTTTCACAGGGATGCGCCTCAATGAGATATGTCAGCTTCATCTCAATGATTTTAGAAGTGAGGATGGAATCTATGTGATTGATGTCATAGGAGACGAAAAAGAAAAAAATCTGAAAAACAAAACGAGCAGAAGACTTGTGCCTTTGCACAATTTTCTTGTCAATGAATTAAATCTATTGGGCTATGTCGAAAAACTTCGCAAGGAAGGGAAAACAAGATTATTTCCCGAGTTAAGAAAGCGACGGGATGGCTATGGGCATACAGCATCAAAATGGTTTGCTCGATATAAAGAGCGGTGTGGAATAGGTGCGGGTGAAGCAAGAAAAGACTTTCATAGTTTCAGGCACACGGTGACAAATACTTTGAAGCAGGCAAATGCTGAACACTTTCCCACGCAAGAGCTTATGGGTCACTCCCATGGATCAATCACTTACGGCAGGTACGCAGATAGATACTTGCCAAAACTTTTGAAGGAACAGGTCGTGGATCGACTGGTGTATGACGTTGACCTGTCTCACTTGAAGAGATCGAGATTTGTTGTGAGTTGATTTCAGATTATGAACTGAACATCACATTTTATTTTGAGAGATCACGGTAAACTATGTTTAACACCTCCAAGGCGATCCTCGCTTCCTCTGCATCGAAGGTCAATTTGTTGCGGATCTCATTACCTGGATGTACCAAATTACGGTACTCCCTGAGCGAATGAGATAGCTTTTCAACACCTGCACTTATCAATTTCAAATCTACGGCTACACTTATCAGGTCAGTCAGGTCCCATTTTGTAATGTCTGAAATCCTGCCAGGAGCTGCCCCAGATGATTTAGCTCGAGCCCCATTTGCCAAAAGTAAATCCGTTAGAATAGCTTCAATTGTGCCTCCACAGAGGATGATTACGGATTTCCAGCATTCTGCGATGTATGCCCTTTGAACTTCTGAAAAGTCTCGTTCTATGACCTTTCTTAATTCGGGACTCTGTATAAAGGTGAATGCTTTCCGCTCAGTGACAGGAATGGAGTCGGTTTCTTCAATTAAAACTTGGAGGCGTCCGAGTATCGTTGCAAGGAGTGCCCTTATGCCATCCGTGTAATAGTATGGTGTTCCGGTTCCGGATTTATACGAAAAAAAATCTTTAACATCAAGTTTCGGCAATAGCCTGGGAAATTCTTTTTCTAATTCTTCAAGCTCTGAAATGAGAACAACAACTATATGGTGAGGTACAGCAGCGTGGGTGATTTGGTTTAATACCCTTTGTTGACCTAATAATGAATGGTAAAATTGTCTCATTTTTTTAAGTTGCGCTTCATTCACTTAATTTGCCTCCCCCAAAAAAGTCAACAACCAATGCCCTCTGTGAGCGACTATTGGAATGCCCCAAGAGGATGTCTTTTAAGTTTATTGAATCTCCATGACGTATCCATTGATTAGCAAATCTGTCAAAATCTTTTATGTCACGTATTTCTGGCTTAAGACGACGAGCGCAAGCATCATGAATCGTCTTTAAAGCAGAATCCTGGTTCTTGTATCTCTTTTTCAGCAATTCGGTTTCTGCAACATATCTCACAGCTTCCATCCGTAAGACAGAGGTGTTGCGATACCTGGATGTTTTATTGTATTCACGTCTCATGGCCGACAACACTTTAATAACATCGCTCACTTTATCGTTTCGGTAAGACATGGCTCCCATCCTTGTGGAAAAGATCACTAACTAAACGCTCCAGGCCACCCCCCGTGTTCCTCTATGACCTCATCGATCTCCCCCATGATACGAATAGTCTCACTCAGAGCAACCACGATCTTCTGGTAGTGGTCGATGTCGTCTTTTGAGAGTGTGCGACCCTTGCGATCCTTCAGCCACTTCTCGCAGACCTGATAACCACCGATGTGGAACTTCCAGACATCCTCAGGCACTCCTCGGAAGCCTATTGTGCCCGGCTTTGCAGGTTGTCCTTTTTTCATCGCAGGAGCGTCGAGCCAAACTGTGTCGTCAGACCAGCCTACTCGTTCGACTTCGGGGTTCTTTGGACCAATATAGGTGGTCACGAGGTTGTTCAGTTGGGGTGACTCCAATAGGTGCAAGGCGACAAGTTCGCCGCCGAGGCGGACAAGGTTCTGGAAGAGATCAAAAATTCCTAGGAGCGGCAATCGAGGAAATTCAATCTTTAGAAACTCAGAATAGCGACTGCGGTAGGTGGGACTATGGAGAAGTGAATATACATAGTAAAAAACATCCTGCGGGCCAAGTTTATGGTGCAGCCACTGAGTATTTTCGCCGGGCCATCCTAACTTTGTTGCCAAGTTGGTTAGAAACTCTTTATTAACGTTGGACTCAAGACCGTCGTCGTTAAGCAGATTTGATGTATAAAAAAGAGGAAATGCGTATGTCCGTTCACCTGACGCGAGTGAAACTAAGCAGTCATTTGAGATTAGACGAGTACAAATGACGTGGCAAAAATCGCCATTAACTTGTCTGGTCGTACAGAGGGCTAAGTTCTTTCCACTCATCATACATTTCATAACATCGAGGCGTGACCTGCCAACAATCGCGGAATCCAAGTACAATACACGTACGTCGAATGGCCTATATGCAAAAGCGTTAATGCACTCCGTAGATACACCAGAGACTCGCACTGACTTTCGTGCAGCTTCAATACTCCATCCAGATTTATTGGACAGGCCGAAACGGTGTGCGAGTTCAGATTCCGGTATATTTGATTTAAATTCGTCTATCTTTCTAAGGGCCTCTTCTTCTTCGTGGCTGACACAGAGTTGATCACGACCCGTGGTTACCCCCATCGTGGATACATGGAATATGCTTTGAAGGCTAATCCCCAATGCGAACTCGTCCCGTAAGTTCTTTGTCTGCGGTATAAATAGATAAAAAGGAGATACTGGGAGGACCTTAGCATGCGCCGTCTGCGGAATCGTCTCCCGAAGAAGTTGGTTGTATTTATGACTGCGATCGCCCATCATATCACCATAAGACATGCGGTTCTGATTCTGTTTCAAGTACCATCGAGTCCATACACCAACAGCCACGCCTTGCTGTATATCGAACACGTTCTGGTCCGATACCCCCCCCTGACCCTTTTTTACGTTGCCATGAAGATCGACAACATAGCCAATGTTGAAAGTTTTCAAAAAACTTTGTCGCATTCCGCGAAAGGTTGGATTTTCGAGGTATCCATGATTTGTGATAAATGCGAGTACCCCGGATGAAGACTGTTGCAGGCAGAATTGTCCAAAGCGCATGAACTTAACATAGTCATCCTGCAACCACTTCGGATTTCGTTCCCCAAGCGGTTTTCCGTCGACGACATAGTAGTCGCGCATACGGTCCGCTATCCACGCGCCAGTATTGGCAGAGTGTCCAGCGTATGGCGGATTCCCAATCACCACGGTGAACCGCTGTTTACGCTTGATCTTGTTGACTGCCTGTGCTTCATGGGCAAGCGCGGCGAGCATCCCAGAGAACACTTGTTGCTCAATGTCCGACGCTGGTTCAAGTGAGTTAGTCAGGTAGATGCGCGCCCGCTCGTCACTACCAAACCGGTAACCAGTCTCGTAGAGTTTTAGACCGATCTTGAGATGCGCAATAGCGTAAGGAGCCATTAGGAGTTCGTAACCGTAAAGTCGTGGCAGAAGGTGTTTTGGCACATACTCGTTCCAGAGAGCGTTGATTTCGGCATCACTGTGGTTATGAGTCTTCCACTTATCGACCAATGTGCGGTGAATAAGGTCGATGACTTCGACGAGGAAAGTGCCGGTTCCAGTAGCTGGGTCAAGGATCTGAACGAAGAATTGCTCAGGTGAGCCACCCTCTGGGATGACGAGGTTCTTGTGGCGCTTGGCCATCTCGCCCCAAGTTGTGGTGTCTGCAAGGCCGTCCGCAAGGCCAAATTCCGTGCGAAGCAGTTCGTCTACCGAGCGTACGATGTATGAGACCACTGGGCGTGGCGTGTAAAAGACGCCTCGTTGCATTCGTTTCTTCGCGTCGTACTCTTTGAGAAAAAGTTCGTAGAAGTGAATGACGGGGTCTTCTTGAGGATTCCGGTCGCCGAAGTCTCTGAGAACATCCTCCATTTTCGCATCATCGAGAAGCTCGACAATTTCACTCACGCCCAACTCATCAAAATCGATGCCCGACCTACCGGTTATTTTTCGCTGACCTCCGACATGAAGGAATGTCTCCAGCAGTTCTTTAAGGAAGGGATTGGTAACAGGTATATGCGTCGCAAGGTCATCAGTTACGTCACCTTTGGGGTTTGTTACACGGGCAGTGAGCAGACCGTAGGCAATGGTCTGGGCGTACATATCAGCGAAGTCATCTTCTTTTAGATCATGAATAAGTGCGGTCTGGAATGCTTTGTGGAGTTTTCGTAGCGGTCCTTTTGCCGTTTCAATAGCGAGTATCTGGTTTGTTCGACGACGGATTCTACGAGCGAGATCAGCAAGACGCACTGCAAGTTCCTTGGCAGTTGAAATTACCTCTCTATGCTTCAGCGTAAAAGCAGACGACCATTGCTCTCGCCAGCCTTTCGTGTCCTTATCGTTATCGGGCCAGCGCAATTTATCTTTAAGCTCACGATGAACGTGATCAACGTGCAGTACCGTGTCAGCGTCATCCCAGCCAAGGACCTTTAAAGTTGGCAAATCGTTTTTTTCTTCATCCTGGGCAAATTGTGCAAAGGTAATCTGGCGATCATCCCCTTCACCATAATTGGAGATGAACAGAATGTCATTGAGATGCCAAGCAGGTTGGTCAGCTTTTCGTGATGATGCTCGTTTCTTGATGACAAGTTGACTGAGTATTCTGCGCAGAGCGACTACAGGCAAACGCTTGGGTTCAAACTTGATGAAGAATATGCCCCACGGTTGGTTAGTCACTAAAGGTCGAAGTTGTTTAATAGCCTCGATCTTTGCAGCAGTCTTGACGTCAATACCGAGTTCTTCTGCATCATATTCAAAAAACAAATCTTCAAAATCGTCGGCTTCAATAGGCCAATCAAGTTCGTCTCGGAGATACTTGACCAGAGAAGGAAAGGTTTTTATTGATCGGAGTCTCTCAAGTTCGGACATGAAATTTCTCCTTTAAGAAAGCTCCATCCATGCCTTCAGGATGGGTTTGACTCCTACTGGGGCCTGGACCTGTTTGAGGTAAGTGTTCCTGATGTGCTTATCGATTCTGGCACGAATCTCCGATAATGTTTTATCTTGGATGTCCCGGTGGCGTGACGTTATTGGCGTACTGCGGATCAGTTCGATGATGTCTCTTGGCTCGTCGGTAATTTTTTCTCCATCAAGGTCAAAGAGATACCATTTTGCGAAGCCAGCCTCTTCGGTCCATTTTGAGGCATCCTGCATTTCATCTTCACGTTCCTCCGCACTTGGTGCTGGCAGTGCGTAACAGAAGAATACAGCTCGGCAGTTTGGTGATGGATGTCTTTTCCCACTGAATACACGCTTGGGTAGACCATTCAGTTTTTCCTCAAGCTCAGGATAATCTTGGAGCAATCTCTGATACTCCAAGTGCATCGCCTCAAGGGTCGACGTGTCGCCCTCATAGATATGATTGAAATCTTTCAAAGCTTCATAATCGTCATCAGGTTTTAGAAGCTTCTTCCCCTCTATGCCAAAGACTTTCGAGATACGCAGAGTCTTCTTGGAGACCTTAGAGTAAAGTCTGAGGAGATCATCGAGTTCATCGGGCGGGAGAAAATTCCAATAAGCTACAGTACCACGGATAGCCTTCTGGTCAGGATGATCATTGATGATCTGTGTTTCAATTTCAAGATTGAGCCTTCGATCCACACGACCGATTCTCTGCATTAGCCGGACTGGATTCCAGTGGAGGTCGTAATTGATGAGTCGGGTGGCATCCTGAAGGTTAAGTCCCTCTGAGAGAACATCTGTTGAAATTAAAATTCTCGTACCGTGATCCTTGTCCTCATAAAGTTCTCCCTGAAGTGGACTGTTGTAATAAGGGGCGAAATTTCGGATGATCTCGCTTCGGTCACGTTTGGTTGCACTGTCAACTTCGTCAACGTCAGTGAAGCCCGCCGCCTCAAGTTGTTTCCTTAGGTAACGTGTTGTTGCCATAAACTCACTGAAGATGAGGACCTTGTGATTCTTCAGAATTGGATCAGTTTTAAGAAGACGGATGAGAGCCTTCAGCTTGTCGTCGTTTGCGGGTTTAAACTTTCGCAGTTCCTGCAAGAATTCAGCAAGCTGATTGAGATCGAGCAATGTCTCTGCCAAAATCTCATCTACTTTGTATTCATCACGAGACAGTGTCTCAATGTCTTCGAGCATCTCGTCATCGATAATGTCTTCATCGACTTCTTCATCTGGATCATCACCCAAGAGTTCATGATGATTTCTGTGGACGTATTCGAGAAGTTGAGCGTGTTGGTTTTTCCATCTTTCGAGGATGCGTTTTTCGGACGGTGTTTCGCTGTGCTTTGTGGCCCATGCTAGAAGTTTAATGAGAAGTGATCCACAGGAAAACTCAAAGGCCCTGGCTGAACTCTCGAACCGTTTAAGAAAAAGAGTGCGGATCAAGCCGACGACTTCCTTCTGACGACTTTCTGCGAAAGCTCTCTCTTTCTTTTCCATGTCAGGTCCAATGTAATAAGCAAGGGGATAATAGACAGCAAGAGAGAAGAGAGCCTTTTCTTTTTCAAAGGCTCGTTCAACCATGTCGAGGAGTCGACCATATGTCTTTTTGAGTTGGTAGTGAACAATCTTTGGCGATTCTCGTTTCGGGAAGATAGCTTTAGATCCACCGTGTTGTTCTTGACTCTTCTTGACATAGGCACGGCTACGCTGAACCACCAAAGATCGGAACAAGTCATCACTCCAGAGTACACGTTCAGCTTCAGCTTGGTTCGTTTCAACCTCAGGACCATCGTCGTCCTCAATTTTTGTTTCCAACATCTTTTCAAGAGCTTTTTCAAGTTTTCTAAAATGTCCAGGAAGGGAATGTATACCCAATGGGGCGGCGCTGAAATAGTCGGCTTTACGCTGTGAGAAAAGTTCGATCATATGCTGCAGGTCTCTCAGTCTGTTATTGACTGGTGTTGCCGTCAACATAAAGAGAGTCTTTCCCTCGCAAATGTCAAATAGTCTCCAGTATCTGGATCGGAACTCTTTATCTACGCTTCTGAGACCTGGATTTCGGAAGTGATGAGCTTCGTCAATGACAATTACATCTGCCATCTCTTTTATACGGTCGAGACGGTATTGAAATTCTCCTCCACGAAGTAGATCAGTATGGTTGAAAATGACAAGACTGGTGAAGTCTCCGCCAAGGTAGGGGAGGTAACGACGCCTGTCTCGTTCCCAGACGTCCTCACGTGCCGCCTTCGGTACAAACAGAGCAACTCTTTTTCTATCGTGGGCGACTAATCGTTCGATCAACATTAGACCAACAAAAGTCTTACCCAATCCTACTCCATCACAGAGAAAAGCCCCGCCATGCTGAGTGGCGATCTTCATCAGTGCTTGATAGCCTTCTTTTTGGTATTGATCGAGTACAGGGTACATACGTGATCCGCCATTGGAAGTTCCAGCAAGCTCCCATTCTCCTGCCGTCATCTCGTGACCACGGAAAAATTCTTGAAGCGCTTTGGTGTAGACCTCGAAAGGCGTGTATTCCCTGGTATGTCTCTCGATGACCCGAAGTACCTCTGGGGTGATGTCATCAGCTTTCTTCCAGTAGTTTTCATACCATTCTTGAAGCGCTGTGACCTGCCTACCAGTGATCTGTACGTTTAATTCGACATTCTCAGCAAGACCGGGGTAAGTAAAGTTTGACGATCCGACAAGACCGAATGACCCGATGACTGCTTGACGAGCGTGGGTTATGTAAGTCTTCGCATGGAATTTGTCTTTCCGGTATACACGACAGTTTATCTTTCCCGAGCGGATCGCTTCCACGACAGCGGGAACGCCAGCCAGAAAATCGTTTTTCTCTTTCTCAGTTTCAAGGCTTTCATCAAGTGAATGTGAGATTTTTGATAAGGCTTCAGAGAGTGCCTTTTTAGTTCGCAGGGACACCTCGTCTCCCATCAGAATGCGGATCAGGTCAACCTTCTGCCATTCCCCGTCCAAGGCGAGAAGTGAGCCGATCTCAAATGTTCCTGTGGCTATGTCGATTCCTTGCGAGAGTTGACACCAGTCGTGAAGGTATTGGAGAACCTTCCAGTCCTGATCAGTGTTATCGACGATGAAGAGTTCACTTCCTGTCTTAGGCATGCCTATTTCCTCATAAAAACCCCCGCTCTCTTCTGAGATACGGGGTTTTGAGAAATCAATTCATTGGTCCCTCTTGATAATGTTTAGAACGGCGTCACTATTATCCTCAATACATCCGCTTGAAATATATGCGAAACATACCTAAATGGAGCGATTAGTCAAGCCATTTTTCCTAAATTCCCACAGAATGGAGCCGATTTTGCCGATAAAAGGGACTCCCTGCCGGATACTTCCCCGTCTAAGACCTTCGTTCGTAACGTTTTTCAATGTAATCACAAGCAATTTAATTAATTTTTCCGGCACGAGCCTTGCAAAATTTTAAGGTAAACATTTGCAAAGGAGGTGGTCTTATGAAGGCGATTGGTTATGCCAGGGTTAGCACTGATGAACAGTCACAGCAGGGCGTATCCCTTTCCAACCAGGAGCAGAAGATACGGGCCTACTGCCTGGCCAAAGACTGGGAACTCGTCGGTGTAGTGCGGGATGAGGGGTATTCTGGAAAGGATCTCAACCGGCCCGGCATCCAGGAGATAGTCAGAGGGTGCTGCAAGATACTTGCTTGAAAATGATTCACTATGCAAAAGCTTGGCATTATGCTGCGCCATCCTGTGCCCAAGGTCGGTAGTGATTCCCGTATATAATTGACCGCCTCGGTTGCAAATATAAACGTGCCAGATCTTGTCCATATACCCTGATAAAAAAGGCCCACCTGAAAAAGGCGGGCCTTTTCAATATTGGCTCCCCGGCGCGGACTTCCTTCGCTTCGCTCAGGACAAGCTCACACGGACACCGCTGGTTGATCCGCCGGAGGCGGACTCTACTGATGGATCAGGAATGGGAATGGGGTCAGGTCTCTTCTCTTTTAAGCCGCTCTCCTGCGGGTCAATATTCTCAGCACGACGGCAGGATCCCTTTCGATCACGTTAAGCAGCACCAATGCCGGACCGTGAGGCGTCCTGTCGCCACGCTCCCAGTGGCGCAACGTACCGAGACTGATGCCGAAGGTAGCAGCGAATTTCTCCTGTGTAAGGCCGGTCATTTCCCGCACCTTTTTCACATCCACCTTGGTCGGCTTGTAAACTGTGACGCCTGTTTTTTTGCCTTTCTGGTGGGCGATCGCTTCTTCCATACCGCGCTTTATGCTTTCAAAGACATTGCTCATGATTTTTCACCTCGCTTATTTTTCATTGCCTCCCGGACCAAAATGCGGGCAAGTTTTGCGAGAGCATTCCGTTCGCTTGCTGAAAGGTCGTCCTTTTCGTTCTTTCCGTAAAGTGTCAGAAGATAAAGCGGCATTTCATTGTTATGGTAGAAATAAATGATTCTGACCCCGCCGCTCTTGCCTTTGCCTTCCCTTGCCCAACGCAACTTTCGAATTCCGCCGGTCCCTTCCATTATATCCCCGGTCTTTGGGTGAGCGGCGAGAAAAGAAATCAATTCGCTTCCTCTGAAAGAAGCTTTCTGGCTCGTTTGGCATATTCTGACGTTTCCGCAACCGTTATCACTGGCACCTTAATAACAATATAATCCAATGGATTATATGTGTCAAGCGTTTATACAGGACATCTTGATCACCGGCCGCAACGTGGAAAAGAGATCACCTAAAAAGACGATCTTTTCGATATTGGCTCCCCGGCGCGGACTCCCTTCGTTTCACTCAGGACAAGCTCACACGGACCCAAAGATAGGCCCAACCCCATTGAGGTGGGGTTGGGCTTCTTGATTTCTGGCTCCCCGGGACGTACAGCTGTAAGGACTTTTCATTTACACTACTATTTAAATATCGGAGTGGCGTTATTTTTTGTCTCTCGAAAGTTAAATAGTTAACAGCGTCCCCCTCTTTCATCGTCGCTTCAACTGCTCGATCGCAGGCTTTTCAGAGAGGGTGTCTTCGTTGAATTTCGGTTTCATGGTGTTCCGATGAGCGACGGAAGTTTAAATCTTCACCCGAATCTTGCCTGTTAATAGAACCTGCATTAAACCTTTCTTTATTGAATCCAACTGTTGTTTATAATCCATCTCTTTTTCAATTTCTTCATTAATGGAAGATAAAATATTACTAATAACTTTTTGTTCTCTTATGGGTGGTATTGCTACCTGTACTTCACTGAAATTCCTCTTATTCAAAATTGGTACAGCTTGAGTACTGGCTAATTTCTTTAACATTCGACTGATGAATGTTAAATAATAATAAACAAAATTAAAATTGGCTTTTTTGCAGATTATTGAATTGATTTGCTGATTTGTTGCTAACTCAGTTTCGGCAATACCGGTCTTTCCTATTGTTGAACCTATACACACTACTAGGACAGAATTAGGTGGTATTGCCCTGGATAGAAGAAAACCATTTTTTGATAACGATTTTTCAGCTTTCAAAATATACTTTTTATCACCGAGATCAAAGGGGGAGACAAATGGATATTCATTCCCATAATACTGTTGGACAGCTGTAGGTGGCGTGTTACCCGTTATGATATCACCGTAATCTGAAATTATCCCTACAGTCCACTCAACGGGTATTCCACCAATTTCAGTTTTCTTAAATCTCTTATGGCCGATACCACGGGTCAATAGTTTTTGCATCAACCCCTTCTTGGCTTCTTTTGCCTTTTCTATGATTTGATTGGTCTTCTCGATTTCTTTATCTATGGCTGTTAAAATTTCCGCGATACTTCTTTGTTCTTTTAAAGGAGGGAAAGCCAAAGGCAGGTTTTTCAATTCTGTTAATCCAATTCGAAGACGTGTGGTGCCGGTGCTATGTTTTTCCGCATTTTCCCGGAAGTATTTAGAGTTAATAGAGTAAAGGATATATCTTTTATCATAAAGATTCTCGTTAACCGATAATCTGATACCATCCGATGCCATTAAGTATCTATTATCGACATGGGGTATTAAACAAGCCCTGGCAACTGGGTCTGCCATTTTTGCGATAATGATATCGCCTGGATAAATATTGCAACTCTTCAGGTCATCAGCCTTTTCTTCTGATGTGTATATTTTATACCTATCAAGAAACTCCCCGTCCCCTATATTCTGTAATTGAATTATCCTGACACCGGAATCCGTGTAGCTACTTTCCTTTAAATTTGAGCCCAAAGGGCCACCGGTAAAACTATATGGTTCATCTTTCGCCGTATCAATAAGTTTCTTGATTTCCCAATCCACCGGAATTTTGCCGATCGGCGTATCCTTGTATTTGATTCCCGTTTTTAAACTTTTGATCTGCTCAGCCATTGTTATTTAGCTCCAAATACGTGAACGATGAAGGCTTCAACGGCGCTTTCATATTCTTTCGGCATTACATTTTCCCCGGGAAATGTCGGGATATCGAGGCCGCTTCTTGAGAACTCTGCGCTCACGAGTTCCATTGCGTCCCGGAGTTTTGAGCTCCTCATGTAATCGCTCAAATCCTGCTTGCTTACCTCAGTGAGAGCCGACCAGACGCATGATAACGCAGAAAAGAGAGCGATCCAGTCAATCCAGACGGGTTTCCTTATTTCCGTAATGCTGCCCTTGGAAAGAAATTCCCACCATCTCTCTTGTGACAGCCAATATTCGATTTTCCTCTTGCCTTTGATGCGTGTCAGAACGAGCCCCGACCGTGAGAGATCAATCAGAATGTCTTGAGTTCCCCGTATCGAAAGGCCGATGGCCTTCGCCACTTCAGCTGGGTGTCCGCCGTCGCGCGTCAGCAAATACAACAGGCATTCGGCCCTGGAGCCGACACCGAAAAGGGCGCGTAGAAAAAAGCGGATTGTCAAATGAGAAGTGATGGGTACTTCCCGGGTCAAGCGGCGAAGGTTCAAGGGCTCGCGGAAAAATCCGCAGGATAAAAAAACCGGATCTGCTTCTTTCAAGGTCGGATAAGGCTGACCATTCTTCTCAAGAAAAAAAGATTCCGCCTGTTTTCTATTTATTGTCTTTGCCCCCGTGCTGCAAAAACGGGCGACGTTTTTCCACTTTCTCTCACTGCTTTCTTTTGCAAGCCAGCTTGTCGCAGCCCCCATCAGCCGCCTGCTCCATTTGTCTCTGCTCCGGAGTATTCCCCGCAGTCTCTGGACATCGATCCAATGCCCGTTCACAACCAGCCAGTCCATGACTTCGTCAAACAGCCTCGGTTCATAACGGCCTATTTCCAGGGTAAATATAAGCAGAGACTCCGGATCGATAACCCAAGGATCTTCCGACCTGGCTTCACCGAGAACGCCGAGCGCCGACCACTGGCGCCAGAGAAAGGATAGAATGTTTTCCAGGAATATTCTTCTAAAGTCTTGTTGCGACATCCTTGAATCCTAAATGGGTCAGGACTTCTCTTAAACCTTGTTTAAAACCATCCGAAACGTCATGGGTCATGCTCCATCGCGCGGCTTTCTCGAGTTCATCCGCAGTTGGGGTCAAGGCAATAAGATCATCCAGATGCTTGCCGGCACCCTGATCAACCACGGCGTAGAGTTTGAAATGAATCTGGTCATATCGCCCGAGAAAATGAACGATCAACTTTTGTCTATATTGACGGGTCACCACCCGTGTTATCAATCCCTCGGGCAGACCGAAATCAACGGCCGACGCAGGACCGGCGTTCAGCCACGTTTCCGGCAGGTTGAAATCCCGCGCCACTTTCTTCGCAGCCTCGATCAGAGCAGGACTTAAGGGCTCCGCCTTGATGAAAAAGACGTCGCCTTTCTTGTTCCGGTTAATGTATGCGAGAACGTCCACGTCTTTCGTGGTCCGGTGAACCAGCCCCACAACGTTCAATGCTGAACCGCCGCATACAAGAAGCTCGATAACATCGTTTGCCGACTGCTCCAGATGCTCGCCCAGAGCGCTGAGAATAATTTCTACATCTTTCTGATCGTTGAACATTTAGATCCGGTATCCCAGTTCCTTTAAATATTTCTTCATCCTGTTCTCAATAGTGGATCGTTCCTCTTTCAATGTCTTCAACTCGTCAAGGACCTTCTGAACATCGATGATCTCTTCTTTCTCTGAAACATCAAGGTAACGGGTGATGTTCAGATTATAGTCGTTCGTCCTGATTTCATCGAGGGGCACGGGCCGGCAATATTTCTCGACGGTTCGATATTCCTTATAGGCCGTTACAACCTTTTGAATGTCTTCCGGCCGGAGTCTGTTCTGCCTTTTCCCCTCCTGAAAATCATTAGCGCCGTAAAGAACAAAGACCTTGCCCTTCCGCTCTTTTGGTTTGTCTCTGTTGGCGATGAAGAGGCAGGCAGGGATGCCAGCGCCGAAAAACAGGTTGGAGGGAAGCCCGATGACAGCCTCAAGCAGATCATCTTCCAGGATGCCTTTCCTGATTTTCCCTTCGGCCCCTCCGCGGAAAAGCACGCCGTGCGGCAGCACGACGCCTGCACGTCCTTTCACGTTCAACGTCGAAATCATGTGCTGAACAAAAGCGTAATCACCGTAACCTTTTGGAGGGATGCCATAGCGGAAGCGGCGATAAGGATCATGCTGCGCTTCTTCATAGCCCCAGTTCTTGAGAGAAAATGGGGGATTGGCGATGACGATATCGAACGTCACCAGGCTGCCGTCTTTTTCCAGCAGTTTGGGTGCTCTCAATGTGTCGCCTTTCTCCAGTCTGGGATTTGATAAACCATGGAGCAGCATGTTCATCTTGCAGATGGCCCAGGTTCCGATATTTCTTTCCTGACCGAAGAGGGAGATGTTTTTCGGATTCTGCCCTTTTTCTCGAAGGTGATAAAAAGACCGGATCAGCATGCCGCCCGAGCCGCAGGCGGGATCGCAAATTCGCATCCTCTCCTTGGGATCAAGAATTTCCACGAGAAGCGTCACCACTTCTTTGGGTGTATAAAACTCGCCGCCTTTCTTACCGGCGTCGTCGGCGAACTGGGCGATCAGGTATTCATAGGCACGGCCCAGGATGTCCGGGTCGCTCAAGTCTTCATTGCGCAGACGTATCTTTGAGAAGTGAGCAATCAGCCTTGAAAGAATGACATCGGGCAGCCTATCCTTATCGTTGAAATCGGTGACGGCAAGAACCCCTTCCAGGGTCGCAGGGTTCGCCTCTTCCAAGGCTTCATTGGCTTTATTGAGAATCTCTCCCAGGTTTTGCGTATGGGATTTTATGAACCCCCACCTTGCCTTTTTAGGGACATTAAACTCGTGCTCGTCCGCTTCATTCCAAGCCAGTTTTTTATCGCCTGTTTCCTTCTCGATCCGCTCGCCTTCTTCTTCAAAGACATCAGATATTCTTTTAAGGAAAAGCAGGCCAAAGATATAATTTTTATAATCCGCCGCATCGATGCTTCCCCTGAGAATATTGGCCGATTCCCAGAGATGCGACGTCAAGACATCCAAAGTGATTTTGCTCATGACCCACCTTCATATGGATTGATTAGGATTCAGGTAGGCAATATAGACTGTAATTATGTATATGTCAATAATTATCTAATATAATAGTTTATCATCATATATAGTGCCGATAAACTATTATCATGCCAATAATAGTTGTTGTAATATAATTAGCATATCCCTCAATAAAAAACCCCGCCCTCTTTAATGAGAAACGGGGTTTCGAGAAATCAGTTCATTGGTCCCTCTTTGATAATGTTTAGAACAGGGTCACTATAACCTCAATATATCCGTTTGAAATATAATCGAAACATACCTAAGTGCGACAATTAGTCAAGCCATTTTTCCCAAAATCCCACAAAACAGAGGTGATTTTGCCGATAATATGGTAGAGGCTAGAACATTACTTGGGGAGGGGATTGGGGATTAAGAAGAAGCAAGTGCATCGTCTGCAAGGCGATGGCCTTGGCAACCCTGGAAAACAAATCGGCTGTAAGGAAGCGCGGACTCCCTTCGTTTCACTCAGGACAAGCTCACACGGACCCTTTAATCAATTTCATCTTTTTATCGCGGTTCCATCCTTTGATTTCTTTTTCCCTTCTGGCTGCAAGATGCTTGCTTGAAAATGATTCGCTATGCAAAAACCTGGCATTATGCTGCGCCATCCTGTGCCCAAGGTCGGTAGTGATTCCCGTATATAATTGACCGCCTCGGTTGCAAATATAAACGTGCCAGATCTTGTCCATATACCCTGATAAAAAAGGCCCACCTGAAAAAAGGCGGGCCTCTTAAATATTGGCTCCCCGGCGCGGACTCGAACCACGGACCCGATGGTTAACAGCCATCTGCTCTACCGACTGAGCTACCGAGGAGTATTTCGGTCTTGAATGAGGGGCGTAAGATAAAATAAAACCGCCCTTCTGTCAAGAGCAAGAGCGGTTTTCATTCTGATCTTTTATTACCTGCAGCTCACGCAGGTTTTCAGTTTCTTCATGGGGACTTTGGTGGTCTTGCTGATCCATTTCAACTGGTCAACAGGCGCGAAGTATCTTCCGCAGACATCGCAGGCCGCCATCTTGAACTCTCTGCCCCAGATGGTCCGCTTTCTGCCCTTGTCCTCCATCTTCACGAATCCCGTCGGGCAGATGTAGGCGCAGGAGCCGCAGCCGATGCAGGCTTCCGAGATGTATTCAATCTTTGGCTCTTCGATTTCGCGGCCCAGTCCGCGGTCCTGGAATTTCAGGGCGTCCACGCCGACGACTTCATGGCATGTCCTGGTGCAAAGCCCGCAGAGGATGCAATCGTTTCCTTCCGCCGCCTCATGGGAAACCTCGACGCCCAGCTTCTCCGCCATGTCCTTCACGGCTTTCGTCGCGGGGTACTTGTAATAGAGCAGTTCCGCCGCAAGTTTCCTGCTCTCTTTGACCTTCGCCGAATCCGTCCGGACTTCCATCCCTCCGGCGACATTTGTGTTGCAGGAGGATGAGAGCTGCCACTTGCCGTTTGTCTTCACCTCGACGGTGCAGAGGCGGCAGGCGCCGAAGGGGATAAGATCCGCGTGAAAGCACAGGGTCGGAATCTCGATCTTCAGGTCCTGCAGATTCTTGAGGATGGATGAACCCTCCCGGGCTTTAACCTTACGTCCGTCTATCGTGATGCTTATCATTACAAACCCCTCAATAAAATAGTTTAGAGTCTAGAGTCTGGCGTTCAGAGTTAAAAAACAACTGGATTCCGGATCAAGTCCGGAATGACAACATGAAAAACGCTTTTACGAAAGTCTGGAGTCCGGGATTTGGTGTTTCAAGTTTTTTGAACTCTGGACCCTGAACTCTGAACTTTTCTTTTATTCCCACACCATCAGCCGGTAGCAGCGGAGGCAGCGCTGGGCCTCTTTCATCGCTTCCTTCGCCGTGAATCCGCTCTCGACCTCGGCGAAGTTCCTGACGCGATCACTCACGGCGAGGAATTTTGCTTTTTCAGCGGCTGCTTTCGAAACAAAGCCGGGATCCCGCTGCTTGCCTGTGTCGATCCCTTCGAAACCGGAATCTTTTTTGAAGCTCTTTCCCTGGATGTAGCAGTCGATGCTCCGGGCCACGTTATTTCCTGCGTTCAGGGCCTCGATGAGCGTGGCCGGTCCGCTGACGCAGTCGCCGCCGGCAAAGACGCCGGGGACGTTCGTACCGTATCCCACGGGATTGACCTGGATGGTGCCCCATCCGGTCAGCTCGAACCAGTAGTTTTTCAGGAAGTCGAGGTCCGGCGTCTGGCCCGTGGCTGCGATGACCATGTCCGTCTTCAGGACATATTCGGAACCCGGAATGGCAATGGGACGTTTCCGCCCGCTTGCGTCAGGTGCCCCGAGCTTCATCTTGATGCACTCGATTTCGGCTACCTTGCCGCTCTTGATGAGGACGTTCTTCGGCGCTCGGAGGTAAGTGAATTTCACGCCTTCCTCTTCGGCTTCCTTGATTTCTTCCTTGCTGGCCGGCATCTCAGCCCGCGAGCGGCGATAGAGTATCTCCACTTCCTTGAAGCCAAGTCTCAGGCAGCTCCTCGCGCAGTCCAGCGCGACGTTTCCGCCGCCGATGATGACGACATTTCCCTTGGGCGCGATCTTCTTGCCCAGGGCGAGGTTCCTCAGGAACACGGCGCCCTGAATGAAATCCGCGTTTCCCGCATCTTCCCCGCCGCAGCCGATCCTGGAGCCCACGTGGGCGCCCACGGCGAGAAAGAGGGCCTTGTACCCCTGAGCCTTCATCGTCTCCCAGTCGAGCCTTCTGATTTTGCTGTTCAACCGTATCTCGACACCCATTTTCTCGATGAGTTCGACCTCGCCGTTGAGGATGTCCTTGGGGAGGCGGTAGTCTGGAATCCCGACGGAGGCCATGCCGCCCGCCTTCGGGAGGGCCTCAAACACGGTTACGCGATATCCCATGCGTCTCAAATGACAGGCCGCGGCCAGTCCTGCCGGACCCGAGCCGACGACGGCAACCTTTTCCTTTTTCTCAAGGGCAGGACCCGCCAGGGCGCCGTCTCCCTTTGCAAGGACGACGTCCGCTGCCGCGCGCTTCAGCAGCCGTATGGCCAGGGTCTCGTCCATGTTGTTGCGGACGCAGGCCTCTTCACAGGGGTGGGTGCAGGCGCGTCCGATCACGCCGGGGAAGATGCACCGTTCCCGGATCAGGTTGAGGGAATCGGTGAATTTGTTGTTGCGGATAAGTTCGATGTATCCCGGGATGTCGAGCGTTGCCGGACAGGCCTCCATGCAGGGGGCCGTGACCGCGGTCGAATATTTTTTATCGGCGAGCTTCTTTTTCCCGCTCGCGAGGGCGATGAAATCTTCCTTGAAATACCGGAGGGCATCCAAAACAGGAACAAGGGCCGAAGAGCGGCCGAAGTTGCACTTGCTGTTCGCGGCGACGCCCCGGGCGATCTCCTCGATCTCGGCAAGGCTTTCCCCGGAGCCTTTTCCGGCTGCCATGGCCTTCATGATGTCCGTGACTTTATCGATACCGATCATGCAGACGGAGCATTCGCCGCAGGAAAGCTTTCGCGCCTCCTTGAGGTAGGCCATGGTGAGAGAAGGGATGTCCGCTCCGGCGTCCCGGGCGACGATACCGTTCCAGCCCATGACGGCTGAGAACTTCCTCCCGTCGAGCTTTTCGGGAAATTTCACGTCCACGGCTTTCGAGGGCTTGCCCTTTCTGTGATCCGCAATCTTGCCGTCCCAACTGCTAAATGAAACTGTATTCATTCTTAAGTCACCTTATCCTGTGTTTTTATCATTCAATGTTACCAGGGTTTCATGCACGCCACTTTGTTCATCAGTTTTCGCCATTCCTTGTTGACCAGCGCCTGAACCTTTTCGATATCGTCGGCATTGAGGTGCCTGAAGCGGCCCTGGAGTTTAAGATAATCTTCGACGGGCCTCAGCTTTTTCGGGATCTCCATGGTCATCCGGTATTTGCCGTTCTCCACCTCGTAGAGGGGGAAGATACCGGTTTCGACAACGAGCCGTCCCAGCTTGATGGTCTGCTCCGACGCGGACCGCCAGCCCGTGGGGCACATTGAGAAAACGTGGACGTAAGCAGGGCCTTTCACCTCTTTGGCCTTTTTCACCTTATTCACGAGGTCGATGGGATAGCTCGGACAGGCCGTCGCCACGTAGGGAACGTTATGCGCCACCATGATCTCGGGCACGTTCTTCTTCCCCGTCCGCTGTCCCTTGATTGCCTTGCCGGCCGGGGACGTGGTCGTGGCCGCCATGAAGGGCGTCGCGCTGGAGCGCTGGATTCCAGTGTTCATGTAAGCCTCGTTATCCAGACAGAAGAAGACCATATCGTGTCCCCGCTCCATGGCCCCGGAGAGGGCCTGAAGACCGATATCCACCGTACCTCCGTCACCGGCGATGGCCACGGATTTCACGTACCGATCAGCGATCCTGCCCTTCCTTCTCAGGGCTTTCAGTGCCGCCTCCACACCGGAACCCACGGCACCGGCATTCTCAAAGGCCACGTGGATGTATGGGACCTCCCAGGCCGTCTGGGGGTAGGCGGAGGAGATGATCTCCATGCAGCCGGTTGCGTTTGAAATCACCACGTCATCTCCCAGGGCCTTCATGATGAGGCGGAGCGCGAGAACCTCTCCGCATCCCTGGCAGGCGCGATGGCCGGCGCTGAAGAATTCTCTCTTATCAAGCAGCTTCGGGACATATATTTCAAAATTCTGTACGGTACTCATTATTCTCTCACCCCGTAATATTCATAGGTTTCGTCTTTTTTCTTCTTCGCCCTCTCCACCATGGCGATGAAATCGTTCACCGTCACGTCGCGTCCGCCAAGACCCATGATGAAATCAACGATCCTGGGCCGACCCTTGTCATGGTAAAGGAGAGACTTGATTTCCGTCCCAACGGGACCGCCTGCGCCTCCGAATGAAATGGCGCGGTCCATGACGATCAAAGTCTTGCACCCTTTGATGGCCGCCCGGAGTTCATCGAGGGGGAAGGGTCTCCACAGCCTCAGCCTTACCAGCCCGACGGCTGCTCCCTTTTTCCGCAGTTCGTCAACGGCGATCGATGCCGTTTCGCCCATGGAACCCATGGTGAGAATCAAGGTATCGGCGCCCTTCGCCCTGTAGGTTTCCACCGGCTTGTACGTCCGGCCGAACTGCTTGCCCCATTCTTTCCAGATCTTGACAATCGTCTTCTTCGAGTTATGTAGGGCCGTGTCTTTCGCCTTCATCGTCTCCGCATAAATGTCCGGTGTGTTGAAGCATCCCATGGAGATGGGATTGTCCGGATGGAGCGAGGCAAAAGGTTTCCGGGGCGGCAGGAACTTGTTCACCTCTTTCTGGGTCGGGAATTCGAGGGGCTCGATCATGTGTGTCAGCTGAAACCCGTCGATGTTCAGAACGATGGGGAGCATGACGTCCGGGTGCTCGGCGATCTTGAAGGACTGAATCGTCATGTCCACCACTTCCTGGCCGTTCTCCGCAAACATGCAGATCCAGCCGCTGTCCCGCTGGGGCATGATATCCGTGTGGTCGTTCCAGATGTTCAGGGGCCCGGAGACCGCCCGGTTCGCGTTGCCCATGACGACGGGGAGCCGCATGGCCGATACGATCGGAAGGATCTCGTGCATGTACATGAGGCCCTGGGAACTCGTCGCCGTGTATACCCGCGCGCCGGTTGCCGACGCACCCGCGCAGGCGCTGATGGAGGAGTGCTCCGACTCGACGGTGATGAACTCGGCATCGATTCTGCCGTCATGGATGATGTCCGCCAGGTGCTCGGCCATATGAGACTGAGGGGTGATCGGATAAACGGCGGCCACATCGATATTGCAGAGCGCGACGGCCTCTGACGCCGCGATGGCTACTTCCATTCCAACACGTTTTCCCATCTTACTCCACCTCCTCAAACATCTTTATAGCGCCGGGCCAGCACTCGTGGGCGCAGATTCCGCATCCCTTGCAGTAATCCAGGTTGGCCTTGAAAAATCCTTCGGCGTCTTCGGAAATGCACCCCTCAGGACAAAAAATGTAACAGAGACCGCATTTGATGCATTTCTTATTATCCCATTCAGGGCGCTGGGCCCGCCAGCTTCCCGTGTGATAGGTGCTGGCATTGCCCGGGATGAAAACCATGCAGCCGGGATTGATCTCATGCCACTTTTCCGGCCACGCTTTGCTCGCTGCCTTTTTCTGTTTCATGTATGAACCTCTAATTTATGGACATCAGATTTCTTATGCGGCTTCCGCCGTTTTGACTTCCTTGTAAGCTCTCTTCAGGGCTGTCATGTTTCTGCCCGCCATCTTCCCGAAGCGTTCCTCCAAGGGGGCTTTCAGTGCTTCGAGTTTCAGGATTCCTGTCGCCTTGAGGACTGCGCCCAGCATGGTGGTATTCGTGATGGGAACCCCCAGTTCCTCCCTGGCGATGCGTCCGGCGTTGACGGTGAAAAGTTTTCCTTTGTAATTCAGCTTGTTCCGGATCTCCGCCGCGGTTTTTATGGTATTGACGATGAGGACACCGCCGGGCTTGAGCCCTTCGGTGACATTGACGAGACCCACCAGGCTGGGATCAAGAACGACGACCACATCGGGACGATAAATACCGGACCTGATTTTGATGGGCGTGTCCGATATGCGATTGAATGCCATGACGGGGGCGCCCCTTCGCTCCGGGCCAAAGGCTGGAAATCCCTGGGCATATTTACCTTCTTCGATAGCAGCGAGGGCCATCATTTCCACCGATGTGACGGCTCCCTGTCCACCTCTGCCGTGCCACCTTATTTCGATCATTTGACCTGTCTCCCATGATTTTATTACAGAATTAAAAAAGGACGCTAAGCCTTAAGCTCATATTAAAATTTAGCTTGTATGTCAATAGCTATTTAAGGATTTTTGGGGATTTCATGACCCCTCGAACATTCTCGTAAAGATCCCTTCCGCAAGTGTCCGTCAGAACCACCAGAGGCATCTCCGAGACCTCCAGCCGCATGATCGCCTCGGGTCCCAGGTCTTCATAGGCAACCACGTCAGCCCTCCGGATATGCCGGGCCATCAGGGCCGCGACTCCCCCGGGAGCGCCGAAATAGACGGCTCCGTATTTTTTGACGGCCTCGATGACCTCCGGGGACCGTTTGCCCTTCCCTATCATTCCCTTGAGGCCCATTCGAAGCAGTTCAGGCGTGCAGGCATCCATGCGGGAGCCTGTCGTGGGGCCTATGGAACCGATGACACGTCCCGGCCTGGCGGGGGTGGGGGCGGCATAAAAAATGATTTTCCCTTTGATATCAAGGGGAAGTGCTTTCCCTTTCCCGATGGCCTCATGGAGTCTCCGGTGGGCCACATCCCTTGCCGTGTAGACCTCTCCGCTCAGAAGGACAGGATCGCCTGCCTTGAGGGACCGGCATACCTTGTCAGTGAGAGGAGTTGTTATGTGAATGGCATCCTTCATTTTCACTTGACCCCTTGAATCCTCGACCCCTTGAACCCTGTTTATATGACGGCAAATTTGTGTCTCGCCGCGTGGCACTGGATGTTCACGGCCACGGGCAGGCTCGCGATGTGACAGGGCTCCATCACGACGTGAACGGCCAGGGCCGTCGTCTTTCCCCCGTATCCCTGGGGGCCTATGCCGAGCCGGTTAATGTCCGCGAGAATTTCCCGCTCCATTTTCGCCAGCCGGGTATCACTCTGCCTCCGGTCCAGGGGCCGCAGCAGAGCCTTTTTCGCGAGAATCGAAGCCCTGTCCATGCTTCCACCGATGCCGACCCCTACGATGACGGGAGGGCAGGGGTTGGGACCGGCCTTATCAACACTCCCGACGACCGCCTTTTTGATCCCTTCGGTTCCCGCAGTTGGGAGCAGCATGTGGAGACTGCTGGCGTTTTCACTGCCCCCGCCCTTTGGCATGACCGTGATCCGGATCCGGTCGCCGGGCACGATTTCCGTGTGAATGACGGCGGGGGTGTTATCGCCCGTGTTTTTTCTGGTGAGAGGATCGCATACGGATTTTCTGAAAAAGCCCTCCCCGTAAGCCTGACGGACCCCTTCCTGGATGGCTTCGTTTAAATCGCCGTCCACCACATGGACATCCTGGCCCACCTCGGCGAAGACGACGGCCAGGCCCGTGTCCTGGCAGAGGGCCGTCTTTTCTTTTAAGGCGATTCGCGCGTTTTTCTCTATCTGCCCGAGGGCATGCCCGGCCCTTTCGGATCCCTCCGTCCTGCGGGCGCGTCTGAGGGCTGAAAGGACGTCCTTTCCGAGCTCCGTGTTGGCCTCGATGAAAAGCTTCTTAACCGTTTCCGAGATGATCTTGCAGGATATTTTCCTGAACGGGTTCATAAGGCAGGGTCACATTCCCCGGCGGAATTCAATGGACTTGGCCAGGGTCATTTTATCAACATATTTCAGGTCGCCGCCCACCGGGACGCCGAGGGCGATCCGGGTCACCTTGGTTCCCTTTTCTTTAAACATCTTCGTGATGAGAAGGGCCGTGGATTCCCCCTGGACGCTGGGATTGGTGGCCACGATAATCTCCTTCACCTGGTGGCGCTGGGTCCTCTCCAGGAGCTCCCGGAGCCTCAGGCTGTCCGGCCCGATGCCGTCGAGAGGGGAAAGGGCTCCGTGAAGGACATGGTAGGTTCCCCGGAAACTGCCGCTCTCCTCAATGGCGATGAGGGAGTCCGGTTCCTCCACGACACAGATGATTTCCCTGTCCCGGGCTGGATCTTTGCAAACATCGCAGAGGTTGTCCTCCGCCAGGTTGAAGCAGCAGGCGCAGAGCCGGATTTTTTCCTTGACCTCCATGATGCTTTCGGCAAGCCTTTTAGCGTCTTCTCCGGAGGCATGGAGAATAAAGGCGGCCAGGCGAGTGGCCGTTTTCTCCCCGATACCGGGAAAGCGGCTGAGTTCTCTGATCAGGCGGCGAATGGGAGCTGGATAGCCGGTCATCGGAATTTCCACCTGTGCCGCTACATGAGACCGGGGATGTTCAGGCCGCCGGTAATCTTTGACATCTCCGCCTGGGCCATTTCCATCGCCTTGCGGACGGCCTCATTGACTGCCGCCACGATGAGGTCCTGGAGCATCTCGATATCCTCGGGATTGACCACGTCCTTCTCGATCTTCAGCGAGAGGAGTTCATGCTTGCCGTTGACCACGGCCGTGACCATGCCGCCTCCCGCGGAAGCTTCCACAGTCTTTGCCGCCAGCTCCTCCTGGAGTTTCATCATCCGGGCCTGCATCTGCTGGGCCTGCTTTAACATATTTCCAAAATTCTGTGCCAATGTTGAACCTCCTGTTTACATGCGTCTTTTTTGATTGTCATTCTCGACCTGGAGACTGTGTCGTAATCACAAATTTGTCATTCCGTGCAAGCGAAGCGCGACACGGAATCCAGTATTTTCAATAATTTCTGGATCCCTGCTTTCGCAGGGATGACATTGGGGGGCGGGAATCAGCCGCGGTTTCCCCGCGTGATGATCTCCTTTATCTCCGCGCCCTCAAAGAGATCCATGACCTTCTGCACCAGGGGGTGATTCAGGGCTTCTCTTTTGAGGTCGTTGTTGTTTCTGTTGTTTGCGGAAGGACCGTTGGCCGCCGCCGGAACCGGCCTGTTCTCTCCCGCCGCCGCTTCAATCTTGACCGTGACGTCCTCTCCGAAGAACTCCCGGGCGATTTCCGCCAGCCGGGTTTTCTGAGATGCTTCATTCAGATAATCGAGAAAGACATAACCCGCCGGAAAGCCAATCCGCAGCAATCCTTTCTCATAACCGAGGAACGTTCCCGATTCGATCTTGGACCAGAGGGGGTTGCTCTTTTTCCTGACAAGTTCCCTGTACCCGTCCCAGGGGTTTTCCGCGGGGACCGGCTGGTCCGGGGGTTTTGCCTCGACCGCCTGTTTCCCCGGTGTTTTTGCCGGGGCAGGGGAGTGCGGAGATCGTGCCGGAGCCGCTCCACCGGAAAGCCTCCTCTCGATAACCTCCACTTTTTGCAGGAGCTCGTCGACCGGTATCAGCGGTTCCAGAGAAGCCATCTTGATCAGGATATATTCCAGGTTCAATCTCGGGTTGAGGCTTCTCCTTACCTCCTCGTCCTCCGCCATGAGGATGTCGAGCAGGCGCCGCAGGGTCTCCTCCGAAGCGGTCCCGGCCTGTTTCTTCAGCTCCGCCGCCTCGCCGTCCGGAAGATCCATGAGCCTCTCCTCGCCCCCGGTCGTCTTCGCGAGCATAAAATTCATGAAATGCCGGAGAATCATCTGATAGAACTGCTTCATGTCGATACCGGCAAAGTAGCCCTCGTCGAGGATATGGAGAGCGGTCTTTCCGTCTCTCGCCAGAATGGCCCGCGAAAGGTTGTAAAGGAGTTTCCTGTCCGTGAAGCCGAGGAGCGCCTCGATATCGCTGTCCTTGATGGCGGTTCCCGCGTAGGAGATGACCTGATCGAATATGCTCTGGGCGTCCCTCATGCTTCCCTCCGCCCCCTCGGCAATCCAGGCAAGGCCGGTATCGCTGATTTCGATGCCCTCCGCCTTTGCTATCTTTCGAAGCGTATCGGAGATCTGCCTCAGGGACATCCTCCGGAAATCATGGCGCTGACAGCGGGAGAGAATTGTTGCCGGCACCTTGTGAATTTCAGTGGTGGCGAACATGAAAAGCACGTGGGGCGGCGGTTCCTCAATGGTCTTCAGTAGGGCGTTGAAGGCCTCCTTGGTCAGCATGTGCACTTCATCGATGATGTAGATTTTGTAGCGGGATGAGAGAGGGGAGAACTTGACGTTCTCCCGGAGTTCCCGGATCTCGTCGATGCCCCGGTTCGAGGCTCCGTCTATTTCCCGGACGTCCATGGACAGGCCTTCCGTGATCTGCCTGCAGTTGGAGCACACGTTGCAGGGTGTCTCCGTCGGTCCCGTCTCGCAGTTCAGGGCCTTTGCAAGGATGCGGGCCACCGATGTTTTCCCTATTCCTCTCGGTCCGCTGAAGACAAAGGCGTGGGCGATCCGGTTGTGGCGGATGGCGTTCTGCAGGGTTCTGACGACGTGGTCCTGCCCGATCACATCGCCAAAGAGTTGAGGTCTCCACTTCCGTGCTAAGACAAGATAATCCAAGGGGCACCCAAAGAGAGTTTAGAGTCTAGAGTCTGGAGTTTAGAGTTCAAGAACATCATATTAAAGAGAGTTTAGAGTTTAGGATCTGCAGTTTAGAGTTAAAAAATATTTTTCATGTAACAGATTAGTTAAGAAACTCTGAACACTAAACACTAGACTCTGAACTGCACCCTGAGGCCCGGCTTTGACGGGCTGAAGGGTGATAGCCAGGCTTCCCCGCAGCACACGGGGGTCATTGCTGCCGCTGCTTCCTTCCGGACCTGACGGGGTTCACAAGCCTCCGTTGCACGGGACCCGGCTATCATTTTCACTTCAGGCATCAGGCACTGGGCATCAGGTGTATCTCGAAAAATCTGTTCATTCTTTGCCTGACGTCCGATGCCTAACGCCCAACGCCTGTTTTATTCTGGCGGAGAGAGCGGGATTCGAACCCGCGGTACACCTTTGTGGGTGTACACACGATTTCCAGTCGTGCCCCTTCGGCCTCTCGGGCATCTCTCCAAAAATTCAGGCATCAGGCAATAGGCGTTGAGCATCAGGTGTGTCTCAAAAAATTTATTTATTCTTTGCCTGACGTCCGATGCCTAACGCCCAACGCCTGTTTTATTCTGGCGGAGAGAGGGGGATTCGAACCCCCGTGAGGGCTTTTGGCCCCCAAGTCGATTTCGAGTCGACCCCGTTATGACCACTTCGGTATCTCTCCGCAATTGCTTTCAATCATCCGCAGCGGGGGATGACCTTAACCTCTTTTCGCGAAAAAATCTACTCAAAATTTCCCCGCAGGCCCCCTTCAAAACGCCTTCTTTCAGCTCTGTCCGATGATTGAGCCGCTCGTCCTGAAGGATCCTGTAGAGTGAGACCACGCCTCCGCCTTTGGGGTCCTCCGCACCGAAGACAACCCGCGAGATCCTTGCCTGGACAATAGCTGCGGCGCACATGATGCAGGGTTCCAGGGTCACGTAGAGAGTTGTTCCGGTGAGACGGTAATTTTTCATCCGCTCTCCGGCGCGGCGGATGGCCAGGATTTCCGCGTGGGCGGAAGGGTCATTCAAGCCAATGGGGCTGTTGTGGGTCGCCGCCAGGATGTCTCCGTTGAGGACAATCACGGCGCCCACGGGAACCTCTCCCGAAGCGTACGCTTTTTCGGCTTCCTCCAGCGCCAGTCGAATGAATCGCTCATCACTTTGCATGAAAATAACTATACCATATTATTGATATTAATGCCATTCAGGAAGAAACATTTTATAGCAGATGAGGGGAAAAGATGATATCTTAAACAGCACCGTCAGATGAAAGGAAGGAAAGACCATGATGAAAAGATCTATGAGGATTGCCTGCGTGGTTTGTGCCGTCCTGTTTCTAATTGTCCCGCTTGCCCATGGCGCCAAGAAGAAAAAGAGGCTGGATGATGTACCCCAGATCAGGAAGTGGTGGGAACGCCCCAAAATTGTCAAGCAGCTGGACCTAGCGGAGGATCAAAAAAGCAGGGTCAAAGAAATTTACAACGAGCGGTACAATCAGATCGTGGAAGACCGATGGAACTACCGGCAGCAGAAATCACAGCTCGAGGACCTGCTCAGAAAGACCGATCTCGACGAAGACCGGATCAAGACACAGACCGAACAGGTGCAGGCCGCCCGGGCCGCACTGGAGAAGACCCTGACGGAGATGCAGACCGCCATGATGAGGGAGCTCTCACCGGCGCAGCGCGATAAGCTCCTCACCATCCTGAAAAAATGGAAGGAAGAAAAGCCCCGCAAGGCGAAAAAGAAAGAAGGGAAGCTGAAAAAATCGTGGCCGGGGAGATAGAATGATGGTGAAAGACAATTTTTATCATAGATTTTTCTCATAAACCATGATAGCTGAAAACATACGTTACATGTGTGAATATATTCCTGAACGATTGAACCCGGTCTGAGGGTTGTATGCGTAAATTACCGAAACCCTGTTTCTCAAACGAGAACGGGGTTTCGTGCTTTTGGCGATGTGCAATGAAAAGGGCATTATTTTTAATCGCATTCCATATCATTCCCGTCGTGTTCTTCAGTCTTACATCCTTCGCCGCAGAGAAAACATTCCTGAGAGAATATATTTACCAGGCAAGCGAGGTAGATAGTAAAATATCATGCAGGACCGTATCTCTGGAGCAGGTCAAGAGACTTTTGCTGGAAGAGCTTGGAACGTACCTTGAGAGCTACACAGAAGTTAGAAACTTCAGCCTCACAAAAGACAAGATCGTCATGCTGACCGCGGGCATCGTCAGAGTGCAGATGGTTGAAGAGCACTGGGACGGGAATAATCTGAAGTACCGGTTAAAAGCGAGGATTGTTGCGGACCCCGAGCATGTCATAAAAATCATTGATACTTTAAGACAAAAACATATGCAAACAAGAGAGTTGGAGGAGGTTCAGAAAAAAATTGCAGAGCTATTGAAAGAAAACGAAAGATTGAAAGAGGAACTGAAATTAGCCAGGACAGATCGAGTCAAAATAGCCAGATATAATGAAAACATAGAAGAAATGCATGCCCATGATCTGGTGATGAATGGTTGGGAACTGTCGCTATCCGGCAAGCACCAGGAAGCTCTCCTGGAACTGAACAAGGCAGTCCGTAAGAATCCAAAATGTGAGTTGGCTCATGCCATTCGCGGGGGTATTTATGCAAAACTGGGCGACCATCACAGGGCGATTGAGGATTGCACGAGGGCTATAGAACTCGATCCAAAATTCGCGTTGGCTTACGCCATGCGCGGTTACATTTACTTCAGGTTACAGGATTATGAAAAGGTATTTGCGGATTCGAACAAGGCCATCGAACTCGATCCAGGGTTCGCATCGGCCAATGTCTTGCGCGCGGAGGTCCATGCTTTTCGTCGTGATTATGAAAAATGTATTGAAGATAACAACAGGGCCGTAGAGCTGGATCCCCAAATGGCCGTGGCCTATGCCAGTCGTGCGAACGCCTACCGCCACCTGGGCAGGAGGGATCTGGCGTTCCAGGATGCCAGGAAAGCTGTCGATGTTGATCCAAGATGCCCGGATGCTTATCTGGCCCGCGGATGGGCGTATTTCTTGAAAGGAGAACATGATCAGGCATTAAAAGATATGAATAAAGCGATTGAACTGGACCCTGGTTTGATATGGGCCTATTTTTGTCGTGGAATTATGTACATGAAGCTCAAGGATTATCGCCGGGCGCTGGAAGATTTTGACAAGACGATTCAATTGAATCCTCAATATGCGGCGGCATATGAACGTCGGGGAAAAGCTCACGAAGCATTGGGTGATACGAGTCGTTCCATTAAAGACTTCAAGGTTGCAGCAAAACTGGGTCTGAAAACCGCGCAGGATCATTTAAAGTCAAAAAAGATTACATGGTAAGGTGAGAGCGCAGGTCAAAAATCTATTTGATCCACGTCACGAAATCATCCAGGGCGGCCCTGCTCCGCTTGAACCGGTTGACCGGCGCCTCCGGGTCGGGCCAGCCGAGAACGACTCCCATGGCAATGGTCTTGTCCCCGGGAATATGGGCAAGCGATCTCAGGAGGTCGGGATAGGCGATGGCGCAGGCCATGATGCAGGAACCGAGCCCTTTCCCGTGGGCGAGAAGACAGATCGTCTGAAGGATCAGCCCCACATCGAGAAGAGCGTAGCGGCTGGTCACGGCCTTGTCCGTGGCGGCGATGATCAGGCCGGGCGCGTCAAAGAGATGGAACATGTCGGTATTGTAACGCTGGCGGCCCTCCCTGTCGTCCCGGGCAATGTCGAGGGCGGTGAGCACGCTTTTCCCGATGCCCATGTACCTCGCCTTCATCCGGTCGGGCCACTCGAGGGGCATTTCGATATCGGGGGAGGGAAGGATCCCGTCCAGAATTTTCTGCCGGTTGGCTTTCTTCAGCGTCTCCAGGATTTCTCCCGTGATGACGTGAAGTTCCCAGGACTGGGTGTTTCCCCAGGAGGGTGACCACCGAGCTCCGTCCAGAATCTCGCGAATCATCTCTTCCGGGATTGGATCTTTCTTGAATTTCCTGATGCTTCTTCTCTCGCGGATTGCGGTCTCGATATCCATGTCTCACTCCTTTTGTCAGATTACGGAAAAAAGGTTTTCTATCTTTTGTTGCAATACTGCGAAAATAATCCCCCTCCCTGTGTCCCTCCCGCCAGGGGAGGGAACATCTTGATCCCTTATGATCCTCACATGAGGGAAGGGAAGATATTTTAGCCCTCTCCCTCGACGGGAGAGGGTCTGGGTGAGGGTGGTTCCTGTCTGAACAATAATCGACAACACGTTCAGGCCAGAGCGAAGAGGAATTTCTCTCCCTCCCGGTATCGCCTGATCGTTGATTCATCTTCGAGTTCGACAAGATGAACATAGGTCTCGTTCAGGGCCAGCAGCTTATCGAACTCGGGCAGACCGTTTCCAAAAATATTCACGGAGACTTCGGCGGTCGTTTTCGGACGATCTTTAAGGGCGTTGAGCGCCAAGGTCTTTCTTTCGCTGTGGTGGACTTTGATTTCGTCCACCCGGGCATGGAGGTCCGGGAAAGAGGGACCGTGCGCCGGGTATACCTTGCGGACAGGCAGTTTCCGGATCTTTTCCAGCGAGTCCATGAAGCTCTTCAAGGGGCGGAAAGCGGGTGAAAGCAGATCGGGACTGAGATTGGGCGTGATGTGAGGAAGAATGTGATCCCCGCCGATCAGAATGCCCTCTTCGGCAAGGAAGAAAGAGCAGTGCCCCCGGGTATGCCCCGGCGTTGCCAGCACCTTCACTATTTTTCCATCGACGGTCATGTCGTCGCCGTCCTTCAGGAAGGTGTCCGCCTGAAAGGGGGCCGTGATGCCTTTGAATGTTTTAAAGAGGCCGGCGATCATTTTGACCGTCTTCTGATTGAGACCCTGCTCCGTGCAGAAAGCGGTGAATCGCTGAAGGCGAAGCTCCTCCTGTTCAAAGGAGCGAATGGTGTCGAAGTCAATCTCCGACATGAAGATGGTTCCGCGGGATTGTTCCTTGATGAGGCCGGCGATGCCGCAATGATCGGCGTGATAATGGGTGAGAAAAATTTGCCGGACGTCGCGCACGGAACCGCCGATTTCTTTCAGAAGACCCTCAAAGACGGGGAATGTCCCGGGGAAATTCCCTCCCGTGTCGAAGAGACTGATGTCTCTCCCTTCAAACAGCGCGTAGACGCTGACGTGCTCGAGGCGGAAGGGCATGGGAATGGTGATCCTGTAGAGATGATCCGCGATCTCCGTTACACCCGGTTTTATTTTATCGGTCATGAATGCGCGCGTCCTCCCTCGACCCGATTGAACGGCGGGATCAGGGTTGCCACAGGTACAGGAACTTCACCTCGGGGAGGAGGGAAAGGCTGTCACCGTTGATGTTGATGAGATTGATCACCTGGGGACCGGGAACCGGCGTTCCCCCATAGATCGTGCCGCGGTATGCGCCGGGTCGGTGGTACACGATTACGGAGGCCTCCGATACCTTGAGAAAGTTTTTCGTCGTCGCGACGGCATCGTCCAGGTAGCCGACGCGGTCGATCAATTTCGTGCCCAGGGCCTGATCGGCGGTGTAGATGCGCCCGTCCGCCAGTTTCAGGACTTCCTCCCTGCTCAACACGTTCTTTCGCCCCGACGCCACGGCGTCAATGAAACGGTTGAAGAGCTGATCGATGATGTGCTGCATGATTTTTGTTTCCTCGGGCGTGCTTGGCCGGAAAGGAGACCAGATATCTTTCTTGTCTCCTGACTTCACCGTCTCCGTGCCCACACCTATCTTGGTCATCAGGTCACGCACGTCAAACCGCATGGCGATGACGCCGATGCTTCCCGTGACCGCCGTGGGGACAGCGATGATTTCGTCGGTGGCGGAAGCAATGTAGTAGGCGCCCGACGTTCCAAGGCCCATGATGCAGGCTGTCACGCGGATACCGGTCCGCTTCTTGAACGCCAGGAGTTCATGATAAAGGGTGTCGGACGCCGTCACGGTTCCGCCCGGAGAATTGATCTTGATGATCAGTCCGGAGACGGCCTTGTCCTGTTCGGCTTTCTGGAGCTCCTCTTTAACCCGGGACAGGAGGGGCACCTCTTCGGCGAGCATCGATCCCCGGGACTTTTCCGCCTCCGATATGAATCCTGAGATGTCGATCAGGAGAATCTTCGTGCGGCCTTCTCCTTCGATCACTTTTTCCCGGAGGGGCTGTGCCGGGGTGTAAAGGGGGACATTGACAAAGGCGCAGCCGGACAATAGAACGGCTATCAAACCCGCGAGAAACAGGGACTGCTTCTTCATGGAGAATTCTCCTTATTCCATTTTCCTCGAAAAGGTCATTCCTTCGTTTTAACTTTGACCAGGATGCTTCTGCAGCACTCGGCGTTCTTGATCTCGAAGCGATCCGGCCTCTCTATGATCTGATACTGGCCGTTTGATTCAATTTCCAACTGCTCCTTCGTCAGACCGCCGTCCTTGGGAATGAACATCGCGCGCCCGATGGGAATCGCCGACTCTTTCAGTAATGCCATTTTAAACCCCCTCCTTTAAAAAACAAATTCTAAATCCTAAACTCTAAATTCTAAACAAAATCAAAATCTCTTAGAGACAAATTCTAAATTCTAAAGAAAACCAAATCCTTGTTTAGGATTTAGTGCTTAGGATTTTCCTTTATACCAGGATGAGTCCGGTCCAGGTGACGTGGTCGGTCACCGGAAAGGTTGAGGACCAGCCCGCCGCTGCCGCTGTGGCGATGACGTCGATTCCCATGGCCTCCATGGACGGCCGGGCTCTGAACGGGAAGCGGCAGGCCGTGCCGGCTGTCCGGGGATCGGCGGCCACGCAGGTTTCGCAGAGCCGGCAGCATCCCCCGATAAGTCCGGCGGCGAAGCGGAATCCCGCCTCGAAGGCCTCCTTCTCTCCCTGGTTCACTAGTTCGTGAAGCTTTTTCGCGTGGAGAAAAGCGTCATCCGGCTTTTCGAGTTCAGCGGATACCTGAATCAGGATGGCCCGTGAGAATCTCGCCAAGGCATTTCTGAACAGGGTGACCGTGGGCAGCCGCGGAGGGCACATGAGGTTCCGGTTGTAGCTGTCGCAGAGCGGGATCAGGCATTTCAGGCGCACCCGTTCATCCACCACGATATCCTTAACGCCGATGACCTTTCCCCGGGAAGCCCCCTGTTCTTTCAGCGACAGGATAATCTTCTCCAGCACTTTTGCAGGCGTCACCGTCTTTTTCTTCTTCCGCTTTGCCGGAACCGCTTCTTTTCTTTTTTTCTTCTCCGCCATGATTTCTTAATCCCGATTTCTTTTAACCAGAAACTAGAGACCAGAAACTAGAAACTAGTGTCGTGTCCCGTAAATTCATTTAATAAGTGTCATTTCGAGCGCAGCGAGAAATCTTAATAATTTTAAAAGTGTGCAAGATATCTCCCTTCGGTCGATATGACAATTTATTTTTGAGACATGACACTAGAAACTGACATCCACCTCGTAGGTGGAGGCCGTCAACTTCCTGCTTCCCCCTTCCGTCACCGCAAAATTGTCTTCCACCCCGACGGATCCGAGGCCGGGGAAAACGAACTTGGGTTCGACGGTGAAGACCATCCCGGGTGAGAGAGGCATCCGGTTTCCCTTCATGAGCACGGGAAGTTCGTCGAGTTCAATGCCGATGCCGTGACCGCAGAAACCGGCTTTTTGTTTGCCGAAGCCCATGAAGTGTTCCCCCAGTCCGTGAACCCCGGCGATCCGCTCAGCTTCTGAAAAAAAATCTCCGCAGGCGATCCCGGGTCGGATCATTCTTTCCAGGGCCCGCAGGATCTCAAGCGACACCTGATAGGCCCTGTCGAGCTTTTCCGGGAGGCTCCCGAGACAGAGGGTGCGCGTCTCGTCGCTGTTGTATCCGTCCGCGACGCCCACGAGATCAAAGATGACAGGTTCGTTACGGCCGATGACCCTCAGCCCGGCGCCTGACGGGAAGGCGACGCTCACACCTCTTCCGCCCGTTGTCGTATCAATGAAAGAAGGCGCCGCTGAATCCGGACCTGAGACAAGATACCCCCAGTAGATCTCCTGGTTGAAGGAACGCATGCGCACCATACCCTGGTGCCCCTTTGTCCTTGCCGCCGATTCGATGATGCCCGCCAGTTCCACTTCGGTCATCCCCTCGCGGAGGGATTTCCGTGCGACCCCGACCATGTAATCCGTGAGCACCGCGGCTTCCTGCAGGAGGCTGATCTCGTGGGAGCTCTTTATCATCCGGACGGCCTGAATGGCCGGCCAGATGTCCACGATCCCGCCCGTATTCAGCAGTTTCTGGAAGCGGAAATAGTGATTCACGGGCAGGACATCCAGTTCCATGCCCAGCCTGTCGAGCTTCCCGAATCCTTTTTCGGAAAGCATCGCCGGCAGGTCACGGGGACTGCCGACCGGAATAACATGATCGAGAGCCGACTCTTCCCGTGCCTGTTCCGGGTTCTTGCGTACGAAAAGCAGGGGCTCCCCTGAGACAGGGACAAAAAGGAAGGACTGTTGGACAGTACCCGCAAAGTAGAGCAGATCAGCGTTTTGAACGATGAGAGCCGCGTTGATGCTCTCCGATGCCATGCAGCCCTGCAGGGCTCTGATCCGGTTCGCCAGCTCCTCCTTCGGTGTCCTCCGCATCAGCGTTTTTCGATCTTATTCCGGTCTTGATTCGTAGTCCATGGTTCGACAGGCTCACCATGACAGGGTTGTCGATGTTATTTTGTCGCCTTGGGCTTGTCGAAGAATCGCGGGTGACAATGGATCTATTTTCACTCGAACCCTTGAACCCTGGACCCCTCGAACCCTTTCTAAAATTCTATCCCCGCTCTCTCCTTAAACCCCTTCGCGTAATGGTGCTTGATCTCTTTCACCTCGCTCACCGTGTCGGCGATCTCGATAATCTCCGGCGGGGCATATCGCCCGGTCAGGATCACATCCACGTTGGAGGGCCGGTTCTTGATCATTTCCAGAACATCTTCCAGGGAGATCAGCTTGAAATCGAGGGCCACGTTGATCTCATCCAGGATCACCATGTTGTATTCGCTGGAGGAGATGGCCTTTTTTGCCAGGTTTAGCCCCTGGCGGGCAAGCTCGATGTCCACCGGGGCGGGGTTGTTCTTCATGACAAAACTGTCAAGGCCGCACTGAAGCGTGGTGAGGTTGGGAAGGTATTTCTCGGCGGCGAGGACTTCACCGTATTTTTTCCCCTTCATAAACTGGACGACAAGCACTTTCAAGCCGTGTCCCAGGGCGCGAAGCGCCTGTCCCAGAGCGGCCGTCGTCTTGCCTTTTCCGTCGCCTGTAAGGACGATCACAAGACCGCGGCTGTATTTTGCCAGAGTCTCTTCTATGATGTTTTCCGTCATGTCGGTTCTCTCGCTTCTTGTTAAAAACCCGGGTGCCGCATGAAACGGGTTAACCCGGGTTTTTAACGTCTTCTTCCAAAAGGTCAATAGCTCAAATGCATCCCTGAAGATATTTCTTCTGGACTTCTTCGGCTATGGAATAGGGGTCCGTCTCTTTTTTTAGAAGTTGATCGATCATTCGATCCAGTTCACCCGTGGAGACAAGAACCTTGAGAACAGGCTCAAGGATTGCGGCTCGGAGTGCCTCGTTCAATTCGTGAGTCGTCTTCCGGCGTACGCGGTCACCGATGAGATTGCTCTTCACGAGGTGTTCGAGATGATCGAGCACCTTTGTGGTCAGCTCGTCGAGACCCTTTTCAAATTCCGAGGGTTCAAAGGCATTTCCGATCTTGATGATCGGAGGCCTCCATCCGCCCGGCTTGATGGGGGACATGTCGAGCATGGCCATCAGCTCTCTCTGGAGCTTCCCCGTCCCTTCACGATCAGCCTTGTTGATGACAAAGATGTCCGCGATTTCCATGATCCCGGCCTTGATGGCTTGGATCTCGTCACCCATGCCGGGCACCAGAACCACGAGGACCGTATGGGCGTGATTGATAATCTCAACTTCCTGCTGGCCCGTTCCCACCGTTTCCACCAGGATGACATCCTTTCCCATGGCGTCCATGATGTGGATGGCGTCTCCCACGGCCTTGGAGAGACCGCCGAGAGAACCTCTTGTCGCGAGACTCCTCACGAAGACGCCGGGATCCTCGGCATGGCGCTGCATGCGGATCCGGTCGCCGAGGATGGCTCCTCCCGTGAAGGGACTGGTGGGATCAACGGCCAGCACGCCGACCGTTTTCCCCTTCTTCCGGCTCCATTCGATGAGACCGTCTACAAGGGTGGACTTCCCCGCACCCGGCGATCCGGTGATGCCGATTACCTGGGCGTGGCCCGTAAAATGAAAGATATGTTTGATTGTTGATTTCGCCTCGGGAATGCTGTCTTCCAGATTTCTAATGAGGCGGGAGGCCTCCCGAACGTCTCCCCCCTTGATCTTGTTTGCTTTTTCCATTATTTCGCTACCTTGGTTTCACATTTGTGTTAATCCACTCGACGATTGATTCAAGTGTCGTTCCCGGGGTAAAAAGAGCCGTAATCCCGGCATCGTAGAGCAATTTAAAATCCTGATCGGGAATGATGCCTCCGCCGACAACGACAATATCATCTGCTCCTTTTTCCACCAGGAGCTTCTTCACCGCCGGAAAGAGATAACGATGAGCTCCCGAAAGGCAGCTCAGCCCCACCATGTCCACATCCTCCTGGATCGCCGCCGCGGCAATCTGCTCGGGCGTCTGGTGGCAGCCCGTGTATATCACTTCATATCCCGCGTCACGGAAACACCTGGACAACACCCTCGCGCCGCGATCATGACCGTCAAGGCCCGGTTTAGCGACCATTACTCTGAGTCTTCTCTGTGCCATATTCTGATATCCTCCCTGAATCAATTCTCTTAGTAGAGGCCCGGATCACGGTATTCGCCGAAGACCTCGCGGTAGACGTCGCAGATTTCCTGGACGCTGGCCAGTTCCTTCACCGCCTCGATGCAGTAAGGCATGACGTTCTCGCCCTTCTTGCAGGCATTCTTGAGGTCGTCGAGGCATTTTTTCACGGCCTTGTTGTCCCTTTTTCTTTTGACGGCCGTCAGACGTGCGATCTGCTCCGTTTCCACCGAGTCGTCGATTTCGAGGAAGGGAATGGGCTCAACTTTTTCGGAAACATACTTGTTCACACCGATCATGATCTTTTCATTGGCATCGATCTGCCTCTGGTACTTGTAAGCCGCATCGGAGATTTCGAGCTGCGGGAAGCCCTTCTCGATGGCCGACACCATGCCGCCCATATCGTCGATCTTGTGGATGTAGTCCCAGGCCTGCTCTTCCATCTCGTTGGTCAGGGCCTCCACAAAGTAGGAACCGGCGAGCGGATCAATCGTGTTTGCCGCACCCGTCTCCTCGGCGATGATCTGCTGGGTCCTGAGCGCGATCTGGACCGCGTGGTCAGAAGGCAGACAGAGCACTTCGTCGAGAGAATTGGTGTGGAGTGACTGGGTTCCGCCGAGTACGGCCGCAAGGGCTTCCGTGGCGGTTCGGACGACGTTGTTGTAGGGCTGCTGGGCGGTGAGCGAGCATCCCGCCGTCTGGGTGTGGAATCGCATCCACCAGGACCGGGGATCTTTGGCCTTGTAACGGTCGCGCATGGCCTTTGCCCAGATTCTCCGGGCGGCGCGAAGCTTCGCGATCTCTTCGAAGAAGTCGATGTGCGAGTTATAGAAGAAGGAAAGCCTCATGGCAAAAGAATCGATATCGAGCCCCTTCCTGCGCAGCACGTCTTCCACGTATTCCATGCCGTCACGCAGCGTGAAGGCCAGTTCCTGGACGGCCGTGGAGCCGGCTTCACGGATGTGATAGCCGCTGATGGAGATGGTATTCCATCTCGGGACGTACTTTGTTCCGAACTCCACCGTGTCGCTTATGAGCTTGACCGAGGGCTCCGGCGGACACATCAGGGTCTTCTGGGCGATAAACTCCTTGAGCATGTCGTTCTGGATGGTGCCGCCGATCTTGTCGAGCGGGATGCCCCTGATCTGTGCGGCGGCGCAGTACATGGCCCAGAGGGCCGTGGCGGGCGGGTTGATGGTCATGGAGGTCGTCACCTTGTCCATGGGGACCCCATCGACCAGCTGCATGAAATCTTCCAGGGTATCGATGGCGACTCCGCATTTCCCGCATTCACCGCGGGCCTTGGGCGAGTCCGAATCATACCCCATGAGGGTCGGGAAATCGAAGGCGGTGCTGAGCCCCGTCTGTCCTTCCTTCAACAACAGATGCCACCGCTCATTGGTCGTCTTGGCATCTCCCATCCCGGAAAACATCCTGAATGTCCAGAACTTGCCGCGGTAACCTGTTACCTGGTTTCCGCGGATGTACGGAAACTGCCCCGGATAACTGATATCCTCGGCAAAGTTCATGTCCTTGATGTCCTCGGGTGTGTAGAGCCGCTTGATTGGAAGATCCGAAACAGTTGACCAGAGCGGTTCAGGCTTCTGATCGGGGTTCTTGGCTACAACCCTCTTGACTTCGTCCTCCCACTTCTTCCGGAGTGTGCTGGATTGATCCAACAGTTCTTTTGCAAAATACACTTTACCCCCCTCCTTCTCTCTTGTTTAGTTGTTAAAAAAACTGCTGATAAAGACAGGTTATATGACTGCGGATGGCCGTGCAGAACACACTGACCTATCGCCTCCTGTTATAACTTAACTCCATTTTTGTCAAGATAAAAAAGGGCTGGAGGGGGCGGAAGATTTCAGTCGTGACTGTCCGGTTTTAAAATGAGAAGGGCAAGACGCCATGCCTTGCCCTTCTCGCTTGCTCAACGAGGGGATCAGTCTTTCATTCCCATGAGTTTTTTGGCCATCTTCTTCTTGGCGTCGAAATCCGTCAGGACGGTGAACATGAACCGTTGGGTCTGGGGGGCGCCGGCGCCGTGCCATGTCCCCGGCCCATGGAGTCCCGCCGACCAGTGCTGCAGGAACTTGGCGACCTTCATCCTCTTGTCCGCCGGGGCAGCGGCCGCGAAAGCCTTCTTCAGCATTGGACCGACCTCCGGGTCTTCCAGATCCTTCTGACGCGGCATGCACACGACCAGGCCGCCGCCGATATCTCCCGCGTTCTTGATGATTTCGTAAAAACCGTGGGCGATGTTCAGCTTGGCGGCGTTGCCGAAAAGATCGTCCGGCAGATAGACGCCCGAGCCCTTGGGTTCCTCACGTCCTCTCATGGCGGCTGCAATGGCGCAGGCGTGGGATGTCTCGCTGAAGCGGACCATGTCAACAATCTTCTCCTGGATGTGCGCGACCTTTTCCACGCCAATGTATTCAGCGGCAAGCATGGTGCCTCCGATGATCAGGTCGGCGAATCCCACCTTGCAGGCACCGCCGCAGTTCATGCGGTGGGCCTTGGCGAACCGGGTAACGATCCGCCCGCTGTATTTTGTTTCGCCGCAGTGAAACACCCGCTCCCAGGGAATGAAGACGTTGTCAAAAACCATCGTCGATGTTTCCCGCTGGCCATAGATGGGATTTCCCAGTTCTGCTTCATCATCTCCAAACATTTCACGCTCCGCCGAGTAGGCATTGTACTGGCAGATGTAGGTAAGTCCGGGAGCGCTGTTCTGCACGGCAAAAGCAAGGGCAAAGGCCTCTTCTCCCTCTCGCAGGGCGCCGCCGGGAAGAACGAGTGTTTCATGGGAGCCGATGGCGCCGCTCTGGCTCACCTTGATCCCTCTCACCACGATCCCGTCCGGCCGTTTTTCAACAAGGTGGAGAAAGGTGTCGATATCATCCTGCTGGGAGGGTCGCTTTTTCCGGTCCCCCTTGGCATCGGTGATGCCGCCCGATACGGCCAGATCATTGGCCTGGGCATAGGCCAGCCATTTGTTGAACGTTTCATTGTACTTCGTCTTAAGATCCCGGTCCATCTCCCACGTCGTAGCGGCAAGGCTGTTGAGGGCATCGCAGCCGACGCAGCGGTAGTTGCAGGTTCCAACCGTCTGGCTGGTCAGGAGGGCCATTTCCTGCCGCATATCCAGATCGTGAATATTTCGTGCAACGTTCAGGTTGCGGTTGATCGGCTCTCCCGTGAGGTGAGACGTCGCCACCATCACCTCTTTATGTGCCGGGTCTTCGGCCAGAGCATACATCATCGAGTTGGCCATGACCATGGAACGAGTCACGGGGTGGTCGAGCAGGTTTTTCACCCATTTTCCGCCGATATAAACGCGGGGTACCAGTTTCTTCATGCTGTCCAGATACTCTTTTGCCGTTTTCAAAGCCATAACGAATCCTCCTTCTTTTGATGGTTGAATGGTTAAGGTTTATACCCCCTATATTGATAGTGATTGAAAAATGGGCCCTTCCCCCCTCCTGGGGAAAAGCGCTGGCATTTCTCAAGGCGATATCCATGATCTCCATCAATGCGTCATCCGGGCGATTTCCTGAAAGTGTCAAAGACAGGGTCTTGTTTTTCTGTTCCGCGCTGACGACAAGTCCTTCCTCATAACAAAGGCCGGGCAGGGCTTTCTTCTCCACGCTGTTATAGACCAGGGCTGCAAAGGTTCCCTTGTACCCCTTGTAATTCCTGTTCAGCGTTTTTCCTATCTTCACTCTGATTATTTCGTCGGTCTTGAACTTCACTCGTCTTCACCTCCATCTGATGGAAAGGGGCCGCCGTTTTTCGGGGAGATCGGCGCTGTTCCCCTGCCATTCTAATAGGAAATAGCATCATTCCTTCGCTCAAATATCAATACGCAAAAATTTCGTATATTGTACGTATATTATATAAGTATAATTTTTGTTCGATGCTGAGGGAAACTACAAAGACAAAAGATAGGACCTCAAATTGGCTTTCCTTTTGTTCAAATTCAGTTTTTTCCGGATGTTATCTCGGTGAACTTCCACAGTTCTGGCCGAGATATTCAGGAGCGCCGCTATTTCCTTTGTCGTTCTTCCTTCTTTTATGAAATGGATAATCTTGGTTTCCATTGGGGTGAGGTGGGGATATTTCGAGGACAGGGTGCGCAGAAAGGGGGAAACGATTTCGCTCACATTCCTCTCCAAGATGGTTAATTGATTGAGCTGATGACTGTCGACGGGCGTGATCTTCAAGTTTTCGATGTACGGCACGATCAGCTCTCTCACGTTGCAGATGACTTTCTCTTCCAGTTCTTGTTTATCTTCTTCTCTTCGTTTGAGGAGGACCTTGAGGGCCGTGTTGGCGTCTTCAAGATTACGGGATTTTTCTTCCAGCTCCCGTTCCCTCTTTTTCAGGGCCTCTTCCATCCGCTTGCGTTCCGTGATGTTGCGGGCAATGCCGTGGATGGAAATCTGCTTGCCGTTGTCCTTCAGCATCCGGGCGTTGACCTCTATCCAGACCGCTTCCCCGTCTTTCGTGTAGGTGAGGAATTCCTGCGGGTTCCGGACACGCAGACGGTCCCTTCTCGTCTGAAGGAGTTTCCGGACCACGGGCAGATAATCCGGATCCAGAATTTTCTCGATGCTGAGCCCCTTGAGCTGTTCCGATTCGTAGCCGTAGGTCTTGGAAAAGGCGGCGTTGCAGGACAGGAGCCTGCCGTTGAGATCCAGAATGAAAATGATGTCATTGGCGTTTTCAAAAAGCTCCCGGTATTTCTGCTCCGATTGCCTCATCGCTTCCTCGGCCCGCCTGCGCTCCGTGGTATCCGTGACGATTTCGACAATGCCGGTGAGATCGCCTTTTTCATTCCGGACGGGATAGCTGCGCAGCACCCAGTTTTTCTTGTAGGATGAAAAATCGACGACCTCCTGGGGCTTGCCGGTTTCGAGTGTCTTTTCAGCCGGACAGATGCTGCAGGATTTGTCCCTGTTGTGCAGTGCTTTGTAGCAGTGTTTTCCATTTAATTGACCGGGCGCCAGCCTGAAGGCTTCATGCATGGCCTTGTTGGCCCAGATCACCCTCATGTCCGTATCGAGATAAAGGACGAGTTCCGTCATGGCATCCAGAATGACCGATTTTTCCTGCTCCGATTTGCTGAGTTCTTCAAAGATCTTGAGGTATCTTTGTTCGATTTGAAGGATCTTCGAATTGGTCCTCTCGGTCTCCGCTGGTTTTTTCATGTCTTTCCTTATAATAAACGGTCTGAGGAACGTTCCGACTGTGGAGAAAAATTTCCCGATTGTCAAGAAAACAAATTAAAAGGAGGGTTCAAGGGATCCTCTGGATGTGGTTCTTCAACAAGAATATTTGAAGGGTGTTGAAAACATGCTTTTCATCAGGCTGTTCAAAAACGTTTAGATGCAAGGCCCCCGATGGTTCGACAGGCTCACCATGACAGGAAACAGAGCCTGCCCTGAGCTTGCCGAAGGGAAGGACGAGGGAAACGCAGCAGATGAGCGTTTTTGAACAGCCTGATGGTTCAAGTGAAAGGATAAAAAAGCTGTGGTTTACATGATGACCAGGGGTGTGATACATAGACACCGAAAACCAATGTCGTGTCTCGTAAGTTCCTGTCATATCGACCGAAGGGAGATATCTTTCTGCGTTGATATCAATTAAGATTTCTCGTTCCAATGGATAATGACGCTTATTAAATCTATAGGGCTTATCCTCGAATAACGCATTTGATCAGAGAGAGGACAGGACCCTGAACAAGCGAATATCTTTTTCCCGGGTCACCATTCTTATCACAGCGCAGCGGCCGCAAGTTCAATGTCTGAGCCCGCTGAAGGCGGGCGAGTTTTGAACCTGCAATGGAGCGAGATTTAGAATGGTCGGGGAAAAGATCCTGAGCGGTGAAGAGGCCTGTTCCGATCTGATCACACCTCAAGACCATTTGGGCAACAGACCGTATTAATGAGACACAACGCCAGGAGTTGAAATTTAGAAGGATGATACCATTGAAACATCCGCTTCTCATCGACCTGGAAAATAATGTCTACCTTGAAGGCGACGAACTCATCATCATTGACCGCCGAAGACTTCCCCGTGAGATAGTGAAGATTCGCTGCTCCGATTACGAGGACGTCGCCCGGGCCATAGAGGAGATGGCGGTCCAGGGCGCGGGAGACATTGCCGTCACCGCCGGCTTGGGCCTCTACCTCACGGCGCGGAGGCTCTCGGGAAAGGACGCCCGGAAGGATCTGGCCGAGCTCGAGAAGGCCGCGGCGAGGTTCCGCGCCACGCGGCCCACTGGATTTCACCTGGCGGTCCTGGTGGATAAAATCGTGGGAAAAGTCAGGGAAGGGGTCGGGGAGAGAAGCGCCCCCGAGCTGATCCTGGGCTATCTCAGGAAGATCCTCGAGAGGCAGCGCTCGATCTCCGAAGACACGGGCAGACACGCCGAGTCGCTGCTCGAAGACGGCGATACCATTCTCACCCACTGTTTTGCCGGCCCCGCGCTTCTCTACATGCTCCGCTATGCGCGGGAGAAACGGAAGGAGGTCAGGGTTTTCTGCACCGAAACGAGGCCCTACCTGCAGGGAGCGCGGCTCACGGCCTGGTCGGTGAGCGAACTGGGGATTGACACCACGCTCATCACGGACAACATGGCGGCTTACTGCATGTCCCGGGGCATGATCCGGAAAGTCTTCACAGCGGCGGACCGGATTGCCATGGACGGCACGGTGGCCAACAAGGTGGGGACGTTTCAACTTGCGATCTCGGCTGCCTATCACAACATTCCCTTTTACATCCTCGCGTACGGCCCTCCCGACCGGCGCACGGCCTCGGGCAAGGACATCCCCATCGAGATGCGGAATCCCAATGAAGTGTTGGAATTTCTCGGCACGCCCATCAGCGGGCCCGACGTCACAGCCATTTACCCCGCCTTTGACCTGACGCCGAGAGAGCTCGTCACGGGCATCGTCACCGCAGCGGGCGTGGAACTATGGAAAAACCCTGGTAATCAAAGGAGCAGATCGTGAGATTCATCCCGAAAGAAGAAAAGTTTTCCGATCAGTTTGAGGCTCTGGCGGATAAGATTCAGGAAGGCGGAGAGCTTTTCCTGGATATGATGACAAACTACCGGAACGTGGAAGAGAAAGTATCAAAGATTAAAGACATCGAGCATGAAGCCGACACCATCACCCACGGTGTCTATCAGAGACTGCACAAAACCTTCATTACCCCCCTGGACCGGGAGGATATTTATGCCCTGGCAAACAGGATGGACAGCATCATGGACATGATTGAGGCCTCGGCGATACGCATGCAGCTTTACAGGATTAAGGAGCCGCTCCCCGAATGCAGAGAGCTTGCCCTCGTTCTGAACAAGTCCGTTGCCCTCGTGAGAAAGGTCGTTTACGCCATGAGACACTATAAAAAGGATTCAAAGGCCATCCTTGATATGTGCGTGGAAATCAATTCCCTCGAAAATGAAGGAGATCAGCTCCTTCGTCAGTCCATGGTCTGCCTCTTCGAAAGAGAACAAAATCCGATCGAATTGATCAAATGGAAAGAAATATTTGAACGCATCGAAGAAGCCACCGATATCTGTGAGGACGTATCCAACGTCATTGAGGGAATCATCCTGAAGCACGCATAGCCTTCTTCTCATCATGGTAAACGATGAGGGAGCATATTAATTGCTTGCTTTTTTCTTTTCTCTGGGATAATTCTGAATCGCCGAATCATTTCAGGCGCGTCCATTTCCAATTTCTACAACCCTAACCTTAACCTTAATCCAGCATTCTAATCCATTATTGCGATCGAAACGAAGCAGCGCCGGGACGCTGCTGAAAAGAAAATAGCGGATCGGTCAACGCGAGCAGTTCAACCAACAAAAAAAGGAGGGGGATGTATGGAAATTATCAAGGGTTTTCCATCAACGTCGCAGGATGATTATCAGCTGAACATGATCAACATTATCAAGCACGGCGCGAGAAATTTCGGCAAGCAGCAGATTGTCACGAGGAAAGCGGGCAGCATGTTCCGGTATACTTACAAAGACGCCTATGCGAGGATCAAGAGGCTTGCCAATGCCCTCTATGGCCTGGGGGTCAAGATAGGTGACCGTGTCGGGGTGCTCGAGTGGAACACGTACAGATATTATGAGATGGATTTCGGCATTCCGGGGTCCGGCGCGGTCCTTCTTCAGATGAATCTGAGATTGTCGCCTCCGGAGTTGAGTTTCGTTGTGAATCACGCAGGAGCATCGTTCATTTTTGTGGATGAGACGCTGATCCCCATCGCGGAAGCCATTGCTCCTCTGTGCAAGACGGTGAAGGGCTGGGTGATTCTCACGGACAAGAAGCTTGGAGATGTCAAGACGAAGCTGAGCCCGGTTTTCAGTTACGAGGAGATTCTTGCCGCGGCGAAGGAGGATATTGAATGGCCGAATCTCGACGAGAAATCGGCCTATGCCTGCTGTTATACCACCGGAACGACAGGAAACCCCAAGGGGGTCTATTATTCCCACCGGGATGTTTATCTCCATTCCGCGACCATTGCCCTGAACGCGGAGCTTTCCTACCGGGATTGCTTTTTTCAGATCGTCCCCATGTTCCACGCCATGGGCTGGGGCACGCCCCAGGCGGCCACCATGGCGGGATCCAAGCTTCTGCTCCCCGGCAGGTACACGGCGGATGACCTGGGTCCTCTCGTGGAGGTCATGGTGAGCGAAAAAGTGACCGTGGGTGACGGCGCCCCCGCCATCTTCATGCCCATGCTCGAATATATAAGAAAGATGGACGTGAAACCCAGCTTCAAGGGCGCCCGTCTTATCTCCGGAGCCACGGAACCGCCCGTGGCGCTGATGAAAGGGTTGTATGACATGACCGGCGCGGAGATTATCCACGCCTACGGGGCGACGGAGACCACGCCCCTGGTGACCATCAATCGGCTGAAACCATGGCTGGACGAGATATACTCGGAAGAACAGAAATGGGATATCAAGCGCAAGCAGGGTTATGCGGTCGTGGGGCTTGACGTGAAAATTGCGGATCCGGATGGGAAAGAGCTTCCCTGGGACGGAAAATCTTCGGGGGAAATCCTGATCCGGGGCCCCTGGATCACGGCCAGTTATTACGATGCGCCCGGCACGGAAACGCAGTTCACCGCCGACGGCTACTGGAAGAGCGGGGATGCGGGAACGATCGATGAAGAAGGGTACATCAAGATCACCGACAGGGTGAAAGACCTGATCAAGAGCGGCGGGGAATGGATCTCTTCCGTGGACATGGAAAATGAACTCGTGTCTCACCCGGCTGTCCTGGAGGCCGCCGTGACCGGCGTCAGCCATCCCAAGTGGGAGGAGAGACCGATCGCCCTGGTGGTGATAAGAGCGGAGCAGAAAGGGAAAGTGTCGAAAGAGGATATTCTCGCTCACCTGAGCAGCAAGAAGTTCGCCAAGTGGCAGCTTCCGGAGGCGGTCCTGTTTGTGGATGCCATTCTCAGAACCAGCGTCGGCAAGATTGACAAGAAGGTCATCCGGGAACAATACAAGGATATTTACATGGGAAGCAAGTAGGGGTATGGATGGAAAAGAAAGGGGGCGCCGTTTTTGAGCTGCCCCCTTTCTTTTCTGTTATTGATAAACCGAACCGGCGCGGCTGTCCGATTTTTCGTCCGCCGTCAGGACGGATTCAGGAATGAGATAACTTCTCATTCGGGACGGGACATAGACCAGCATCCACACGTCGCCGGGAACCCTTTCACCGCGCTTTCCGATAATCTTACCGACACAGCCGCAGAGGGGGTGCCGAGGATGATTGACGAGGACCAGATCTCCTAATTCCATCTTGTTCTCCATTCTTTTTTCGGGCCTGCCTGTCCCGTTTTTTTATCTTTACCATATCGCGTCCTTCAATACACGAATTCTTTTTCATGATTCAATCAGCGTGCCCATTGTTTAATGTTCATCAGCTGTGATGCGAGAGGAGGGAGGAGTCCTGCCCCCTCCCGCTGGTTGAGCAACAAGCTCTGGATAACCAGACAGGGATGTGCTAAGAGGCGAGTCGAATCATTGCTGATGAGGGAGGGAAAAAATGGAAATCAGGATGCCCATCAAATTTCACGGCAACTACGTGCTCGCGATCCGCACAAGCGATTCGGAGGACAGGGAGCGCTGCCAGAAATTGACGGTCCGCCCGTTGTCGGAAGAAGAAAAGGAGCAATCCTTCAAAGGCCTGCCGAAAGGTGAAGTTCCAACCCATCAGGTCACCTTTTACGATTTCGGCTGCAAGAGGATTATCGAAGGGATACTCAAGGTCAACGAAGAAGACCGGATCGTCTTCGGCGTCAAGGAGAAGGATTACGAGTTTTCACCCTTCAAGCCCAGAAGCTAAATCAGCCTCGGTTGCGTGGCCAGCTGTGAGGACTCCACGTAGTGAACGATTTTCTCGGCCACTGTTCTCACGACATGCTCGAACTTCGACACGTCCTTTTCCAGCAGAGTAATCCTGAAGCCGGGAAGAGATGTGAAGAAAGACGTCAGAGGAACCACGCATATGCCTGTGGAGCCGAGAAGATAATAGACAAACCGCTTGTCCGGCTCTATCTTGTCATCCACGATTTTTTCGATATACTCCCGGACTCCCTGCTGCTCGATGGGCAGCGTCTGATGGTTGTTTAGAACCGCTTCGTTGAACACCACGGTCATGTAGAAAGCTCCGTTCGTCCGATTCACGACGATGTAAGGAACATCCTTCAAAATGTCGTAGGCGAGGTTGGAGAGTTTTTCATAATGCCGGATGCGCTCGCACAGGTACTTATCATATTCAGGGTGCGTCAGGAGCTTGGGGATTGCAATCTGAGGGAAAGTGGTAGAGCAGACTTCCGACATCTTCTGGTTCAAAATGGTATTGATGTATCTGGCGAAGGCCTCATCCTTGTCCACGTTGTAGATCTCCATCCAGCCGCAGCGGGCGCCTGGCCACGGGCATTCTTTTGATATTCCCTTCATGCTCACCGCCGGCACGTCGCCGATGATATCCGAGAGGGGCACCGACTTCTGGCCGTTGTAAATCATGTTGGTGTAGATCTCGTCGAAGATAATGAAGAGATCGTTTTCCTTCGCGATTTTCACGATCCGCCGGAGCGTCTCCACGGGATAGACAAATCCGGTCGGGTTATCGGGATTGATGACCAGGATCCCCACGATGGCGCGCTGGTGCTTGACCTTCTGTTCCAGCTCCCTCATGTCGGGATGCCAGTTGTTGTAAGGGTTCATCTTGTAAGTGTTCGGCGGGAAAGACGCGTGGAGCACCTCGGCAAGAAAATGGGTGGAATAGGTCGGCTCCGGCATGATCACCCGGGCGTCGATTCGGATGGCGCTGTAAGACCGGGCAATGGCGTCGCCCAGGCCGTTGAAGAAGATGATGTCTTCCTTGGTGATCCGGATGCCATTTCTTTTGTTGACCAGCTCGGCCAGAAATTCTCGGGTCTCGTCCATCCCCTTGGTGGGGGAATAGGCATAGGAGCAGTCCTGGCTCAGGAGGTCCTTGAGGACGTCTTTCATCCACTCGGGAATTTTTTCACCCTTTTGAACGGGATCACCGATGTTTTCCCAGTAAATCTCCCTACCGTATTCCTTGAGTTTATTCGCGACGCCCACGATATTCCTGATCTCGTAGGTCATGCCGTTTCCGCTTTTTGAGATGTCAAATCTCATAAGATATTATATCCACTCCTGAATTCAGGTTGTTTTTCTAAAGTTTACTTATTTAATACAATTTTAAAAAAAATTCCACTACTTTTTCGTTGCGTTTTTTCAGGCGTTTTATCACATATTTGGGACTTTTTTGTTCTTGACAGGGATTCCAGCTCCTTCCTATACTGCCACGGAATGTTGAGAAACGCTCACTATTAAAGGAGAGGGGAAATGCCATACAAGCTTATCATGTTTGACGCGAAGAGTGCCGTCGGAACGATCACCCTGAACCAACCGGAAAAGAGGAACGCCCTTTCTCTTGACATGCTCAGGGAGTTAAGCAGCCTCCTGGATGAGATCAAGGAAAAGGACGACGTCAAAGCCCTCATTATCAGGGGGGCGGGAAAGGTGTTCTGTTCCGGCCACGACATCTCTGAAATGCTTGGACAGGGCATGGCCGATTACACGAAAATATTTGAGGTCTGCAGCGGCTTCATGATGAAGCTCCAGTCGCTGCCGCAGCCCGTGATCGCCCAGGTTCACGGCATCGCCACGGCGGCGGGTTGTCAGCTCGTGGCGGCCTGTGACCTTGCCGTGGCGGAGGAAGGGACCCGGTTCGGGACGCCCGGCGTGAGACTCGGGTTCTTCTGCTCAACCCCGGCGATTCCCCTGGTGAGGGCTGTGGGAAGGAAACGGGCCTTGGAAATGCTCTTCACGGGCCGCATGATTTCCGCTCGGGAAGCGGAGCAGTTCGGCCTTGTCAACAAGGTCGTCCCGGCGGATCAGCTGGAAAAGGAGACGCGGGCCATGGCAGAGAAGATTGCCGAGGCAAGCCAGCTGACTCTTGGCATCGGGAAGCAGACCTTCTACACCCAGGTGAATCTTGCCGACGGCCAGGCCTATGCCCACGGCAACCGGGTGATGGTCGCCAACCTCTACGCCGAAGACGCTGTCGAGGGCCTGAAAGCGTTTCTGGAAAAAAGAAAGCCGGTGTGGAAGAATAAATAGAGGGTTCAAGGGGTCAAGGATTCGAGTGAAGGGAGGAGTGTCATGGCAAAGGAAAAACTGGTCGTCATCGGAGGAGATGCAGCGGGGATGAGTGCCGCGTCTCAGGCACGGCGCCTCAGAGCAGACCTCGCCATCACGGCGTTTGAGAAAAGCCCGCACACGTCATACGCGGCGTGAGCTATCCCTTACTATGTCGGCCGTGTCGTCGACAGCGTGAAACCGCTCATCGCAGCGACTCCGGAGGAATTTCGGGAAAAACGCGGAATCGATGCGAGGGTCCTCCACGAGGTTCTGGAAGTGGATCTCAAGGCGAGGAGGGTCTTGGTCAGGAGGCTCGATGATTCGACGGAATTCCGGGAGGCCTTCGATTGCCTTGTCATAGCCACGGGCGCCGTTCCCATCGTGCCAAATGTGCCGGGGGCGGATGCAGGGGGGATCTACAATCTCAGCTCTCTCGAAACAGGACTCACCGTGAGAAAGGCCGTGGATGAGGAAAAGCCGGAAACGGCAGTCATCGTGGGCGGAGGCTACATCGGCCTCGAAATGGCGGAAGCTCTTGTCATGAGGGGCCTGAAGGTATCTCTCGTGGAAAGAGCGGACCAGGTCATGGGGACCCTCGACCCCGACATGGGGGAACTTGTATCACGGGCCCTGATTAAAATAGGGGTGAGCCTCTACCGCGGGGAATCCCTCACGGGATTTGAAACAGACAGTGGAAAGGTCAGGGCCGTCGTCACGGATAAGCGGACCATTCCTGCCGATATCGTGATCATGGGGCTTGGGGTCCGGCCCAACTCGGCATTGGCGGAAAAGGCAGGCGTTCCACTCGGCGTCAGAGGGTCCATCAAGGTCAATGAAAGGATGCAGACCGCCGTTGAAGCTGTCTGGGCAGCCGGCGATTGTGTAGAATCGTTTCACCACGTGAGCCGCAGACCTGTGAATATCGCCCTTGGGACTCACGCGAACAAGCAGGGGCGTGTGGCGGGGATCAACATCGGGGGAGGCTATGCGACCTTTCCCGGCGTCGTGGGAACCGCTGCGAGCAAGATATGCGCACTGGAAGTGGCCCGGACAGGGCTCCAGGAAAGAGAGATCAAAGAACTGGGGCTTGAATATGTGGCGGGGAAAATCGAAAGCTCCACGCGGGCATGGTATTATCCGAACGCGGGGAGAATAACGGTGAAGATACTCGCGGAAAAGGGATGCGGCAGGCTGCTGGGCGGGCAAATCGTGGGCATCGAGGGGGCCGCGAAGAGGATCGACGTGATCGCGGCGTCACTCCACGCCGGCTTCACCGTGCAGGACATGATCAATCTTGACCTGAGCTATGCACCGCCTTTCTCACCTGTCTGGGACCCCGTCCTCATAGCGGCCCGAAAAGCGCTGGAGATGATATAAAAAAAGAGGGTTCAAGGGGTCAAGGATTTAAGCGAAAAGCCCGAAAAACAAAGCACAGACAATAAAAAAAGGGGAATGACCACGACGCCATTCCCCCTTTCTTTCGGTAGACCAAACAGGTTCTAAATTTCTTTCACTCGATCCCTTGACCCCTCGAATCCTCGAACCCTAAAAAAGAATTCTGGCGTCCACCGCCCGGCAGCCCGTGGCGTCGGCCATCAGGGGATTGATGTCCAGTTCCGTGATGTCCGGAATTTTTGTGGCCAGGAAGGAAAGCCTCTCCAGGGCGTCAAGCAGCCCTTCCATGTCCACGCCGGCCTCACCCCGCACGCCCTTCAGCAGGGGAAAACTTTTCAGGGATGACAGCATCTTTTCAGCCTCAGCCCTTCCGATGGGCACGAGCTCTCGGCTGACATCCTTGAAGACCTCCGTGTAAATGCCCCCGAGACCGCAGGCGAGGACAAGACCGAAATTGGGGTCCTTCTTCAGGCCCAGGAGAAGTTCCTTCCCCGCCGCCTGTTCCTGGACCTGAAAACCGATCTTCACCTTCGCGTCTTTCCGCCGCACGTTTTCCGTCATTTTTTTAAAGGCGTCCCGGAGCTCTTTTTTGCCGCGGATGCCCGTGGCCACGCCTCCCCATTCGCTCTTGTGCAGGAAGGCGTCGCCTGAGAGTTTCAGCACGAGGGGATAGTCCATGGCGTCCGCGGCCCTTTCGATTTCCTCCCACCTCCGGGCCGTTTTCCCCTTGACGACAGGAATCCCGAAGGCGGCGAGGAGGGCAAGGGCGTCCTTGCCGAGCAGGGACTTCTGCTTTCTTCCCTTCAGGAGAAGGGGCTCCACGGACTTGCTCTTGTATTCGAACCGCCTCTGCCTCGGCGCTTTTCTGTTTTTTATCTGGTGATACTGATAGCAGAAGGAGAGGCCCTGCACGGCCTGTTCGATGGAATCATAGCAGGCAACGCTGTCAACGTTCTCCAGTTCCTTTTCGGCGGCGACGCTGTCAAGATAGAACCACATGGCCATGGGCTTCCTGTTTCCCGCCTCCCGGCGGGCTTCCCTGACGGAGTCGAATATGAGGATTTCGGGGTGAAGGGGGGAATTGAAATGGGGGACGATGACGAGGACACCGTCCACCTTGTCGGATTTGAGCATGTCCGTCATGGCCGTCCGGGAGACCCCGGCGTAGTTGCCGCCGATCATGCCGATGGGCCAGATATCGATGGGATTGATGACATGGATCCAGTCGGGCATGCCCTCACTCAGCTTTTCCGCCAGACCCGTCGGCAGTTCGCTGAGCCTCAGGCCGTATTCCTCGCAGGCGTCGGTGGTCATGATGCCTCCCGCCCCGGTGACCGTGATGACCCCGAGCCTGGGTCCCGCCATTTCTTCGAGGTGGAGGAGAGAGCGGATGGCGTCTCTTAGTTCCGTGATATTGTTGACACGAATGACGCCGGCGCGCTTGAAGGCCGCTTCGTTCACCTCGTTCTCACCGACGAGAGAACCGGTGTGGGAAAGGGCCGCCCTGGCCCCCGCCTGGCTGCGTCCCGTCTTGAAAACAATGATCGGTTTCTTCTGGGAGACTCTGGAGGCGGCCTTTAAAAATTCCCGGCCCCGAAGGACTCCCTCCATGTGAACAACAATGATCTTTGTCTCCGGGTCGTCTCCGAAATATTCAATTCCGTCGACAGAATCCACATCGCAGGCGTTGCCTATGTCAAGGCACTTCCCCCAGCCCCGGTAGGCGAACTGCTGGTATCCGACCTGGACCACACCTGTCTGGGCGATGACGGACACGGGCGGCACTTTCTCGGGGAAGGGCAGGTCGACAAAGCCGGTGGAGAATTTTCGGAAATTGTTCATGGTCCCCATAGTGTTGGGCCCCAGAACCCGTACGCCGCGCTTTCTGGCCTGCCTGACGATTTCCGCCTGCAGCTTTTTCCCGCGCTCGTCTGCGTCGGAAAATCCCTGGCTGATGATGATGACCGAGCGGATGCCGGCCCGGATGCATTCCAGAAAGGCGGGCAGCACGTGGTCTCTTCCCACGGAAATGATGGCGAGATCGGCGACCTCCGGCACCTCCAAGACGGACGCGTAGGCCTTGAGGCCGCATATCTCATCGGCCTTTGGATTGATGGGGTAGATGCGTCCTTTGAAGCCATAACGGAGCATCATTTCCACGCCGTTGTACGTGCCAGGCCCCGATTTCCGGGGCGCACCGATCAGAACCACTGACTCCGGTTGAAGAAAATCGCGCATTTCAGAGAACCTCCACCATGATAGATTCGTCTTGGTCAATCCGGCCAGATGCGGGTATTGGTATCAAATATCAGCGAAAAAGCAAGGAATAATAAATGTGTTTTTCTGATTTTATCCATTAAAACAATATTTTAACTGGCAATTCCAGCGCTTTGCAATTATGATATAAATCGAAGCGCGCTCACATCCGGCGAAGTTCGGTTTCCTTCACTCGTCAGGGGAGGATGAAAAATGAGTTTTAAATTGGTTTTGATCCTTATCCTTGCAAGTCTTGCCGTGATATTTATCGTTCAGAATGTCGCGGCCGTCGAGGTCAGTTTTTTGCTCTGGAGCATCTCCATGTCGCGTGCCCTCCTGATCTTTTTTACACTGGTTATAGGAATTATCCTGGGCTGGTTCTTGAACAGTTATTTCCAGTATCGAAAAGCGACGGAAGAGTTGTCGGAGAAATCCAGGCCGTGGTCGAAGACCCATGAATGATACCTTGCCTTTATTCCACGCCATCAGCGGCAGGAACGTCTTGTCCGTGAACGGGAACCGTTGAAGCATAAATCATGATTGATCTGACGCTCTTATTTTTCATCTCCGGAAGCATCATTGTCATCGGGTTCCTCGGCAATCTGGCTTATGAAAAGGCCAAGATCCCCGATGTTCTGTTTCTTCTCGGGATCGGAGTCCTGCTGGGTCCGGTCTTCAAGGTGGTTCATCCCGGACACCTCACGGATTTCGCCGGACCCTTCGGAACCTTCGCCCTCATCGTGATTCTTTTTGAAGGGGGAATGGATATCAAGATCCGGATGCTGCTGAAGGAATTCGGGAACGCGACCCTGCTCGTGTTTCTCTCCTTCATGCTGACGGTCGCCGGAATCACGTTGTTTCTCATCAACATCATGGCGTGGGATCTCATGCGCAGCCTGCTGCTGGCCACGATTCTCGGCTGCACGAGTTCGGCCATCGTCGTCCCTGTCCTGGCAAAAATGACGCTGGGGGACGACACGAAGACCGTCCTTTTCATCGAATCCGCCATGAGCGATGTCCTGGCCATCGTCCTCGCCGTGACCCTCGTCGAATTCATCAAATTCGAAGCCATTGGCATCGAGAAACCCATGCGAGCCATCGCCAGTTCCTTCTCGATCGCCATTGTCCTGGGAACGTTCTCCGGTTTTTTCTGGTTTAAGATGCTGAGTCTGATCGGAGACAGGAAATACTCCTACATGGTCACCCTGGGCGCCATGCTGATCGTGACGGCGGTCGTCGAATTTCTCGGGGGAAGCGGCCCCATCGCCATTCTGCTTTTTGGGATCATCATCGGCAACTGTGAAGCGATGCCCTTTTTCAGCAAGCAGCCCCATTGCATTCTGATTGACGAGACCATTAAATTCTTCCATGGCGAGGTCACCTTTTTTATCCGCACCTTTTTTTTCGTGTACATGGGCATGATCATCACGGCGGACGTCCTTGAACCGCATTATCTGGTCGTGAGCTCCCTTATCATGCTGATCATCGCAGCGGCGAGGTACGTGAGCGTGGAATCGATGGTGCGCCTGACCGACAAGGAGAAGTCCGACAAGGCCGCCCTCTTCTACATGCTTCCCCGGGGCCTGGCATCGGCGGTGCTCGCTTCTCTTCCCGTGTCGGCCGGCCTCAAGGACTCCAGGGATTTTATCCTCTACGCCGTCCTGATTATCATTTTCAGCAATATCATCATGACGTCGGGCGTCTTCCTCCTGGAGAGAAAACGTGCGAACGATCGGGATGAAACAACGGCAACCCCAGAATCCTCGTGAAGAAAATCTCCCCTCACATCGTCCATCTTTTGTCTTGGACATTTCACCGATCTGATGTATACATTTTTCCGTAAAGAAATAAGTAGTTGCATTACGTGTCTTGGCGTAATCTTGCCGTATTGTGATTTGGGCTAAATAATGATGCTGTTTTTTTGTTGTGGCATGCCCTCCGGACGGTGGTTCCTTCCGCGCAGTATTTTATCGTCGTATTCATTGGACGCATCCCGGGTCCGGGAATAACGGCTTGATGATTAAATTTTCAGAAAGGGGGAGGGTGGTTCCATGTCCAAAGAGGAAAAGATAGAAGCAATAAAGCAGAGGGCAAGAAAGAATTTCAGTCTGGGATACAACTGTGCCGAGTGTGTCACGGAGGCCGTATTGACCTTTGTCGATACAGGGCTGCCGCCTGAGGCCAAGAAGATGGCCACGGGCTTTGGAGGAGGAGTCGGTCTTTACGGCGACACCTGTGGAGCCCTCACGGGCGCGATCATGGCCGTGGGTGCTGTCCATGGGCGGGCGAGTCTTCCCGAGGAAGCCGACCCCAAGCAAGCCGTCAAGATGGCAGCGCAGCAGCTTTATGGAAGGCCCGGACTTTACAGGCTCTTCAATCAGATTCCAAACCAGTTCCTGGAGAAATACGGTTACACCTGCTGCAGGGATCTGACCACCAAATGGCACGAAAGCTGGCTCTGTCGCGACCACGCTCTTTATTGCCGCGAGCTCATCACAGATGCCGCCAGGCTTGCAGCGGAACTTGCCATGATGGATAGAGAGGAAGCGTCCTCCCGTCCTTTCGGGGCGAACGTGGAAAAACTGAAGGATACGGAAATTGTTTGTGACATTGAGAAAGGCACCTGAGGCAGCCAGCTGAAGGAGTAGGTTACTCCTTTATATAGAAACAAAAGGATATGACGATGAGCAGGAAAATGGTTGTTATAGGCGGCGGCGCGGGGGGTCCCTCGGCAGCAGCCGAAGCCAGGAGGCGGGACAAGTCTCTCGACGTCACGATGATCGAACGGGGCGACTTCGTTTCCTATGCCGCCTGACCGATGCCCTATTACATCGGTGATGTAATCAAGGATTACAAGCGGCTGGTCATCCGGACACCGGAAGAATTCAAGAAGACGGGTATTGACGTCAAGATCAGGACGCGGGTTGACGGGGTTGATCCTGCGAAGGGTCGGGTCTTCCTTTCCGACGGTTCCAGCCTTCCCTACGACGTCTTGGTCATGGCCACGGGAGCCGACGCTATTCGCCTCGAGGTGCCGGGCTCCGATCTGGAAGGGGTCTTTGTCCTTCGCAACCTGACCGATGCCCTTCGTCTGAAATCATTCATCACGGAAAAGGACTGCCGGAAGGCCGTTTTGGTCGGAGGCGGATATATTGCCATGGAGATGTGCGAGGCCCTGAGAAACCTGGGACTCGAAACGACGGTGATGGTTCGGCGGACCCGTCCGGTCATGCGATGGGAAGCCGAATTTGGCAAAATAATCCTGGAGGAACTGGGAAAGCACGGCGTCCTGTTCCTGCCGGAAACAAAACCCGTCGCCGTTGAAAAAGGGAAGGGTTCCCGGCTCAGGCTGATCACGGATAAAGGCGAACTGGACGCCGACCTCATCCTCATGGGGGTCGGCGCAAGGCCGAATACGGCACTGGCTGAATCCATCGGTCTGGCTCTGGGAGAGAGCGGTGCCATCAAGGTGGATGCCCGGCAGCGAACCTCCATGGAAGGGGTTTATGCCGTCGGTGACTGCTGCGAGGCCTTTCACAGGGTCTCCAGCCGCTGGGTTTACATGCCGCTGGGCGACATCGCCAACAAGCAGGGACGCATCACCGGCCAGAACATCGGAGGATATCCGTCTGAATTTCCGGGTATCGTGGGTGCCCAGTGCTTCAAGGTCTTCAATCTCGAAGTGGGGGCAACGGGTCTCACGGAAGAAGAAGCGGAGAAATGCGGTTTCCAGCCAGCGAGTTCCATGATCTGGGGTCTTCCCGTGGGCCGTCCCATGGCCAGGGGCGAGAAGCTCGGCGTGAAACTCGTTGCCGATAAAAAGACAGGAAAGCTGCTCGGCGGTCAGTGCATCGGCGAGAAAGGGGCCGTGCAGCGGATCAACAGCCTGTCCGTTGCGCTTTTTGCCGGCATGACTCTCGACGATGTGAGCTATCTGGATCTGGCCTACGCGCCGCCCTTCGGAGGCGCTTGGGACGCCATCCATGTTGCGGCACAGAACCTCAGGGCCAGGATCTGATCTCGGATTTCTTTGAGACCGAATCAGAGAAATCGCGGAAGGCGTTGAGGATAAAGTAGAGCGGATACGCGGGATGGCGGAAAAAATTTGTCTGTTCCTGACACTATTGTGCTTGATCCTGCCGGGAACCGCCCATGGCGGCCGGCCGGCAAGAATCATATCCCTTGCACCCAATATCACCGAGATTCTCTATGATCTCGGTCTGGAGCAGCGGGTTGTCGCCGTGACGAGCTACTGCAATTACCCCCCTCGGGTGCAGGAGAAGCCGAAGGTGGGCGGCTTCTCGAATCCATCCCTCGAATCCATTGTCGCCATGAGGCCGGATCTGGTGATCATGACGGACGATGGAAATCCAAAAGAGATCAGTGAAAAGCTGAAAAAACTGGGCATTCCCTTTTATGTGTTCAGAGCGGCGCGGCTCAGCCAATTGCCGGGAGAGATACGTAAAATGGGAACGTTTCTCGGCGTGAGAGAAGGTGCTGCCCGGACCGCGAAGCGAATAGAGAAGACACTTCACCGCTATAAGGACTGGGCACGGAAATCTTCACACCTCGGCGTCCGGAAAGTTCTTTTTATCGTCCAGCCGGACCCGCTGATCGTCGCCGGGCCCGGTACGGCGATTGATGATTCCCTGAAACTCCTGGGCGTGCGCAATATCGCGTCTGATGCCGGTGCCCGGTACCCGAAATATTCCTTCGAGGAAGTCGTTCATCGTTCGCCCGATATCATCTTCATAGGGCAGGGTCACCGGGCGGATGAAAACGTGAAAGGCCTCTTGAAAAGATGGGATGTGCTGGAGGCCGTGAAGAGAGGACAGGTTTACTACGTCAGCGATTCTCTTTTCAGACTGGGGCCGAGGATTGCCGACGGGATCAGGGAAATGGCGGGCCCCCTCGGCAGGAAATGACCCTTATTTTTTTCTTGACAAGGAGGATAGCTTCGATTATGTAAAATATCCAATAGTCATTAATGTGCAGATGGGCGAGTGGAAGAGGGGTTAAAATCCCCCGCTGCCCCGCAGCCGTGATGGGAACGAAAGCCCGAAGTGCCACTGTCGTGAGTCGATCATGATGGGAAGGCGGGTGAGTAGGTGGCCCAGAGCCGGAAGACCTGTCCATCTGAATTTCCTCGAGGGCGGAAGACCGTGCTGCCGTATTTCTTATTGCCTTTTCTTTTCCTACCTTTTCTCGCCGTATTCTCATCCAGTAGAGAAATGACGCAGGGACCGGTCACGCTCCCCAGGGTTCTGCGGATCAGCCTTTCTCTCCTCCTTGTTTTGCTCGCTGTCTCCGTCATATCCATTCTGGTCGGTTCGACAAAGATCGGGACGCTCCCCGCCATTAAAGAACTTCTGTATGGATGGCAGGACGGTTATGTCGGCCTGGCGCCGGAGGAAAGAACCATCATCTTTTCCATTCGTCTTCCCCGGGTGATCTTTGCCGGCATTGTCGGCGCCTCGCTTTCCCTGGCGGGGGTCGTCTTTCAGGGGCTCCTTCGCAATCCCCTCGCAGACCCTTACATCCTCGGCATTTCCGGCGGAGCGGCCGTGGGAGCCGTCATCGGGATCATAGCGGGCGCGGGGGCCATCCCCTTTGGGATATCCGGCCTGGCCTTCGCGGGATCTCTCCTGACGATCGTCCTGGTCTTCGGCGTGGCGAAAACAAAGGGAGAAATGCCCTCCAACACCCTGCTCCTGGCCGGCGTGATCGTCAATGCTTTTTTCACGGCGGTCATCATGTTTCTGATCTCCACGAGCAGCCAGACGCAGCTTCGCAGCGTCATGTTCTGGCTTATGGGCGATCTGAGCCTCGCGGAAGGCAAGGAGATCCTGTTGACGGGTCTTTTTCTGGCGGCCGGGTTTATCGTCTGTTTCCGCTATGCGAAAGGCCTGAACCTCATTGTCACGGGGGAGGAGACGGCCATGCAGCTGGGCGTGGACGTGGAAAGGACAAGGAAAGTTCTTCTTGTTGCCGCTTCTCTTGTGACGGCGGTTGCCGTGTCGGTCAGCGGCACCATCGGCTTTGTCGGTCTGATCATCCCCCACATGATGAGAATGCTCCTGGGTTCCGATCACCGGCTGCTCCTGCCAGCCTCCATGCTTTTCGGAGGGGCCTTTCTGGTTGCGGCCGATACCATCGCGAGAACGGTCGCGGCGCCGTCTGAACTGCCGGTCGGGGTGATCACCGCGCTGTGCGGGGCGCCTTATTTCATCTATCTCCTGAGGAGGAAAACGCTCTGACCCATGTCCATTCTAAGACTGGAGAAGATCGGATTCAAATACGTGGAGGACTGGACCTTGAAGGATATCTCCTTTGAAGTCCTGAAGGGGGAATTCATGGGCGTTCTCGGTCCCAACGGTTCCGGCAAGACGACTCTGCTCAAGCTGATCGACGGGATTCTCAGGCCACGGGAAGGGGGGTTGTGGATCGACGGCCTGGCCGTCGCGGAGATGAAGAGAGCGGCCCTGGCGAGGCTCGTTGCGGTCGTGCCCCAGGATTCGCAGATGGTCTTTCCCTTCACGGTTCAGGAAATTGTCCTGATGGGCAGGGTGCCCCATCTGGGTCAATGGCGGTTTGAAGGGGAGAGGGATTTTGAGATTGCCCGCGAGGCCATGGAGATGACAGACACGTGGTCCCTGGCCGCCCGCGGAATGAATGCCCTGAGCGGCGGCGAAAGACAGCGCGTCCTGATCGCCCGGGCGCTGGCGCAGCAGCCGCGCATTCTTCTTCTCGATGAGCCCACGGCCTTTCTGGATATCAGGCATCAGATAGACTTCTTTGATCTGATACGAAGACTGAACAGAGAGCAGGCGTTGACGGTGGTCGCCGTGACGCACGACATCAATCTGGCGTCGCTGTACTGCGACAGAATCATTCTCCTGAATGAGGGCCGCATTCACTGCATGGGAGAGCCCGCGAAGGTCATCACCGTGTCCCATATCCAGGATGTCTATAAAACGCCTGTCTCGGTGGATCGGAATCCGGTGACGGGACTCCCGATGGTGACGCCGCTGAGTTCAACAGCGATGAATTTGTAAAAAATGGATCTGATACTTGAAGGAGGGTAGGGGAGCGTTTACGCTCCCCCTGTCCGGGAGCAAGCGCTCTTGTCATTCCGGCCCTTCGAGTTACTCAGGATAAACTCCAGCCGGAATCCAGTATTATCAAGCAATTCCTGGATGCCGGATCGGGCCTGCCCCGTACCTGATACGGGGTCCGGCATGACAAAACTTTTCTTTAAGAGGGGGGGAAAGAAGACAGCAATGGAAGGATTGAAAAGATTTTCCCGGTGGGTGGTTTTCACGCTGGCTTTTGTTTTTGCGTTCCCCGGTTTCCAGGCGCTGGCCGAGGAGAAGCAGGTGACGATGGAAGAGGTGGTGGTGACGGCGACCCGGGACCGGGAGGAGGTGCGGAAGGTCGCCGCCAACGTCTCCGTGATTACCGCGAAAGAGATCGAAGCGTCCGGCGCGACGACCGTTGTGGAAGTGCTGGACAAGCTAGAGAGCATCGATTTCAGATCTTACAGCGGGAACGCCGCGCAGGCGATGATCGACATGCGGGGGTTCGGGGGAGACAGCCCCTTCGGCAAGACGCTGATCATGCTCGACGGCAGGAGATTGAACAGGCCGGACATGGCGTCCATCAACTGGCTTCAGATTCCCCTCAGCAATATCGAGAGAATCGAAGTGGTCCGGGGGTCCAGCGCTATTCTTTATGGGGATTCCGCCGTGGGCGGGACCATCAACATCATCACCAAGAGGGGGGTGGGGAAACCCAAAGTCTCGGCGGCGATCACCGCGGGGAGTTACGGCCTTCACGATGAGAGGGTCGGGGTCACGGGGTCCGTTGATAAGATTTCCTATGCCCTGACGGGAGGAAATCAGAAGACCTCCGGTTACAGGGACCGGTCGAAGTTTTCGTCCCAGAGCGCGGGGCTCGATTTCGGTTACGACGCCAGCGATGCCCTGAATCTGGGGTTGGGTTTGTCTTTCGCGAAAACGGACTACGATATGCCGGGTTCTCTGACGAAAAGCCAGGTCGAACGGGACAGGCGTCAGGCGGCCAATCCGGACGACGACAGCTCCGAGAAATATTACAACCTCAACCTGAGAGCGGATTCTATCCTGGGGGCCTTCGGGCGGTTCAGCTTCAATTTCCTCTACGGGAAGAAAGATCTGACGTCCGACATGGCGTCCTGGAGCGTTTACAGCAGGAACAACCTGGACACCTACGGGCTGACGCCCAGATACATTCTGGAGAAGGATATTCTGGGGCGCAAGAACAAACTGACCCTGGGTCTGGACTATTATTATGAGACCCTGGATCAGGACCGGTACAGCAATCGGGAAAAAACGACAAAGACGGCGATTGTTAATCTGATACGTGAAAGTCTCGGATATTATGTCCGGGATGAATTCAACATCATGAAGGAACTCATTCTGGGCATGGGCTACCGGACCGAGAGGGCGGAGATCAAGGGCAAAGACGTTACCGCTGCGACGAGCACGACGGTGTTTGACGACAAAAAGATCCACAAGGGAGAAGCCTGGGAAGCGGGACTGACCTGGCTCATCGGGAAGAAATCAAAGGTCTTCGCGAAATACGCCACGGTCTATCGCTATCCCTTCCTCGATGAACAGGCCGTCTATTCGGGATGGGGAGCCGATGAATTCCTGTTCAGCCTCGAGAAGGAAAAAGGCAGAACATATGAGGCGGGGACGCAGTTCTATCCCCTCGATGACCTGGCCGTAGGTCTGACCCTGTTTCGGACCGACATGGAAGATGAGATCGTTTACAACAACGCCACCTTCAAGAATGAGAACCTTGACGAGACGAGACATCAGGGGGCAGAGTTCTCCCTGACCTATAAGGTCGAGAAGTGGTTCAAGGTCTACGGCAATTACACGTATCACGACGCAGAATTCAGAAAGGGCACGAACACCGGCAAGAAAGTCCCGCTGGTTCCCCAGGACAAGGTGAACGCGGGCCTGGAAATCTTTCTCCCCTATGCCTTCACGCTGCGCCCGGAGATGCGCTACGTGTCGGACTGTTTCCAGGGCGGAGACAATTCCAACACGGCTGAAAAAGTCAGGTCCTACACGTTTTACAATCTTTTCCTGCACTATCGGCCCGTATGGGGTGGTTTCAAGCCGTCCGCCTTTTTCGGTGTCGAGAATCTGACGGATGAAAAACATGAGTTGATTTCCTACAACGGCTACTATCCTTATCCAGGGATAACCCTCAAGGGAGGCGTTTCCTTAACCTTTTAACCGGGTTTTTCTGAGTCGAGATTGATGCACCCAGACAGCATGGACAGAGTCACAGAGAATAAAAATGTCATCAAGGCAACCGCGGTTTCCCTTTCCCTTCATGCGGCCGTGGTGATCATGCTTCTCGCGGTCACTTCGAATCCCGTGCCGCGATTGCTGGAGAGCGGTGACGCGGGTTATATCATGGTCTCTCTGGTCACCGGTGAAACCGGAACAGGTGAGACAGTGCCCGTTTTGTCTTCGCCGGAGCGGAACCGCACAAAGCCCCATAAGGAAGAGAAGCCTTTGATCGATGCCAAAGAGAAGAACGTCCCCGTGAAAAAAGAGGGAAGCGCGCCATTGAGGTTCGCCATGCTGGAGAATCCGAGACACGGGGCGGACCTGCAGTCTGCCGCTGTATCCTATAAGACAGCCTCATGGGGAGTCGAGGGGTTAACGGCGCACGCGGTGAGCGGGCGCACCGGAGGGGCAGGCGAAAGAGGGGCTTCAAGTGACAGAATGGTATCCCTGGCCATTCCGAAGTACCGGGAGAATTCTCATCCCCGATATCCCATGCTGGCGCGGTCAAGGGGGGAAGAAGGGGTGGTTTTCGTCTCGGCGGAAGTTCTCGCGAACGGGAAGGTGGGAGGCCTGAGAATCAAGAAAACGTCCGGCTACCGGCTCCTGGACCAATCAGCCCTTGAAGCGGTCAAGAACTGGAAATTTGAACCGGCAAGAAGAATGGGAATACCCGTTGCCGTCTGGGTGGAGATCCCTGTCCGCTTTGCCCTGCGTGACAGCGACGGGTAAGCGTCCCGTCTTTTGAATCATGGGATTGCAGGCCGGAGCCCTTGAGATCCGGCCTGCAACTTGAATTATTTGCCTTTGAAGGCGGGTTCCCTTTTTTCAAGAAAGGCGCTTGTCCCCTCCGCCGCGTCCTCGCTTTTCTGCAGGCTGTCCATGATGTACTCTGCGAGCTCATAGCCCTGCATGCCCTGATTCACCGCTTTTTTCACGGCACGGAGGGAAAGAGGCGGCATTTTCTTTAACTCTTCGGCCAGTTCAAAGGCTGCTTCCATCAGCTTGTCGTGGGGCACGACTTTCGAAATGAAACCCCAGCGGACAGCCTCCTCGGCGCTGACGAATTTTCTCGTCATCAGGACCTCTTTGGCACGAAAACGACCGACTTCTCCCGGAAGTCGGATGATGCCGTAGGGTCAGAGAATGCCGAGATAAGTCGCCGGCCATCCGAATCGTGCCTTCTCCGAAGCAACGTTCAAATCAAATGCCAGGACCCATTGTGACCCGTCCCCCGCGGATACGCCGTTGATCGCGCCGATGATCGGTTTTTCAAATTCGTAGTAGGCCCTGGCCATGGCTAACAACTTCCTGTTCAGGAGTCTCTGAACCGCCGGGTCCTTGGCTGATTCCTTGAACTCATTGATGTCCGCTCCCGCGCAGAATGCGCGGCCGGCTCCCGTCACGATGAGGACTCTGACCGCTGAGTCTTTTTCCAAGTCTTCAAGGATGCCCAGTATCTCAGACCTCATTTCCATGTTGACTGAGTTCAGGACATCCGGGCGATTCAGGGTTAAAACAGCTATTCCATCCTTTCTTTCCAAGTTGACCGTTTTATAACTCATGTCGGAACCTCCTTTCATCAGGCATCACATCTTTGAGCATTTTCCCCTGGACCAACTGCTGTTTATGAACGAGAAATCCTTTTTTGCTTGAGGGAGTATAAGGACAGGTTTTTTCGCATGTCAAGACAATTCACCCCGAAATTCTATATGATAAGACCGTGTTGCTCGTCGCGTGAGAATAAAGGATACATTGTCTGCCTCATGTTACAGGCCGGAACCTCTGAGTTCCTCCGCCAGTTTTTTCTTGTTCTTGATGGCTTCGGTGACCCGGTTGAGCGCCAGGCTCACATTGTCGTCGGGCTTTCCGATCAGCTTGTCGGCCCGCCTGTAAAGATTCAACGCCGCGTCGAGATCGCCCCGGCTTTCGGCGCACACCCCAAGATTGTAAAGAATGGAAGGAGCGTTGGGAGACAGAATGTTCGCCTCTCCCCAGAGTTCACAGGCGCTGTCCATTCTCTGCTTGGCCGCGTAGTCCATTCCATTCTTGAGTTTCTCCTTCGCCTCCGACGACGAGATGCCGTCCGTCGAATCCATGAGGGCGATTTCCCTTGTCACGTAAAAGGGGGCCACGTTTTTCCGGAATTCCGTTTTCGCGAATTCTTTTGCTTTTTGCAGCAGTTCGGCCTCGCCCTTGATGGGAGTGCGGTCCTCGCAGCCCGATGAATCGGCGGAGCCGGCGAGGTTCCGGGCATAAAGGATTTTCCCGGTGCTGACCTCGATCAGTTTCGGCGAGCAGGCGAAGCTCGCCACTCGCTTCGTGCAGTTGACGTTGTATGGCCGCCAGCGCACGCAGAGTCCTTCGTAGGCGTTGCCCTTGTTGTCGTATTTGAGCTGATGCTGAACGCATTGCTGGCGCCGTTCACTGTAAGGGCTGTCGTTGGTCCCCGAGAGGGTGACCATGCCCGTGTAGATCCCCTGGGCGCCCACCATCTTTCCGATCCTTGCGGCCGTGCTCTGATCCACCAGGCCGCTCTGGAAGAGCTTCATCTCGCTCAGGGTCTTGTCGATTTGCGCCCGGTCGACGAGGGTGAAATAGGGCTTGCCGTCGATGCTGATGCTGCCGAGGACGCCTTCGATCTCCGACGTAAATTCGGCGCCCCCCGGGCCGCTGAAGGGAAGGACTGCCACCGTCCGGGTCATGGACGCCTCGTGGTATTGCGCGGGTTCGAGCATGTTGACCTTGATCTTCGTCGCGCAGCCTCCGGATACCACCAGGGCAAAGAAAAGCAGAAAGAAAATGCACGGCCGAATCATAGGTCGAGTCTTGACACGATTGAATTTTTCCATTTTTCATCTCCAGATAAGATCGTCGATACGGTATCCCGAGGCTGCAAGGCGGCTGATCCTTTTTGCCTACTATAAACGGTTTTGCTCACGATTCAAGGGGAAATTGCAGGTTATCGGAATCCACTAACATAAAACAAAGGGGCTCCATTAGAGCCCCTGATGTCAAGTATCGTCCTTTTTTTAAATTCTGTCCGATGTTAACCCCAGTCCTCTATCCGGATATCTTCGCAAAGTCCGAGCATATTGCGGACCCATTTTTCATTTTCCTTGATCCACTTGTCTGCTTCCTGCTTTGAGATCTCTCCGCCCTTCACGAGGGCGACGGCTGATTCCAGCTTGCTCGCTCAGAGGCAGTAATGACGCAGGAATTTGGCCAGGCGGGGTCTGCTGTCCAGGAGCCCCAGCCGGGTAACCGTCAGGACCTTTCTCTTCTGGGACATGAAATTGGGACCCAGGTCAATCACCCGATTCCTGTATTTCGCATAAAAGGTCTTTTGCTCGGGCAGGTCCACGCTTAATGAGGCATCATATCGGCCTTCAGCAAGTCCCTTCCACATTTCTTTCACACTCACTTTGTGAAGGTCCACTTTGAGGCCGACCATGTCTTCAAGAATGTATTTGAACATGTAAGTTTTTGCGATGGATTCCTCGGTATCGCAATAGGCCATCCGGATGCTTTGCGAAGCCGCTATCGAGAGGGATGAAAAGATTAGAAACACCAGAAGGGTTCCCAAGGCCATGGAAATGACAATGCGCTTCATGATAAACCTCCTTGAAGTGAACGTTTCTTGAGGGGCCGGGGTGATCCTGAGGAGGGAGACAAGAAATTCACCCCGGCCCGTTTGCCGTCATCCTGCTGCTTTAAATTCAATCGTGTCCCCGTTTCCGAGGTAAGCCGTATCTTTGGAGCGGAACCTCGCTGTTCCCCGTACCACCGGATAACCCGCCTCTATGAATTTCTTGGCGCAGACGATCCCCGTGCAGTGGTTGCACCCGATTTTTTCGAAGTTATATTTCTTCAAAGCGAAGACAAGGTCGTCGTACTTGGGATCCCAGTCTTCAAAGGGGGAGATGTGAAGGCCCCCGTAAACACCAAAGTTTTTCTTGTATTTGATGGTCTTTTGGGCCGTTTCGGCAAACTGGATGATGCTCTGGTGGCAGCACCCCGTCACGGAGACCATTCCTGCATCTTTGACGTTGAAGTACAGGGACTGTTCGCCGTACACCCGGCAGATGATGGGAATAGCGAACACGTACGTGGCACAGCCAGGAAACAGGGGATTCAATCCTGGTTTTACAACGGTCAGCTTCCCTCTGTAGCCGCAATCCTTGATGTATTGCAGGCCTTCCGTGTAGAACCCTTCCGGAATCAGCATGGGTATTTCCGGGTTGTATTTCACGGTTACCGGAAACCCCCAGAAGTGGTCGAAATGCTCATGGGAGATGACGAGACAGTCGATCTCTCTTCTGGCCAGCATCCTGTCGATGCCCTCACGCTGGAAGCATTTTTCCGTCCAGTCGAAGGACCAGCCTGAATCGAGGAGGACTTTCTTTCTTGATCCGTCCAGGAGTTCCACATCTATCAGGCACGCGTACCCGCCTGCGTTTTCCGGATGAACGGCATTCTCCACCTGAAACTGCCATGCCTTGTCCAGATGGTTCGGGAGCCATTGCTTGATCTCCTTGATCCCTTTCTCATAGGACCCTTTTCCCAGTTGTCCTTTCTTTTCCGCAAAAGGAGGCCAGTTGTACGTGTATTGATTGACCAGAAGTCCTCCCGCGCCCTTGATGTCGCCCATCAGGTTCTTGTTGTCGAACCAGCTGGTTTCCGAGATGTTAGTGATCTTGAGGCTTTTGCACTCGCCGATGTCGATATTCTTCGGCGCGGCCTTCGCGAAATGGGACTTTCGCCAGGGACTATATGAATAGACGCCCATGGAGCCGAGGGTTCCGGCGGCGCCCCCCACGATAAGCCCTTTGACAAAATCGCGGCGACTCAGCCCTTTTTTTTCTTCTTCTGCCATGGATAACCTCCTTTGTTGAAGAGAACCACCCGCCTTTACGAGGCGCGGATGATATTGAACGTCCTATGTTATTTTGCTCAGCATCCAGTTCCATTTGGCCATGATGGGCAGTGCCCATACAACGACGGCGTACACCAGGATACCGGCAATAATGCCCACAAAGATGCCGATCTTATATTCGTTGCTCATGTTTCAACCTCCTCTGCATGAACGGTTTCAGGCGCATTGACTTTTTTCCAGCCGGGCCAATTGTCCATGAACCAATGGTTGATCAGCATGAGGTTGATCAACCAGATGGTCGGGATCATGGGAAACTGCTGAGGGTGGGAGTATCCCTTTTGCGTCCCTAAAACCAGATGGCTGATGTTGTAATAGAGCCAGTAAACCGCGATTCCTCCCGCGATCGAGATGAGAGTACGGATCAGCCAATTCACGGGTATGCTGAACTTCCGGGGCCAATTGTTGCAGTAAAAGGTGACGAAGAGGGCCGGAAGGAGGAAAAATACCATCATCTCACCAACATGAAGCCAGCGCCAGTCCGGAGCGGCATCCCGCCGGGTTCCCCGGATAGCCGGGCCCCACCACAATTCCTGTGCAAAGTAAAGGAACAGAAAACAGCACCAGGCAATGGCGATGATGCCGAAGAACGCCACAAGCCGTCGGGTCCAATCGTTTTTGATGACCCGGAAGGGGTATCGTTCCCAGATGCTCTCATACGTCCAGACGATGATCGTGCAGCACATGATCCAGGCCACGTGGAAGTTGCCGCTGACCGTGTCGGCGAACTTCTCCCAGTAGGGCGGAGCGATTGAGCAGAAATACTGCCAGGGATAATAGAGGATGCCCATGTGGGGGTGCATGGTGCAGAAATAGACGATGGTGCCTATAAAGAAGGTGACAACGAGAACGGTCGTACCCAACGCCGGTTGTTTAAGGTTCTGCCAGGGGGCCATCTCCATCGCCACCGGCCAGGAGGGGCTCAGCCAGGATGCAATGGCGGCGAACATGAGGCAGGCCAGGGCCGCGTATTCGATAGCGAAGAACTCCGTAACGCCTGGCAGCTTCGTCAATTGGTGGGGATTGAAGTAGGCCATGGACAGATTTCCCAGAAGCCCTTCAAAGAAACCCTTGATGAGTATCACGAGAATGATCACGGAAACCGTCGTCATCACGACACCCTTCAAGACAGGATGCCAGTTATCCAGCTGGTGTCTCCTGAACGGCCAGTAATAATAAACATAAACCATCCAGATCAAGACAATCAGTGTCCACCGGGTGTACATGTATCCGACGTAAGGGGTGTACATCCGCATCCATCCCCGGGGATCCTGAAAAATCCACCATGTCACGTAGAAGACCGCCAACAGAAAGATCGTGTTGACGATCTGCGGCCACGGCGCGGGCCATCGGGGAACGAGCTTACGTTCCTCGAGGTATCCTTCTCCGTAACGCTCCTCAACTTTTCCTTCCATAGAAACCCTCCTTTCCTGAAGCGAAGTCGCTCGCTCCTCTTCCTTCATCGAAAAATGATTTATGTCTTTTCAAGATGCGAGAAAAGGTCCCGGGCGATCTCCTCCCGGCTTCTCCCCTCGACCCTGATCCCCCGCCTGACGGCCTCCTCGATGAGCATCTCACCGGCCTCGGACAGAAGCGGGTAACAGCTCTCAAAAGATTCGAAATAATCCCGCTTTGGATCTTCCACTCTGTTCAAACCGATGAGTTCTTCGAGCAGTCTGACCCCCGACCCGAGAAGATCCCGGGTGAAAAAATCTCTTCTGCTTTTATCAACAGCCATGTTTACCTTCCGGCCTTACGCTCAACAAATCGTCAGTTGACAATATCCCCCGATCGCAGTTCTCCCTTTATGAATCGATCGAGAACGGCGTCCACGTTTCCTATGACGTTGTCTATCAGGCGTATGTTCTTCTGTTTCAGCATCCTCTGGCAGTCTTCCTTAACCCCTCCACAGATGACGGCTTCAACACCCAAGCCAGCCAGAAATTCCGTGAGTTCATCAGGTTCCATTATTGAAAGGGCCACAATTTTTCTTTCCAGGATCATGCCGTCGCTGATGATCACCGTCGCTATTTCGGCTGAGTGGTTGTAACGGGGTGATATTCTTCCCTTGAGCTGGCAGATGGCGATTTTCATGATATGAATAAGTGTTATCAAGAAGCGTGCCATTGACCCGAAACGTTCCTCTTTAAACAATGATATCATCTATTTAAGATTTATTGCGGGCAACGGAAACGGGGAAACTTTGCGATGGGATGTTGCATATTTGAAGCACAGCCGGTGAGAATGAGTAATTTTATAATTTAAAAACAGTAATTTATATTGTATCTCTTCTCATGAAACAATGTTGCGTTTTGTTTCAAATATCAAACGGGCTTAACAGGAAGAAGGCCGTGTTTCCTCATTTTTCTCCAAAGGGTCGTGCGATTGAGCTTGAGGGCCTTCGAGGCCTCCTTACGGCTCCATCCGCTTCCGGCGAGCGCCGAGAGAAGCACCTCTTTCTCCATATGTTCGAGAGTATTGGCCTTATCTGCCGTCGGCACGACCGCCGGTCTTGCCTTTCCGGAAACCGTTTCACCGAGGAGGTACGGGGGCAGGGAATCCGCACCGATCTCGCTTCCCCGGCAGATCATGCAGGCATGGTTCAGAACATGTTTCAGCTCTCTCACATTTCCCGGGTAGGGATAGCTGAGGAGAATCCGCATCGCCTCGCCCGAGATACCGTAAATTCTCTTTCTGAGCAGCTGCGATTCGGTCAAGAGAAAGTGATCGATGAGAAGCGGGATATCGCCGGGTCTCTCGCGCAGGGGCGGGATCTCCATGCAAATGACGTTGAGCCGATAGAACAGGTCTTCCCGGAAATGCCCGTCATCCAACATTTTCCTGAGATCGCGGTTCGTCGAGGAAACGACTCTTACATTCACCTTGACGGGACGGATGGATCCGAGGGGGTAGAACTCCTTTTCATCCAACACCTGCAGGAGTTTTGCCTGGAGCTCCCGGGATAATTCTCCGATCTCATCGAGGTATATGGTGCCTCCTTCGGCCAGCTGAAAACGGCCCGCCTTGTCACCTCTGGCGTCCGTGAAGGCCCCTTTTTTGTACCCGAACAGTTCCGACTCCAGAAGAGTGGCCGGGAGGGCCGCGCAGTTTATCTTGACAAAGGGTCCCTCTTTTCGGAGGCTGGAATTGTGAATCGCCCGTGCAAAAAGGTCCTTGCCGGTGCCCGTCTCGCCCAGTATGAGAACATGGGAATCTGTTTTAGCCACCGATGCGAGGATATCGAGAATCCGACGAACTTTCTCATCCTTTGTGATGATGTCCTCGAAGGTGTAGGAGTTTTGCAGGGTCTTTTCCAGGATCACACGAACGGAATCATCCAGGAAGGATTCAACCCCGCCGATGGCCTTTCCCCGATCATCACGGATCACGGCACAGTTAACATCCACAGGGATCTCCACGTTTTTTTTCGTGAGGATTTTGTTTCTGGCCCGAACAATATTCGTGCCGGTATCGATGGCGCGCCGGAGGAAACAGCCTTCCTGGCAAAGTTCCGTCCTGAAAATCTCGTAGCATTTGCAGGCCAGGGCCTCCCGGCGACTGAAGCCGGTAATCTTTTCCGCCTCCCTGTTGAAAAAGATGATGTTCAGATCGAGGTCAACGGTGAAGATGCCCACGGCGAGGCTGTTGAGAATTTTCAGACAATCCTTCGGGGTATTCATGACGCGCCCTCTGATGGAATCAGGATGGTCAACGATCAATCAACAGAAGGAGATAGTATAGGTATATAGGGATGACGGAAAAAGAAACCGAAACAACGTTTAAACGAAATGAAATTTACCAGCAAAAGGGTTGAAAGTCAATATTGAAGAGGGTTTTTGAACGGAATCCCGGGAATCCATTCTTGACTTCATAAAAGGGGTGTGCGAGAAAATGCCGGGAGGTTTATCTTGATTAAGCTCAGGGAATTTCAGCCGACAGGCGTCATCGGGGAGCCGGACATTGGCTTGCCGGGTCTGATAGAAAACCTCTTCATCAGGACCTTCTACGAACCCCGGATCAAGGAGAAAATCGGTTGGATCGGCATCGCCTATCGGGTTGGCTTGCCGGGAAGCTGGGCTCTGAAGCTGAAGGGCCGGATGGGAATCTACTGCCTGAGTTACCGGGGAAAAGAAGAGGAAGAGAGCTGGCTTCACGGCAGCTTTGATCTTCAGTATTTCCCCCGGAGAGAAGAGCCTCTGCTCGATCTCTTCTCGATTCAGGAAAATCTCCTTCGCCAGGATCACGGGTTCGAAACATGGATCCGCCATCTTTCAGGCGATGAAGACCCTCTCGAAAACGCTTTCATCGTCGGAAAGATTTTCCTTTCCGTGGACCGGGAAGAAAAGAATCTCTTCCTCTCTCTGTGGAGTCCGCTTCAATGGCGTGAGTTTCGCAGGGAGGGCCTTTCTCTCGCCCGGGAGGATGGGACCCGCCTGGAGGTGCTTCCGCCGGGCGGGAAAGACCGCGACGTGCCTGCCTTCGCGCTTTCCTGGGTCTTCTTCGACAGGCTCGTCCAGGCCTTTGCCTATCATTTCAAGGGAGCGCCTGTTCAGGCTTCCCTGAAAAAGCGAAAGGCGCCCGTCTGGGAGATCACAGGGGATCATGAATGGGTGCCGCGGGCCGGGCAGGAAACAAGCGAGTACTTTGCCACCGCGGGATTCGGTTCACTGAGCGGCGAAGAACAAGATCCCCGCATCGATCGGCTTCCTGAGTTTTGCCCGGATACCGGTGACCCATCGAGGGATTTGCATTCCAAAATGATCTGGGTCATCAAACCGGGGGCGGGAAGTCCGCGGGGCATGACGCGCCTGTGGTGGGAGGCTCCTCAATGGGAGGTGAAAAGGGGCGCCGGTCCTTTTCAGGCCCTTGGAATACCGTACCGTCCGCCCCTTCTGGTGATTACGGGCTTCCTCGGCAGCGGCAAGACAACGCTTCTGAATCAGATTGTCGAATACAAGACCCTCATGGCCAACCGGTTTGTCGCAGTGATTCAAAACGAGGTGGGGTCTGTCAGCGTCGACGAGTCCCTTGTGGACAGCGCTTACAGTGTCACTTCCATGGAAGAGGGCTGTGTGTGCTGCACCCTTCTCGGTGATCTCCGGAATGCCGTGCGCCGGATCTGCCTGGAGTTCGACCCTGACATGATTATTCTTGAAACGACCGGCGTGGCCGATCCCTCAAATATCATCGAGGAGTTGCCCGCCCTCGAGGATTTTGTCCGCTTCGATTCCGTGGTGACCGTTGTGGATGGGGTCAATTTCGGCAAGGTCCTTGAGGCGTATCCGGTTGCCGGGTCCCAGGTTGAAAGTGCCGGATTGATTGTTCTGAACAAGATCGATCTTTTAACCGAAACGGAAAAAAAAGATGTTGAGAAGGGCATCCGCCTGATCAACCCCCGTGCCCCGATCATACCGACCGCCCACGCGTCCATCCAGCCGGGCCTCCTTTTTTCCATGGAGGACGACACGGATATCCTGCGCTCCCCGGATCCGGAGGCAGCGCCGTTCAGAAATGGTCATGACGGCCTGTCTTCAAAGGCGCTTCAGACGGATATTCATTCCCAGAGAATCATCAGTTTTGCCGTTCGGATTCCGGGGATTTTCGACCCGCAGCGATTAACCCATTTCCTCGACCACATTCCGGATTCGGTCTATCGCCTGAAGGGCATCGTGCGGATAGCCGGCGTGAAACAAACACAGCTTCTCCAGTATGTATCCGACCGCTATGAATTCACCAACCATTACGGCACGGGGATTGAGCCGAACTCTCTTGTCTTCATCGGCCGCGACATGAACCGGCAGGAATTTGAAAGCGGGCTCAAGTCGTGCCTTGCGGATCCATGAGATAAAAACAGCACCCGGATCTCAATCAAAGGGAGAATCATGCACAGGATAGGACTTGAAGAGATTCTCCGGAATGCTCTTCCGGGGGACATCGATTCCCATCCGGGACAGGTCCCCGCAACCCCTGATCACTGGGGCTTATCCTCCGGAAGCTTTTCGCCCAGGGCCAGACGGCAGATATCGCTGATCATGTAATTGGCCATCCCCGCCTCGCGAACCTTTTTGTTTAGGGAGGCGAAACACATGGCGCAGAGATAGACCATGGCCTCGGCTCCAGAGTCCTTCGCGTCCTTCACGTTCATCACGCGGAAGGGCTCGAAATTTTTCCCCCTCGAGAAGAGCTTGAGGTTCGGTCCCGCCGTTTCGATCCCGCAGCACAGGGCGTTGATTCCATCATACTGACGGGGAACCCTTTCCACACCGATCATCTCAAATATCTCGTCAAGGAATGGGTCTTTCTCCGCCGAGTAACGGGAGGCACAGGGGCGCTGGTAGGCCACCTTCATGTTCAACTTCCGGACCTCGTTCTTGTGTTCTTTGAGATAGTCCCGGAGATATTCAAAGAGGTGCACGGGCCGGAAAGGCAGTTTGACGCCGTATTCAGGGGCGATGCCCTTCAGGACGGCGTAGCAGTCGTCATGGACAAATACGACCTCTTTCGCGCCCGACTTTGCGAGATTGTCCACCATGGTCTGCAGCCTCTCTTTCATGATGGTCTCGTTGCCCATGTGAGCGAAGAGCACGTTGCAGAAGTAGTGTTTTCCCTTGAGCAGGGGGAGCGCTTCGAAGAGCCGGCCCTGGATCGCCCAGGGCATGTTTCCCTGCATGACGCAGATGGACATGACCCTGTCTTTCGGAGACACGGGCCTCGGCTCGCCTTCGGGCTTGAAACGCTCGGCCATCTGCGCCATCAGGGCCGGATCGGACAACCCTCCCGCCTCCTCCATCCGCTTCAGAATCAGGTCAAAGGGACGGGCCCCCTGGGGGCAGTATTCATCGCAGGCCATGCAGGTGACGCAATCGCGGAGCCAATCCACCTTCTCACCCTGAACCAGCTTTTTAAATTCTCTGCTTCCGCTTTCCTTATCAAAGGGCAGATAATAGCATCGCGAAAGACACTCCCCGCAAAAATCGCATTTCTCCTCGTGAAACATAGATCCTCCTCGCTGTTGTTTTTTTGTACCGACGCTCGTCACGGCCGCAGCGGCTAAGCGGCAAACGTCAGCTTTGTTCCTGACATGTTCAGGATAAACTGCTCCGGCATCTCCCGTTCCATATGCATGATCGCCTTTCTGCCGGTGCAGTGGGTCGGGACGACATAAGCCGGGTTGATTTTTTTCAGCTCCTCCGTCGTCCGTCCGATAATGGGTTCGAAGGCCGGACCGGAAAGATGAAAGCCTCCCATGACGACATGGACCTGATCGACGCCCGTCACCTCGCGGGCATACTGAACGGTATTGACGATTCCCGAATGGGCGCAGCCGGACAGCACCACGAGCCCTTTCCCCTTCACATTCATCACGACGGAGGTATCGTCCTCGATGGGATCCCATTTTTCAACGCCCTCTTCCTGAAAATGAGCGATGGGGAACCCCTTCTCAAAGTCTGTCCGGCGGGGAATTTCGCCCAGGAACAAGACGGCACCGTCCAGAAGGAGTCGGGGGGGGCTGGACTCGACCACGGTTACGCCCGTCTTTTCAGCCATCTCCCGGGTGAATTTGGGAAAATAGATCTTCCGCTGCTCGCCCACCTTTAGATACCTAGGTGCTTTATAGACCGCAGGGTGAATATAAAATTCCATGCCCTTCCGGCCGATCATTTCGACGAGCTGTTCAAATCCCCCCAGGTGATCGCTGTGTCCGTGCGAGAGGGCAAGAACTTCTATCTCGCTCATATCCACCCCCAGCACCTTCGCGTTATAAGCAGCCCCGCCTTCAGAAAATCCAAAATCGAAGAGCAGCGTTCTGGTCCGACCCTCGACCGTCGTCCTGACGACGGCGGAATAGCCGTGCTCAGCGGTAACGGAATTCCGAATCTCTCCCGCCTTCAGGGGCGTGGCCCGCGAAATCACCGCATTGTTGTCCGTCACCGTGATATCGACATAATTGTCCTGCAGCGTCAGAATTTCGACCTTCTCCGCTTCTCGAATGTGAATATCACCTTTCATACATCCTCCTTTTTTATCTCCTGCTTTGAGAGGGGCAGGACCGGGCAGACCTCATTTGTTAAACCGCTTGTCCGAACGGACCGCCGAAACGCCGCCTGCCCGTGACGACAGCCAGCCGGTTCTCACGGCCTTCCTTGCATCGAAGGCCGGCACGTAGGGCTTGATATCCAGAAGGGGTGTCCCATCGACGATATCGACATCTTCAATGTGCAGGACACGTTCCTCAACTTTCAACAGCTTGACGACGGATATACCGACGGCATTGGGCCGTCTCGGAGCTCGGGTGGCAAATACGCCGCGCAGACGGTCATCCAGGAACGGTTTCACGCGCAGCGTGTATCCCCTGGACCGATGGAAATGGTAAATCAAGATAGTGTGCGAAAAGCCCTCAAGATCCTTGAGTCCTTCAGCGAACATCTCATGGATTTCCACCGAACCCGCAACACCCTTTGCGGCCACCGACTGGATGGGCATGCCCTCGATACTTTTGAAGGGTGATCGGATGACGCCGATGGGAGTGTATTGTATTTTATCCATGTGACCCCGAGCGCTTTTTCCCGACGGCGTAATCCCGCAGGGCCCTGTGCAGGGTGATGGAGGCCAGCAGGGCGCAATGCTGGTCGCTCTCCGGCAGACCTCCAAGATGATCCAGGATGGCGCTCTGGCTGATTTTCAGGCAGTTCCTCGGCGATTTTCCCTTCGCCATTTCCGTCGCGGCGGAAACGGCGGCGTGAGAGGTCATGCATCCGTCCGTCGTATAGCGGATGTCTTCGATCTGTCCGTTTTTCACGCGGAGAAATATTTCAACCGTATCCCCGCATGGCCCTGTGAACTTCGCATACCCGTCGGGATCACTGATCGTTCCGTTATTTCTCGGGGCCGTCCCGTAGTCGATGACCTTTTCCGAATACCGCCCCCCCGTCTTTTCGTGCAGGATCCTGAGGATCTCTGCTTTTATTTTCTCTTCTTCCATACCCAACCCCTGTCTTTCCTTGATGCCCCATCCGAGATGGCGCGCCGCCGGCTGACCCTGGAGGAACTGTTCGCGGCACCATTTCTATATGCCGACAGGCGTCGTCTTGTCAATGATGATGGCACCATTTCGTCGCAAACATGAGCAGAATGCCGAACAGGAAAAACGTGATCGACAACGTTGCCGTCCGGAGGTCTTTCTGTTTGTGCAGCTCCGGGATGAGATCGCAGCTTGCGATGTAGATGAAACCGCCTGCCGCGAAGGGCAAAAGAAATCCCGCTAAATTTTCCGTCCGTCCCGAATATTGATATCCGACGACCGTCCCGAAAATGGCCGTTACGGCTGAAAGAAAGTTGCAATACAAGGCTTTCCATTTGCCAAAGCCGCCGTACACCAGTATCCCGAAATCACCGATCTCCTGGGGAATTTCATGCAGAATGATGGCCGTTGTCGTGACGATCCCCAGTTGGATATCGACGAAAAAACTCGCGCCGATAATGAGACCGTCTATAAAATTGTGAATCCCGTCCCCGATGAGGTTCAGGTAGGTGAACGCGTGGATCTCACACTGGTCCTCATGGCAATGACGCCAGTAAAGGTATCTTTCGAGGACGAAAAACAAGACAAAGCCCAGCAGCACAAAAAGGAAGACATGTTCGCTTCCGCCCTGTTTCAGCGCCTCCGGTATGAGATGAATGAAGGCCCCGCCGATCAACGCGCCGGCAGCGAAACTGATCATAAAAACGAGAATCCTGTTCAGGAGTTGATCGGTCAGCAGCAGACTGAAAATTCCCACGAAAGAAATAAGGCTTACAATAATGCTTGCCCCGACGGCCCAGTAAAAATTGACGTTAAGAATCATGATCCTTTTTTTTGCCCCTTCTCAGCATCGTATGTTCTTTGCTGATCGGTTCGACACTGACTTTCTCGGCATCGTATACGGAAACGCAGTTCATCCCTCTGAAAAATCCCTTGATTCCGCCCATGATTTCCCTTGATAGGGGAACTTCCCTGCATGGCCTCAGGGGCGTATTGATTTGAACTTCATCGGGATTGATCTCCCTGGCTATCCAGGCGATTTCACGGGCCGAGTCCTTGTTGGAATGAACAAACATGATCTGAAGAGCCATCTCCCCTCCAAAATCGGCCCTGAACCGCTTGAGTCCTTCCAGAACATCCTGCCAGGCGATTCCCGGTGCGGGGCGGTTGACCGCCTCAAAAGACGCCTTGGAGCAGGCATCAAGCTTTGCTATGACGTAATCGGCAGAGAAAAGATCCTCTCTCACATCCTCCCGGGAAATCAAAGACGCATTTGTCAGGACGGCTATCGGCTCTCCTCGAATGCGTCGAACGGCTGACACCACTTCTCCCAGGTTTTGCGCGAGGGTCGGTTCGCCGATACCGGAAAACGTCAGATAGTCGATCGCGACGTCCGGCAGTTCAGCCATTTCTTCCAGTACTTTTTCCGTGGGAACATACAACCGCCTCTCTGTCGAACAGGCCGGTGTCCTGCCGAGCTGGCAATAGCAGCAGTCAAAGCTGCAGACCTTTGCGTCCTGCGAGAGAAGATCAATGCCCAAAGACGCCCCCAACCGCCAGGAATCCACGGGACCATAAAGATATTTGAAATCTTTTTTCATTTGTGTGCTTCCAGGAAATCCTCAATTCCTTTCTGAATTTCCATGAAGGCCTTGGCGGAGGGGGTGTCTTTCCTGAAGGAAACAAAGGGGACACCTCGATCGGCCAGCTCCACCTGTTCCGCATCAAAGGGAATTCGTCCGAGAAAAGGCACGCCAAGTTCAAGAGCCGCTTTTTCTCCACCCCCTTTTTTGAAGATAGCCGTTTCCTTATGGCAATGGGGACAGATGAACCCGCTCATGTTTTCAATGATGCCGATCACAGGGATATGAAGCTGCCTGGCAAACAAAACGCTTTTACGGGCGTCGAGAATTGAAATGTCCTGGGGGGTTGTCACAATCACCGCACCTCCGATCTCCGGGATAAGCTGGCAGACACTCAGCGGTTCATCGCCTGTGCCGGGCGGGGAATCGATGATCAGGTAATCCAGCGTTCCCCAGTTCACCTCGCCGATAAGCTGTTTGATGGCTGTCGCCTTCAAGGGACCGCGCCATATGATGGGGGTATCGGGGTTTTGTGCTGTGAACGCGAGGCTTACGGCCTTCAACTCCGGCAGGACCCTCACCGGTTCTATTCCGTCCGCAGAACTACCGAGTGTCTCCTTTTCAATCCCCAGCATTTTGGCTATATTCGGCCCGTGAAGATCGGTGTCCAGGAGACCGACCTTTTTGTGAGACAGGGCGAGGGCGTAAGAGAGATTCACGGCCACGGAGGTCTTGCCCACGCCTCCTTTGCCGCTCATGACGATGAGCTTGTGCCGTATCAAGGCCATCCTCTCCTTGAGGCGATTTTCCTGATCCAGTTTCTCCGCTTGCATGACTTGTTTCATGACATATCTCCTGTGATTGTAAATTTTGTTTGTAACGTTTAAAGATTCCGATCAATGGCTCGATCTCACGAAAGGATAAAAACAGTCGCTGCGAGAACCGTTGTGTATCTGTCATTTTTCACGATACTGGACTGCGTCACATTCCGTGTACCGACGATTTTCCCGCTGATCCGGAAGATTTCCTTTTTTTCATCCCAGCTTTCATCAACGTTGAAATCGATCCCGAGCGTGGATGCGAGCATTGCCGCCGCCAGATCCTCGGCGTAGTCGCCGGCCTGTTTTCCCGTCTGCCCGTAGGCGTGATGCTCGCTGATATAACCGTACGCCTTTGGATCGGCCGGGATAGCGCATCCGACGGAGGCCGCCAAAAGTCTCCTCGGTTCGTTGCTGCAGCAACGGCTCATCACGCAGTAGGTTATGGCTCCGGCTTTCATCTCTTTCAGTCCCTGAACCTTCGGGATCAGTTTACAGCCGGGAGGGATAATGCTCGAGACCTGGACGAGATTGCATTTTTCTATGCCGGCATCGCGAAGAGCCAGTTCGAAGGAGTGCAATTTTTCCTTATGGATGCCAACGCCCTTCGTGAGAAACATCTTTTGCGGAACATAGGGTCTCAATGCTTGCCTCCTTTTATCCTTGCTGGCCGCCGGCCAGGGCCGACGCCACTTTATTCCAGGCGGATGTGATTTCATGCGCTACGGGATCCCGGGAAAACTCCACAAAGGGGATGCCCTTCACCAGGGATCGGGGCACCTCCGCGGAGAACGGAATTTTGCCCAGGATTTCGATCCCGATCGAGTCGCAGAGCCTCTCAATATCCTCTGAATTGTCCAGGTTCAGGTCGAATTTATTGATCACGACCCCGGCAGGGATCTGAAAGTGGCGTGTTAAATCGATGATTCGCGACAGGTCGTGGATGCCCGACACGGTGGGCTCGGTGATGATGACGGCAAGGTTCGTGTCGGTGAGCGAGGCCAGCACGGGGCAGCCGATCCCCGGGGAACCGTCGATGATCACATAATCCAGACCGCGCGATTGTGCAATTCCTTTTGCCGCCTCCCGGACGCAGGCCACCAGTTTCCCCGAATTCTCCTGGGCGATTCCCAGTTGCGCGTGGACGAAAGGCCCGTAGGCCGTCTCCGAGATGTACCACTCGCCGCAGAGGTTTTCCCTCATCTCGATGGCCTCGACGGGACAGATGCGGGCACAGAGTCCGCAGCCTTCGCATGCGAGGGGATCGACAACGAAATCGTCACCGCCCTCGTCAATCGAGTGGAAACGGCACACCTCAGCGCAGTTGCCGCAGGCGGTGCACAGGGCCGGGTCGATCCACGCCGTCTTTCCGCTTCGGAACTCGTGTCGCTCCACGATGCGAGGATTAAGCAGCAGGTGGAGGTCCGCCGCGTCGACGTCGCAGTCCACCATCACCTTGCTCGACGCCAGCGCGGCAAGCGAGGCCGCGAAGATCGTCTTACCCGTGCCCCCTTTTCCGCTGATGATTACGATCTGTTTCATAATGATTCCTGATATCCTTGAAGAGGGTCCGGAATTTCTCCGCGTAATCCCTGTTCTTCTCGACGATGTTGATTCCCCTGGAATAGAACTCCGCAATGACCCGGTCGAAGGGGATGCGCATCAGGACCGGGATCGCGTTTTCCCTCGCATAGGTCTCCACCCTGTCATCACCGATGTCGCACCGGTTAATGACAAGCCCGTGCGGGATCTTCATGACCCTCAGCACCTCGACGGCGAGGACGAGGTCGTTCAGCCCGAACGGGGTTGGTTCCGTGACGAGCAGGCAGTAATCGCTTCCATCAAGGGCGTTGATGACCGGGCACGATGTGCCCGGGGGCGCGTCGATGATGGTCGTCCGGGTCCGGTCGATATGCCTCTTGACTTGCCGGATCAGCGGAGGGGACATGGCCTCGCCGACATGCAGGCGGCCGTGTGCGAAACGGATGCTCCCGGCCTGTCCCGTCTCGACGACACCGATCTCCCGGTGAACCTCACGGATTGCGCCTTCGGGACAAAGAAGGGAACAGGCCCCGCAACTGTGGCATAGATTCGAAAAGACGAGGACGCCGCCCTTCGTGCCGGCATTCGGAGGGATGACGGCAATGCTGTTGAAGGCGCAGACTTCCGCGCATTTCCCGCAGTACGTGCATCTCTCCTCGATGATCTCGGGCACCATGACCCGGGCCGGCGTCTTCTCCGTGAGATCCGGTTTCAGGAAGAGATGGGCGTTCGGTTCCTCCACGTCGCAGTCGATGAACTGAACATCTCCCAGCGCGAGGGCCAGGTTGACTGCGACGGTCGTCTTGCCCGTCCCGCCTTTTCCACTTGCTACGGAAACAATCATCGCTTACGGTTCCCTCACCATCTTCGACCCGCATTCCGGGCAGCTTTGTTCGTTGCATGGGAAGCCGGCTTTGTGCAGCATTTTAAGACCGCAATTGGGACAGACACAATACCCGCCTGCACCGAAACCCGGGAGATTGCCGCCCATACGGCCCCTACCACCTCTTCGGCCCTGCCTTCTCCCCTCACCCTGGCGAGGGGGTCCTGTTCCATCTTTAAAGGGCATCAAGATTACCTCCTCTATTATTAGATACTCGATTTTGAATCGGCTGTCGGCGCCGGGGTTTTCGCAAGGGTTTCTTTCTTTTACCTTATTTCCCGTCAGAACGGCTTTCACTCCCTGACCATGGGCGTCCCGCACTCGGAGCATTTGACCGTGTAGCAGGGTACGCCGGGAGTGTGAGGCTTCTTCGTCCCGCAGTTCGGGCATAGGCAGCCTCCTCCGGGACCAGCGCCCGCCCGGGTGCCGGCCATCCTGCCGCGTCCGCCGCCACGTCCGCCGCCGCCCCGGCCTCCGCCTCTCTGTCCTCCACCGCCCTGTCCTGTTCCTTTTCCGAACGGCATAGCTTACCTCCTTGATTTATTTCATTCCCGCTTTCGATGCCGCCGTCGGCCCACCTGTCGCCCGGTAGAGGCCTTTTTTGAAACCCTCCACGGCTTCGCGCACTGTTCCGGAAACCCCCGTGTAGATGGCGATGCCCCCTGCCTGGAGGGTCTGAAAGGCATTGGGTCCCACATTTCCCGTCAGAACGGCTTTGGCGCCTCGGGATGCGACGATCTGACCGGCCTGAATGCCTGCCCCTCCCGAGGCCTCATTCCCGGCGTTGTCGACGGCCTCAAAGGCCATCGTTTCCGTTTCAACGAAGATGAAATAACGGCACCTGCCGAATCGACGTTCCACCCCGGAATCGAGGGTCGTTCCCTCCGATGTGATGCAGATCTTCATGTTTTTCTCCTTTGCAATTCCTGTCCGGCTGGACAGGTTCTCCCATTACAGGTTATTCGCCGTGATGATGATCGTCGTTTGGGTGATCGCAAACGCTTTTCTCGACACCATAGCCCTTGCCTGCTCCCGGCTGGCAAAGGCTTGCACCGCCCGCCAGCCTGCCTTCAAGCAACAGGGTGACGGCTTCCGATACTTTTCCGCCGACGCCGACAATCGCATCCATGCCCAAACTGCTGAAGATTTCCACAGCCCTGGGCCCCATGCCCCCTGCGATGATGCAGGTCACACCTTTATCATGGAGAAACCGGGGGATAAAACCGGGTTGATGACCCGGGTTATCGATAATCTCTCTGCCCACAACCCTTCCCTGATCAATGTCCAGAATGGTGAACGAGGGGCATCTTCCGAAATGGGCCGATACGTATTCGCCATCCGTGGATACGGCAACTCTCATCTTCGTCCTCCTGAAATTAAGGTTATGGGGAGGTCTCATCCTTCGAGACGCTCCCCAGGATGGCAGGTACCGCTGCCTCTATTGTTCTTCCTTTTCAAGCTCTTCCATGCGTTTCTCAAAAGACTTGAGCTGCGCCTTGAGGAACCCGATCTCGCTTTTCAGGGCATCCTTTTCCTCTTTGACCGTCCATCCGGAAGCTTGGGGTTCGGTTCCGTAAGGACTTCCGCCCTGCCATCCGAAGGCCGGTAAACCCTGGGCCATCCTCTGCCAGCCGGGCAGGCCGGTGGCATAAAACCAGTTTCTTCTTCCCCGTCCGCCGCCGCGGCCGAAGAAACCAAAACCCCGGCCTCTCCCACGGCCCCAACCCGGGTTCATATATCCGGGCGTTGGGTAACCTGCGCAGAAACCGGCCGCCCTTCCTGTCATGGGTCCCAGACCTTCAGGACCTGTTCTATCTCCCCTTGGCATAAAAACACCTCCTTTCTTTGCTGATGTAAACCATTGTCAAAAATATGAAAAAAAAATAATAAGTGCCTTATCAAGACCTGTTGCACGCATCGCACAGACCGTAAAACTGTATGAGGTGGTTGTCGATCCTGAAATTGTATTTTTTGGACAATCCCTCTTCCGTTTTCTTGAGAAGAGCAACCTCTTCATCAATAAAATCGGTGTAGTCGATGACACGGCCGCAGCCCGTGCAGACAAGGTGGTGATGATGCCGCTTGCCCTTCGGACCTTCAGTCAGTTCATATCGGGCCCTCCCATGTCCAAAATCAAATTTATGGATCAGGCCGATATTCACGAGAATATCCAACGTCCTGTAAATGGACGTCAATCCTATCGCGGGATAGACGGGATGGATTTTCATGTAAATATCTTCAGCGCTCAGATGTTCATTTGCCTGCGACAAGACATCCAGAACCGCTTCGCGGCCGGTTGTCATTCTGTAACCGCAGCCCCTGAACTTCCCGTGACACCACTGGCCCGGGCCTTTACCGTGTCCATGTCCCATGGTTATTTCCTAAATGAAAATGGTTTCCATTATCTTTTACCGCAAGAGGGTGCTTCTGTCAAGCCTTTTTTCGTGATAACCGTTTTCCTTTCCATTTATCTGAAAACACTTTAGTTTGATGGTCAAAGATGATATAGATTTTTCCTCAATCATACGGAAAATGAACAGGGAAACAGGTTGGAACTCCCGATGAGATCTTCATTTTTTTTTGATTCCATGGCCATAGCATTGCCGAAAGACGACATTTTCAGGCGTCTGAGTTACCGGAAAGGTGTCACGAGGCTTGAGCCTCAAGAACTGGAAGAGATGGACCGGGCGATCGATGACGCCCTGTCTTTTATTCATCTTCGGGGGGTTGCCCGCCGGATAGCCATTGAGGAAAAAAAATCCACGAAGACCCTGCTGTCCACCGGAGAGACCCTCAAAAGCAGGAACCTTGCCTGGATGCTCAGAAACTCGGAGGAAATCATGCTCATGGGGGCGACAGCGGGTCCGGCCGTCATGGATGCCATCCGGGACGATTCCCTTCACGGGCGGATGACCCGCGGGGTCATTCTGGATGCCGTGGCGAGCGAAATGGCGGACCACGCCCTGGACTGGATGGTTGCCTTCTTTAACCAGGATCTCAGGAGGGAGCGCAGGCAGCTAACGAAGAGGCGCTTTTCGGCGGGCTACGGCGACTTCCTTCTCGAAAATCAGAAATGGATCTATGATGCGCTGGATCTCGGGCGCCTGGGCGTGGAACTCTCGGAGTCTTTTATCCTGACACCGGAGAAATCGGTGACGGCTATTGCAGGGATTGAAAGAGTGGAATAGCAGGCATTGTGAATAAAAAACGAGGTGAGACGGTGACCGGGAAAGCGGAGATCATCAAACGCTTGAAGAAGAGGATTCTGGTGCTTGACGGTGCCATGGGGACGGAACTCCAGAAGATGGGAATGCCCTCGGGGGTGTGCCCGGAGACATGGTGCATCGAACACCCGGAGGTGATCCGGGCCGTCCATTCCGGGTATCAGAAGGCGGGCTCCGACATCGTTTACACGGCCACCTTTGGAGCGAACCGCCTGAAGCTTGCGGAGTATGGGATCTCCGACATTAGAGACGTGAACCGGAGGCTCGCGCTCATCGCGAAAGAGGCGGTGGGAGCCGGGACCCTCGTGGCTGGTGATATCGGCCCCACCGGGCATTTCGTCAAACCTTTCGGAGACCTGGATTTTGAAGAAGCCGTCGGCGTTTTCAAAGAGCAGATAAAGGGCCTTCTCGCGGGAGGTGCCGATCTCCTGGTGATAGAGACCATGATGGACATCCAGGAGGCTCGGGCCGCTCTCATCGCTGCCCGTGAGATGACGAACGTCTTCACCATCGTCACCATGACCTTTGAAAGGGACGGCCGCACCCTGAACGGTACGGACCCCGTGACGGCGCTCATCACCCTCCAGAGCCTGGGCGCCGATGCCGTGGGATGCAATTGCTCCACGGGCCCGGAAGACATGATGCGGTTCATCGCCGCCATGAAGCCATACGCGAAGGTCCCCCTCGTGGCGAAGCCGAACGCGGGAATTCCCGTGCTCGCGGATGGAAAAACCGTCTTCAGAATGGGCGCTGGCGAGTTCAGCGGGTTCGCGAAAGATTTTGCATCCGCCGGTGTGAATCTGCTCGGGGGCTGTTGCGGGACGACGCCGGAACACATTGAGACCCTGAAGAGGGAATTGCGGGACACCCGGCCTGCCGCTCCCCTGAAAAAATCCGTTGCCGCCCTGACATCGTCCAGGAAGACGGTCTTTCTGGACCGGGACAAACCCATCAAGATCATCGGGGAGCGGATCAACCCCACGGGAAAGAAGGCCTTGAGGGAAGCCCTGCAGCAGGACTTCAGGGAAGGGAAGCTTTCTCTCATCCGGCAGATGGCGCGTGACCAGGAAAGGGAAGGGGCGGATCTTCTGGACGTCAACGTGGGCGTTCCCGGAATCGACGAGGTTCAGGCGATCGCGGCCGTGGTGGATCTCCTCGCGACGGTGACCGAACTCCCTCTCGTCATCGATTCACCGAAGATCGAGACGATTGAAACGGCCCTGCGGAGGTATCCGGGACGGGCGCTCCTGAACTCCATCTCGGGCGAGGAGGAAAAAATGCGGAAGCTCCTGCCCGCAGCCGCGAAATACGGCGCCATGTTCATTCTCCTGCCCCTGGCGGAAGGGGAGATCCCGGAGACGGCAGAGAGACGCAAGGAGATCGTCCGGAATGTTTTCGCGAGGGCGAAGATCCACGGTTTCACAAAAGACGATTTCGTCGTGGACGGTCTCGTGATGACGGTCGCGGCGAATCCGCAGGCGGCTCTGGAGACCCTGAAAACGGTGGAGTGGTGTTCCGGCCCCTTTGGCGCGAGGACGCTTCTCGGCCTTTCAAACGTCTCCTTCGGGATGCCTGAGCGGGTCTGGATGAACGCGGCCTTTCTCGCCATGGCGGCGGGGAAGGGACTGACCATGGCGATTGCCAATCCCGCTCATCCGGAGCTCATGAACATCAAGATGGGGGCCGATGTCCTGGCCCGGAAAGACAGGGACGCGGCCATGTACATCGCCCGTTTTTCCGGAGCGGTCAAACCGTCTGATAAAGGAAAAATATCCGGGGATGTTTCCCCCGCTGAAAAGGTTTTTCATGCCGTCCTGGAAGGCAACCGCGAGGATATCCGGGATCTCATTGAATCGGCGATGAACGCGGGAGCCTCGGCCCTCGGTCTCGTCCAGGAGGTCATGATCCCGGCCATCACGGAGGTGGGGGAAAAGTTCGACAGGCGGGAGTATTTTCTCCCCCAGCTCATCGCCGGCGCGGAGGCCATGAAAAAGGGGCTGGACTACCTGGAGCCTTCTCTGAAGGAAGACAGAAAATCGGAAGACGCGAAAGGCACCGTTCTTCTCGCCACCGTGAGGGGGGATATCCATGACATCGGGAAAAACATCGTGGCCCTCATGATGAGAAACCACGGCTACAACGTCGTCGATCTCGGCAAGGATGTTCCCTCCGAGGAGATCATCGACAGGGTGAAAAAGAATCCTGGCACCGTCGTGGGACTCTCGGCCCTTATGACCACCACGATGACGGTCATGAAAGAGGTGATCGATCTGGCCGCGAAGGAAGGGCTGAGGTGCAAGTTCCTTCTCGGGGGCGCAGTCGTGACGGAGGCCTACGCGCGGTCCGTCGGCGCTGCCTACGCGAAGGACGGCGTGGAGGCCGTCCGCAGGCTGAAAGAACTGTTCAGGGATTATTAACGCATGTCATCCCCGCGAAGAGACTGTGTCGCAATAGTAGAAAACACCTTCAACGATGTCATACCGGCGAAAGCCGGTATCCAGAAATTATTGAAAATACTGGATTCCCCCGGATCAAGTCCGGGGCAGGCTCTTCGTCGCGCTTCGCTTGCACGGAATGACAAAATTGTGATTACGACACAGTCTCGAAGGTGGGGATCCACATATGAGGGTAGGGGCGCCTTCAGGCGCCCATGGAAGTATGGGCAGCGATTGCCTTGCGAATAAACATGGGGGGCGAAATGGAACGGGATAAAATAAAAAAAAGGCTTGCGGAGATCATCCTGGAGCGGTCCTTCCGCTACAGCGAAGACCCGCCCTTCACCCTGTCCTCGGGCAGAAAAAGCCCCTTCTATTTCGACTGCAAGCCGACCACCCTTGATCCCGAAGGGATGAACCTCATCGGCCGCCTTGTCTTTGACATGCTGAAAGATTCCCCGGTGACGGCGGCGGGCGGCCTGACCCTCGGCGCCGATCCAATCGCCAACGCGCTGTCCATCATTTCCTATCAGGGCGGCAGGCCCATCAAATCTTTCATCGTGAGGAAGGACGCGAAGGGCCACGGGACGAAGAACAGGATCGAGGGGAACGTGAAGGCGGGCGAACAAGTCGCCGTCATCGACGACGTGGTGACCACGGGCGCCTCCACCATCACGGCGATCGAGAGCGCCCGCGAGGCGGGGCTTCTCGTCGAGCGCGCCGTTGTCCTCATCGACCGGGAAGAAGGCGGCATGGAGAACATCAAGGCGCTCCTGGACCGTGTGGATACGGTCCTGACGCGATCGGAGATCATGGCTCTCTACAGAAAGAAAAAATAAAAAGAAAGGTTGTCGTTATAATGAAAAAAAGATGGGGAGTGATTTGTTCATGGATGATCATGGCTGCCCTTGTTCTTCCGGGCTGCGGCGGGAAAACAGATGAGGCGAAGGCGCCCGGGACCGCCGCGGTCACAGCGCCGTCCGCTGCGGCTCCATCCCAGGCCCCGGGCACGGAAGCGCCGGCAGTTCAAGCCCCGGCACCGGTTCCAGGCAAACCCGCGGCCGCCGAGGTTCCCGTAAAGCCGTCGGACGCCGGCATCATCGCTGTGGCCCGGTTCACTTCCGGCCAGATCGTGAACGGCGCTCCTGCCGGCTGGGTGCTGGAGAGCAAATCGGGCACGCCTTTTGTCCGGATCGAGAAGAATGCGAATACCTTTTATCTCCACCTTTCAAGTGACGGCGAATCATCCTTCGGCGTCAGAAAAGAGATCAAGGTCAATATCAGCGAATATCCCTTTCTGAACTGGCGTTGGAAGGTTACCCGGCTTCCGAAGGGAGGAGACGTGAGGGATACCGGCACGGACGATCAGGCCCTGCAAATCTATGTGGCTTTTCCCGCCACGGGCTGGCCGGAGAAGTTGAACACTCCCGTCGTCGGCTACATCTGGGACAGCGAAGCCCCCAGGGGCTGGATGGGGAGCAGTCCCCACACGGGAGCGGGCATGCTCCGGTATGTCGTCGTGAGAAACAAGACGGACAGGCTGGGGCAGTGGTTCGCGGAGAAGAGAAACATTTATCAGGACTACCGGACACTCTTCAAGGACGTGAAGGGCGGCCAGCCTCTGGGCCCGACACAGGGTATCCAGTTCTATATCAACTCCCAGCACACCCAGAGCGCGGCTGAGAGTTACATCTGCGAGGTTTATTTCAGCAAGAGTTAACTGCTCTCCAGGCGCAGCCGGTTGACGGCGAGATGGGCCTTTCGGATGGGTTCCGGGATCCGGTAGCCGGCGGAACATTGCAGGATGGCTGCTGCAGCGCCTTCGAGGCCGATCTTGTGGCCGGGAGACACGAAGACCGGCTTCACCTTTTCCTTCGTGCGGAGCGCGGCTCCCACGATCTTCCCGTCGAGAAAAAGTTCGGCGTGATCGCCCGGCTCTTCCCCCACGTCGCCATGCGCCCCGACCAGCCGTTTCTTCGCACAGCCCACAGCCGGAATGTCGAGAAGCAATCCCATGTGCGAGGCCAGCCCGAAACCCCTGGGATGGGCGATTCCCTGTCCGTCAAAGAGAACGACGTCAGGGACGCGGCGCAGCTTTTCGAAAGCCCGGCAGAGAATGGGGCCTTCTCTGAAGGTCAGAAGCCCAGGGATATAAGGGAAACGGACACGGCCCGACGATGAGGCCTCCTCGACGACTTCAAAGTCCGGGAGCCTCAGCAGAACGACGGCGGCGAAAAAGAGGTTATCCCCTTTCGAATAGGAGATGTCGGCGCCTGCCGCGATCTCCATCTTCACGGGGACAGGGCCGCGGAGGACCAGTCTTTCTTTCAGACGGTCCTGGATCCGGACGGCCTCCCTGTAGTCCACTTCCCATTCATGGAGTTTTTTTACTTTCATAGAAGGGTTCCTTCGTGTATTATTATCCCTGCATTCCGGGAATATTCAAGCAATTAAGTTCCGTTCCGTAAAATGTTATTGCATATTCATAAACAATCGGATATCCAGAGAAAAAACACCGAGGTTATGCCTATGAAAGCGATCATCCGGGGAGTCATTTTCGCGTCCTGCGCCCTGCTCCTTTTTGCCTCCGGTGACACGGCTTTTGCCCAGAGCAAGAGCGTGGATGCCGAGGGCGAAGCGGCTATTGTGAACAACGATGTCCCTTCCGCCAAACAGGAAGCCGTTGCCAGGGCGAAGTGGGCGGCCATCGAAAAGGCCGTCGGCGTGCAGGTCAAGGCCCAGAGCTTTGTCCAGAACTTCGTACTAGTTGAAGACGCCATGAAGACAGAGGTCACGGGCGCTGTCAAGGATTACACGATTGTGTCCCAGGAAAAAAAGGCGGACATATACTGGGTGCAGATACGGGCACGCGTCGAACCGACCAGGGCGCAGCAGGCCGTATCCGCCCTCGCTCTCAATAACTCCATCGCCGTCTTCATTCCGGCGAAAAAACCGAAGGCGGGCAGGGGAGATGAGGAGTATGAGGAGACCAATGTTCTCTCCGAAACCCTGATCGGCAAACTCAGGAGCCAGGACTACACCGTCGTAGACATCGCCCCGACAAGTGCCGTCGACGCGGCGGAGATCGAAAAGGCGGCGAAAGGCGGACACACCCTCACCCTGAGAACCCTCATGTACAAATTTCTCTCCAATCTCCTCATCGTCGGCAAGATCGATTACAATATCTCCACCAAGAAGGGAGAGGATATAGGCTACGGTATCAGCATGCCCTTCAACAACGTGGCCGTGAAGCTCACCTACCGGCTGCTGGCGAAGAATAATCAGACGGGCAAGACAGAGGTGCTCGACGCGGGATTTGAGCAGGGCAAGGGTCTCGCGAACAGCGTAGAGGACGCGGCGACCGAGGCGCTTAAAGACCTGGCGGAGAAGATCACCCCCAAGATAATGGAAAAAGTCGCAAAGTTCATGCAGGTCAACACCAAGAAAATCACGGTGAAGGTCGCCGGCGTGAAGGATTTGGACACCAACATGGATGTCAAGGGCATTCTCCAGAACATCGTGTGGGTGACGGGTGTGGACGACAAGGAGATGGGGGAGTTCATTGTAAGCTATCCCGAAAACACACTGTATCTCGCGAACAGCATAAAGCAAAAAGGGAATTTCAAGATCGTGAACTTTTCACCCTATTCCATCAGCCTGGAATATCAGAAAGACAAGTGAGGAGGAGGGATATGCGTAAGAGATTTTCTCTGTTCCTGACGGCCGCGTTTTTTGTGGTGGCCTGTGTCGGAGCACCCATCAAATACGACCCCAGCTCCTTCGTGACCGATCCGCCCGACAAGGAGAGGATACCGAGGTCATGCAAGAGCGCCTATGAGAGCGTCATCCCTCGCGTCGCCGTCGTCAATTTCACGAATAACACCACTTTCGATTATGCCAAGATGGTGCAGACCAGCGTCCAAGGCCAGAGCCAGCGGACGGCCGTGGGAGGGGCGGCTGTAGGCGTGGTGCCCGGAGCGGCGGGTGTCGTCTGGGGGGCCAGGGAACAAAGGAAGTTCCAGCGGGACTCCCAGAGAATCGAGCGGCAGATCAACGCCAAGCTGAGCGAAAGCGTTGAGGACGGCGTCATGAACGAACTCGTCACCATGGGAGGCTCGAAGGTCTACACCCGCAACGAGATGAAGAAGATCCTCGAAGAGCAGCAGTTCCAGCGTTCCGGCCTTGTGGAAGACAGCCAGCTTGTCAGGCTCGGCAAGCTCGCCGGAATCAAATTCATGGTCACGGGCTCGGTGAACAACGTCAATCTGGTCTGGAAGGATTTCGGATCATCACAGCTGGGCCAGTATGGTCTCGGGGCGGCCATCGCCGGAGGAATCATCGGGACCCAGGAGGGCTGGAACATCAGCACCGATATCGCGCTGAGAATTCTTGACGTGGAAACGGGAGAGATCCTCTTCTCCAAGATTGTCTCGGGAAAGGAGATCATCGGGAAGACACCCTATCCGAATTATGACGCCCTGATCGGCGGGGTGAAGAAGGCGGCGGCCAAGGCCCTCGAAGATGTCAGACCGGAGCTTTCCAAGTGGTTCACGCTCAAGGGATACATCTTCCAGACCAGGACAAGCCCGGATGGCTCCGAGCGGAGCGCTCTGATCAATATCGGCGACAAGATGGGATTGAAGGCCGGACAGAAACTTGTGGCCTACACCTTCCAGGAGATCACCGATCCCTTTGACGAGTCGAAAAAATCCTGCGACATCCAGAAGCTTCCCGTGGAGATCGAGGTGACGGATCAGCTTCAGGCGGACAAGGCCTGGGTGATCATCAAGGGGGACAAAAAAGCCATCACGCGGGTCAAGGTCGGACAGCTGGTGGAACGGATGGCCCTGGAAGGCCAGGGGTTCATGAAAAAGCTGGGATACTGATTTTTCTTTTTTTGATTAAGAAACAGTGAAGCCGGGACATCGCTCGCCCCGGCTTTTTATTTGCACTTGGGTAGGGGAGCCTTCAGGCTCCCTATCTCAACCCATTTTTTCTCATCCTCTCATCCTCTCATCCTCTCATCTTCGCAACTTCCCATCTTCGTTCTTTTCCAGTATCTCCCGTGTCCTTTCCACATCCCTCTTTATCTGCTCGACCAGAGGTCCGGGACCTGCGAATTTCTTCTCGTCCCTGATTCTTTCGATGAAGGTGAGCAGAAGCTTCTTGCCGTAGAGATGCCCCTTGAAGTCGAGAATGTGGGCTTCCACGGTGGTTCTCTTCTCCTCGGTAAAAGTGGGATTGAACCCGATATTGACGGCGGCCTTGTATCGTTCCCCCTCCATCTCGATGAAAGCGGCGTAGACGCCCCGTCCCGGGATCAGGATCTTCTCCGGTTCGATGTTCGCCGTGGGAAATCCAATATCCGTGCCTCGCCGGTCCCCCTTCACGACATGTCCTTGGAGCATGTAGGGCCTTCCCAGAAGCCTTGATGCGAGCGCCACATCTCCTTCGAGGATGGCGTTTCTCACCCGGGTGCTGCTCACGATCCCGCCTTCCATTTCAACGGCGCCCATGACCTCCACATCGAATCCGCAGGCCCGTCCCTCATTTCTCAGGTAATCCGGCTTTCCCTCCTTGCCGCTGCCGAAGGTGTAATCGTGGCCGATGAGGATCAGGGTGGGCTGGAACGTGCCGCAGAGGATGTCGCGGGCGAATACCTGAGCCGTCGTTCTGGAGAATTCAAGGGAAAACTCGATCAGAACGACGGCATCGACGCCAAGCTCTGCGAGCAGCGCGAGCTTTTCGTCGAGCGTGGTGATGAGATAGAAGGGCTTCCGTTCGGGATGCAGGACCTGCTGGGGATGAGGTTCAAAGGTCATGGCGATGGCCTTCGAGCCTGTCTTTTTCGCCACCTGCAGAACCTTGCTGATGATGGCCCGATGCGCCATGTGGACGCCGTCGAAATTCCCGATGGTGATCACGCCCCCCTTCAAGTCTTCGGGGATGTCTTTTAAGCTTCGGATGACCTTCATGAATATATTTTGTAATACCGCTCCTTTGTCGTTGCGACGTGTAACATAACATCATTCCGGCTAATTTCAAGAAGCTTTTTTCTTGACAATACACGGCCTGCCGGAATAGATTACTTGCGAATTATTTAATTGCCGAAGTGGCGGAACTTGGTAGACGCGCTAGGTTCAGGGTCTAGTGGGCGTATGCCTGTCGGGGTTCAAATCCCCGCTTCGGCACCATAAGAAAAACGGAGGGTTAGGAGTTTGCGGCAGTAGCTTCTAATCCTCTTTTTTTGTCCGCTTCTAACCGATTTCTAATCAGAGCCTCTTTTATTCTCCCTTTAATTCTGATATGGTTCCCATCGATTTCTTGACCCCTGTTATTTGAGGTAACTCATGGATCGATTCGACATAACCATTATCGGCGCGGGCGTCGTCGGCCTCGCCGTTGCGGAAGAGGTCTCCTGCAAGGGCCGGCGCGTCCTGGTGGTGGAAAGGAACACGAGCTTCGGCCAGGAGACGAGCAGTCGCAACAGCGAGGTCATCCATGCCGGCATTTACTACACCAACGGGTTCCTGAAGGCGCAGTTGTGCGTGGAGGGGAACCGCCTCCTTTACGGGCTCTGCCGGGAGCGGGACATCTCCCACCGCGCCGTGGGAAAACTCATCGTGGCGACGGATGAGAAGGAGGCTTCCGAACTCTGGGCGATCAAGGAGAAGGCGGAACGGAACAGCGTCTCGGGTCTTTCCTTTCTTTCCCGCAAGGAGATTTTGGAACGAGAACCTGCGGTCAAGGCCGTGGAAGCGCTCTTCTCGCCCTCCACGGGGATCGTGGATTCCCACGGCCTCATGCGGTCATTTTATCATCACGCCGAGGCGGCGGGGGCCACGGTGGCCTTCCGCTCCGAGGTGACGGACGTCCGGTACGATGGCGACAGCTATGAAATGGAGATCAACCGCGGCGAGTACCGTTTTCTGTCCGCCGTCGTGGTGAACTGCGCCGGCCTCCATTCCGACCGCATTGCCGAAAAAGCGGGGCTCGATATCGACGCGAAGGACTATCGACTGAAATACTGCAAGGGGGATTATTTTTCCGTTTCCCCGTCACCGGGGTTCAGGCATCTCGTCTACCCCGTCCCGGTGAAGCACCACGCGGGTCTCGGCGTCCACGCCACCATCGATCTCCAGGGGCGCGTGCGGTTCGGGCCCGACGTGGAATACGTGAGCGAGCTGAATTATGCGGTGAAAGAGGAGAAGCGCGAGTCGTTCCACAGGGCGATCATGTCTTACCTGCCGTCGCTGCGCCTCGAAACGCTCAGCCCCGACATGAGCGGCATCCGGCCGAAGCTCCAGGCACCGGGCGAACCCGAGAGGGATTTTGTCATCGCCGATGAGCAGGAAGCGGGGCTGCCGGGCCTCATCAACCTGATCGGGATCGAGTCGCCGGGGCTGACCTCCTGCATGGCTATTGCGCGGCGCGTGCACTCTCTGATCCAGCCGTACCTTTAGTCAGGCTGTTGAAAAACGCTCATCTGCGGCGTTTCCCTCGTCCTTCCCTTCGGCAACCCTTCGACGGGCTCAGGATGACAAAAATGGTTGTCATGGTGAGCGATGTCACAGTGAGCTTGTCGAACTGCGAACCATCGGGGGCCTTGCATCTGAACATTTTTGAACAGCCTGAATGATATAGTGTTTTTCAACACCCCTCTAAAGGTGTAAAAGTCCCCTTTGCAAGCCGGACCGGGACAAAAATGAAGGGCCGGGAATTCACATTGCAGAAAATGGAATTTTCGGCCCTTAGCATTCAAGCCCGCTGTATCAAACCCGTTTATTTATCAATGCCGGCCAGGCGTTTCGCCGCCTTCTTTTTATCCTCCAGGTTTGTTTCCCGGAAAATGGTGACGCGATGGGCCTCCGGCGAACCGCCGCCGTGGATGTCTGAAATCGAATCGGCGCTTTCCATGGCAAGCTTTTCTGCCAGTCGGTACATCTTGACCCGGTTTTCGACCGGGATTCCGTCAACACCCTTGAGGTATTTTTTCAGAAGAGAGCCTATCTCAGGGTTCTCAAAATCCTTGTCGGAAGGCAGGTCGGCCACGAACCCTCCGCAGGCATCGATCATGAGCCGTGAGGCCTCCGCCAGTTCTTTGCCCTCATGAATCTTGGAGGCATTGGCCAGCACCGTGTCGATAAAATACGTGCCGGAAGGCTCCTTGTAGCCTTCATAGGAAGATGCCAGGCAGCAGCCGTAGAGCGTCTCGGCCCGGTGGATCATGTCGATGACCTTCTGTCTCAGATGGCTCATCTTGGTCGTCCCGTTGTAATCCATCAGGGTGAGAGCGGTGCCGATCATGCAGTCTATTCTGCCTGACTTGCATCCCCCATGACTCTGCCGGTGAAAAGATGAGAAACGGATCACCATTTCAACGGCAAACTCCGTCTCCCCGCACATGAAGACGCGCTCCCAGGGGACAAAAACATTGTCGAAAATCAGGGTGGGACAATACTTGGAATAGAAGACATTTCCAATATCGCAGCCTTCCAGCTCGCGTTTATCGAGAGTGGATCTGCCGACCACATGGATGAGCCCTTTCGTATCGGAGGGGATGGCAAAGGCGATGGCATAGTCCTTATCTGCTTTACCCATGGCCCGCGTGGGGAGGACGATAATCTCGTGGGCTGAGAGGGAGCCAGTCTGGTGGGCCTTCGCCCCGCGCACGACGATGCCCTTGTCCGTCTTCTCGACCACATGAAGGAACATGTCCTTGTCGACCTGTTCGTTCGGGGCCAGCGAGCGGTCTCCCTTGACGTCGGTCACCCCGGCATTGGCTGCGAGATCGTTCTTCTGCATGTGTTTGAGAAATTCAATGTAATTGGCGTTGTATTTGGTGCCGTATTTTTTGTCTATGTCGTAGGTGACGATGGCCAGGGTGGACAAACAGTCCAGCCCCGTGCATCGCTGGTGGCATGTGCCGACGTAGTTGGCCATTTTCCGGTTTATCTTGACCCGGGCCACGAGGTCTTCGATGCTGGACGGAGGCAGGGTGAAGCGGCACACCGGCTCGTTGATGAGCGGACTGATGGTCGTGAAAAGGTCCCGGTTTTCCGGCTTCAGGGCCATTTCGTAAGTCGCCGCCGTCGCTTCGATACCGGCCCTGATGCGGGGATTGTCTACGACGTTGGTCAGACGCTCTCCAAACATGAAGGCCGTGGGTTTGAGAGCGCGGATGGATTCAATGTATTCTTCTTTTGTCTTGAGTCCCATGATGTTGTCTCCTCATTTCGTAATGCGTTAAAATAATCCCTCCTTCTTAAAATACCGCTCGTTCCTGCTCCGCCAGCATCTTTCTGACGCTGGATAGAAACTGTGTCTTGACATTCGTAATATGATTTTTCAGCACCCTTTGAGCCCTGTCCAGGCTTCGCATGGCAACGCTGTCGAATATTTCCTGGTGTTCCTGATCCGTTGCCGTAAGGGACGTGCTGGGAAGTCCGCCGTACTTGAGGAAGAGAACGTCGAAAAGGTTCTGCAGGATGCGGATCTGGGTTTCCTTGCCCGAAAGGGATGCAAGTGTCAGGTGAAACTCTTTGTTCTTGAACAGGCGCTCTTTCAAATGAAAGTCGCGTTCCGCCGAAAGATGAGCCTCCATGGCTTTCTTAAGCTCTGCAATGCCTTCTTTCTTGAGATTTTCAATGGTGGCGCGAAGGAGCGAGGGTTCAAGAAGCTCTCTCATTTCGTAGACTTCTTCAATCTCTTTGATGCTGAATGGAGTAATGTGAAAGCCGCGGTTCGGTTCATGAGACACAAACCCCAATAATTCAAGTCTCTTGAGCGCCTGGATAATGGGCGTCGGACTCAGTCGAAGCTTCTCGGCGATGTCCGCGCAGGCGATCTTCTGGCCTGCCACGAGTTCCTTGGTATAGAGCATGCGTCTGATCCCCTGATAAGCGATCTGACTGCTGTCCTCCCGCGGAGTTGTTCTCTTTTTTGTTTTGCGCATAGTCATCTTTGCACCTTTTGATGTTTTTTGAATAAAACGAACAGGAATCTCCTACATCAATTCAATTAAATTTTCAATTAAGTTTTTACAAAAATATGCAATATGCATTTTCCTCTCCGAAATCTTATTTTTTCATTTGACATCTCGCCACAGTAATTTTATATACTTGCGCAATTTTATGCGCATAGCCGCCAAATCCATTCGGAAGGAAGATCATCGTCATGAGACTTCATGAGTACGAGGCTTTAGACATTTTTGAACAAAATCGCATTCCTGTACCGCGACGCGGCGTTGCGGCAGATGTTTATGAAGCCATCCAAATAGCCGGTGAGATTGGATATCCGGTCATGCTCAAGGCACAGGTGCTCGTCGGCGGCCGCGGGCTTGCGGGCGGCATCAAAGCGGCTGCCACGCAGGATGAACTGAAGGAAGCTGCAGAAACGCTGCTCGCTTCGGAGATCAAGGGGTTGCCCGTCAGGAAAATACTGGTCTGCGAGAAGGTCGAGATAGCCAGGGAGCTCTACGTTGGCTTTACCATAGACGGCTATTCCGGCCATCCCGTTATCCTTGCCTGCACCGAAGGCGGCGTACGGATAGAAGAAACGGTGAAAAACGAGCCGGAAAAGGTTGCAGCTCTTCATTTCGATCCCTCATTCGGCTATTATCCCTATCAGGCCCGGGGACTGCTGAAATTGCTCGGCCTCAAACAGCCATTGATTTCCGCCTGGAGCGATGTGATCGGCCGGCTTTATCACGTGGCCTCTTCCTATGAGGCGCTCATCGCGGAAATCAACCCCCTCGTGGTTCTTACTAACGGGACCTTGCTTGCTGTCGACGCTGTTCTGGAGGTGGATGACTCGGCCCTGTCAAGGATCCGCCATCCGCTTCCGGATCGCATTGACCGGATTGAAAATGTATTGGAGCGCAGAGGCAGGGAAATCGGGGTCACTTATGTGGACCTTGACGGGGATGTAGGGATCATTGCTTCCGGCGCAGGACTCGGCATGGTCTCCATGGATATTATCGGTAATAACAAGATGAAACCGGCGAACTTTCTTGAGACAGGAGGGGGCATCACGGCCGATCTGCTTTACAAATGCATGGACCTGATCATGATGAAGCCCGATCTGAAGGCCATCTTCATAAATGTCTACGGCGGGATCAATCCGATTCACGAAGGCGCCAAGGGAGTCGTGCGATATATTAAGGAACACAACGTGAAGCTTCCCATCGTCGCCAAGGCCCTCGGAAACCGCCAGGAAGAGACCTGGGAGATTTTGCAATCCGGCGGCGTCCACGTGGTGACGGATACGGCAACGGAGAAGGCCGTGGAAAAGCTCTGTGAGCTTGTGGGACGAAAGGCCGGCTGATAAAAAAACGTTGAACCTGTAATTAAAAATAAAAAAGGACATAGACAGAGGTTAACCCATGAGCATACTGATGGATGATACCACCCGCGTGATTGTACAGGGCATAACAGGCCGCATCGGCAGTATTCAGACCAAATGGATGCTGGAGTACGGCACGAAAGTGGTCGGCGGCATCACTCCCGGCAAAGGAGGCTCCATCGTCGAGGGGGTGCCTGTTTTCGACAGCGTTGCCGATGCCGTGAAAGAGACGGGGGCCAATTCTTCCGTTTTTTTCGTGCCCGCGGGCTTTGTGCTGGACGCGTTCCTCGAGACGGTTGATGCGGGAATCCGGTTCATTGTTGTTGTTCCGGAACACATCCCCGTGGCGGATGTCATGAAGATGCGCAGCTATGCCGCTGAAAAGGGGGTTTTTGCCCTCGGGCCTACAACCCCGGGCATCCTCGCGCCGGGAATCGGAAAAATGGGGATCATGCCGGCATCTCTTTTTGCGCCCGGACGCGTCGGGATCATCTCCCGCAGCGGTACGCTTTCTTATGAATTTGCGGGCCTTCTGTCGCAGATCGGCATAGGTCAGAGCACGGTCGTGGGCATGGGCGCCGATCCGGTTATATTGCGGAACCTGCCCGACATCCTGGAACGCTTTGAAAAAGATGAGGGCACGGACGCCGTCATTATCGTGGGAGAAGTGGGCGGGGAACAGGAAGAGAAAGCCGCCGGGTTCATCGCGCGGCAGATGACCAAGCCCGTTGCCTGCTATATTGCGGGCCGCTATTCTCCGCCGGGCAAACGCATGGGACATGCCGGAGCCATAGTGCGGGGCACTTCGGGAACCGTCGAAGGAAAGGAATCAGCCCTCCGCGCCGCAGGTGTAACCGTTCTTGACAGTCCCAAAGAAGTGACGGCCTGGGCAAAGCATCACAAGCTTTCCTGATGCAGAATTCGATCCCCGGCTTCGGCACCATAAAAAATCAAGGGGCTGGCGAACACGCCAGCCCCTTGATTATTGACGGGTGAATCAGCAGGCTTTTCAAATCCGGGGAAACGACGAAGGAATAAGATCGAGATGATTTCGGGGTCATGAACCTGCTCGGGTTTGATAAAAAATAGTTCTTGCACTATATATGGTGTTATGATACAAAATAAACCACAATATGTTGAGTTTGATGCAAACCGTAACAGGAGGTGATGTTATGGGAACCAAGACGCTAAGGGTCAGTGATACTGGTCTGGGATTATTTGAGCTGAGGGAGTTCAGGTCGAAAACGGGTCTATTGAAGAGATTCCGGCGTTTCATCGAAAACAGCGACTGGGATGAAGAGATCCTGAGGCGAATGAAATGGGTTGATGCCTGCTCCTGCGCATTTGCGGCCGCGGTTGCCCTTTACATTGTCTGTGTGAGTATCTTCATCATTTATTAGAAGAGGGAATCTCTCGACAAGCTCCATGCATGAAAGGGTACCGTTTTCCCGTGACTACCATGTTCTCCCCCGAAAAATTCCTGCGGGCTGCTCTCCCGGAGCAGCCCGCAGGCCCGATCCTTCCCGAAGTCCGCAAATCTTCAACCGTAATCATCTGCGCCACCTTCAACATTTTGTAATCAATATCTCGTTGACATACGAGACCGATCTGCTAAAATCTCCTGGTCAATAAGCAACATCCTGTCAAATAAAGTTCAAAGATGATTCAATTTTAAAGATGAGGAGGTATCAAGATGTCGAAACGGATTGCAGGAATTATCGGAATTGTGGCGGTGCTGTTGGCGGCAACCGTTTGGGCCCAGACGCCTCAACAGATTGCCCAGTGCCGCACGGCCAATCTGAATGCGCACAATCAAGTCATCCAGATGTTCAACAGTGCGCGGTCACGCGGAAATATCACTCCGGCTGAAGCGCAGGCCTTCACCAACATGGAGCGCACCCTGGCTGCCATGACGCAGTCGCTCAACCAGGGCGGACTCACCCTGGCGGAATGCCAGCGGCTCACGAGCCAGATTGCCTCGGAGCGCGCCACCGTTCAGAGGATGGCAGCGACTCCGGCCGTCGATCCGCGGGTGGCCCAGTGCCGCACGGCCAACCAGCGGGCGCACAGTGAAGTGGTTCAGCTCTTCCAGCGGGCGCGTTCAGCCGGCCGGATCACTCCGGCGGAAGCCCAGGCCTTTTCGGCCATGGAGCGTCGTCTGAATACCATTTCACAGAATCTCAACCGGGGCGGCTTGACCCTGGCGGAATGCCAGGCTCTCACCCGCCAGATCGCCTCGGAGCGCGCCACCGTTCAGAGGATGGCAGCGACTCCGGCCGTCGATCCGCGGGTGGCCCAGTGCCGCACGGCCAATCTGAATGCGCACAATCAAGTCATCCAGATGTTCAACAGTGCGCGGTCACGCGGAAATATCACCCCGGCTGAGGCGCAGGCCTTCACCAACATGGAGCGCAACCTGGCTGCCATGACGCAGTCGCTCAACCAGGGCGGACTCACCCTGGCGGAATGCCAGCGGCTGACCCAGCAGATCGCCGTCGAGCGGGCCAACGTCCAGAGGATGGCGGCGACCCGCTAAATAGCCCGGCTGCACCGCAGCGAGAGATGTAGCAGTAAAAACGAAAGGCCGTTCCAGTTGAACTGGGACGGCCTTTTTTGGGCGTGCAGGGCGCATCCGGCTTTTTTCATTTCTCCGCGTATTTCGTGTACAGTTCGCGGGCCAGCGCCAGCAATGCTTTGTCTGCCTTCTCGCCGCCCATGTTGGTCATGATGACCATGGCGAAGGGAGTTTTAAATGGATTTGAATTTTTGTTGCGGCGTTTACACTCAGCGTCCCACCGGCAGGGTCAGGACGGGCGCCGCGCCTTCCAGGACATCTGTTGACATTTCTTTCAATATCTGAGATTTTTCCGGCTCCGGTCATGGACGTGTAAAACATGGTTTTATGACTGCTGTTGTCATTTCGAGTGGAACGAGAAATCTTTGTCCCGACCGAAGGGAGGGATCTTTAAGATTCCTCATGTTCATTCGGAATGACATAAGGGGGTTCATTCGGAATGACATAAGCGGAGAGGAAGATATCTCCCGGAGTTTACCCTGAGCGAATCGAAGGGGTTGATATCACATAACGCGAAAGTAGAGGGGCTGGAATGATGAGAAGAAAGGAGCAGAATCCGTGAATGAAGCATCGATGAAGAAACTGATTGAAACAGTCGAGAACCTTCCGTACCACCGGTTTATCGGGCTCAAGGTCGCCTCCTGGGAAGAGGGGCGGGTGGAACTCACCTTTCCCCCTGTCCGAGGCCACCCGAAATGCCTACGGAGCGGTCCACGGCGGCATCTATTATACCTCCTGCGATGTGGCGGCCTTCGTAGCGGTGGCCACGCTCCTGCCGGATGATTATTTTTCCGTAACCTCCGACATCAATGTCTCGGTGATGGCGGCTGTCCTTGAGGGCGACCTGACGGTGAAGTGCGAGGTCTTGAAGAAGGGGAAAAGAAACTGCTACGTGGCGTCGAGGGTCCTGGACAAGAACGGGAAACTTGTCGTCGTGGCCCGGATCACGAAGGCCCTTATCCCTGTTCCCCGGAAGTGATGGAGCACGGGAAAACGAGCGTGTCAGCGGGCTTGAACGCCGATGACGTTCGGAATGGGCCACTGCTGCAGGTTCAGGTCATTCTCCTGTATGAAGGTCTCGAAGCTGCCCGAAAGATCGAGATGAACATCCTTTGCCCGAATGGATAAACTGGCCACGGGACCTCCTTCCATGTGCATCAGGCGGGTCACGTCTAAGGCCAGGGATTTGATCTTTTCATTGAATTCTTTCATGGGGAGTGGAAACCGGGAGAACAGAAAGAGAACGCGCCCGATACCGTCCATGCCCACCGCGGCTTCACTCCACTTCTTTTCGGATGCCTGCCAGACATTGACCCCGCGGTCCTTCATCAGGCGGAGATTCTGCACCACGGCCCTGTAGCCCGCCGCCTTTTGCGTCGCGGAAGGTTCGTCGAGATCGATCATGACCGCCGGAGGAAGTTCCGTCTGTTGAGGATCAAAGGCCAGGACGGATTTGTATTTCCTGTTCCAGCGCCTGTTCTGCAGGTGTGACCCATTCCGAAGATAACCCACGTTCGTCAGGTAATCCTTGAGAAACATTCCCGCGTTGACGGCCGCGATCAGATGGAATTCCTCGCACCACTCGGCGGTCGTGCGGTTTTTTCTGTCATGCTCCGAGGCGAGCAGAAGCCTCAGCTTTGCCTGGGCAGGGTCGATGCGGACAACATGAATTTCCCCGTTCCCGGTCCCGGCAGAGGGGTTGATGTGGAAGCGCCCGTATTCGACGCCCCGGGCGATGGATTTCCACTGGGCGTGAGCATGGCCTGCCGCCGCAAGGTGAAATGAAACAACTGCCGCCAGCGCAACTATAAAAAGGTGTACTGCCTTTCTGAGCATCGGCGCTCCTTGAACCTATTTGCTCTCTTCCTCTGTTGATTCTTCTTTAGTTGACTCTTTTTTCTTCGTCTTTTTCGTCTGCTTTTTCTTGTCGTCTTTTTTCACGGGATTCTGCACCGTGTAACCCTTTTCCTTCGCCTTGTATCCTCCATAGGCGCCCGCGCCCCCGGCCGCCACATACCAGCAGCCTGAAAACGCGGGAATCAGAACAGCCACCAGAAGCAGACAGATTGTTTTTCTTATTTCCATAATGGATTCCCCTTTTTTGGGTAGGGGAGGCTTCAGCCTCCCAAAGCCTGTCATGAACCTGTCGAGCGGGCGCCTGAAGGCGCCCCTACCCGGATTTTGTACTCCCTCCCGCTCGGGCTTCCATCAGATGAGCAGCACCATATCCAGAATGATCATGCCCGCGATGCCTCCAAGAGCAAGAACATCGAGGAACCGGCCCATCCACCCGAGGACCTGTACCCAGAGGCCTGCAAGTATGCCGATGGCGTAACCTGCTGCTAGCCCGCCGGCGCTGCCTGCGATCTTCAGCCCCGGGGACTGTTCAATCGTCCCGGCTAATAATCCGAGCGTCGGTCCAAGGAAGACAAAAAAGAAAAAGACCGCCGGACGGAAGTCCTGATAATCGGGTTTTTCTCCCCATACCGAGCGGATGCTTCCAGCGAGAAGGGCGATGAAGCCGGAGGCGCCCAGCACGAGCAATATCCAGCCCCACCAGGCCCCCTTGCCCCGAACGGCCGGAAATCCGATGGCGATGGCGATCATGCAAAGAGTCGCGGCAACCATGTATTCCAGGGGAAGGTGACCGGCAAAAGGAGAGCGGTACTCCTCTTTCCGGGGACTCAGGATATCCCAGAGAAGCGCCGGAAAAAACCTCAGATGGAAATGAAGAGAGAAAAAATCCGGGGTTTTCTCTGTATCGCGCATGGATTGGTTCTACTTCTTCATCGTCTTCACGGCCAGCGTATCTTCATAGAACTCGGAGGCCGTTTTTTCCTTGACGTCGCTTTTCTGCAGGATCTTGATTCCCCGGGTTTTCTGTCCCACGTCTTTTGCCCGGGTCGTCACTTTGTAAACAGGACCCTGATCCTTCAGGCCGAGCTCGCCGAGGGGAGAGGAACTGGCATACACGATGATGTTTTCCTCTCCGAAAGGCGGGTTCACCTCCAGCTCGAACTGGTCACTGCCGGAGGGGATCTCATAGATGACCGCGCCCTGAAAGTAGTTGTCCGAACGGTACGGGTTGGGAAGCAGCTGCAGCAGTGTTCCGCGGCTGTCCCGGTAAAGGATTCGGGCGTAGAAAGGTTTGTTCCCTTTGATGAAAATCTTGATCTTTTCCGATTGGCCGTATTCTTTCTTGTCGGTCCAGAGACGTATTTTGAGCGGTGCCGAGGGATCATCGCCCAGGCTTTCCTCTTTGGAGAGCTTCGCCATGGACTTGTCGTCGGGAATGACCTCTGCCTTCATTTTCAGCTTGTAGCATTCGCCCAGGGACGGGTCCTTGAACCATCCCTTTTCAAGGACCTGGATGACCTTCACCGTCGCGTTCGCGTAGGCGTTGATCAGGTCCTTTTCCAGTTCCATGTCCTTGACCTGGGTTTCGCTCTTGATATAGGTGGACGCGTTTTCTGCCGCTTTTCTCTTCGTGCTGGCGTAAGCCTCGTTCTCGGTCTGCTTCCTCGACTTGTCGTCCCCCATGCAGGCGTATCCTTCCGCCTCTGCGATGGTCGATTGGGCCGCACGGAGCGGAGACGCTATTGCCACGCACAGGATCAATAAAACAAGCGCCGCGCCGAAGATGTGTTTTTTCACGATGGTCATGATCATCACCCCCGCTTTCATGTTATGGTATGCTCGCCAATCCGTCAAGTGAAGTCTATCAGGCTGTTGCCCTTCGACCCTTCGGCAAGCTCAGGACAAACAGCTCAGGATGACAAAAATGGTTGTCATGGTGAGCGATGTCACAGTGAGCTTGTCGAACTGCGAACCATCGGGTGCCTTGCATCTGAACATTTTTGAACAGCCTGATGGAAAGCATGTTCGTGAGCAGCCCGCTACGCGGGGGCGTAGAAGCATCTCTTGGGCGAAGAAACCTTTCCTTCTTTTTTCAATTTATCGATGATCTTTGAGACGGCGTCTTTTTCAAGCTTCGCCTTCTTCGCGATATCGCCCGGTCTCATGGGTTTTCCTTCCTTTTTCATGGCGTCCAGAACCGCTTTTTCTTTTGCGTCCATTTTGGTCCTCCTGAAAATTGAATACGGTGATATCGATGCTAACTTTTTGAATTGATGCGCCCATCCTTGGAGAAGGAAAAGCTCAGACTCCCGAAGGCCGTTTTGACGACGGCCTTTCCCTCTATTTTGTAGGGCAGGTCCTCGCCGGTGAGGATCGTCTTCAGGCTTCCGCCCAGGTTCTTGAATTTCGCGGCGACGGGCGCCTGGACGCGGGTCGTCGACGATGCGGGAACCAGGATTTCCTTTTCGAGGCGGCCGGTTCCGATTTCCTCGTTGTTGAGATGGACGGTGTATTCGAAGGACGTTAGCGTGAGATCAAAACGGTTTGGGTTTTGCACCTCGATTCCGAGAAGAAGATTCATTTCCAGAAGAGAGCGGGGACTGAGGATGATCTCACGCACGATGATGGAGGGTTTGTCCAGAAACCAGTTCAGGCAGGAGGTCACAAGAATAGAAAGGACAAGCAGGATAAGCAGTCCGCCGCGGGCCGTCCTCTTGTTGAGATTTGATCCCTTCATCAGGAACCTCCATCCTTCCCGTCGAAGAGCTGCATGACGGCCTCCGCCATGAGCCTGTAGCCCGCCACCGTGGGATGCACGAGATCGCCCTGCACCAGCGTCCGGAACTCCACGTCCTCATCGATTCTTTTTTTCCAGTAATCGTGGACCCGTGCGACAGGAAGGCCGTTTTCTTCACCCAGGATTTCGAGCTGGTGGTAAAATTCACCCACGAAATGCGTCTCCCGGCTGTTTCCCACGTGCCCCGACGTGATAAGCACGATCTCGGCATCGCAGTCGTTCCTGATCTCATCGATGATCCGCTGGATGCAGTCTTTGAACTGGGCCGTGCTGTAACCGCAGAAGGCGTCGTTGAGGGCGAACTGGACGAAGACGCAGTCGGGGTTGAAGTCGAGGACATCGCCCCTCAGGCGGTAGAGCCCGCCCTCCGCGGTGTCGCCGGGAATGCCGCAGTTGATGAGGTGGAATCTGCTTCCGGGAAACGTCTCCCGAAGCATCTCTTCCACGAAATCGATGTATCCCTTCCTGACCATCCAGCCCTGGGTGAGCGAATCGCCGAGGGCCACGATCGTTGTCTTGGCGCCGGACTTCAGTTTTCCGATGGTTTTGACCGGTTTCATACGTGATTTTAATAGATTATTTCCGGAGGACCTGTCAAGGTAAAACGTATTGAAACTGGAAACTTGTAACTCATCATACTTTGCGCTATAGTTGTGAAAACAGGACAGGCGGAAGCCTCTTCATTTCGAACGAATAATCAACCGGAGGGACAGACCATGAAAAAAGGATTGCGGTTCGTAGTGATTTTAATGGCGGTTCTATTTGCGACTTCCGTTTACGCAGCCAGCTCCGATGACGTCGTGGGAAAGTGGTGGAACCAGGAGAAAACGTCCCAGATCGAGATATTTCAGTACCAGGGAACGTATGCGGGGAAGATCGTCTCGCTGAAGGAACCCCTTTATCCCGCCGATGACCCCAAGGGGATGGCTGGACAGCCCAAGATGGACCGTGAAAATCCCGACGCGTCGAAAAGAAATAACCCTCTCCTGGGCATGGTCATGGTCTGGGGCTTCACCTATTCAGGGGACAACCTCTGGGAGAACGGTTTCATCTATGACCCGCGGGATGGAAAGACCTACAAGTGCAAGATGACCTTGAAGAAAAAGGATGTCCTGGACGTGAGGGGTTTCATCGGGATTTCTCTCTTCGGGAAGACGAACACCTGGACGCGGGTCAGGTAAATTCGGGTTTGATCCTTGAAGAATATCTTTTCCCGATATACCCGCAAGCAGATCCTTTCAGGCGCCGCGGTCTTTCTGATCGTGGCGCTTGTTTTGAATGTCTCCTATTACCTTGTCTTCCCCAATGTATCGAAGCTCAGGAAGACGAACCCGAAGAAAACGTCTTTCATGGAATACAGGGAAAAGGAGTGGAGAAAGCAGGGGAAGAAAAGGAGAATCCAGCACGCCTGGGTGCCCCTCTCCCGGATTTCGCCCTATGTCGTCAAGGCTGTGATCATTGCAGAGGATGACAAATTCTGGAGCCATGAAGGATTTGACTTCGAGGCCATGAAGAAGGCGCTGGCGAAAGATATCAAGAAGAGGAGCTTCAAGGCCGGCGGCAGCACGATCAGCCAGCAGCTTGCCAAGAATCTTTATCTCACGCCTTCAAGAAATCCTCTCCGGAAGATCAAGGAAGCCATCCTCACATGGCGGATTGAGAACAATCTTTCGAAGCGGCGGATCCTCGAGCTCTACCTGAACTTCGCCGAGTGGGGGGAGGGGATATTCGGCATTGGTGTCGCTGCCCATCGATATTACGGGAAACCAGCGTCGGAGCTGGGGCCCATGGAGGCCGCGAAACTCGTCACCGTCCTTCCCAACCCGAGACGGTGGAGCCCCACCGGAACGTCCTCCTACGTGGAGAACCGGGCTGAGCGAATCTATCAGATCATGGTGATGAGGGGCATCGTCATCGAGGAATTTGAAGATGTCATGAGCGAGCCCCAGGTCGAGACGAAAACCGAAGCGCCTGAAGGCGCGGAAACGCCGGAGAAGAAAGAAAAGCCCGAGGCCGCGGAAAAAACGGAGACGAAGGAAACACCGCCGCCGGTGAAGACGGAAGAAAGCGCAAAGCCGCCGGAGAAAAAATAGGATCAGCCTTTCGACAAATTCGGGACAAGAATGGGAGGCTGAAGCCTCCCCTACCCACTTAAAATCTATCAGGGTAGGGGCGCCTTCAGGCGCCCAATTTTCCCTGGAACCCTGGAACCCTGGAACCCTGGAACCCTTTTGATTATGAACGCCATTCTTCTTTTCTTAACGGGACTGACGCTCTTTCTTTTCGGCATGATCGAATTGAGCGCGGGGGTGCGCGAGCACTTCAACAATGTGCGGATACGCGAATATTTCAAGTTCGCCGTTCGGAAACCGCTCTACGGACTCATCACGGGGATCGTCTCCACGATTCTCCTTCAGAGCAGCACGGCCACGTCCGTACTGGTCGTGGGGATGGTGAGCGCGGGGCTCATGAGCTTCTACCGTTCCCTGGGCATTCTCCTGGGCGCGGACATCGGCACCACCTTCACGGTGCAGCTGGTCGTCTGGAAGATCACGGACCTCTCGCCCCTTTTCATCCTCCTCGGCGGCCTCCTCTGGCTCATGGGGAAGGACCGCTGGAAATCGGCGGGCCAGGCCCTTTTTTATTTCGGTATTATGTTTTTCGGACTGAGTCTTGTCTCACAGGCCGCCGCTCCCTTGAAAAACCATCCGGATGTTATCCGTTTCTTTCGGGAGGCGAATCACCCGCTTCTCGGTGTCGCCGTCGGCCTTGTCATCGCGTCCGTGATCCATTCCTCGGCGATCCCCATCAGCATTCTGGTCATTCTGGCCCAGTACGGTTGGGTCACCCTGGAGAATTCGCTCCCCATTGTTTTTGGGGCGAATGTGGGGACCTCGATCACGGCGATCCTGGCCAGCTTCGTGGCGAATGTGAACGGGAAGAGAAGCGCTCTTTCCCATTTTCTATTCAAATTCTTCGGCACGGTCATCTGTTTGCTCTTTTTTCCCTTTTTCATCGGGGCGGTGAGAAGCCTCTCAAGCGATGTGGCCCAGCAGATCGCCCTCGGGCATCTTCTCTTCAACCTGGTCATCGTCTGCGTTTTTATTTTTATGCTCAGGCCTTTTTCCTGCTGGGTTGAGCGATTCATTCCGGGAAGAGCCGAAATCCTGCCGATCTGGCCGGAATATCTCGATGAGCGCAGTCTGCCCAACCCTGAAGAGGCCTTGGAATGCGTGCGAAAGGAATTGAAGCGGGAGCTCATTCTCGCGCAGAGCATGTACAAGGATACGTTCCGCCTGATAGAGGATTTCAGGGAAGGAAAGCGAAAGGACATCCTGTATGTTGAGTTTGTCGTGAACAACCTGAGAAACGAGGTGGCCCGTTATCTCTGGAAGATCTCCAGCGTCCCGCTGTCGGAAGAACATTCCAAAAAGCTGTTCGTGTACGCGGCCATCGTGGACGATATCGAGAGTATCGGCAATCACACCGTGAACATCCTTGAGCTTTGCCGTCACAGACACCAGAGAAATGTCGACTTCAGCCGGTGGGCTTTCGTCGACCTTGAAGAAATCGGGAAGCTGCTCGACGAGAACCTCGCGGATGCCCTGTCGCTCATCGACAGGCGGGACGAGGAAAAGATAAAAAATGTCACCCGGCGCGAAGAGGAGGTGGACCGGAAGGTGATGGAGGCCAGGGAAAGACACCTGGAAAGATTCCACCGAAGGATCTGCCAGGCCGAGGCGGGACCGATTTACGTGGAAATGCTCATCAACCTCGAGCGGATATCGGATCACTGTCAGAACATTGCCGACTTCGCGGAGGAACTTAAATAAGAACCGGTTTCTAGTTGCTGGTTTCAAGTTACAGGTTGTTAAGAAAACCATAAAACAGAAACCAATATCATGTCTCATAAATTCATTTAATAAATGTCATTTCGAGCGTAGCGAGAAATCCTTGTCCCGAATGCAGGGAGGAATCTCAGAGCAAGATATCTCCCGGAGTTTACCCTGAGTGAATTGAAGGGGTCGGTATGACAATTTATTTTCAAGACACGAAACTAGAAACTAGAAACTGAGAAATCGACCGGAGGGAGATTTTTATGTCCATTCTTTTTGAATCCACGGAAATAAACGGGATGACGCTCGCGAACCGCTTTGTCCGCTCCGCCACCTGGGAGGGGATGGCCGCCGATGACGGGACCTGCACCCCGAAGCTCGCGGAACTGATGGGGACCCTTGCCGGGGGCGGCGTGGGGCTCATCATCACAGGCCATTGCTATGTCCGTGAGGACGGGAAGGCGACTCCCCGGCAGCTCGGCATCTACGATGATTCACTGGTCGAGGGGCTGAAAGGGATGGCGGAGACCGTGCGCGGCCGGGGCGGCAAGATCGTCCTCCAGCTTGCCCACGCCGGTTTTTTTGCGAGCGAAAAAGTGACGGGCCGGATGCCCCTTGCCCCCACCGGGTGGGTGGAGGGCCTTTCGAAAGCGCCGCGAAGAGAGATGACAGTGGATGATATAAGGGAAGTGGTGGAGGACTTCGGCCAGGCGGCGAGACGCGCGAAGAAGGCGGGGTTCGACGGCGTTCAGATCCACGCGGCCCATGGGTATCTGCTGAGCCAGTTTCTCTCGCCAATTTTCAACAAGCGGCTCGATGAGTACGGCGGGAATCTCCAGAATCGTCTGTCCTTTATCCTGGAGGTTGTTGAGAGGGTGAGAGGCGCGGTGGGCCGGAATTACCCTGTTCTCATCAAGCTCAATTCCGAAGACGGCCTGGAAGAGGGCCTCACACCGGAAGACTTTCTGGAGGCGGCGATCCTCATCAGGAACGCGGGCGTGGATGCCATCGAAGTGAGCGGGGGCACCCTTGCTTCGGGAAAACTCAGTCCCTCCCGGACGGGGATCGATACGGTGGAGCAGGAAGCTTACTTCCGGCAGGCCGCGAGGGCGGCGGGGGAAGTGACCCACCTTCCCGTTCTCCTTGTGGGCGGCATCCGGTCTTTCGAGGTGGCGGAAAAAATCGTCATGGGAGGGTCCGCCGATTATATTTCCATGAGCCGCCCCTTTATCCGCGAACCCGCTCTCATCAATCGCTGGAAGGCCGGGGATCTCCGGAGGGCGGCCTGCATCTCCGTGAACAAGTGCTTCGGGCCGGCCATGAAGGGGGAAGGCCTTTATTGCCCCGTCGATCGCAGAGGCGGGGAACCAAAGGCCTCCGGGACATGATTCTTTTCATCCACCCGCCCGTCGTCAAGCCCTGCGAGCCGCCGGCGGGTATCGGGAAGCTCTGCGGTGTTCTTCGACGGGAAGGCATTCCTGTCTCCGTCCTGGACGCGAACCTGGAAGGACTTCTCGGTCTTCTTGAGAATTCCGCGGCCGCGGAGACTCACCCTGAGGACCGATGGACCGCAAGGGCCCGCCGGAGCTGTTCCCGTCATCTCGACACACTGAGGGATCTCCCTTCCTGTCGCCGCCCCTCTCGCTACCGGAGGGCGGTTTCGGACCTGAATCGGCTTCTCGACAGGGCCGTCGTGAACGGAGCGGCCCGCCCTGGTCTCGGGAATTTCAGGCACCCGGGTCTTTCGCCCGTGAGAAGCGGCGACCTCATCCATGCCGCGGAGACGCCGGAAGAAAATCCCTTTTATCCCTGGTTCGTGAAACGCATCGAGGGATGCCTGGAGCGGGAAGCGCCGTCATTCGTCGGATTTTCGCTCAACTACCTGAGCCAGGCCCTCACGACCTTCGCCATGATCGGTTTCCTGAAAAGGACCTGTCCGGGGCTCACCCTGATCCTCGGCGGCGGGCTCGTGACGTCGTGGCTGAGCCGTCCCGGCTGGCAAAATCCCTTTAACGGGTTGGTGGACCACGTGATTGCGGGACCCGGCGAAGGCCCCCTGCTTGATTTGCTCCGCCCCATGCCTGTCAGTTCAACGGAAAGGAAATACAAAATAGGGGTAGGAGCGCCTTCAGGCGCCCACATGAAAAGCTCAGAAGAAATTTTGGTTCTCCCAGAGAAATTTCCCATCGGGGAGGCTGAAGCCTCCCCTACCCACTTAAATACGTCTCCTCCCCATACCCACGACCCTCCGGATTACGACGGCCTTCCCCTGCACGATTACCTGTCTCCCGGAACGATCCTGCCCTATAGCGCCTCCAGGGGGTGCTGGTGGCGCAAATGTGTCTTCTGCCCCGAGAGGGCGGAGATGAATCCTTACGTTCCCGTTTCCCCGGGACGCGTCACCTCCGATCTTGCCGCGCTCCGTGAAAAGACAAGCCCTGTTCTCATCCATCTCCTGGACAACGCCGTGAGCCCGGCCCTCCTGGAGGCGATGGCAAAGAATCCTCCGGGTGCGCCCTGGTATAGCTTCGCGAGGATCACGCCTCATCTAACGGATCCGGATTTCTGCCGCTCGCTGAAGCGTTCGGGATGCGCCCTGCTCAAACTGGGACTCGAATCGGGCGATCAGGACGTGCTCGACCAATTGGAGAAGGGCATCCATCTCGGTGAGGCCTCGCGGGCGCTGAGGACGCTGAGGGAAGCGGGGATCCCCGCCTATGTGTATCTCCTGTTCGGCACACCCGCGGAAGGCGGGGAATCTGCCCGCCGGACACTCGATTTCGTTGTAAAGCATGGCGATTGTATCGATTTTCTCAATGTCGCTGTTTTCAACCTGCCTGTCTTCGCGGCTTCTTCATTGAAGCTGGAGACGAGGGATTTCTACGAAGGCGATCTGTCGCTTTACACCGATTTTTCGCACCCCCGGGGATGGGACCGGCAGCAGGTCCGGACGTTTCTGGACCGTGAGTTCAGGCGCCATCCAGCGATCGCGCCCATTCTGAGGAGAGACCCGCCGGTTTTCACCTCCAATCATGCCCCCTTTTTCACGAAAGATTTTTGCAGCTTACGCTGAACCTTAAAAATTTCGGGTGGAATTTTGTCGTCAAATGGATTAAGAAGAATATCCTTTCCCGGTGTTCTCTGCGGTCTCGAGCGACAGCAGGGAGCGGGCGAGAGGAAAAAGATAAAAGACTGCCTCTCACAGAGGCCACAGAGATCACAGAGTAAAAAAGATTCAAAGGAGTTTCAATCATGAAAAAAGACACATCCAACCCCCGGTTTTCCGGGGCTTCCAAATACGTTCTGGATGATGAACTGGCCCAGATCGTCAATGTCTCCATGGCGCTTGAAATGCCGCTTCTTCTCAAGGGGGAACCGGGAACGGGCAAGACCATGCTGGCCCATGCCATCGCCGAGAGCCTCCGAATGCCTCTCATCGTCCTGAACGTGAAATCCAGCATGAAACTCGTCGATGCCCTCTATCAATACGATACCCTCACCCGCCTGAACGACAGCCGTTTCGGCGATTCGAAGCGCGACGTGAGCAACATTGAGGAGTACATCAAGATGGGGAAAATCGGACAGGCCTTTGTCGCGGAATCGCGCACGATCCTCCTCATCGACGAGATCGACAAGGCCGACACCGATTTCCAGGACGACATGCTGGATGTTCTGGATCAGATGCAGTTCGATATCATCGAGATCGACAAGACCGTGAGCGCCCGCCAGAGGCCCGTAATCATCATCACCTCGAACGCCAAGAAGGACCTCTCGGACCCCTTCCTGGGAAGGTGCAATTTCCATCACATCGCTTTCCCGGAACCGGACATGATGCGCCGGATCATCGATGTCCATTTCCCGAAGATGAGCGATGCCCTGGCCGAGACCTGCATCGCCGCCTTTTACAAGCTCCGGGACCTCAGGGGCGTTGAAAAGAAGCCGGCCACCCGGGAGCTGATCAACTGGATTCGCGCCCTGATGGCGGATCCCGACTTCGACGTGAAATCGCTTCAGAATGGCCAGGTGCCCTATCTGGGCGTGCTCTTCAAGAAGAGCGGGGATCTCAAGGTCGCCGCCAAGCAGTTCGGCCAGACCGTTCACTGAGGTGCCGCCGTGTTTGTCGAATTCTTCTATACACTTAGAGACCGGGGCGTGCCGGTAACGCCCACGTCCTTCTTGCGGCTGCAGAAGGCCCTGAAAATGGGCGTCATCAGCACCGTCGAGGATTTCTACACGGGTGCCCGCTCCATTCTCGTGAAGAGCGAGAGGTACTTCGATACCTACGACCAGGTCTTCGCGCATCACTTTGAAGGCGTGGCGTTTCAGGACCCCGGGGACAGAGAGCTCAGCGAACTTGCCCACGCCCTTCTGGAGGAATGGCTGAAGAACCCGCGGGAGGTCGCCGCGACGCTTGACCTGGACGAAGCGAAACTCAGCGCGATGACCCCCGAGGAACTGATCCAGTATTTCCTCGATCGCCTGAAGGAGCAGACGGAGGCCCATCACGGAGGCAACCGCTGGATCGGCACCCGTGGAACGTCGCCTGTCGGCCACTCCGGAAATCACCCCGGCGGCATGCGGGTCGGAGGCGTATCGCGCAACAAGTCCGCCGTGAAGGTCGCCATGAGCCGGAGGTACAAGGATTATTCCCAGGAGGGACCTCTCACCCAGGCCCAGATCGGCGAGGCCCTCAAGCGGCTGCGCCGCATGGTTCCTTCAGGTCCAAGAGACCAGGTCAATATCGACAAGACCATTTACCAGACCATGCGCAATGCCGGAGAGATCGATATCGTCTTCGACCGCCGCCTCCTGGACCGGCTCAAGGTGATCCTGCTGATCGACAACGGCGGCTGGTCCATGGACCCCTACGTGAGCGTCGTGCAGACCCTCTTCAATTATGCCAAGGCCCAGTTCAAGGATCTCAAGATCTACTATTTCCACAACACCATCTACGAGAAGGTCTGGGCGGACGCGCCGCGGCGCATGGACCCGGAACTCGTGGAGGACTTCATCCGCAAGGACGGGGAAACGAGGCTGGTCTTTGTCGGCGACGCCAGCATGGCCCCCTTCGAGCTCATGGCGGCGGACGGCTATATCCGCTTTGAGGAGCGAAGCACCCGCCCGAGCATCGAGAAGCTGAAATTTCTGGCCCGGACCTTCCGGCACTGTGTCTGGCTAAACCCTGTTCTGGAGGACGATTGGCGCTATACCACGACCATCAACATCGTCCGCCAGATTTTTCCCATGTATGAACTGACGCTGGACGGGCTGGAAAAGGCCGTGCAGCATCTCATGGCGAGAAATTAACACCCATGATTTGTCCCAACTGCCATTCTGACAAACTCTGGCGCAGCCATTCCCGGAATCTTTATGAGAGATTTCAAAAACTTTTCGGCCGGATGGCCTTCCGCTGTCAGAATTGCGACTGGCGGGGGATCCTGCGCGTTCCGGGTTATTACCCTGCGACCCTTCACGAATGGCTCAAGTGGATCCTCATCTACTCGTCGATGACGCTCGTCGTGTTTTCCCTGGCCGTGACCTACGCGAAATGGTCCGCCTGGCTGGGCGGACGCCCTTTCTATGTCCGGATCGGCATTTTCGTCACGGGGATTCTCCTTGGCGGAGGGGTCATTTTCAAGGTGCCTGCCCGGGGGATCGTTCAGGCGGTCCTCATAACCCTGATCGCGCTCATGCTCCTCATGTCTGTACCCGCTGTTTTCTTCTGATGAGAAGCGGCTGGGGTTTTCAGACTTCCGTCATCACCCGGTGAGACATTGATTTCTCTTCACAACATATCGAAGCAGTACGGCACACGGTATCTTTTCAAGGATGTTTTCATGACCATCGGCGACCGGGAGAGGATCGCCGTGGTGGGTTCAAACGGAGCCGGCAAGACCACCCTGCTGAAAATCATCACGGGCCAGGTCGAGCAGGACTCGGGGAAAGTCACGGCATCCCGTTTCAATACCGTCGGCTATCTGCCCCAGGACGGCATCCGCCACTCGGGCAGGACCCTCCTTGATGAAGCTGCCGCCGCCGCGGAGGACATTCTCCTCGTGAACCGGCGCATCGAAGAGATCAGCCGTGAAATCGAGAAACGCTCCGCCCTGGGGGACGGGGACTCCGATGAGCTGACGTCTCTCGTTGAAGAACTCGGGAAGATGCATCATCACCTCGAAGATACGGAGGGGTATACGATCGAGGTGAAGATCAGGCAGATCCTTTCCGGTCTCGGTTTCAGCGAAAAGGATTTCCGGCGGCAGACCGAGGAGTTCAGCGGCGGCTGGCAGATGAGGATCGAGCTGGCCAAGCTTCTTTTGAGAGAGCCCACGATTCTTCTCCTCGATGAGCCGACGAACCACCTCGATATCCATTCCCTCCGGTGGCTCGAATCCTATCTACAATCCTACGAGGGGTCCGTGATCCTTGTCTCACATGACCGGCGGTTTCTCGATAACCTGGCGGGACGGACGATCGAAATCTCTCTCGGGACCGTCACGGAATACCGGGGCAATTATTCCTTTTATGTGGAGGAAAAAGCCGGCCGCCTTCTTGCCCGGCGTTCCGCCCGTGAAAATCAGCAGAAAAAGATCAGGGAAACCCTGCGGTTCGTTGAGCGTTTCCGGTACAAGGCCACAAAGGCGCGTCAGGTTCAGAGCCGGCTGAGAATGATGGACAAGCTGGAAAAAGTCGAACTCGAAGACGAGGAAAAAGACATCGTCTTTGAATTTCCCCAGCCCGGCCGCTCGGGGAGGGTTCTGCTGGAACTGGATCATGTTTCCAAGGCCTACAACAACAGCTTTGTTTTCCGCGGCCTCTCTCTCAGGATTGAACGGGGCGAACGCGTCGCGCTCATGGGCCCGAACGGTTCGGGGAAATCCACCCTGGCGAGGATCATCGCGGGTCTGGAACCCTTCCAGGAAGGCGCGAGAAAGACGGGACACAACGCAGCCCTGTCCTATTATGCCCAGAACCAGGCCGATACGCTGGATCCGGAAAAGACGGTTCTCGAAACCCTGGAAGATGTCGCGACGGGCGATCACCGCACGCAACTTCGGACGCTCCTGGGGTCTTTCCTCTTCACCGGGGACGACGTCTTTAAAAAAGTGTCTGTTCTCTCGGGAGGCGAGAAGAGCCGCCTGGCCCTGGCCAGAATGCTTCTCGTTCCCGCGAACCTGCTCCTCTTCGACGAGCCCACGAACCACCTGGACATGTCGTCCAAGGACGTGCTCCAGGAGGCCCTGATGCGCTTTGAGGGAGCCTTCATGATCGTGTCCCACGACAGGGATTTTCTCGAACCCCTCATCGACAAGGTCCTGGACTTTGACGAGGGGCATCTCCGCGTCACCCTGGGCACGGTGGAGGAATACCTTGAAAAATGGTATAAGGAAAAAGAGGCAGACGTTCCGCGAGGTCCATCGGGACAGGTTCTTCGCAGGAAATCTCCGCTTCAACTGGATAAAGAGAGGCGCCGCGAAGACGCCGAGAAAAGGCAGAGGCTTTACCGGAAGCTGAAGCCCCTGAGAGAGTCTCTGGAGAGACGGGAGGAACAGATCGCTCTCCATGAGCGGAGGACAGGAGAAATCGAGGAAGCCCTTGCCGACGGGAAGACCTATGAAAACGAAAAGACGGCCCGGTCCCTGAACAGGGAATACGGTGAAATCAGGGCGCGCCTCGAAGCGCTCTACGAAGAGTGGGCGAGTCTCCAGGAAGAGATGGAACGGATCGAGGAGGAAGAAAAAGGAGGGACATGATGGCCGGCGGAAGTTTCATGGAAAAAATATACGAAGGCATTCTGGACCAGGCCGCTTTTCATTCTTTCCGGATGCCCGTGGAATCCGAGACCCTGCAGACCCTCATGCAGGCATATCGAAACCTTCTCAAGAACTATCCTGTCCAGAAAATTGAAGAGGACGGCCGGATTCCCGAGGAGATGCTCAGGGAGATGGGGAAGGCGGGTTTTTTCGGAATCTCTGTTTCCAGAACCTACGGCGGCCTGGGCGTCAACCTTCTCGAATACATCCGGTTCGTTGAGGAGATCGCCGCCGCGGACATGTCCTGCGCCCTCGTTTTTCTCGCCCATCTCTTTATCGGCATCAAGGGGATCGAGCTTTTCGGAACGGAGGAACAGAAGCAGCGGTATCTGCCGCCCGCCGCCTCCGGCGAAATGATTTTTTCCTACGCCCTCACGGAACCCGAGACGGGTTCCGACGCCAGGCACATCGAAACGACGGCGGAGCTTTCGGAAGACGGCACGCACTATGTCCTCAACGGTGTGAAGACGTACATCACCAACGCCAACTATGCCCGCGGCCTCACCGTCTTCGCTCAAATGAATCCGAAGCAGCCCGGGTACATGGGCGCCTTCATCGTGGAAACCGAATGGGAGGGCGTGAAAATAGGGAAGGACATGCCCAAGATGGGCCTCAAGGCCAGTTCCACGGCCTCCATCCGGTTTCAGAACGTCCGCGTTCCCGTCGAAAACAGGATCGGCAAACCCGGGGAGGGATTCAGGATCGCCATGGCCGTTCTCAATTACGGGCGGCTCGCGCTGGGCGCCGCTTCCACGGGGCTCATGGAGCAATCGCTGAAGGACATGCTGCATCGCGCCCGTTCCAGGGTCCAGTTCGGAGTCCCCATCCAGAATTTCCAGCTTATCCAGGAGAAGATGATCAACGCCCGGGTTCATGGATTCGTGACGGCGGCGATGAACTATTTCACCGCAGGCCTTCTGGAGTCCGGCGCGGAGGAGGATCCGGTCATCGAGACATCCCACTGCAAGCTCTTCGGCTCGACGCGGGCCTGGGATATCCTCTATGATGCGCTTCAGGTGGCGGGCGGATCCGGCTACCTCTCGACCCAGCCCTATGAGAAGCGGATGCGGGATTTCCGGGTGGTCACCATCTTTGAGGGGACGACGGAGATTCACTCCATCTACCCCGCGCTTTACCTTCTCGGCCGGCTGGGGAAGCGGCTGCGCTCGCACAGCGGACTGAGCCGCTGGACCTTTATCGCCCGGTCCTTATTTTCGAGCTTTGCGAAGATGCCCTGGTCCGTGGAAGATACCGACAAAACAACGCAGGAGGCCGTGAGGCTGGCCAAGTCCAACGCGAGACGGGTCAAGAGGATGCTGCTTCTGGGGCTTCTGTTCTACGGGGAAAAAGTCGGAGAACGGGAATATTTCCTCAGGCGCGTGACCACCCTGAGCCTTTATCTCTTCGGCATCCTCGCCGTCCTGGCGAAGATGACGGCGGACCGACGGGCGGGAATTATCAGCGACGGGGAGCGAAGGATTCTCGGCTACTTTCTTGAGGAAGCGGAGGAGGTCCGGCGGGAGAGCGCCATGATCTTTTCCACAAAAAAAGAGAGGCTCGGCGCCGCCATTTTCCGCGAGCTCTGAGGGGAACTATTATCATCCCCGCGAAGAGACTGCGTCATAATAGCAGAATGTGCTATCAAAACCGTCATGCCGGCGAAAGCCGGCATCCAGAACTTAATGAAAATACTGGATTCCGTGTCGCGCTTCGCTTGCACGGAATGACAAAAATGGTAATTGCGACACAGTCTCCGAGTCCGGCATGATAGAACTTTTCTTTAGGAAATATTCGTGTAAACGATTTCAGGTTTCAATAAATATTCCATCTTAAGGAGTGAGGCCATGCAAAATTTCACATTCGACAATCCGACCAGGATCATTTTCGGACAGGGGATGATTGCCCGGACAGGCGGCGAGGTCAAACGATTCGGCACGAAAGTGCTGCTCGTCTATGGTCAGGGAAGCATCAAGAAAAACGGGATTTACGACCAGGTGATCGCGTCCCTCAAGGAAGCGGACGTCTCCGTGGTGGAGTTTCCCGGTGTCCGGTCGAATCCCGTCCTCTCCCATGCGCTGAAGGGAATAGAACTGGCTCGCAGTGAAAAGGTTGATGCGGTGCTTGCCGTGGGTGGGGGCAGCGTGATGGACACGGCGAAAACCATCGCGGCAGGCGTCAAGGCGGACCCCGGCGACGATGTGTGGGATTTTTTCACCTTCAAGAAAAAAATAAAGGGCGCCCTTCCTGTCGTGACGGTGGTGACCGTCTCCGCCAGTGCTTCGGAGATGAATCCCGGCGCGGTGATGACCCGGGAGGAAGGGGCGCAGAAATTTGCCATCAGCTCGCCCTTCATTCAGCCCCGGACGTCGGTCCTCGATCCCACCGTGCTGTATTCCCTTTCCCCGGCCTACAGCGCTTACAGCTCGGTGGACATCATCACGCACATGCTGGAGGGGTACTTCAACAACCGGGAACCGGAAAGCCCCCTTCAGGACCGTCTGGTGGAGGGACTGATGAAGACGGTCATGGAAAACACGGAGGTCATCCTCAAAGATCAGCGGCATTACAATGCCAGGGCCAACGTCATGTGGTCGGCGATCCTGGCCTTCAACGGATTGACGACGGCGGGGATGGGGTTTGTCAGCTTCCCCGCTCACATGATCGAGCACTCGCTCAGCGCCCTCTACGATGTTGCGCACGGCGCCGGGCTCAGCATCACGCTCCCCGGCTGGATGAGCTATGCCGTGAACAAAAGCCCCGCGAAATTCGCCCGGCTGGGAAGGGAAGTTTTCGGCATCGAAGAGGCCGATGACCTGAAAGCGGCCGTTGAAGGGATTGATCGTCTGAAACGATGGTTTTCCGCCATCGGAAGCCCCACATCGCTGAAAGAGGCCGGCATTCCGGAAGGAGACATCGGCAAAATTGCGGAAAATGCCTCCGTGATCGCGGCGGTATGGGGAATGAAGGCCTATACCCGAGAGACTATTGCTGAAATATTGAACCTCTGCAGGGGATGAGGAACCACTTGACCGGGAAGGAGGGTGATTCATAGTTCGACGGGCTCACTATGACAACTCACCCTGATATTCTGAGATACAAGTATGTCACCCTGAGCTTGTCGAAGGGTGATAGTCTCATGACGATGAAGGAGGAAATTTTATGAAACGTTACGGGGATTTTATCACATCCGAGGAAGAGCTGGCCTTTTTGGCGACGGTCAGGAATTACGTGGAAAAAGAGGTCATGCCGGTGCGCATGCAGCTGGATGACGATTACGCGGTTTTTGAGAAGGTCTATGACGGCCTGGTCAAGCTCGGCATCCAGAAGCGGGGCTTTTCTCCCGATTATGGTGGTCTGGGAATCCGCTCCGGTCCCACGGTCTGCGCCATCTCCGAGGAGATATCGCGGGGGGACAGCGGCCTGTCTCTCCACACCCTGATCATCCCCTGGTGTCTGGCGGCGGCGATGGGGGCGCGCAACAAGCTCCTGATGGACAAGTACATTCCCATGTTCTGTGAGGACACGCCGAGATGCGGCTGCATGGCCATCACCGAGCCGGCGGGAGGCTGCAATATCGAGGACGCGGCGGAACATGCCCTGACCGTTCGAACCCGGGCCAAACTTGAGGGAGATGAATGGGTCATCAACGGCGAGAAGATGTGGCCGAGCGGCGCCAGCATCGCCGATCTCTACTGTGTCGTCTGCACGACCGATCCGAATCTGAAAGAAAATGGATTCGCGCTCATCTACGTCCCGAAGGATACCCCCGGTCTTTCCTTCGGCAAAAAGGAAGAGAAGATGGGCATGAAGGTGACGGACATCAACACGGCTATCTATTTTGACAACGTGCGCGTGCCGAAGGAATACCGAGCCGGCGGGCCGGGCGTCGACTGGCAGCTCTTCAGGGCCAACGTCGGCTGGGGACGGCTCACGAGCGCTCCCATCTCGCTGGGGAACGCCCAGGCCGCTCTGGAGGCCGTCATCGAGTTCACCAAGACAAGGGCCTACGGGGGAAAGCCCGTCCGGAACCATTCCCTTCAGGCGGCCATGATTGCCGACATGGCCATCGGCGTGGAATCCGCACGCGCCTTTTACCTGATGGTGGCGGCCATGTTCAACAATCGAAAGAAATACGGAAATCCGGGCGAGGATTACCTGCTGGCCCGGGCCAGCGCGGCCAAGGTGTATGCCTGCGACGTCACGGAGATGGTCTGCAACAGGGCGATTGAACTCATGGGTTCCTACGGCTATGCCCGCGATTACCACGTGGAGAAATACCTGAGGGACAGCAAGATCATTCAGATCTGGCTGGGCGGCGGGCAGCTGGGAAGGCTGGACGTGGTCCAGAGCTACTACCCATACGTGAACGGCGGCAAGTGACCTGAAGACCTTTAGAATGGAAAGGGTAGGGGCGCCTTCAGGCGCCCGATATAGGGGAGCGTGAACATTCCCCTACCCGGAACGGCGGCAATTGAAGGAAAGGAGGGAGTCACATGGCACTGAAAACCCCTGAACAATATGAAGAGAGTCTGCGCCGGATGAATTTCAAGGTGTACTTGCTGGGCGAGCTTGTGAAGAATGTCGTCGATCACCCGATCATCCGGCCGTCGATGAACTCGGTCAAGATGACCTACGCGCTGGCGCAGGACCCGCAGCATGAGGATTTGATGACGGCGAAATCCCACCTGACCGGGCAGAAGATCAACCGGTTCTGTCACATCCACCAGAACACGGACGACCTGGTCAAGAAGGTGAAGATGCAGCGGCTCATGGGCCAGAAGACGGGGGCCTGTTTCCAGCGCTGCGTGGGGATGGACGCCGTCAACGCCGTGGACAGCGTCGCCTTCGAGATGGACAAGAAACTCGGCACGAAATATCACGAGCGGTTTCTGAAATTCCTGCGGAGGATGCAGGACGAAGACTGGACGGTGGACGGCGCCATGACCGATCCCAAGGGCGACCGAAACCTGTCGCCGGGAAAGCAGGCCGACCCGGATCTTTACACTCGCGTCGTGGAAAAGAGAAAGGACGGTATCGTGGTACGGGGCGCGAAGGCCCACCAGACCGGAGCGCTCAATTCCCACTGGATTCTGGTCATGCCGACCATCACGATGACCAAGGAGGACAGCGATTACGCCCTCTCCTTCGTGGCGCCCGCCGACGCCGAGGGCATCCTCTACATTTACGGCCGCCAGTCCTGCGATACCCGGAAGCTCGAGGGCGGTCAGATCGACGTGGGAAACAAGGAATTCGGAGGTCACGAGGCGCTCATGGTTTTTGACAACCTGTTCGTTCCCTGGGAGAACGTCTTCATGTGCGGCGAGCATGAATTCAGCGGCGCACTCGTGGAGCGCTTTGCCGGGTATCACCGCCAGAGCTACGGCGGCTGCAAGGTAGGCGTCGGCGACGTGCTCATCGGCGCGGCGGCCCTGGCGGCCGATTACAACGGCGCGTCAAAGGCCTCCCACATCAAGGACAAGCTCATCGAGATGATGCACCTCAATGAGACCCTCTACGCCTGCGGGATTGCCTGTTCGGCTGAAGGGCACCCCACCGCCTCGGGGAACTACCTCATTGATCTTCTGCTGGCCAACGTCTGCAAGCAGAACGTGACCCGGCTTCCCTATGAGATCGCGCGGCTCGCGGAAGACATCGCCGGTGGATTGATGGTCACCATGGCCTCGGAGCAGGATCTCAAGCACCCGGAGATCGGCAAGATCGTAGAGAAATATTTCAAGGGGGTGGCGTCAGTCCCGACGGAGCATCGCTGCCGGGTTCTGCGTTTGATCGAGAATATCACGCTCGGGACGGCGGCGGTCGGGTACCGGACGGAATCCATGCACGGCGCCGGCTCCCCGCAGGCGCAGCGGATCATGATCTCGCGCCAGGGCAATCTCGATTACAAGAAAAAGCTGGCGAAGAACATTGCCGGGATCAAAGACTGAGCAGGCTGTTCAAAAACATTCATCTGCTGCGTTGCGCTCGTCCTTCCCTTCGGCAAGCTCAGGGCAGGCTCTGCGGCTTGTCATGGTGAGCGATGTCACAGTGAGCTTGTCGAACTGCGAACCATCGGGGGCCTTGCATCTAAACGTTTTTGAACAGCTTGAACAAGAATATATTTTTCAACACCATCTTAGAGGGCAGGGGCGCCTTCAGGCGCCCCTGCTGCAAGCCTGTCCTGAGTTTATCGAAGGGCTTAAGACAAGCCCATTCGACGGGTTTCTGAATGAAAATGACTGCCGAAGAAAGTTCCGGGGGATGCATCCCCTTGAGGAAGGGATCGGCTCTAGTCGTCGAGGGCGGGGCGCTTCGCGGCGTGTTCTCCACGGGACTTCTGGACGGCTTTCTCGAAGCGGGGTTCAATCCCTTCGATTTCTACATCGGTGTCTCCTCGGGCGCGTCCAATCTTGCCGCTTACCTGGCCGAAATGAGGGAACGGAACAAGAAAATCTACATGGACTACTCGCTGCGGCCGGAGTTCATCAGCCTGGCCCGATTTCTCCGCGGCGGCCATCTCATGGACCTGGACTGGCTCTGGGAGACCACCATCCGGGAAATCCGCCTCGACCTGCCGGTGATTTATTCCAAAGGAAAGCCCTTCATCGTGGTCCTGACCGACGTGCAGAGGGGCAAGGCGCTTTACAGGGTCACCGGCGCGCAGGATCTGGAGCATTCCCTCAAGGCTTCCAGCGCCATGCCGCTTCTTTACAGGCGCTTCCCGGAGATCGACGGCCGCCCCGCGGCAGACGGCGGACTGACGGACGCGCTTCCCGTCGGCGAGGCGATTCGCCGCGGGGCACGCCGCGTCATGGTCGTTCGTTCACGGCCCCGGGACTACCTCAAGCGCCCCGGACCGTCGGATCTTTTTCTCCGCCGGAATCTGCGGCGTTACCCGCTGCTGCGGGAGGCAGTCGTGACGCGTGTTCAACGCTACAATGAATCGGTGGCCCTCATTCGAAAACCGCCGGAAGGCGTCTCCATCGTTGAAATCTGTCCGCCTGACAGCTTCCGCGTGTCGCGCCTGAGCCGCAACGGCCTGATCCTCCAGGAGGGTTACGGGCAGGGCCGCACTCTCGCGGCGGCGGCCGTCGCTCGCTGGGAAACGGCATGACCCTGAAAATCATCGGCGTGAAATACTGCGGGGGCTGCAATCCCCAGATCGACCGGTCAGCGCTGGTGGAGGAAATAAAAAAATCGCTTCCGCCGGAATGCCGGCTGAGCACGGATCGGCCGGCCCATCCATGGGAGACGGCCATTCTGGTCTGCGGATGCCCGATAGCCTGCGCGAACCGGCCGGAGGTCTGGAGCCTGGCACGGAACTGGATCCGCGTGGGGGGCGCGACAATTGACCTCGAATCCGTGCCGGCAGACAGAATGGCAGAGATCATCATCAAAAAAATAACAGGGTCAAATCTTTAATCTTGAATTACACAAATCTCTCTGATAACTTTACTTCATGACTCGACCTCTTCGCATACAATTTGAGAACGCCTTTTACCATGTTACCTGCAGGGGAAATGCCCGGACGGCGATATTTTTGATCGATTCGGATCGAAAGCGATTCTTGGAGCTTTTGGAGCGTTCGATCGAACTTCATCAGGTTGACATCCTTGCCTTTGTCCTGATGGAGAATCATTTTCATCTCGTGGTGAAGACACCCCTTGCAAATCTCCAGGAATTCATGCGCCATTTTAACATTTCATATACCGCCTATTTCAACAAGAGACATGACAGGGTCGGACATCTCTACCAGGGACGTTACAAATCTTTTCTTATTGATGCAGACAACTATTTACTGGAAGTGTCCCGATATGTCCATCTGAATCCCGTCCGTATCGATGAATATTCCGATCTATCCGTGGCGGACAAGAAAAAACTCCTGATGTCCTATGTATGGAGCAGTTATGGAGACTATATATTCCGCGGAAGCAGATTTCCTTTCTTGTGCATCGATGATGTCCTCTCGTGGTTCGACGGCAGCAAAAAACGATATGCCGGTTTTGTTGAAAGCGCAGTGGATGACAAGACCAACCCATTGGAGATGGGGAAGGGTCACGGCATTGTTGGAGAGGACTCGTTTATCGAGAACCTGAGGATGGAGATGGCGGGAGAATCAAGACGGGAGCAGCCGGCTGTTAAGAAAATGATTAAGCGGATTGAAGCGCAGAAGATTTGTAGTCTGGTAGCCGAAGTCTATAATTTCTCGCCGGAGAAGCTCCTTAAAAAAGGGAGAGTGACCGTAGCCCGCGATGTCGCTATCGATATGCTATACAGATTTGGGGGAATGAACCAGAGGGAAATTGGCGAGTTGATGGGCATCGATTATAGTTCTGTTAGTGTGGCGATGAAGAGACTTCAACAAAAAGCAGAAACAGACAGAGAACTTCGAAGAAAGATAGAGGATATTCGAAGCCAAGTGATTAAAGAATAAAGATTTGACCCCATTTTTTGGAGATCGATCTAAATCCCGTCATCCTATCGGGAAGCAGACCCGTCGTGGTCGACGCTTTGATCGTGTTGAAGTAGCGGCGGGTTGGATGAAGAAGTTTGCGGATTCCGGGGGGAGAGGTGACGTCTCCTGCCCTATATTTGACTTGACGGACAGTGTCTAATTAAACCTTGCCTCGATTATCGCTAGCACCTACCTATCTACAACTTTAATTCATGAACCGAGGTGAGTATTACTATCTGAAATTATGGTGACATAGATTGCTGGGTGCTGCTAGGGCTGTAGAAGAAAAGCTCCCGGCTACCCGATCAGCCCACAAAATTTTATGTATTATGTTATTGAAATTTCCAGAAACCTCTCCGACCAGTATAGGTGATGGTGCCGTCTTTTGATTTAAGACTTTGTAGAGCATTCCTAACAGTATGATTCCATTCAGGTTGATTGTTGCCTGAGCGGCAGTTCTTAAAGCAATAATAAAAGTCGTCGCAAAGTGCTGGATACTGAGCTTTGACAGCATCGTAAATTTCATAAATTGTTCGAGTGCCTCTCGGCAAAAAAGAAAAATTGGACAGTATCAGCTTTTGATATAAATCGGTTTCCATCGGACGAGCCATTTTTATCCTCCTTCTCCCCTGGCTTACTTTGTATATTCAGTCTCATTAGTGTCCGGTTAATTGAAA
>DFZO01000023.1:61273-91858 GCA_002383495.1 Syntrophaceae bacterium UBA4054 | reverse complement strand
CGCCAATGCCCCGTTCGTTCCTCGGAGCGCTGGCGGGACAGGCAAAGAGCGCTGAAACAAAATTCCTCTCTGCCAGATGTCCGGCATCAAATCGCTTTGTACCCGATGAGGTCGTTGATCTGATCATAATCATTTATGTGTCGGAGTAGAATTACCCGAAAGATTATAATAAGCACCTCTGACGGCATATGCCCACGCAAATTTGGGCTCGATGTCAATTGCCATGTTAAGATACGATAAAGCTTGCTGGATATAACCCATTTCATGAAGGACAATTGCCATGGACATATAAGCCAACGGATCATGTAGACTTAAATTTATGGCCTTATCTAAATCTTTCTTTGCCTGAAAATAGTTTTTAATAATGCCGTAGACCATACCACGGTTACGATAGGCTCTTGAGAATGCAGGATTAATTTCGATCGCCTTGCTGTATGCCTCGATGGAATCGGGGTAATGATCTGATGTCTGGAATGCATATCCCTTTTCAAACCACTCAGTAGCAGAAAGACTATTTATTTTATTTTCATAGGCAGCTTTTACTTTTTCTCGATTATCACCCTTCGCAATTTTAAGTTCCGCTTTCAGGTTTTCAATATCCCGCAATTGTGCTTCTGAACGTATTCTCAACTCCTCAAGCTCTTTTGTCTTCGTGCGATCTTGGCGTAGGGTATTAATGCTCTTTATAACCTCTCCTGAATCCGCCACAATTTTTGCACTGAGCCAATAGATGCGACCATCCCATTTCTCATCTATTATCTCGGTTCTCACAATACCTGCGGTGAGCGTGACAATCTGATCTTTGGTAAGCTGAAAATTTTGAACCTCTGTTACACTTTCCAGATAGGTTCCCAATTGCTCCAAAAGAAGTCTCTTTACTTCCCTTAGAGCGATGGTTCTACTTGAGTTCCTGCTGTCGTCTTCGCTTGCTTGATATGTATATTCTTTAATGAAGGTCTTTAACTGGGCATGAGCGGTTGAAAAGGATGTAATGAAAAGCAAAACAATAATCAACGGGACTATTTTTTTCATCGTCCACTCCTAGAAGCACAAAAACCCCGCTCTTCTTTGAGAAACGGGGTTTCAGTAATCAGTTCATAGCCCCCTCACGCACGGTTAAAGGGTTAGAAACTTTATGTCGAACGCTCTTTATATTTAATTTCTCTTATCACTATTTTCATAAGAAATCTACTACAGGAAAGATGTGTGATGAATTAACGAGTACAGGAAGCTGTGTTACGAGGCCTATCTCTCGACCGCAGGGACGACGGGACGATTGTTCGTGTTGGTTCGTCAATTCGCACTTCCCGTCAACTGAAAGGATGCCCAGTAGTAGGGATGGGCATATCCCTTCTTCGTTTCCAGCTGTGCTTTTCGCAGGGCCTCCCTTTTGTTCGTCTTATCCAGTTCGCCATAAAACCGGGTCATAAGCTGCGCCGTGGCAAGATCATCCACCTTCCATAGACTGGCCACAATGGAACTCGATCCGGCATAAAGAAATCCTCTTGTCAGTCCCACCAGATCATCCCCGTTGGCAACCTTGCTCAGTCCCGTCTCGCAGGCGCTCAGGGTGACAAGATCCGCGTCCAGGTTGAGAGAATAAAGTTTATCCACGGTCAGCATTCCGTTGGATCCGGCGTCGGGTGCAAGTAAGAGGGCCGATTTCAATGGGGCTTCTGGATTGAACTGCCCGTGGGTGGCAAAATGGAGATAGCCGTAATCCTTACAATGCTTGCGTAACGATTCCTCCGTCGCCTCCTTCCGGACGAATACCCTTGAACGCGGACGAATCCTGGCTACTTCGGTTGCTTCCCTTTGAGCATATTCAAGGTCATATTTGGGGTTGCCCAGATCAGGATTGCCGAAAATTAAGACACCCCCCATGGGCGTTTTCTTTTCACGCAAGTACTTCATGGCGCTGGCGCTGGGCATCATGCGGATGCTGTAGCGGTCGATCAAATAACCGTGGCCGTCATGGAGGGCGTTCAGGGGGAGGTAGTGCAAGGCCCCGTGGGAGACGACGATGAGGTTCTTTTTGTTCAAAACACCCTCCAGGGGTTGAAAGAGGCGCGCATAGAGCTTCCTGGAAAATTCCATGAACCGGGTAGAGGCGGGGGTTTCTACGAGCTTGCGGAAAGCCTGGACATCCTCGGTCAGTCCCTCGGCATCCAGCTTCAGGGTCTGCAGCTTTCCATCGGACAGTATAAAGGCATACATGTCCTTGTCCCGGTAGTAATACTCGATAAGCGCTTCATCCGCGGGGACGAGGGATTGAAGTTCGGTAACGGTCTGGGAGGTCACGGTTACGAGGGAGGCCAGTTCCGGCGCTTTGGTTCTCAAGTCCTCCCTGGTTTTAATCTGAATACTCCTCGTCTTATTCCTATCCGTGAATGCCCCTATGGGGATATCCTCCGTCTCCGCGGAATCACTCATGGCGAGGACTGTTTTAATCTCCTGTTCATTGCCTCTCTTAATGGCAAAGTCCTTCTTGGATGCCAGGAGATCGACCAGGGCACGAGATTTTGCCCGCTCCACATACTCGAAGGCCCTTTCATACTGCCTGCCGGCTATCAGGGCATTGATCAAACTGTAATACACGTCCTGCTTGTCGCCGACAAAACCGATTCTTGCGGCCTCCGCATCGATGGTGGAACGTTTTTCCTCGATGGATGAAACAGCCTTTTCAAGGATATCGATTCCCTCTTCGGTTCTCCCGATGCGTATCGAGTGTTTCCCCATATCAAAAAGGATCTGCCAGTAGACGCTTCCCCATTGCCGGACTTGCGGATGGGAAAGCAGATCCCCATAAATCTTCAGGGCCTCCTCAGGCCTCCCGGTTTCATACAAGGCTTTGGCCCTGGCGAATCGAACGGGGAATTCCGAGGAGTAGGTCTGTTGAGTGTCGCCCGTAACGCCGGCCAGGCCGATCGAGAACGCGGACAAGGCGTCATCCCCTTGTTCCAGGAATTCGCGGTATCTCTTCAGACTGAAGTACGCAAATGCCTTCGCCTTCCTTTTTTCCAGCGCCTGAACACCCCATCCCATAAAAGAGATCGACTCTTTATTAAGTTTGTCCAGGTAGACGGCAGCCTGTCGTGGATCTCCCCTTTTCTCATGGGCGTAAGCGAGCAGCGCCACGGCCGTAAACCGGTTCGTATCGTATCCGGAAGAACCTCCCTTGGCGATACTGTACGCCTTCTCGGCCTCTGAAATCGCCCGATCCAGATCCCCCAACTCCAGATGCGCACGGGCCCGCATAATCCAGGGCATCGCCGAGACGGAGCCTACCCCGAGGAAGAGCATGTGGCTGGATTCCGATGCCAGTTGCCGCTCAAGGGCCTCCGTACAGAGGAACATTTTTTTATAGACAGAAGCCTGAAGGTAGGCATCGCAGAGCGTGAACCGTTCTCTCAGACTCAAAGCCCGTCCCTGCGCCTCCCTGTTTTCGATCAGCTTGATGGCATCCTGGTAGCGGCCGCTCAATCGCATGTTTTCTTCTTTGGGGGCAATCATGGTCCCGCAACCGGCTAAAAAGAGGAGGACAATCGAAAGATATAAGATTCCAACAGGGGGGTTCTTCAGGAAATAATTTCTATCCATTTCGGTTGATCGCTCCTTCCACGATTTTGGCGGCAATATTCACGACATTTGAAAACAGGATTTCCCTGATCACGATGCCATTTTGGCTATCACGATTTGCGTTTCAAATCTACAATGAAAAGTGAAATCCAATAGTGGAAGTTTTCAGGAAGAAGCAGGGCGGTCGATGATGCCACCTTATACTCAGAATCGAGTACTCAAAGAACTGACGGTGTAAATATAGCGATCGTCTCTACGATCATGCCCGACAGCCCATAAACCAAATATCCGAAAGGGGAAATAAAAGTGGAAGCCCTCCGGTGAAACTCATTTTCCCTCTTTTTTCTTCAAGTAATGATACCTTACGGCTGTAAAGAAGTTGAGAAACGGATCCGCTGAATCCGCAAAATGGTGCTGTTGCAGGTCGTCACCTGGTAGATCAGCCTGGGGCCGTTTATTTTTCCGCAGTTTCTCGTAGGCCCACTGTATTTGTTTAAATTTCTTTTCCGCTTCAGGATCATCCGGGTTCTTATCCGGGTGAAATTTCATGGCAAGACGGCGATAGGTCTTCTTGATCTTTTTTTCCGTCGCACTCGGCGACAGGCCAAGAATCATGTGGGGATCTTGATTGGAAAGATACATGAGGCATCCTTAAAAGTCAGCTATAAGCCTTCTCTCAATTGAACAACCTCCTTCTTAAGACCATACAAAAGAGACAGTAAGTGTCATGAGTGATTTAAAATCAGCCATCGCCAGCAATGCGTAAGTGCATTTCTTCCATCTCTTATTTGTCGCCAGCTTTGAAACAGAACTCTTCAAAACGCCCATTTTCCAGGTCGATGTGCGCCATGATATGCCTGAATATATTCCCGCGATGCAGCAGAATTTTGAGGACTTCCATGGTCTGGAGGGTGCCGATCACGGCGGCGGTCACTGCCGGAACGCCCAGAAGGGCTTCCGGCCGCTCTTTATCAACTTTAGCCGTCTCTGCGATATCATAAAGCTGCTTCAGGCCTGAATCACCCGGGTACACAGTCATGATCCTGCCCTCAAAACCTGCCAGCGCTCCATGTACCATGGGAACCCCCAGCCGGCATGCCGCTTCCTGCAACATAAGACGATCCGGCACATTGTCCAAGGCATCGACGATCACATCGGTGCCGACTAAAATCTGATCGATACCGTCGGTGCTTATTCTCACCTGGTGAGGTATGACCCTGATCCCGGGATTGATGGAGGCCACTATTTCCGCGGCTGTCTGAGATTTCGACCTTTGCAGCACCTCTCGACTGCACAAGGCCTGACGGTTCAGATTCGTTTCGTCAAACTGGTCATAATCCACAACAATCAACCGCCCGATACCAATCCGTGCCAACAATATTATGACCTGCCCGCCCAATCCTCCCGCACCGACAATAGCAACCTGCGACTCCGCCAGCTTAAGCTGCTCGGTCGGAGAGATGATATCCATGTTTCGGATATAGCGGTAAGGATAAACGAGGAGCCTCAGTGCTTCTATATAGATCTCCTGTAGACTCAGGCTGTACTGACAGGCTATTTCCAGGGCTGCACGATCCTCTATGACATGAACTTCACGCCCTGCCGGGTCGGTGATCTTTATTGATTTTTCATGAATTTGCTGATGGATGCCCGATGTCATATGGATCCTACCTTCTTTTGCTTTATTATCATAAATTGCTCTACACCACCAAGATGAGAAATCCCGTTAGAAAAAAAGAGGAAAATCTTTAAAAGAAAGTATACAATATAAGCGGTATTTCTTCAGGGGAAAATTTCCGGATATGAAAATCGAACTTAATCTGTATGCCTCCCTGGCCCGCTACATTCCCCGTGAAGCGGGAGCGCCCTGCAATAGAATTTTTGAGGTGGGTGAGGGAACCACCATCATCGCGCTCCTCCATCATCTCCAAGTCCCCATGGACAAAGTTAAGCTGATATTTCTAAACGGGCTTCATGCCCATGGCGATGAAATACTGAGCGAGGGAGACAGAGTGGGTGTTTTTCCGCCGGTGGCCGGAGGGTAGATTAAGCCGTCTGGAGTTGTAAATAAACCCGTTTGGCTGTAAAGTCCCAGGATGGGATCTTGCCCATATCTACGTTACTGCCATCTACCGTGGCCTCAACGCAGCCCTCCCCCAATTCATGCGACTGGTTCCTGAAGAATTCTCTTAAATCGTCCGCATCAACCCAGATGCCCCTTTCAAGAAACATGGGGCCCAGTTCCCTGATGGTCAGGTTGAAGAGCTTCACGATGATCTGGCCGTCTGTCCGCCGGGGCAATTCCGCCTTTTCCACATGCGTAATCTGACTGCGCATCCGGGAATAGTATCCCCCTCTTCTCAAGGTCGCGCCCAGCACCCCCGGCATGGCGGAAGAGAGCGCAAGAGTCGTCCCGTCCCGAACGATGGCTGTATCCATGTCGTCTACGGGCTTGCCGTCCAGGAATATCGTCTGGATTCTGTTTTCGATGTATTCGGCAGAGAGGCCGAACCGGTCAGAAAGCAGTTCCTTGATGCTGCAGCCGACCTGTATTTTCTGTGCGAATCCCTTCTGCAGGATCGGGAAGAAGAACGGAACGAGCTGAGACTTCACGGTCAAATGGACGTGGTTTGCCCTCTCGACATGTATTGGAGGCGATGGCTCATGGCTCATATTGGTACCCGAGACTGGACATTAGAACAGGGAGGCCGCATGCGGCTCTCCCCGTTCCCGGAAAAGAAAGATTGTTCACTACCAGTTGTAAACCTTGTCCAGATCCTCATCGGTGACCTGAAAAACGACATTGTGAGGCGGGAGGAGTTCTTTCTTGAAGAACTCCGGCAAACGATCCTGTTGATTGGTAAAGCCGGCTCGTTTATTGAAGTCCCGCTCCATGATCAGAATCTTCTTGCCCAATGCGGTCACATCGTCGCCGGTCAGTTTGAGCCCATAAAACGAATTGAGCAGGTCCAGCAGGGCCTGAAAGGTTTCGGGCTGATCCAGGACCGCAAAGGCAATAAAGAGGCACATTCCCGTCGCATCGATGGCTGCGGTGGCGATCTGGAGGTTTCGGGAAAGTTCGATCTGTCCTTCCGCCTTCAAAGGATCAACAAATCCGCCCACCTTGAGGACATTCGCGGTGACCGCGTAACCGGCCGTGTGATCGGCACCCATGGTCGACGTCGCATAGGTGACCCCCATGCCCTGGACGGATCGGGGATCATAGGCCGGCAGGGCCTGTCCCTTGACGACGGGGACCCGCTCCACGCCAAACACCTTGCCTGTCACGGCGGCCCCGTTCCCCAGAATGCGCCCCAGGGGAGTTCCTTTGCCGACTTCCTTGATGAGACCGATGGCCGCCTGGGCATCGCCAAACTTGGCCAGGCCCGCCTCCATGGCCACCCCGATGGTCGCGCCCATCTCGATGGTGTCCAGGCCATAATCATCGTCCAGGCGGTCCAGCATGGCAATCGCATCCAGATCGTCAATGCCGCAATTTGCGCCATGAGCCCAGACCGTTTCATATTCGGGCTGCTTCGTCAGGTAGTGACCGTCCTTGTCCATGTAAATACCGGAGCATTGGATCGTGCAGCCCCGATGGCAGCCATGGGTTGCAACGCCGCCGCGCGCGACCTCCGTCTCGGCTTCCGTTTCCCCGCTGATCTTGGACACCCCCGGAAAGCGGCCCCACAGGAAGTTGTTGGTGGGATACCCGCCCGCCTCGTTGATGATATTCGCCAACACGTTGGTACCGTAAGCGGGAAGAGCTTCACCGGTGACCGGATGTTTTTTGAGACCCTCGACAAATGCCTTATTGGCGGCTTTGAATTTACCGGGATCTTTCGGGGCACGGGATGCCATCCCCTTATCATCGAGGACAATAACCTTTACCCCCTTGGCACCCATAACCGCACCAACCCCTCCACGCCCTGCATGACGGGTAGGCCGCAATTCCATGTCTGTAAAGGCTATGGAAGCAGCGGACATCTTCATCTCCCCTGCCGGCCCGATGGAAATGCAGGCAATCTTATCCCCGTATTCCCCTTTCATTTTTTCGACCACGTCATAGTTGCCGAGCATCTTCAGGCTGTTATCCGGAGTTATCTTCACACCATCCTTGTTGATGAATACCTTGTAGAGATCACCGTCCTTGGGCTTTCCCTCCAGGATGATGGCGGCGTAACCGAGCCGGGCCAGGACCTGTGAAGGCTGGCCTCCCGAGTTGGCCTCTTTGATCCCTCCGGTGAGGGGGCTCTTGCAGCCCACAGAGATACGACCGGACATTGCCGCAATGGAACCACTCAACATCCCCGGAGCGATGACCAGTTTGTTATCCTCACTTAACGGATGGGCCAGAGGAGGCACTTCCTTGGAAATCACGGCAGAAGTCAATGCCCTTCCACCCAATCCGGCATACTCCCCTATCGGAATCACGTTGACCTCAGGGCCACCTTCGGCGCTCATATTGATTCTGAGCAGCTTTTCCATAATTACCCTCCTTTTTTGATGGATTGCTCAATGAAATATAAGTCCCTGTCTTCTGATTTTCTTAAAATCTTTTCATTTGTCACGCATGTTCACTACAACACTAAGGTCACTGAAGCCCAAAATACAAAACCCCACTCTCCTTTTGAAAGACGGGGTTTCGGTAATCAGTCCATGACACCCTCACGCAGGGTTAAATGTTTTTCAATTTTATATAAAGTCAATCATGTGTAATTTTTATCACAATTTTCATTTGAAATCTACAATAGAGATGAATAATAAAAGGTTAACACTTTCAGGAAGATAGAGGGGAATGAATAAGAATAATTTTTATCGATATCAGCGTTCAGTGCATCCCTCAACACAACCGGTGGTGTCTTTGATCACCTGTCGCTCTTGATTCAAGAGTATGTCCAACTATTTATTTTGGAGAACCTGCCCTTTTCATAAACTCCTGATCTCTCTCAAGCTCCCTGGCAATATCTTGAATCTCGCTCTGTACTGCCGGTGAAAAAGAATTAAATGCGGCTTCCGCCCCGGAGGTCTTACCTGCATCAACATGCCTGGCAGCGTTTGCACCACTTTCCTGCATGATCATGAGGACCACTTTCTCAAGTCTCTTTTGAATATTTGGCGGGAATTGTGAAAGATTTTGTTCAGCCTGTGATGCCTCGGGATTTTTTGACGCATAATCCGCTCTTGCTGCAGGATCGGCAAAAAAGTCCTTCAGCATTGACATGGCTGCTTCGTGTGACGGGTCTTGTGCATATATATTGTTCGCTAAGAAGACGAATGTGAAGATTGTAACTCCTAATATCATCATGAATTTAGATCTCATAACACACCTCATCTTTACAAATCGGGTTGACTCCGCTCTGTTATGAAAAACAGGGTTTCAGCGATCTAGTCCATAGACCCCTCGCGCAATCAATATCAACTCATTCCCTCTTTCGTAATCGTTTGAAATCCTATCTTTCCAAGAAAGAAGGAAAGGACTTCTCCAGTTCTTTGATCTTTCTCCACTGCTCAAAGGTATCCTTCTTTATTTCAGTGGTTTCCGGGCGTTCTTCCCGGCTCTTTTTCTGATCTTTTTGGGGAAGGTCGGTTTTGAGTTCTTTTTCTGTTTTGTCTTTTATCGATGCTTCCGGTTTTTTTTCTTCCATGGAAACAATCTTAATGAATGGATCCCTGAGGTGTTCTTTTCTGTCTGCTGACGTGGAACCCGTCTTTCTCTCGTTGGCCTGTGATTTTATCATAGCATCATATTTTTCTTTCATAAAATCACCTATCCGCTGCTTTTCAATCATTTCTTTTATCAGCGCGGCAGGGGCTGTCTTTTCAGGAGTGCCGGGTTTTCCCGCTTCTTTGTTTGTTCTTTTTGAAAGGTAATCGTAGGAAAAGTATAAGAGAAGAGATATCAGGCATATGGCAAATACAAAAATGGAATGCGTTACCCAATATGAACGGCGCGATATTTCTGTGGCCGCTGTTGAATCGACGCTCTGGTTATTGCTTGCTGACTTCAGAAGATTCTCATTTATTCTGAAGTCCATGGCCGCTTCTGCCATAAAACCAGCCTTCTCATACGCCTTCCCGCGATAGAAATACAGGGCGGGGTACCGGGCGGGTTCCATTTCGATGGCCGTCGTAAAATCCTTTATGGCGAACGAATAGTTGCCTGACTCATACTGGGCTGTGGCACGACCGCGGAAACTTTCAAAGGATGAGTTGTTCAGCTGAACGGCCTCATTGAAGTCTTTTATTGCCAGGTCATACTCTTTCAACTCAACATGGGCCAGGCCCCTTTCAACGTATGCCTTTTCAAGAAAGGGATCCAATTCAATGGCGTGGCTGAGATAATCAACCACCGTTCGATAGTTTCCCGACTCCACGGCTTTTGCCTTGCTAAACCACTCCTCCGCCTGCCGTTTGAGGTCTTCACGAGAGGGTTTCTTTTTTTCTTTTTCTCTTTGACGTTCAGGTGCGGGTTGATCTGCCGGTTTTTGTATGGGTTCCGGCGATTCGCCGAAATTGTCATAGGAAAATTTTATGCTGAGGCGGTCTTCTTCAATTTTTTTGAAAGCAATGTTTATCTCTTTCGTTTTTTCCTCGGCCAATTTATGCAAGCGTGAATCGCCGGCAAAGCGGTCGGGATGCCAGACCTTGATCAAATCTCTGTAGGTGCGCCTGATTTCTTCCCACGGGGTTCCCGGTTTTACTTCAAGAAGTTTATAGTATTTATCGATATCTTCGTTGGCCATTGAACGATAACCTGCAATGAATCAGTAGCTTTTATTAAAATACAAAACCCCGCTCTTTTTCGAGAAACGGGGTTCCGGTAATCAGCCCATATCACCCTCACGCAGGGTTGAAGACTTTATGAAATTCATTTTCTCTTATTTAGACATGCGTTTTTCGACTATCACCATTTACAAAAGAAATCTACTATTAAAAGGGAATTCAGCCGTGCAAGGCTTTCAGGAAGCGAGAACGAATGTTAATGCTGCCCGCCACTGTGCAGCGGTGGCCCGTCATCATAATTGAGAATTACGGATCGAAAGAGAGTAACGGAAGCAATCGGCCATCGGCTATATTGGTCAGCCACATTGCAGGGCTGTGTGGCTATTTCGTGTGCACATCTATTAATGCTTTCGTGATCATGTCCTTAGTGGGCACACCCGATGCCCCATACATCCTTCATGTAAATCCGCAGGAGGTGTTGTCCCTCATTGCCGGATCGAGATCAACACCATTGATTTGAACAGTAGGGCTTCCCATGAACCTATTGACGATCGCTTGCTCCTCTGTACATATCAGTACTTTTTCTATGTTTATCGGTATTTTTAGTTTCTTTGCCGTTTCTACGATACGTGAAATCGTTGGGAGTGTGTTCACACATCCCTCGGCTGATAATACTAGAATCTGAACAATCGTGGATTTTTGTGCTGGTATCACTTTCCTTTCCTTTCTGGCAGAAAGCTGACGCGTTCGATTGAACAAGCTGGTATTTCATTTAACGCGGATTCTCCTGCGCGATCTCCCGGGTGGATGATAGGATTATTTACCCGTCCCATTAAGAGCCTGTTGCCGGGTAAAGATCAGGAAACAGGTATCCTGCAGCCAAAGCTGGAAAGCATGATCTCACCATTCCTTCCGAAAAGCGATCACTGCACCTGCAAACAAATAGAGTCAAAGAGTTTAAATTTTCGCATGAACGATGGAAACAATCGATAGCGATCGCCGAATACTACCACGCTCTTCACGTGGCAGGAGGGGCAGAAATGAAGAAACAGGGAAATCCTTTATTGTTCAGCGGCGGCCAGCATGAGCTTATAAAACTCGTCCGGCAGGTCCGCCATCGGCACGTGGGATGACGGCAGTTCAATGTAGGTCCATTCATTTTTTGCAGCAGCGATCTTTTTCCGGGCCACTTCGGTAACGACGGCAAACTCGCTTTTTGTGCAGAGAATATAGGTTTTCCGCAGCAGCTGCAGTATCGCCGGATTGAACTGCAGTTTTTCCACATAGGCCGCGGCCGGCTCCAGTCCTGGAAAGGAGAGGGGGTCGCAGCCGCCGGAAGCAATGACGTCAAAGAGGGATTGTCCCGGATCCGGCAATGCGGCATCGAGGTACACCAGGCGGCGGATTCTGTCCGGCATCCTTTCCGCGACACCGGTGATGACCATCCCTCCATAGCTGTGCCCGGTCAGAATAATATCACTCAGGTCATTTTCGACGATCAGCGCGCAGACCTGCCCGATATGACCGGTCAGATTGGTGGTGTGTTCATCCTGAAGCGACGGTGCGAAAACACGGTGGTGATGTGCCTGGAGAGCCGCAACGGTTCCATCCCAATACCTGTTGGCCAGGTGGCCGTCTTTCGCGTAAACGGGTTTTCCGACGGTCAGTTTATTCCAGGTTTCTGTTGTCATGTTGCCGCCATGGACCAGAACATAATTTGCCATCGGAGTTTCCCCTTATAACAACGGAAGATCCCACTTTTCTTTGACATAACACGCGAGCGGCAGACCCTTCATCAAACCCAGTCCGCATTTATTGCATGAAATGCAGGTCGCCTTTTTGCGATTGCCTTCCTCCCATCTTTTGACGAGACCGGGCTCTTTTACAAAGGGCCGGCACATGCCGATCATGTCTGTTTCACCTCCGGCAAGGACCTCCTCGACAAGCTCGAAAGATCTCATCCCCCCGGTCATGATCGTGGGCTTGTCAATCGCCTTCTTGACGTCCCGGCACCAGGCCCGGAAATACCCTTCCTGGGACATCTTGACGGTACCCATCCTGATCGGTGTTCCCGCCATGGTCTTGGGGTCGCGAAAATCCTGCAATCCCTGACTGACTTCGATGGCGTCATATCCGCATTCCGCCAGAAGTTTTGCCGCGGCGATCCCCTCCTCAAGCTTCAGGCCATTCGGGAACGGGTCTTCCACGCCGAGTTTGATGAAAAGGGGTATGTCCGATCCGATTTCCGATCGCACAGCCTTGTATACCTCCCGATGCAGCCGCACCCGGTTTTCGATGGACCCTCCCCATTTGTCTTTTCGCTGATTGGTCAGCGGGGTGAGGAACTGGAAAAGCGCGCTGTTGTGGGCCGAGTGCACCTGTATCGCATCAACCCCAAAACTTTTTGCCAGCTTCGCGGCCCTGGCGAGTGAGGCAATCGAATCTTCTATTTCCCCATCTGATGCCTCATGGTGCCTGCCGTAGGGGAAAACATTGGAGAAGATGTCGATACCCTCCGGAACAACAGACGCGGCGGGGGAGTCGACCTTTGGTTCGAACCCGAGTCCCATGTGTGAGAGGATCTGGAGTGCGATCCTGCCGCCGCGCTCGTGAACGGCATCGGCGACACGACCAAACTCTACCTCTTTATTCAGCACTCGGCCGGCAACAATGAGACCGACTCCTCCCGCGGCGAGTTCTGCGTATCGCTGTGCACGGGCAATCGGATCCGCGGCCATGCCGTCTACCGCGGCAGACATCAAAAATCTGTTCTTCAGTTCAAGGCTGCCGATTTTGATTGGTGAAAAAGGCATGTTGCCCATGGTTCATCCTCCTTGCTCCATTTGATGCCGGGAAGAGGAACAATACAAATTCATGCTATCTATAACAAAATTATCAAAGCCAGATCAACAGTTCATCTGCTGCCGCTCAGAGAGGATTGATCAACGGAAAGAAGTATGATGGATCGAAACAGAGGCACTGTTCATTCAGCGGCCTGCCCGCAGTACTGTGGACTCGCATCGCAGCAGACCTTCCATTTGAGATTGTTTCGCCCCCGTTCATGCTCGGGCTCGCAAGGATTAGAATTATTACTTCCTCATCTACCTTGCAGGCCTGGCCTTGATGGTAAAGACATCGCTTGCAAAACCCGCACATTCAATATAACTGCCCTTGGCGGCATACACGTCGCCTGTATCGACCGCGCTGTCATAGGTCGCGATATCGTTGGAAGAGAAGATGATGATTCTCCCCCGTGTGGGTTTTGTAAAACTTAAAACCATGTCCTCATTGGCTGCCAGCCACTCGTTATAACCATCGCGCCCTATTTTCACGGAATTCTCTCCGGCTTTCAATGTAGCGGCACTCTCTGCCGGGCTGTATAAAAGATCCGAAACCCATGCCCATGTGGCTCCATCCTTTTCAAAAAGGGTCAGCTCCGTCTGGTCGCGGATAGCGTCAAAGGGCATCCCCGCGAACTCGGGGGAATCGATCCTTTTGACACCGCCAAAAAACACATATCCCGGCAGGTCCTTGTACAACAATGATTTTGCAAAGTGCGATTCCACGGACATGATTGCCTCAAAAGGAGCAACATTCCGCCGCAGCCAGACCCTGCCATCCATGTTGATCTTGAGGCTTTGCGGTTTTTCTATCGGCTTCACTTTTTGCATCGTAATTATATCGACATCGAGCATTGATGGATGGGTCACTAAATAGCTTTCTCCGCCTATGCTGGTAAAATAGTAACGGTTGCCTTTGGTATCGTGATAATAGCCATTATTATAGACGAGTGTGATGGCCGGTATTTTCTCCTGTTCCTTGAAACTGTAAAAGGTGACTCTGTTTTTATCCGCATCAAACACGACCTGGCCCATTTTCGCGTCGCTGGCATAATAACCGCTGAAGGAAGCATCCTCTTGCGGCCATTTCTGCGCTTTTGGCGGTATCAAGACAGACTTCTCTTCTTTTGAAATGAGCCTTTTCTCAACCAGTACCGCATCCAATATATCCAGCGCTATTTTCATCGCACCGCTTTCCATTCCGGAAGCAATGACTGCAACGGATATTCTCTTGTCAGGAACCGTGTAAACCATCGAAGAATAATTTCCAGTGCCGCCGCTCTTACCCAGTACCTGAACTCCTGCCGCATCATACCGTGGAAGGCCTGTCATGTCCCAGCCCAGCCCGAACGACAATGCGGGATTTCTCAGTTTGCCCCAGAACGCTGAAGGCTGCGCTTTCTTCATCTCAGCGAGAGATGCTTTCTTCAAAAGTTTATTTTCCTTTGAAAAGGCATCTGCAAAACGGCAGACCTCCACAGCCGTTGATGACAACCCGCCGGCACCCAGGACCGAGAGTGTTTCAGGGGGATGCATTTTCCCGGTTCCAGCGTCATAATATGACGCGACACGCTTACCCCTGATTGCACCCACACCCATACCGGTGTTTTTCAGGCCCAGCCGCTTGAAGATCCTCTCACCAAGAAAGTCCATGTATTTCCTGCCGCTTACCCGCTCCACGATTATTTCCGCCAATGTAAACCCGTCATTGCAATACACGGCCATGGCTCCCGGGGCATGCTTGAGATGGGCGCGAGCCAACGTATTGATGGTTTCCTGATTAAAATTGTCATGATACTTAAACCCGAAGGAATTCGAACCCTCAGTCCCCGGTATGCCCGATACGTGGTTTAACAGCATTCTTACGGTGATCTTCTTGTATCGATCGTCGGCCATCCTGAATTCCGGAAGATAGTCCGTGACCGGTCTGTCGAGCGAGACCTTGCCGTCATCCACGAGCAGCATGATTGCAGCAGCCACATAAACCTTGCTGATCGAGCCGATATTAAAGAGCGTACCTCTATCGACAGGGATGCTCTTCTCTCTATTGGCCATGCCAAAGCCTTCGGCATAAACGACCTTGCCGCCGACCATGATGGCAGCGGTGGCGCTCCCGCACTTGCCGCTGTTGATGGTCTGCCAGATTTCGCTGCGGGCCGTGGTAATGGCGCTTTCATGGGGATTTTTCTTACCTGCCGACTTGGCTAATGCCAGTGTAGTAACCAGCATGCAGCACAGACAAACCGCACCGATAATCCTGGCTTTTGACATGATTTTCTCCTTTTCCTGATTTGATGAGACCTTGCTTATAATGGAAGGAAGTATAAGAAGGCCAGGCTCTGTATGTCAATTAAATATGACCGAGAAATATGAGGTTTGGATGTTTGTTGTCGGTCGTGAATCGTGTTTATCAGAAACTTTTGCAGAATACCCCGCGGCTTGCCACGGGGAGATTCATTTGTGTTGCCTAAAGTCTTTAGAGATTGCCGTTATCACGTTCTGAAAATTCTATGGAGCAGGCCGGCATTTCATGTAGCGCGGTGTTTCCTGCGCGATTTCCCAGACTCCCGAGGCAAGGATCTTTTCCCGGGCCGCATCTCTTCTCTGGTGGCCGTTGTCTATGAAAAGAATCCCGTCCGGCTTGGATATCCGATGAAGCTCTTTCAGAAAGGTTTCGGGATTCGCAACCATATGGAACATGTCCAGGGCATAGATAAGGTCGATGCTGTTATCCTCCAACGGACATATTCCATTCGCTGCCATCAGGGCGGTCACATTGCGCAAATTTTCTTTCTCGATGCGCTTCCGAACCGCTTCAACGGCCAGTTCATGAATGTCAACGGCATAGACCTTCCCCTCTTGGCCCACTAGTCCGGATGCTTTCCGGATACAGGATCCCGGTCCGCAGCCGTAATCCGCGATGTGCTGGCCCGGGCGGATGCCGAATTCATCCAGGACCTTGTCCTTGCGGATGAATGTATCTCTGAGCTTGAATATCAAGGCCATCAACCTGAAGGCCGGATCCGACATCCTGTCCATGCCCTTGCCGAATATACTTGCTCGCACCAACCGCTCCTTTCACGGGACACGGTGTAATGTACCACAGATTAAAATAAAGTTCTGCGGTTTAGATCATGTCCAATGGACATCACGGAATGACAACCGTGAAGAGAATAAAGGGAAAAAAATAAAACCCCGTCCTCTATTTGAGAGACGGGGTTTGGAATGACCCGACCATTGCTCAAAATATTTTTTACGCTCTGACTGCTCTGATTTTTCCGGTCACGTTGAAAAAAATTGAATCTTGGGGCTCCCGCTACTTCTTCTTTGCCTTGGCCGTTGCTTTCTTTTTCGGGGCCGCCTTCTNNGGGCCGCCTTCTTCACGACTTTCTTGACTGCCGCTTTCTTTTTCGGAGCCGCTTTCTTCACAACTTTCTTTGCTGTTGCCATGACTGCCTCCTTTCAAATCGTGACACATTATTGTTACATCATCCGGTCATTCGCTGATCGGCTTTCCTCTCTCTATATATTTTCTAAATGAAATGTTGAAAAATTACAAGATATTTCTCAATGAAAATATTTTTTTTGAATCTTCGCGATGGGTCGTCGATCCGTGTTTGAATTGTGCTTGACGTGACCAAATTATTTTGCCAGTCTTCAAATGCCTGCGCGGCATCTTTTGCGGACGATCCCCGGCATTGTGAAATCGTGCCTGATCCTTTCGCGCCGCGCTGAGATCCTGAAAAAATAAAATTTTCATAACGGTCTAAGGAGAACGCGAAAATGAAAAGCAAAAATGACATCGTGATGGTCAGCGCGGTAAGAACGCCTTTCAGCAAATTTGAAAGCGTGATGAAGGATATCCCCAGCATTGACCTTGGCGTGATGGTCATGAAAGAGGTCATCGCGAGGGTCGGCGTGAAGCCGGAGGAAGTCGAAGAGATCAATTACGGAACCTGTGTTCTGCCGGAGGTGGCCCTGGAGCTCGATGTGCCCGCGAGGCAGGCGTCGCTGCTCGCCGGTTTCCCCGCCGAAAACATTTCACTCACCATGGACAGGGCCTGCTGTTCTTCTCTCACGGCGCTGCGTCTCGGCGTGCTCGCCATTCGCGCCGGTGAGGTGGAAACGGCCATGTCGGTGGGGTCCGACAACATGAGCCGGACGCCCCACATGGCGCCCGGGCTTCGCTGGGCGAAGAGGCTCGGACACATCCGGCTGGTCGATCCCCTCTTTGAACTGGGCTACACGGCGAAAGGATTCCGTCCGCTGGCCGTGGACGCGGGAGAGGTTGCGCTGGAATACGCCGTAACACGGGAGATGCAGGACGCATGGGCCGCCATGAGCCATGAACGCTATACGAAAGCAGATGGCGAAGGGAAGTTCAAAATCGGGGAAGAGCTGATGCCCGTCGTCATTCCTCAGAAGAAGGGGGAACCCATCGTGGTTGAGAAGGATGAATCACCGCGGCGGACATCCATCGAGGCCCTGGCAAAGTTGAAACCCGTTTACGGAAGCCCCACAGTGACACCGGGGAATGCCCCGCCGCTCAGCGCCGGCTCATCGGCGATCCTCTTCATGACAAGAAAGAAAGCGGAAGAGCGTGGATTGAAGCCGCTCGCGACCATCGTCGCCACACTCCCGACGGCGACGGCGCCAAGGTACATCGCCAGCATCCCGGGCATCACGATCCAGAAGATTCTGGCGAAGGCCGGTCTGAAAATCGACGACATGAAAATCATCGAGATCAACGAAGCCTTCGCGGCGATGCCGCTCGTTTCCACGAAGATCCTGGCGGACGGTGATGAGAAGAAGTGGAAAGGACTTCAGGACCGGACGAACGTGAACGGCGGCGCGATCGCCATCGGCCACCCCGTGGGCGCCAGCGCCGGGCGCATCACCATGACCCTGGCTTACGAATTGCGGAGGCGGGGAGGAGGATACGGTGTGGCGTCCATATGTGGCGGTCTCGCGCAGGGCGAAGGCGTCATCCTCAAAGTGGACTAGAAGCGACGTTGTGTTTAGCATTTTTAGAATTTCGGATTTAGAAATTAAGATTTATTCTTGTGGAGGTTGAATCATGAGCGAGAAAATATTCAGTTTAAAAAAAGAGGACGGCATCGGCATCGTGTCGTTTAACGTGGCGGGCGATGCGATGAATACGTGGACAGAGGCCGCTGTGGCCAGTTATCGGGACGTTCTTGAGGAGCTGGAAAAAGCCGGCGACCTCTCCGGCGTCATTTTCATTTCCGGCAAGCCCGATAATTTCTTTGCCGGGGCCAACCTGAAAATGATTGAGCAGATGAAAGAGCCCGGCGAGGTCAAGATGGCCCTCGATATCTTCCACGATTCCTTTAACCGGCTCAACGCGCTGAAGGTCCCGACCGTTGCGGCGATCAACGGCGTCTGCGCGGGCGGCGGGCTTGAGTTTTCTCTGGCCTGCACGGCGAGAATCGCCACGGACGCGAAGGCAACCCTGATCGGGCTTCCCGAGTGTAAGGTGGGGCTTTTCCCCGGGGCAGGAGGGAGCCAGAGGCTGCCGCGCCTCATCGGCTATCCGGCGGTGGAGATGATTCTGAAAGGCGACCTTCTTCCGGCGGCAAAAGCCTATGAAGCGGGAGTCATCGATCGTCTGGTACCGGCTGGGAAAAACCTTCTCGATGAAGCGAAGGCCTTTCTCCATGAGATCATCTCGGGAAAGGCCCAGCTGAAGAGGCCGGAGCAGGATTTCTCACAGGTCGACATGATTGCCGAGATGGCGCGCAAGGGCGTCCTGAAGGTGACGAAGGGGCGGGAGCTCCCCGGGCCGATGATGGCGATCAAGGCCATGCAGGACGGTCTCAAGCTCCCATTGAAGGAAGGCCTGGAAGTGGAGAAGAAGTATTTCATCCAGACGGTTCTCTCCCCCGAGGCGAAGGGGAGCATCAACACCTTCTTCATCAAGACCATGACGGACAAGCCGAAGGGGATGATGACGAAGGGCTTTTCCCCCGCACCGATCCGGAAGGCCGCCGTTCTGGGTTTCGGCACCATGGGGCGGGGCATCGTGATCGATATTCTGAGGAACATGCGGATCCCCGTCATCGTCAAGGATTTCCCCGAAGCCTTCGAACCCGGGAAGGCCTTCGTGAAGAAGATTCTGGAAGGCATGGCGGAGAAGAAGAGGCTTGCGGCTCCGGTGGACGAAATCATGGGTCTTCTGAAAACAACGTCCGCTTACACCGATGAATTCAAGGACGTGGACCTCGTCGTCGAAGCGGTCTTCGAGGATATCAAGGTGAAGGAGCAGGCGTACCGGGAACTCTGCGCGGCGGTGCGGGACGATTGCCTCATTGCCAGCAACACGTCCTCGCTTCTCGTGACGGCCATGTCCCGTTTCGTGACCCATCCCGAAAGATTCGGCGGCACCCATTTCTTCTCGCCGGTCTGGATGATGCAGCTCGTGGAGATCGTTCAAGGCGAAGCGACGAGCCGGGAGACCGTGGATAACCTTCTCAACTTCGCCGCCGCTATCCGCAAACGGCCGCTGGTCTGCCGGGACAATCCCGGGTTCGTCGTCAACGCGCTTCTCCTGCCCTATATCATCGGGGCCTTCGAGTATCTCGAGGCGGGAAATTCCATCGAGAAGATCGATGACGCCATGATCAGGTTCGGATTTCCCGTGGGCCCGATCCGCCTCTGCGATGAGGTGGGAATCGACGTGCCCTACAAAGTGCTGGTGGGCCTGGGCATCAAGCAGGAGACCCTGAAAAACGTCATCGGTGCGGGGCGCCTGGGTCTCAAGAAATCGGGGAAGGGCTTTTTCCTGAAAGACGGGACCGTGGATCCTGAAGTCCTCCCCCTTATCGCCCGCAAGGGGTCGAAGGAGGCGACAGCCGAGGAAATCCAGATGGGCGCTCTGATGGCCATGGTCAAGTCCGGCAAGGATCTTCTCGACCGGAAAATTGTCGAGGACCCCAGAATGATCGATGTGGGGATGATCTGGGGAACGGGATTCCCTCCCGATAAAGGCGGCCCCATGAAATGGGCGGACCTCATCGGCCTGAGCACGAAGCTCTATGGAAAAACTTTTTATTAAGATATGAAATTCACCCTCACCCGGACCCTCTCCCGTCAAGGGAGAGGGCTCCATCATTATTCCCTCCCGAGTTTACCCTGAGAAACTCGAAGGGCGGGAGGGAACGCAAGGGAGGGAGGACATTCGCAGAAAATACGAAGAGGAGGAAGATTTATGAAAGATGTATTCATTGTCAGCGCCGTGCGGACACCGGTGGGCAGACAAAACGGATATTTGCGAAACTGGACGGCGCCCGAACTTCTGGGGGCCGTGCTGGATGAAGCCGTCCGCAGGATCGATCTGGATCCTGCCCTTGCCGATGACGTGATCAACGGCACCGTCTACCAGATCGGCGAGCAGGGATTCACCCTGGGGCGCTCGGGGATCCTGGCATCCAGGCTCCCCATCTCCGTTCCGGGCATTTCAGTGAACCGTCAGTGCGGGAGCAGTCTCAGCGCGATCCAGCTCGGATACGCCATGATCGTTTCGGGGGTGATGGATGTGGTGATTGCGAGCGGCTGTGAGCTCATGTCCAAGTACACCATGTTTTCGGATCTGAACGGCACGCTTTACACGGGCAAGCCCATGGGGAATCCCTTCGGGAAATATTACACGAGCAAGTACGGTCCTCCCGATCAGATCGCGGCGGCGCAGATGATCGCGGACCAATGGGGGATCACGCGGGAGGCGTGCCAGGATTTTGCCATCGCGAGCCACAGGAAGGCGCACGAGGCGACGGTCAACGGCTATTTCAGAAACGAGATCATGCCGATGAAGGGTCTGGACAAGGATGGAAACGAGATCGTCCGCGACACCGATGAACCCGTGAGACCCGAAACCAGTCACGAAACGCTCAACGCCCTCAAGGTTCTGCCGAACACCAAGTGGATCACGGTCGGCATATCGAGCACCATCACGGACGGCGCGTCCGCCGTGGTTCTCATGAGCGGCGAGAAAATGAAGGAGCTCAAGCTGGAGCCCCTGGCCCGCATCGCCGCGAATGCCCTTGTGGGATCGGACCCGCAGCTCATGCTCACGGGGCCCATCTACGTGACCCCGAAGGTTCTGGACCGGGCGGGCCTTCAAATGAAGGATGTCGATATTTTTGAAATCAATGAGGCCTTCGCGCCGGTCCCGCTTGCCTGGGCGAAGGATCTCAAGGCGGACATGAGCAAGCTCAATGTCAACGGGGGCGCCCTTGCCCTCGGTCATCCGGTGGGCAACTCGGGATGCCGCCTGACGGTCACCGCCATCAACGAGCTCCGGAGGCGGAAGGGCCGGTACGCGCTCGTTTCCCTTTGCACGGGCGGGGGAATGGCGCCGGCGATGATTTTCGAACGGGCTTGAAAAAGGCCTTTGCGCCTTTATTAAAAAATAAAAAAAAGTGAGGGGCGGCATGTTCAACCGTCCCTCACTTTTTCAGGTCGATTTTTTCTGCCCCGCGTCAAGGTTTCTCAGATCGCCTGCACGTTTTTCGCCTTGGGGCCTTTGTCTGTGTTCTCGATCTCGAACTGAACCCTTTGCCCTTCCATGAGGGTTTTGAATCCTGTCCCGATCACAGCGGTGTAATGGACAAAAAGATCTCCCCCCTCATCCTGTTGGATGAATCCAAATCCCTTTTTTTCATTAAACCATTTAACAGTTCCCGTGGCCATTGCGATCCCTCTCCTTTCTGAAGCTGAAATTGATCTTTTGAATCGGGATAGACACTTTGGCAACGAAGATACAGGAACGGTTATCACTGCGTGAGGGCTCCAGGTAACTTTCCTCCAAGAACTATCCCCCAAATCCTGCCGTACTCTATACGGACGGACGGAGGACTGTCAAGCATTTTCAACGACTCAAAAATAATACCCAGCCCGGAATTCAAACCGGTAGTCGTTCGGCTTCTCTCCGAATTCGCTGTCCCGCCCGGCTATGACAAAAGTGGCTTTCAGCCGCAGTTCCAGATTCTTGATGCGGGTGTAAACAACCTCGGGCGACAGATTGAGACCGCGATCGTCCCAGTTGCAGATCCCGGTTATAGCCGGCGTGAAATAAAGGATGTCGAAAGGCTCTTTCTGGCTGATTCGCAGGAAGAGGTAATTCCGCATGGGGTTGATACGGCCGTAGTTGTTCTCTGTGAGGGTCACGGCCCGCTGGAGGAGAGTGTCGCTCCCGGTGGAGAGATAGGACTGATAGCCTTTGTTGATAAAAGCAAAGTAGTTCTTCATTTCGTCTTCCGTGAAGCCCGTCCCGCCATGGTAGTATTCAAAAATGTACGTGGTATCGATAGCCGTGAGGTATCGCAGCCCCAAGAGATAGCTCGAGGTATCGTATTCGTTCAGATAGCTTGTCCCGTTGCTGTCGATGAAGGTCTTCTGATGGTCCCGGATATAGGCAAACTCTCCATGAATCTCCAGATTCGTGGTGATATTCCGTGAGAAGTCCGCGCCGCAGCGGGTGGTCCTGCTCCCGCCGGTGAGAAACATGAGATCGATATCCGTGTCGTAGAGGAGGAGATAGAGCTTTCCGGCGGCGTTGAGGTTGTTGTTCTGACCGAAGCTGTCATTGACATGGTCATAGACAGGCATCAGAACAGGTGTGAAGGAGAGGGTCTTCAGGGGTCCTCCGAAGCTCCGGATATAGTCTGCCGCTGCCACGATATAGCCTTCGAGAGGCAACTCCGGATCGTTGGGGTCTTTGGGTCTGTCCAGGAAGGCGACCGGGTTCCAGGCATAACCTTTTCCCCATTTCAGGGTTTTCTTCCCGACATCCAGTTTCAATGAGGGGGAAGGCTTCAGGGAACCGTAGGCTTCGTAAAAGACGCTGCGCTCGGATTCGCCGGAATAAGCGTTCTTGTAATCCGTATTCGTCTTCGCAAAGAATCTGTAAATGTCCTTCTCATAACTGCCCTCCAGCTGGAGGCGGAGGTTGTATTCCTCCATGGTTTTTCCGGCCGGGTGGTTGTAATAATTGAGTTTGTACAGCGCGGAATTTTTGTCGGGCAGAAAGACAACGGGTCTCGCCTCGGCATAACCGCCGAAGTGGTAAGGCTTCTTTTCCGTCTCCGAGACGTCGAAAGAATATTTTTCCTCGGCGTGGAGCGCAGCCGGCAGCAGGATCAGGATGAAAAGGAGACAGACGGGCAGCCGCAGGTTCTTGATGCGCAACAGGATCATCTTCGCAGGGATTCCAGGTTCGACATATAGGTCAGCGTGAAGACCTCATTCCGGAAGTTCCTCTGTTTGATCTTCGCGTAGATCATGATGGAGCGGTAGCCCTTGTAAAGAGGGCTGTCTGTCTCAACGACCGACGGTCTGACGAGGCCGCCCCCGAAATCCTTATGGTTCTTGAAGTAGAGCGTCTTGATGAGAAGGTTTTTCTCCGTCAGGCACTCTATTTTCGTGGGCAGTTTCTTTTCCTTGTCCACCCGCATCCGCAGCCTGTCATAGGCCACTTCTTTTGTTCTGGCTTTCAGGTGGAGAATGTATTCCTTCTCCCGTTCATCCGCCTTTTCGACAAGATACTCCACGGCGTAGTCGAGGTTGAGGATATCGGCGTTGTTGAAGACCCCGCCCACGACCGACTGCAGGCTCGTGATCCGGATGGGTTTTCCCACATTGGGGATGTAGAGCCACATGTTGTCGCCCAGGCGCAGCGTGCTCCTTCCTTTTTCGCTCGCCGGCGCCAGAAAGAGGGCGGCCACTTTGTCGGCGCCCTTCTTGACGGAGAACAGGGTGAACTCCTTTCTCTTCCCGTCCGGCTCCACGTTGATGAGTTTCCGGTACATTTCGTACGATTCGGGGTTGAGGTTCCGGTCCACCTGTTTGAGGAGCTGCGTGCCGTCGACGGCATGAGCCGGCAGGGCCAGGGCGAGCACCGTCAGGGTCATCGTGATGATTTTAAGCATAAGACACCCCCATTCGTCCTGAATTCCAGTTTTTAAACCAAAAACCCGGCCCTCACACATGTCTCAGGGCCGCGATCGGTTCCATCCGCGAGGCCTTGAAGGCGGGCTGAAGGCTGGCGATGACAGAGACGATGATGACAATTCCTGACAGGACCGCTACATCGGCCGGGTCCACCGTGGCCGTGAGGATGAGACCCGTCTGCTGTCCGAAGTCGAAAGTTATCCCGGCGGCATTCAGGGCATAGAGGATGCCCCCTCCCAGGATATTGCCGATCACGGTTCCCAGGACTCCCATGCAGAAACCCTCGATGATGAACATGGAGAGGATCTTTCCCGGGAGCGTGCCGATGGCGGCGATGGTGCCGATCTCCCGGATCCTCTCATAGACGGCCATGACCATGACGTTCATGATGCTGATGAGGACGATGGCGATCAGCATGAGCTTGATGAAAAAGGTCATCACATCGATCATCCGCGCGATGTTGTAAAAAGGAGAGAGCTGCTCCCAGGTATGAACTTCAAAAAGCGGCTTTCCCTGCGGATTCATGTCCGACCCCAGAAGGCCTTCGAGCCGGAGGCGGACGGATTCAAGCCTTCCGAAATCCCTGAGGCGCATCGCCACTTCGCTTACGTCTGCCGCGGGCATTCTCAGGATCTCTTGAGCGTCCTCAATATGGACATAGCCGTCTCTCCCTCCGGGTCCGGTGGCGCTCTCCAGGACACCGGAAACGGTCAGGGATTTTCCATTCACGGAGCCGTCCTGGTTGGTGGCCACAATCACGACGGTATCGCCCGTCTTGACCCCCATTCCTCTGGACAGGAGGGCCGGAATGAGGATCTCTCCCCGGTGGAGGGTCTTCTTCCCGGCGCTGATCCTGGACGCGAGAAGGGGGACTGTCCTGAACTCCCTCTCCGGATAGACGCCGTTCAGGCGGATGTTGGTCGTCTCCACGAAATTGCTGAGCATCCCGCCGAACTTGATCCGCGGCGAAAAGGCTTCGATGTCCCGATCCTGCGCGAGGATGTCATCGAGTTTTTTGACGGCGTCGGGTTTGAGATTGAGGTTCAGGGGAAGGTTGTCAATGGAGGCGACATACCCCCGGCGATGAACCTGGATGTGACCGAGCATGGAATCGGTGATCTGGCCGGTCATCATCGTCTTGAAGGAACTGGAAACGGATATGAAGACGAGGACAAAGACGACGCCGATGGTGATGAGAGACGCCGTCAGGATCGTCCGCCTCTTGTACCGCAGAAGGTTTCGAACGGCGATTTTGAAGAGGTTCCCCATTACGCGCCGCCTCCTCTCGTCTCCCGGCTTTTTAAAAATCCGTCTTCTAGGGTGAAGAGGATCTCCGCCTCTCCCACAATCTTCTGGTCATGGGTGGAGAAAATGAAGGTGGTCTGAAGTTCGTCACGCATCTTTTTCATGAGTTCGATCACGGCGTAGGCCGTCTTTGAATCGAGGTTGGCCGTCGGCTCATCGGCAAGAACGAGTTTCGGGTTTGTGACCAGGGCTCTCGCGATGGCCACCCGCTGTTTCTGTCCACCCGAAATCTGATCGGGGTATTTGTCTTTCTGCGCGTTCATATCGACCGCTTCCAGCAGCCTCAGAATCCGGTTTTTTCTTTCGCCGGCGGGGATATTCTGCACCATGATCAGGGGGTATTCGATATTCTCGTAAACCGTGAGGACAGGGATGAGGTTGAAATCCTGAAAGATAAAACCGATATGGGATCCTCTGAAAGCGGCGCTTTCTTTTCTGTCGAGCAGAGAAATGTCCGTCCCGGAAACGGTCAGTTTTCCTTCCGTGGGTTTATCCAGGCAGCCGATCAGGTTTAAAAGGGTTGTCTTCCCGCTTCCCGAAGGCCCGACAAAGGAAACAAAGGCGGCGGGCTCGATGGCAAAGGAGAGATCGTTCAGGGCCCTGATTGTGACTTCGCCCGTGTGATAATCTTTGCATACATTTTCGGCTGTGATGAGGGACATAAAAATGTCCTGTAATTGAGGTTGGATGATAAAGGCGGATGCAGTGATATTGCTTATAATGTATTATGACGATGAATCAGCCTATATTACAAGAAAAAAATGAATTCAGAAAATTTTTTGCCCGATAACAGCGTTCACATATTTTGCTGACCTTCGATTAGAAGGGTACTGCATAAAAGAGCGATCACCCGGGGGAAGGAGGGGGGGGAAAACACCCGGGCGACCGCTCCCATTGTTTTGTTTTTTTACCAGTTGCCTCTCATCATGCCGCCGGGACCGTAACCCGGTCCGTACCCGTGACCATAGCCGCCGCCTCTGCCGCCGCGGCCGTATCCAGGACCGAACCCGCCGCCCGGGCAGAAGGAGTTAAGCTGAGTCTGCTGTTCAGGGGTCAGGACCTTGTTGGCTTCCAGGCGATAGGCCGTTCCCTTGTCTTGGATCTGGTCACGCAGACTTCGGATCTCTTTCTGCATCGCCGCGATCTTTTCCTGATCAGGATTTTTCTCCAGCCAGAGCAATCTCAGGTCGCCTCTCTTGCTGTACATCTTGTCCTGAAGGGGTTTCACCTCTTTCAGGTGAGATGCTCTCAGGGCATCGATTTTAGCTGTCTGCTCGGCAGTCAGGTTTAATTTTGCCGACGCCTGATCGCTGCAGGGGCCTCCGCCAGGACCCCAGCCGCCGCCGGGACCATAACCGCGTCCCCTCTGGGCAAGTACGGGGGATACCGCGATGGCGAGGAACATAAGGACTGTCACAACTGCCAATAACTTTTTCATTTTTCTATTCTCCTTTTTTCAGTTTTTTGTTTTTTAATCTATTTGACTTCTTTAATGAGCAAGGGCCGTGCCAGAAGAAGGTTGTTGTTGGAACCACTCGTAATGATACGAATATTTTCATTTGTGATGACATTGTTTTTTGCCCTGCTAAAAAAATATGGATAATAAGTATCCAACCATGATATCCAATTGTATCCTAAGTATCCAGCGTCGGGAGAGTAGAGGTTGAGAGCGGCATGATAGATCGCAGGATATCGACAGTCCATAAATTCTGGGTGGCTGTGCCTCCCTGGGTCATCATCGGGGCGGTGGTGATCCTGGTGCCCATCTTCATTTTAATGACCATTCAAAACATCAACAAGCAGAAGGAATTCACAACCAGGCTTCTGATTGAAAAGGGCGAAGTGCTGATCCGGTCATTCGAGGCGGGTGCGAGAACGGGCGCGGGTATGCGATGGGGCCGTTTTCAGCTTCAAAAGCTTCTCATTGAAACAGCGCAGCAACCGGGCATCGATTACTTCGTCGTCACCGACACAAAGGGCACCATTCTCGCGGACAGTGATCCGTCCATGGTAGCGGAATCGCATGGCACGGATCTCGACCTTTCGAACGTCTCAGCAAGCCAGGCCGCGTGGAGGCAGGTCCCCAACACAGAAGGCGCGGATACCTTTGAGGTCTACCGCTTTCTTCGCCCGCCTGTTTCCGGGCTCGGAACAGGATGGTTCGTTTTTGTCGGTCTTGACATGGGCCCCATCATCAAGGCTCGCGACGAGGACACCCGTCATGCGATCCTCATGGCCCTGACCTTTCTTCTCATCGGATTTGCGGGGATCGTTTCTCTTTTCCTGGCGCAGAGCTACCGTTCGGCGCGGACCTCCCTCTCCCGGATGAAGGCCTTCTCCGACAGTCTGGTGGAAAACATGCCCATGGGTCTTGTCGCCATTGACCAGGAGGATCGGGTCATTGCCTTTAACCAGACGGCGGAGTCCATCCTGAGGCGTTCGACCAACGATGCCCTTGGGAAAAAGGCCGAAGATGTCTTGCCTGACACATGCAGGAAATTGCTGAGGGACCTTGAGGCGGGAAGCGGCATACTGCAGAAGGAGGTGGAGTGCTTTATTGAAAAGGATACCATCATCCCGCTGGAGGTCATCGCGGCCTCTTTGAAGGATCAGGAAGAGGGTTTTCTCGGCTATGTCTTCCTCTTCAGGGATATGACGGAGATCCGTCATCTCAAGAGGGAGATCGAGCGGAGCCAGAGGCTCGCGTCGCTCGGCAGCCTGGCGGCGGGCGTGGCCCATGAGATCCGCAACCCCCTGAGTTCCATCAAGGGATTCGCCACGTATTTCCGGGAAAGATACCGTGAGAATCCGGAGGACAGGAAGACGGCCGATATCATGGTGCAGGAAGTGGAACGGCTGAACCGGGTCATCGGACAACTGCTGGAATATTCGCGTCCCCTTGAGATCAAGCTGGAGAGCAGGCCGATGGAACCCTTGGTCCTTCACGCCCTGAAGGTCGTTGAGGGTCAGGCGCGGGACAGCGGCATTGCCGTCCAGACCGATCTGCCGCCTCAAGTTCCGGAGGTCATGATCGATCCAGATAAGATAGAGCAGGTCCTTCTCAACCTGTATCTCAATGCCATCGGGGCCATGAAAAAAGGCGGAATACTTTCCGTGTCGCTTGGCAGGGATCCTGACCGGCGGATACGCGTCGTGATCTCCGATACGGGCGCGGGCATCCGGAAAGAAGATCTTCCGAGGATCTTCGATCCCTATTTCACGACGAAGCCGGCGGGGACGGGCCTGGGCCTGGCTATCGTCCACAAAATCGTGGAGGCCCATGACGGAGAGATCCGGGTCGAGAGCGAACCGGGGAAAGGGACCACGGTATCCGTTTCTCTGCCGGTTGCGGAGGAGAATGCCGACGAAAGAGGTCAGACATCATGAAAAGAAAAAACACGGTTCTTGTTGTGGACGACGATCTTGCCCATCGAACAATGCTCAAGACCCTTACTTCCGGATGGGGATATGAAGTTTCCGAGGCCGATGATGGCGAGGCTGCGATCGAGGCCGTTCACCGGAAGCCCTTCGACCTTGTCCTCATGGATATCCGCATGATCAAGGTCTCAGGCATTGAGGCACTCACAGAGATCAAGGGCTTCAATCCCGCCATCCCGGTCATTCTCATGACGGCCTATGCCTCCGTGGAGACGGCCGTGGAAGCCCTGAAAAAGGGAGCCTACGATTACCTCACGAAGCCGCTTGATTTTGACGAGTTGAGGCTCGCCATGGCCCGGGCCATGGAGCACAGCCACTTGAAGGAAGAAAACCGGCTGCTCAAGGAGAGCCTGGGCAAGCATTTTGACCGGGGGAGTTTCATCGGCCGGAGCCAGGCCATGATGAAGCTGCTTGAAACGGCGGCCCAGGTCGCGCCGTCGGAGGCCACCGTCCTCATCACGGGGGAATCCGGGACCGGCAAGGAAATGATCGCGGGAGCCATTCATGTGAACAGCACCCGCAGGGATGGACCTTTCGTCAAGATCAACTGTGCCGCCATCACGGAGACCCTTCTTGAATCGGAACTCTTTGGTCACGAAAAGGGATCTTTCACGGGTGCCGACCGGCGCAAGGAGGGAAAGTTCCGCCAGGCCGACGGTGGGACGATTTTTCTGGATGAGGTCAGCGAGATGTCTCTCGCCATGCAGGTGAAGCTTTTGCGGGTTCTTCAGGAGCGGGAGATCACGAGGGTGGGGGGAAACGACGTGATCAGCGTCGATGTGCGCGTCGTTGCCGCCACGAACCGGGATCTCATTGATGAGATCGCCAGGGGTCGGTTCAGGGAGGACCTCTATTACCGGTTGAATGTCGTCACCCTTCACGTTCCGCCCCTGAGGGAGCGGAAGGAAGACGTTCCCCTTCTGGCCCAGCACTTTCTGAAAATATTTTCCGAGCGGAACCGCAAGACCATCAGCGGCTTCACCCCCCAGGCCATGGACCGCCTTCTCAGGTACGCGTGGCCGGGGAATGTCCGCGAGCTCATGAACACGGTGGAGCGGGCGGTGGTGCTCGCGCGGTCCGACTATCTGGACGTGGAAGATCTGTCTCCCCTGTTCAGGGACCCCATTCATGAAGAGGCGCCGGCGGCGGGCGGCCTGACCCCGGAGGTCATGGAAAACCTTCCCCTCGATGAGGTGGAGAGGGCGACCATCCTGAGAACCCTTGAACAGGCGGGGGGAAACAAGAGCGAGGCCGCCAGGCGGCTCGGGATCACCCGGCGGACCCTTCACCAGAAACTGAAAAAGTACGGCGTGATGTGAGTCTTTTGGTTATTCGTATTCTTTTGGTACGGCGCAGATCATGATCATCGGGCTTCGCGCCGACTTGTTCTTGTACTGATGTTTCTCGCCGGGCAGAACGAGGACAAAATCGCCTTTTTTTACCGGACGCTCTTCGCCGCTCTCCGTCACCAGGACGCCTTCCCCCTCGATGAAATAGTTCATGTGCTCGGAGACGTGCGTGTGGTAGGGTGTGTGCCCGCCGGGCATGATCGTGAAGACGCGGAATGAAAAATTCGGCGAGCCGTCCGATTTCGACAGGGGCACCTGCTTCCAGGTGTCCTTCGCACCTTCCATCGTCATCTTCATCTTCTCAAGCTTGTCAAGACTTGTAATTTTCATGAAGCACCTCTTCCTTTTTTCGTTGTGTCATGCTGAGCCCGCCATGTTGC
>DFZO01000023.1:0-61204 GCA_002383495.1 Syntrophaceae bacterium UBA4054 | reverse complement strand
AACCAGCCTGTCGAAGCATCTTTATACTCTCCACTTTAGTATTCTTGATAACACAGAGAGGAAATAATTCAACGGTTATTTCATGCCGGAGAAGGGGCGGACTTTTCAATCTCCATTCATCGCATATTTTTATGTAAAAAAAGACTTGACAAAGTCCCCTCGTGCAGTATATTCAGAACAAGCTGAATAATCTGATAATACTTATTTATCAATAAACGCAGGGAGGGCTGTTCGAGATGGCGAAAAAAGAAAAGATGGAAGGCTGCATGACGTCCGGGTGCTGCCGGGTTGAATCGATGATCAACGTCGATGAGCGAGGTCAGATGGTGCTGCCCAAAGAATTGCGGGATAAAGCGAACATCAGGGCCGGCGATAAGCTGGCTCTCATCAGCTGGGAAAAGGACGGGGAGGTATGCTGCATCTCCCTGATCAAGGCGAATTATCTCGCAGAGCGCGTTACCGAATTCCTCGGTCCGGTCATGACTGGTATGGGCTCGGGCGGCGGCCGGGGAAAGTAAAAGGAGGATGGAGAAAATGAGTCAGGAAAAGATTAAGAAAGCCGTTTGAGAAGGCTATGCAAAAATCGCCCGGAGGGAAGTTCTGTCATGCTGTTCACCCACAGCATCGTGTTGCGGGGGTCAGGATCTTGCAGCGACGATCAGCAGCCAGGTCGGTTATTCGGAGGACGAGATGCAGGCCGTTCCAGAAGGAGCAAACCTCGGGCTTGGGTGCGGCAACCCCGTCGCCCTGGCGTCTCTGAGAGACGGGGAGGTTGTTCTCGATCTCGGCTCCGGCGCCGGTTTCGATTGTTTTCTCGCCGCGGCAAAGGTCGGTGAGAATGGCAGGGTGATCGGCGTGGACATGACACCGGAAATGGTGGAAAAGGCCCGGGGAAACGCTAAGAAAAACGATTACCGGAATGTGGAGTTCCGTCTTGGCGAGATCGAAAATCTTCCCGTTGCGGACAGCGCTATCGATGCGGTCATTTCCAACTGTGTCATCAATCTTGCGCCCGACAAGAAAAGGGTATTCGAGGAGGTTTACCGGGTACTGAGGCCGGGGGGCAGGGTGATGATTTCGGACATCGTTCTTCTGAGGCCGCTCCCCGATTTCATCATGAACTCGATCGCGGCTTATGTCGGCTGTGTTTCCGGAGCCGTGATGAAGGACGACTATATGGATATCATTCGGAAGGCGGGATTCCGGGACGCGAGAGTCATCAAGGAAACGTCCTTCCCCATGGAATGCATGGCGAACGACCCGACGGCCCAGGCCATCGTGAGGAATCTGGATATGCCGCAGGAAGAGATCGTGAAGTTGGTGGAAGGCGCCATCTGCAGCGTCAATGTCCAGGCGATCAAGCCGGAGAAGAGAACGCGCAGGGGGGATCTCAGGCGAAACAGTTGAAGGTGAGAGGAGGAAACCATGCCGGAAGAGATGAAGATTAAAACCATGGAGATGATGAAGCAGTTTTTCCATTGAAGCCAGGCCGTTCTTGCGGTCGGGCAGGAAAAACTTGGGAAGGGCCACGAGGATCTTGTCAGGGCGATGGGGGCCTTCGGTGGGGGATTGGGGGCCAGCGGGGAAGTCTGCGGTGCCGTGGCGGGTGGCCTGGCCGCTCTGGGCCTGAAGTACGGCCGCGGCCGGGTCGATGAAAAGGAAGATCCGAGAATGTGGACGGAGGCCAGGGAATTCATGAAACGCTTTCGCGAAGAAATCGGCCGCGGCTCCATTTACTGCCGGGACATCGTCGGCGTGGACTGGACGGACCCGGAAGCGACGAAGAAATTCTATCGCAGCGAAAGGCTCATGGATTGCATCCGTATGAGCGGTGAAACGTCCCGGCTCCTCGGCGAATTTCTTCAGAAATGATTTTTTTGTATCCTTTTTCTTCCCTCTTTCGTCTAAAGGTTTAAAAAAGAAAATCTGGAAAGGAGGAAGAAAACGTGAACAAAGACAGAGAAGGTCATTTAACCAACGAGGAAAAGACGCTGATCGCGATGGGCGCCGCAATGGGGGCCGGGTGCCGGACATGCGCCGACAAAATTCATGCGGTGGCCCGGTCCCTGAACATACAAGAAACAGAAATGCTGAAGGCCTTTCAGCTGGGGCTCGGGGCGAAATCGGAAGCCGTCAGGACCATGCAGACAAAAGTATCGACGCTCATCGATGACGGTCCGCTGGCGAATCCTTCTTTATCAGGAGCGTATCCGGAAAAAATGGAATGTCTGGTGCGGATCGCTTCGTTTGCGGCCGCGAATTCCGCGCCCGATGTCGTTCTGGAAGTACAGAAGGCGCAAACACTGGGCGTCACGCCTGAGCAGATACAGATGAGTATCTCACTGGCCGGCATGGTCCGGAAAAACGGAGCGGCATTCTCCGATCAGGAAATCTCCGACCGGGTCTCCGATGCCGGGTCCGGCGAAGAGGACATGTGCTGCCCCGTCTCCCCCGGCCGGAAGGGTGCCACAGCCTGCTCCTGCGGTTAGAGACCGCAGGGAACAAAGAGGATCGAAGATAAATTGGAATTCAACGAAATCCATGAGACATACCGGCGCAGAATCCACGCTTACATGGAAAGGTTTGTCGGCGAAGCGGAAGCGGAGGATCTGACCCAGGAGGTTTTCACACGGGTCAGTCAATCCCTGAAGACCTTTCGGGGCGACTCCCGACTTTCCACCTGGATCTACCGGATTGCCACCAATGCCGCATTGGACAGAATCAGGAAGAAGGATCGCTGCGGTGAGGAGTTGTGCATCGATGCGGCGGGGGAAAGGGAAGACCAGGATGCCTGGAACGGGGACGTCAAGCGCCTCGAGCATCAGGTGATCCGCCGGGAAATGAACGATTGCATCCGCAATGTCGTCTCAGAGCTTCCTGAAATGTACCGGACGATAGTGGAGCTGAGCGAGTTCGAAGGCTTCAAGGATAATGAGATTGCCGGGATCCTCGGCCTCAGACTCGAATCGGTGAAGATTCGGCTGCATCGGGGAAGGGCGAAACTCAAGGAGGAACTGTCGAAGCGCTGCATCCTTTACCGTGACGAGCGCAATGAGTTCGCCTGCGATCTCAAAAACGAATTCCGCAATGGTCATCCAACCATCGTATAAATTTTGTACAAGGTCATGACCACGATGAGGACGCCGAAGATCTGGCGGATTCTGCCGCTTGGGACATAGAGGCTTGTGATCCTCGCCCCGGCAAAGGCTCCGATTGCTCCTGCAACGAGTAGGGGGAGAGCAAGCCCCATGTCCCACTGGGCCGTCGCCATGTGCGGGATCAGAGCCGAGAACGACGGTGGGCACACGGCGAATGCGTTCATCCCTGCCGCTTTTTTGGCCTCAAAACCGACGAGAATCAAGGTAGGCATCAGGAGGAACCCGGGGCCGATGCCGAGAAAACCGCTAAGAATAGAGATAGGAACGGCCAGGATCAGGGCCAGCCTGAAATTTTCATTTCCGGGTCTTTCCTTGACGGGCCGGAAGAGCCGGTAAGACAGATAGATGACGGAGGCCAGGTAGGCGAACCAGACATATATTTGCCCGACGTGTTGGACAAGCCAGGCCCCAAAAGGGGCCACAAGAGTCGTCACGGAGGCCAGGATGATGGCTTTTTTCCAGTCCACAAAACCGCTCCGGGCAAATCCGAAAACGGCGAAGAGGGCAGTGATCCCATTCAACAGCAGGGATAAAGGCTGCACCTGGTGCACGAGGTCGGGAAGGAAGAAAGCAAGGAAGGGAACGGCCGAGAAAGCCACCCCCAATCCAAGCATCCCCGATGCCATGGCAAGGACGAAGAGTCCACAGGTCATGATGATGATCACATTCATTCCGTGCTCCCGAGTTTCCCATTGCCGCTTCAGTAAACGTGAACCTTCTACGGTTACTTGATCTCGGAGAAAATCTTCTTCAGTTCCTCAACGGTCGGGATTTTTCCGGAAATGACGATCTGTCCGTCCACGAGGACAGCCGGGGTGACCCGCACACCGAGGTTCCTGAATTCTTTGACATCGAAAACATGAGAGATATCCGCCGCGAGATCCAGTGCAGCGCAGGCATCCACGACGTTCTTTTCCGTTGTGATGCATCTCATGCATCCCGGCCCGCAAACCTGTATTTTCATTTTACACCTCCTTAAAAAAGGATGAAATTTCCAAAGAACCACCCGACGAAGGTTCCCAGAATCACAATCGTGATCACATAGACCATTGATTTTTTTATCCCGAAAACCCGGGCAATGGCGATCCAGTTGGGGAGACTCAATCCCGGTCCGGTGAGGAGAAGCGCCATGGCCGGGCCTTTCCCCATTCCCAGTTTCATGAGAGTATCCACAAAGGGCGCCTCGGTCATGGTGGCGAAGTAGCTGAACGCCCCGATTACCGTGGCAAGGAAAGAAGCCGTGAGCCCGTTTCCGCCCAGCCATTCTCTGATCCACTCTTCGGGAAGCAGTTTCCCGATGACGCCGACAAGAAAAACGCCCAGAAGAAGCAAGGGGAAAATCAACCGGATAAACCACCAGGACTCTCTTAAGAAACTTTTGATCTCCTCCGCGGGCAGCGCCTTCCAGGCATAAACCGCTATTGCTGCGGTGGCAATTCCCCATACGAGAACTTTGTAAAAGTAAGAGCCCGTCTGCACGACGTAGTTGGGCAGAAGCAGGGAGAGAAGAATCATGATCAGGAGGATGAGATGCCGTTTCGCAATGATCCCTTTGCGAGCCGCTCCGCCTCCGAAATCCGCCGGCTCCCGTTTTTCATTCCTGAAAACCCAGGTCATGACCCAGCCCACAAAAAAGGCCATGAATAGGGCGGCGACGATCCGTGCGATGACAATCTCACCCCCGAGGATGTTGCCCGTGTAAATGAGGGAAAGGATGTTCGCCGACGGTGCCACCCAGAGAACAATGAAAGCGACTCCGATAGCGGCGCCGCTGAAGTAGAGGCCGGCGGAAACCGGGATGACCGTGCAGGAACAGGCCGCCACAAAGAAACTGGCCAGGCCGGCCATGGAAAAAGACTTCAGCTTGTTTGCCTTGTCGCCAAGGTGATCCAGAATGGCCTCCTGGTTGATAAAAGCCACCATGGCACCGGCAAGCAAGAAGGCCGGAATGAGGCAGGTGAGCACGTGGGTAGCCACGTAATCCTTGATCGCCAGAAGTCCGGCGACGATCAATCCTTCTATCATTTTAAAATCCTTCCATGATCATTTTGTCATTCAAGTCTTATTTATATAATGCCATCTGGCAATATACTTCAGTCAAAAAAATTTATTTCCTTTTGATATCCTCCCGGCGGATGGTGGGAATTTTTTCGGCAATGCCGGTTATCTCGGGATCATCTTCCAGCCAGTGCTTGAGATTTCCCAGGAAGCTTGCCGCATAGGGGCTCGATCTGCCGTCGGCGAGACGGTAATTGACCCACAAGCCGTCTTTTTGATATTCAACCAGTCCCGCTTCTTCGAGAATCTTGAGGTGCTTCGAGACCGTGGGCTGGGCAATTTCAAGGGCGGCCTGGATCTCGCAGACGCACATCTCTTTCTTCTGGAGCATCTTGACCATCTTGACCCGGTTCGGGTCCGACAGGGCCTTCGTCACTTTGATGAACCCCTTCATAATCGCCTCCATATTTCCGTTTGGAAATATAACAACCCGTGAATGTCCCGTCAAGAGAAAAAATGAAGGAGCCCATCTTCGCTTGCCTGATCATTCCATTTGTGCTTAAATTAAAAGCAGTCACGCCTCTTTTTGTCATTCCCGCCCTCGACCCGGCAGATTCAGGCGGGAATCCATGAACGGAAAAGAGAAAACGTCATGACCATGAAACGGCGGTTGCAACAGAAGGGTCCTTTCTGATCTTTTCACCTAAAAACAGCAGGAGGCCAGATGAAAGCCAGAAAAAAAGTCCTTGAAACCATATCCCCCGATGAACTGCTGGCGGGAATGGGTATCACGCCGGCGGATAATGAAGAAGGCCTGAATACGGCGGTTCCCTGGAAGAGCCAGATGGCGGGGGAGCAGATGAGAGCCGTTTTCCAATGGAGGCATTATCTCCAGTCCATCGGAGAACAGCCATTTCTCTTTGGCCCTTTTTCTTTCGCAGCATACTGTCAGAAGAGCCTGCTGGATTATCTCGTCACCGACCCCGTCAAGAAATACGCCAAGCTTGCCGTGAGGACCAGAAAGAACCCGGACCTGTTCGGCGAGGTGAACGCCTGGATCTACAAGAGCTATGCCCACATGCTCTATAATCTTTGCGGCAATTTCATGACCGACAACCGTTTCGATCAGAACAAAGCTTTGCACATGGCCGCGACGCCCGAGGGACAACAGTTTCTCAAACGTACGCTCGAGGAATTTGCCTTCTTGGAGAACAATTACAGTTCCCGGGGGCTCACGCGTCTTCACGCCATGAAGGTTCTCCTGAAGTCCCTCCTGATTCTCGTGACGGGAAAGCTTTTGCAGAATGGCGGCAATCCCTACTTGAGAATGAAAAGCGACGGCACGCCGTCTCTTTCACCCAAAGACTATCTGGAGGAATGCCGCCTCCGATTTGAGAACCTTTACCGAAACGATGCCTTTGATGTCCGGGAATTCGCGGAAAGAGCCACGGGAGGCATGATCGGTTTTTTGCCCTATGAAGTGGTTGAGGGATCCAGCCTGAACTCCATAACGCTGCGGCGCTATCTTCCCATTGAAGGGGTTGCGCCGAACGGAAAGGTCCTTTATCTGAGCTCCCCCCTGATCAACAAACCGGAGATCTTCGATCTGGCCCATGGCAAGTCCGTGGTTGAGGGCATGCTGAACGAGGGCTACGCTGTTTATCTGATAGATCCCGGGGAACCGGGTTTCGAGGAGTCCAAGCTTGGACTTGATTATTACGGCAAAACGGTCATAGACACCTATATCGACCTCATCGCACAGAGGCATCCCGGAAGTGCGATTCATTGTATGGGTTACTGCATGGGAGGAACGCTTTTGCTGCCCTACCTCGCCCGAAGGGCGGAGGAACGCAAGGCCCGGGGCCTGCCCATGGATATCAAAAAAGTTGCGCTCATGGCGACGCCGGTCAGATTTGATGATGGGGAGACCGGAATGGGCCCCATGAGGGAGGTCATCCGTAATTCCTACGATCCGCTGGTCATGAGGGAGTTTTACGGGGATGTGAACGTTCCGGCCCAGGCCATCGAACTGGGAATGAACCTTATCCAGCCCGGTGTCCAGTATTACATGGCCGGCGGTTTTTACGAGCGGGCTCACATGCAGGGAGCGCTGGGGGACGCGGCGCCTTTTCTTTACTGGCTGACCCACGGCTCGAAATTCCCCGAACGGGCCCATGAAGAATGGGTGAGAAAAGTATATCTTGAAAATCAGATCTACGAAGGGACCTATTGCCTGCCCTCGTCGGTCCGGGCGCTGGACGGGAAGCCGGTGGACATGAATGCCCTGAGGGACGCCTGTGTGTCCATCTTCTGTTACCGGGGCGACCGGGATGCCATCGCGCCGCCGCAATCCTGCGTGGCCAGCGAGCTGTGGGGAAAGGTTGCGGACGGCAACATCACCTTGAGCCGCGGGGGCCTGAACCGCACCATCGAAAAACACGCGGGCCATATTTTCGTCGTGAGCAAAGTGCTCCTCGCGGAGTACCTGAAGCTTGTCTCAAATTTCTTCGATGGGAAACCGGAATAAAAAGGGAGGGAACGTCATGGCACTGAGAAGCGGTGAACAGTACGTGGAGAGCATCAGGAAGATGAGGCCGAACATCTACAAGTGGGGTGAGCTCATCAAGGATGTCACGACCCACCCGGCCACCCGTCTCCACGTTCAATCCGTGAAGCGATCATACGACCTGTCTCATGACCCGGAGAAGGCCGCCATTTACACGGCCAAGTCGCACCTGACGGGCGAGACGGTCCACCGCTGGAATTCCCTGATGCAGTCGGCGGAAGACGTGATGGGCAACTCCAACATGAAACGGGAGCAATATCACCAGACCGGAACCTGCCAGGGCGCGACCTGCGCGGGCTGGACCGGAATGAACGTGCTCTGGGACATCACGTGGCAGATGGACAGGGACCTCGGCACCCACTATCATGAGCGGGTGAAAAAGTATTGGAAGTACATGGAAGACAACGCCATTGCCATGGCCGGGGCGCTCACCGATGCCAAAGGAAACCGCTCTTTGAGGCCATCCCAGCAGGCCAACAAAGACAGCAACCTTCATGTCAAAGAGATTCGTTCCGACGGCATCGTCATCCGCGGCTTCAAGTGCCAGATATGCGGCGTGGCGGCGGCCCATGAGATTATCTGTGTTCCGGGCAGCGGCTATGGCGAATCGGAAAAGGATTTTTGCGTGGCCGCGGCCGTCCCCCGCGATGTCGAAGGCCTGACCATTGTGGAAACCCGCCGTCCGAGCGACGCCCGGGACGAGGAGGAAGGCTGGGACGCCCCGAAGGCCGGCAACATCACCCAGACGTTTCTGATCTTCGACGACGTGTTTGTTCCCAACGACCGGGTGTTCATGTGCGGCGAGGCCAAGTACACGGGCAGGCTTCTCATGAACTTCACCTCTATATACCGCGCAGCCATTGGCGCCTGCGTCGCCGGGCAGGGGGACATCATGATCGGGGCCGCCATCAACATGGCCCGCGCCAACGGTCTCAGCATGAGACCCTTCCAAGACAAGCTCGTGCAGATGGCCGTCAATAACGAGATCACCTACGGCCTGGGCCTGGGCTCCATGATGAGAGGCAGGAAGCAGCCGTCGGGACTCTTTGTCCCCGACCCGCTCCTCGCCCACGCCAACAAGACCCAGGTGGCCAAGCTCCCCTATGAGACGAAGGTGATCGCCCAGGACATTTCCGGCGGCATCGCCGAGACAGGGTGTTTCCCCTCGTTCAAGGATTTCCAGTCCACGGAATACGGGAAAAAACTTTTAGAAGCGCTGACGGCGGGCGCGGACGGCGAGACCCGCGCGCGCGCCGCGCGCCTGGTGGAGTGGCTGACCGTCGGCGGCGGAATTCCGGGCTGCATGCACGGCGGCGGCTCACCGGACGGCGCGAGACTGGTCGTGCGGGCCATGACGAAATGGGAGGACTACGCGGCGGAGGCCAAACGCATCGCCGGCATCACCGCCGATCTCCCCGATCCCGCTCCGGCAAAGAAGTAACTCAACATTTTCAGGTACACCGCTCAGACAACGCCGCGGTCGAGGCTGCGGTACTGGATGGCTTCCGAGATGTGGGAGGAGAGGATGTTTTCTTCTCCTTCGAGATCGGCGATGGTGCGGGCTACCTTGAGAATGCGCGTGTAGGCCCGGGCGCTCAGGCCCAGCTTGTCCATGGCCATTTCGAGGAGTTTCTGGGAATCTTCGCCGATCGGACAAGACGCCTTCAGTTGTCGTGCCGACATGCGGGCGTTACAGAGCGTGTCCTGTCCCTCGAAACGTCTTTCCTGTATCCTTCTCGCCCGATTGATCCTTTCTCTCACCTCGGCGGATGATTCAGAGGCCGTCCTCCCCGTCATTTCCCGGTAGCGGATAGCTGGAACTTCGATGTGGATATCGATCCGGTCAAGGAGTGGTCCCGAGATCTTGCTGCGGTACTGCCGGATCTGCTGGGGAGTGCACCGGCAGGCCCGATGGGGGTTGGTGTAATGACCGCAGGGGCAGGGGTTCATTGCCGCGACCATCATGAAGCGGGCAGGAAAGACGGCCGTGACGGAAGACCGCGTGATGGAGACACGCCCGTCTTCCAGCGGCTGCCTCAGGACCTCCAGGGCATTTTTTCTGAACTCCGGAAGTTCATCCAGGAAAAGGACGCCGTTGTGAGCGAGACTGATCTCGCCGGGCCTGGGAACCTGTCCCCCGCCGACAAGCCCTATGTCGGAGATGGTGTGATGCGGGGTGCGGAAGGGCCGCGTGCTGATGAGAGGGTCTTTCCGGGTGAGGAGTCCCGCCACGGAAAAGATCTTGGTGGTCTCGATGGCCTCGTCAAGGGTCAGGTCGGGGAGAATCGTTGTGAGACGCTGGGCCAGCATGGTCTTCCCGGAACCCGGCGGTCCCACCATGAGAATATTGTGGCCGCCCGCGGCGGCAACCTCCAGGGCTCGCTTTGCCTGATCCTGCCCGCGGATCTCGTTCAGGTCGAAGAGATACCGGAAGCTTTCGCTGAAGACTTCCGAGAAGGCTGTCCGCTTCGGCTCGATGGCGAGCCGGCCGCCGAAAAATTCCACCACGTCCGAAAGAAACTCAACGGGAATCACATCGACCGATTGCACCACGGCCGCCTCTCGCGCATTCTCCGCCGGCATGATGATGCCGCGCAATCCCATTTCACCCGCCCGGATCGCCGTGGGGAGGGCGCCGTGAATGCCCTTCACGCTTCCGTCCAGAGAGACCTCCCCGATGATCATGTATTCCCGCAGGCATTTTTTCTCGATGAGTTCCTGAGCCGCCAGGATGCCCACCGCAATGGGAAGATCGAAACTGGTTCCCTCCTTCCTGATATCGGCGGGAGAAAGATTCACGGTGACCCGGTCACCCGGGAATTCATAGCCGGAATTCTTGATGGCGGCGCGGATGCGGTCCTTGCTTTCCTTGACTGCGGTGTCGGGAAGGCCGACGGTCGCGAACTGGGGGAGGCCGGGCGAGATGTCCACCTCCACGTCCACGGGGTGGGAATCAATTCCGATCACAGCGCTGCTCAGTACCTTGATAATCAACACCAACCCCGTTCAGCCGTCGCTCAAAGAAACGCCCCCTTTCGGCGTTTTCCGGAAAAGAGAAAGTTGTGCGTATACCTATATGGTTGGTCTGAAAACGCAATACCAATTCATTTCCTGGAATATGCGGGGAGGTCTCAAGCACTTGGCGATCCATGGGAGGGAAAGGATTTTTGCCGTGCGATCTGGCGGAAAACTACGGCCGGTTCTTTCTGGAGGGGGTTTTGCCCCGGATCTTTTCCAGGGCATTGATGATGTCGTCGGCGCCCCTGTATGTCGTTTTGCCCTCCCGGGTGACGACAACAACGGTTGGTGTGGCGCTGATCCGGTCTTCTTTGATGTATTCCGTATAGGATTGGAAATAAGGCCTGGGGTCAATCGCGGCGAAAGGGATCTCTCGCGACTTCAGGAATTCCCTCAGTTCGTCCTCCGTCTTTATTTCTTTCCCCCCCGCCTCAAAAAGAGCTCTTCTGAATTTGAGCACTTCCCTGAGGTCCGCAGCGGGTTTCGCCCCCAGGACATTGATGAAGTATCTCGCGTACAGGATCGTTTCCTGATGAATGGGTGTGTCGATGAAAAGGATGCGGCCCTTTCTCTTCTTGACGATATCTGTCAGCAATTTTTCCATCCGGGACTCCGCCTTGCGGCAGGGGGAGCAGAAATAGTCCGTGTAGATTCGGATTTCCTTGTCGCCGCTTCCATAAATCGCGGGGCCCGGCTCGGCCGCGTAGACCGGCAGGGTGCTTCCCGAAAAGGTCAGAGCCATGAAGACATATCCGGCCAGCATGAAGAAGATCAGGGGAACCCTCTTCGCGGCCGGCGTAAACCGGACCTCACCGGGCATATAAAATAATTTCTTCCATCCTGTCATCTTCGGCACCTCGTAGTTGACCGCGTAAGCGGCGGCGACGCAGGCCGCGAACGAAAGGCAGTAGGGGCAGAAAATATTCTCCTTGATCTGGAACCACAGGAGAAAGATTTCCCCTCCCAGGCCGCCGGCGAGCAGCACCCGCGCCGCAGGGATATTCCTCGTCCCGCTCAGAATGGCGATCACGGCCATGTAGAAAATCCCGATGTATTTGAGATCCACGCCGAGAAGGTCACCCTTCAAATAGGCGCACGCCGTATCGCAATAAACGTAAAAAACCATAGTTCCAATGCCCGCCAGCGCGAGCAGGATCGTGACGGTCTGTTTGGTTTGATCCTTTCGTGAATGCACCATGGCCGTGAAGCTGACCCCAATCCCTATCCTTTCAAATAGAGTCAAGCTGGTTTATCTATTTTGATTTTTCCGCGGGTGCTGCTGGTGGTGCAGGTGCGGGCGCGGGCTCGGGCGCTGCCGGTGCAGCCGGTTCTGCAGGTGCTGGAGGTGCTGGAGGTGCTGGAGTTGCTGCAGGCGCCGCAGGGGCTATTTCTTTGGGTTTTTCCTCTGCCGCTTTTCCTTTTTCCGCTTTATCTTTTTCAACGGAGACGTCCGCCTGTTTTTCGGGCTTCGCCTTTTCGGCCGTCAGACCCTTGATCTGTTCTTCCTGAGCCTTGATCTTTTCGGCCAGATCATTCATCTGCTGCTTGATGGCGGTCAGGTTCCCATCCGTCTTGATCCGGTCTCCTTCCAGATCTACTTTCTTCAGCTTCAGCTTTGTGAGCGCCTTGATGTTGTCATCTTTCTTGCCCAGGCCGGCCGCGTCGATGGCCCCCAGTTTCACGATGTCAAAGTCAAGACCGGCATCCTTCACGTCGATGTTCGCCAGATCTTCCTGATAGTCGGCGTACTTCTTCTGTTTCGCCGCCAGATCACTTCTCATATTTGCCAGCTTCGATTTCTCTTCCGCGACCTTGACCGCAAACTCGGCCTTGGGGAATCCGCCGCGTTTGTCGTCCGGGACTTTTGCCACGAGATTCGGATCCACATTTGAGGTCATGGATGTGACTTTCGTGGAAACGGAACTCCTGATGTCACTCACCGTCGCGCAGCCGGTAAGCGCCAGTGCTATCGACAATAAAAATATGATTCCTGTCCTTTTCATCGCTTGCCCTCCCCATTACGTTTGCGGTTACAAAAACATCCTCTGTTGAATGGAAACCCTGCACGCCCCCCGAGAACATGCCGCTCTTCAACTTTGAGCAATAAAAAGATTATATCAATGAGTATAATTTGCAAGAATTATTAATGATTCCAAATTGAAATATTTTATGTCAGGCAACGGGAAATCTCCTGCTCCGGATCTTGACGTGAGGCTGTTTCATGTCGGCGGTTTTTCATGGGACAGATCCGGCTCGCCGCAATAGCGAAGGATATGCTCCCGTGCGGCGTCACGCCGTTTCAGTGCCGCTTTCCACAGGTCCGATGCCGAGTCCCCTTCAGTCTTCTCGGGCTCGATGGGTTTCCCGATGGTGACGGTGATCATCCCGCGACGGGGAAACCAGGTGTCGTCGAGCAGGATGGAGCGCGTGCCCCGGATGGCGACGGGAACGACGGGAACGCCCGCCTCGGCAGCCGCGATGAACGCCCCCATGTGGAAAGGGAGCAGGCCGGGCATCCGGGTGAACGTTCCCTCGGCGAAGAACATGAGGGATCGGCCTTCGCGCGCGGCTCCGGCAATGTGCCTGGCGTCTTCAATTCCCTTTTGCCTGTCAAACCGCTCCACAAGCTCCGCCTGAATGCGCTCCAGAAACAGGCGATTGATCCAGCTGGCCGCGAGCTCGCCCTTGGCGACGAAGCTGAACTCCAGGGGAACGGCCGCCACGAGGACGTAGCTGTCGATGTAGCTGGCGTGATTCGACACGATGACGCAGGGCCGTCCGCGCGGCAGGTTTTCGCTTCCCGTGATCAGGAGCGGTGTGAAGGACGCACGCGCCAGGAATCGAGCCACGCACCGCATGAAAGCCCAGCGCCTCTCGGAGCCCGGTATGAGGATAACCGCGAGCCAGGCGAAGGGAGCGACCAGTCCGAAGAGCGTCCAGCAGTAAGAGGCGTAAAGTCCCGCTGATACCGTGCGCCGCAGCCGCCGCAGTTCCGGCAGCCACCCCGCCAGGGCCACCCGCATGACCTGCCACCACACGGCCCCGCCGGTCTTTCCGATCTGGTCCCGCTCGTAAAGCTCGCGATTCGCGGTCCGGCGGATTTTCCCGCTCGACGTCTTCAGGACGGTTCCCGGCGGAACCAGCACCACATCGTCCGCCGGCGTGCCCGTGATGTCCATGGCGAGGGCGTTGATCTCGGAGCGCAGAGCATCCGATTTCTCCGGATCCTCCTCGCGCGTTTCCGCCAGCACGACCAGCCTTTCCGTGCCGGAGACGGGTTCGGTGCATCCGAAGACGGCCACGCCGCCTTTGCGGATGCCCGGAATCCCGCCCACGACCTCTTCCAGTTCCTGGGGATAGATGTTGCGTCCCGCGCGGATGATGATGTCTTTTGTGCGGCCCGTGATGCAGATATCGCCGCCCGCGATGTACGCCATATCTCCGGAGTTCAGCCAGTCGTTTTCAAAGAGACGCTCCGTGTCCCCTGGGTTTCGGAAGTAGCCGCTGGTCGTGGACGGGCCGCGAAACTGGAGCCGACCCTCCCGGCGCTCCGGGAGTTCCCGGCCGGCGGCGTCCACGATGCGCACCTCGTGACCCGGCAGGGGACGGCCGCAGGCCACGAAACGCAAGGCTTTCGAATCCGACGGATCGGCGGGGACGGCTTTGCCGTCACTCAGGAACGGTTCGCGCCGAATCATGTCAATGAGAGGGCCGCGGTCCAGAGGGGGGAAAGACAACCCGACCGCGCATTCCGCCATGCCGTAGACCGGCAGCAGGGCCTCTCGCCGGAAGCCGTATTTCGCGAGCGCTTCGCAAAACCTCTCCACCGTATCGGGACTCACCGCTTCCGCGCCGTTGCAGGCCACCCGAAGGGAACTGAGATCCAGGCCCTGGAGGTCTTCATCCTTCAGCCGTTTCAGGCAGAGCTCATAGGCGAAGTTGGGTGCCGCCGAAATCGTGCCGCGGTAGCGGTGGATGGCGCGCAGCCAACGCTCCGGCCGGGAGATGAAGCTCAGGGGAGACATGAGCACCAGCGGGGCGGCATAGTAGAGGCTGCACATCCAGGCCCCGATCAGTCCCATGTCGTGATAAAGAGGAAGCCAGCTCACCACCACGTCCGCCGGGCTGATCTCCACGACCTCGCCGATGGCCCGGATGTTGGCGAGAAGGTTGGCGTGGGTGAGGACGACACCTTTGGGATTTCCCGTGCTGCCTGAGGTGTACTGTAGAAAAGCGATGTCCCGGCCGCCGAGTTTCGGCTTCACGTAGACGTCCGACGCCGATGATAATTCTGTTACAGTCAGGAGATCCTTCAGATGCTCTGCCTGGGATTTCAGGACCTGCGCGAAGCGCTTGGCCTCGGGAATGATGATCATGATCGCCGCGCCGCAGTTCCTCAGGATGGCGCCGTGGCGGCGCAAGTGGTCCTCGATCTGGCTCTTTCGAGCGGGAGGGTAAATGGGGACGGGGATGCCGCCCGCCATGAGAATGCCCAGGAAGGAAAAGAAATAGTCCGGCCCCGTGGCCAGCATGATGACGACAGGCTCTCCGGGCCGGAGCCCCCGGCGCTGCAGCCCGGCGGCCAGGGCTTCCGCGCCTTCCCTGAGCTGTCGGTAGGTCAGGACGTCGCCCTCGCCCTCATCGCTGTAGAAGCGCACGTGAGGCCTGTCGGGATGGCAGCGCACGTGCCAGTCCACAACGTCCACGAGCGTCTGGGCCGTGTGGGGCGCGGGCAGGGCTTCACCCAGCTCCTCGGCCCTGATCTCCATGTCCGCGGCGGGCGCGCCGGAAGGGTTGGCGCCGAGCACGGCCCGAAGCAGGTCCCGCGGCGTTTCCGCGTCCGCGAAGATGCGCTCGGGGATCGTGACCTTGAAGTGCTTTTCGATGCGGGCGAGGAGTTCCACCCTTGCCAGGCTGTCCAGCCCCAGATCCCGTCCCAGCGCGCTGTCGAGCGTCACCGGCCGTCTCAGCGGCCGGCGCGGATGAAGCTCGACGGCCAGTTCGTGAATCGTCTTCAGCAGCAGGGTGGCTTTTTCTTCCATATCATTTATAGAACATGATCACTGCTGCCTGTCAACTGCTCTCTGCCTCAGCCTCGGTTTGCAGGAAATGAAGCTCATGGCTGGTCAGCCGTCGTCTTTTTGAGACGGGGGATTCTTGCGGATCCGTTCGCGTCCGCGAATGAAGGTCAGGATCACGGCGATCGCCCCCAGGGTCAGAAATATCACGGCGAAACCGATCAGGACAATTTCGCGTGCGATGTTCAGTTCGAAAAGGGCGATGGCGGAAAACAGGATGATGATCAGCACCCTCGCGAAATGAGCGATCATCGTTGAATCGGGTATCTGCTCACTCGACAGCAATTTCTGCACGGCGCCTGCCGCCCAGAAGGCGATCAGCCATCCGGCCCCGAAGATGAGAAGGGCGGCAATGGTTCTCGGCAGGATGAATATTCCCTTTGCCAGCATTTCGGAGAGAAATTTCAGGTCCCAGAAGATCAGGGCGAAATCGAGGAAGATCAGGAAAATGATGAAAAAGAAAACGTTTCCGATGAAGCTGTACAAACCGTATCGCACATCGGCCTTGGTGAACGCCTTCCCCCATGAAAACTTTATCAGGAAACGCTCCAATTTCATGAAAACGGACAATTGAATCACCAGGCGTTTCACAAACCAGCCGAGCAGCCAGCCGATGCCTACCAGAAAGATGCCCGTGAACAGGGCCGGCAAAAAAGCCACCAGCTTTTTGGTCAGATCCAGGAAAAGAGACTGCAAGCTTTCATTCATGGTGCTTTCCTCCCGTCGCTTCATGTTTAAACAAGGAAGACCAGAAAGATACCCTCTCTTCGTATTCCCTCAGCCACAACACCGGGCATCTCGCCTGTTCCGTTATTTGCCGCGTTAAAGACTCCGCGAAAAGGAGCTCGATAAAATCTCCCGTCTTTCCACCCATGACCATCAGGTCCGCCTCGCTCGATTTTCTTACGATGCCCTCCAGCACGCTTTCATCCTTGATGATCTCCACGGACGCCGACAGGGAATACCTGAGAACTTCCTCCTGGATTTGATCCAGTCTCGTCGCCCGTTCCTCTTTCGTCATCATCGGATCAAAAACCACCGCGATGGTCAACTCGGCATTGAAATAGTCCGCCAGTGCGGATGCAAATTCCATGGCCAGACGGGTATGGACATCGGCGCCGAAGGGAACCACGATCCGGCGGATGTTTTCATGGGAAAGGACACCATACAGGACGGCGATTTCACTGGGCGATTCGTAAAGCACCGTATCGATGAAGGATGAGAAGACCCGTTCAAAGAAATCCGGATTCTGCTGCCTGCCCATGACGATAAAATTGCAGTTCTCCTCCCTCGCGGTGTCGATAATGCCCCTGGATATTCGATGTGTGACCTTGACAATGGCGCGGGCGGGAATATCGGCTTCCGCCGCCCTGGTCTCCGCCTCAAGCAACAGGGGCCGGTCCGCCCTTGCCTCATCGATTCCGGCGATAAGCTGCTGTCCTTCACGAACTTCAACGATGTTCAGGAAAACAATCTCGGACGTGTGCTTTTTTGAGATGGCGAAGGCGATGTGCGTCAGGCTGTCCGCGGTTCGCGGACTGGAAAGGCATGTCAGAATTCTGTACTCCTGTTTTTCAATCCGCTCCAGGGATTTCACCTTGTGGAGGTGGAGCACCTCCCGGTGAGAGGCGTATCCCTTGTACAGGAACAGGCCCACGAAAATCCAGACGCCCGTGACGATCCAAGCTTTGGAACTGTATTGGAACATGTAAAGAGCGAGGAAGAGCAGCATCGCGATCCCGATGATGGATAACCAGGGATAAAGAGGAGCCATGAAGCCGCGGTCGAGATCGGGCCTCATTTTCCGAAGGCGGATCATGGCAATGTTGACCTGAAGGAAAAGAAGCAGAAACATGATGTCTGCGGCGCTCGCCACATCCTCAATGGGAAGAGATATCGACATGAGCACGATGATCATGAGCGACACGACGATAGCCCAGTGGGGGGTGAACTTCGTGGCATCAACCTTGCTGAAGAAAGCCGGGAAATTGCGATCCCGTCCCATGGCAAAGGCCACGCGGGAAGAAGAATAGATGGTTGCGTTCAGGGCGGACATGGTGGATATCAGTCCGCCCACCAGGATCATGACGCCGCCGCCGATAAAGAAATGCCTGGACACTTCCACGAGGGCGAGTTCCTTGTGCCGGGCCAGGTAGTCCCAGGGGGTCAACGGACCCGGGTTGACCGATCCGAGTGCGGAAACGGCAACCAGAAGATAAATCGGCACGACAATGGCCAGGGAAAGAAAGACGGCTCGCGGAATGTTTTTCCTCGGATTCTCGATTTCCTCGGAACTCTGAGCGATAACCTCAAAGCCCTGAAAGGCGATAAAGGTAAGGCCCATCGCCTTGAAAACGCCGCTCCAGCCGTTGGCCATGAAAGGTTCGAAGTGGGACTGCCAATTCGGCGTGCTGAACATCATCTCCAGCCCGAAGCCGATGAAGACGCCGAGGATTATGATTTTGGCGACGGTGACCAGGCTTCCGATTTTCCCCGTTTCAGAGGCGCCGCGATAATTCACATAGGCGAAGATGACAGCCACGCCGGCCGCCAGGACCTTCTGGGGTGAAAAGAAGCCCCACGACGGCACGGCCACCCCGATTTCACGAAAGACATGCTCGAAATAAGCGCCGAACCCCAGAGCGTAAAGGCTGCACGCGACAGCATGGGCGAACCAGCTCATCCATCCCGACAGGAACCCGTTCCATTTTGGAAGACCTTCCTTGACCCAGAGGTAGCCGCCGCCGGCGTCGTGAAAACAGGACCCCAATTCGGCATAGGACATGGCGGTCAACAGGGCCACGAGTCCGTTGAGCACGAAGGCCAGAATGAGCGCCGGGCCGGCAACGCCTGCGGCAATGCCGATCAATACAAATATTCCCGCACCGATCATGGCCCCGACGCCGATCATCGTGGCATCCATCAGGCCCATTTCTCTGCTCAGCCGGATCTCTGTCTTAAACTTCTTCATGGCAGAATTTTCTTTCCATCATGACCGCTCTCATTGTTTCAGCTCCATGGCCGTCATGCGGCAAAGGATATACATGGCATGGCTCCAGCCCAGGGGTCTGATGCTTTTCTGGATGTCGTTATCGAAGATCTGCTCCGGCAGGAGATGGTCCCGGACGCGCCGGAGCACGTAATCCACAAAGATTTGCGCTTTCTCGCGCTCTCCCCTCAGGCATAGCACAATGGCGAGCCAGAAATGGAGAATCGGCCAGGCGCCGCCGCCCCGTCTCGAGTCGATGCCATGCAGCCTGTGGCCGTCGTAATCATCGTGCTCGTAGCGATGAATACCGCCTTTCACGGCCAGACGCCTTTCGATGTTTCCGATCAGCCGGTCGACAAGCGGATCGTCCGGCTCGTAGATTTCAAAGGGCCAGACGAGTCCGAGGAGCGAAGCATCACAGGTCGCGTCCCTGAGTCTTCCCGCCGTGCGGACAAAACCCTTGCGGTTTGCCTTTTTCAGCGCGTCTTCCATCGTCGCGGCATGTTCGTCGTAGACCTTGTCCAGGGAGGCGGCGCACCGAAGCCCCTTGATGCAGGCGGCCAGAGAGTATGTGTGGAACTGTTCCAGCTCGGGGTATGCGTACCGTTCCTCCCAGAGGTCCTGAGTCAGCGTCGAAAAGAAGCCTTTTCCCCAGACAGAAAGAATTCCGTCGGCCAGGCATCTGACGAGGTCCCGGATTTCCGCCGGGTAATCGCCTCCGTAGAAATCGTTCAGGGCCCACAGGATCGAACCGTTCTGATCGATCTGCAGGCCGAGCCATCTCTTCGGTCCGTTCACGTGGTAGTTTTGGAACAGAAGTCCCGAATCCCGCAATCCTTCCGCCCGGTGAAGAAGCCAGCGAAAGAAACCCTCCTGGAAATCCCGGAGTCCCGCCCGACGGGCGGCGACGCACATGAAGGCGGCGTCTCTCGGCCAGACATGGCGGTAGTTCTGGACAGGACGGGGATAATCGGGGCGATCGCTGTTTGCCGCCACGACGGCGCCGTTGGCGACGACGCAGTCCCGGATCACGTCCAGAGACATGCTTAAGAGAGGATCGTCTTTCATTGCCCTTCCGCCGCTTCCGGCATTATACCGTTTTCACCATTCTTCGAGGGTCTGTTTCGCATCGAACGACACGGTTGCAAGTGCACCGTCAGGTATGTCTAACGATTATCCATCTCAACGGCCTCGCAAATCTTGTCCGAAAAATCCGGAATGGCCGCCGACACCCGCACCCAGGAGGGCATCATGGGAATTCCCGCGGGGTTTTTCACAAACTCCTTCATCGCCCTTCCGAGAGACCGCGTGAAGGCTTCGACCGCCTCAATCTCTCCGTGTCTGTCATATTTCAAGCCGTTCAAAAGCGATAAGGCGTGGTATTTTTCAATGGCCACCCGGGATTCCAGAAGGTAGGCCGAACAGAGGGTCCTGAAGAAGGATTGACTCATGACGATGCCGTCCTGGCTCAGAACCAGGAAAAGGGCCTTGGCGATATCGGTCGCCATGCGGATCAAGCCCTCATCGGGCTTATCCTTTTCCAGAATCTGATGCTTGTGTTCATAGGTTTCGATGATTTCAACCTGGCAGACGCGATTCACGGTCGTATGTTGATAAATCTCGCTCAGGAGGGAAACCTCAAGACCCCAGGTGGGAGAGATCCGGATGCCCCGTGCCAGGCTGCTGATAAAGGCAAATTCTCCCGAGAGGGCATACCGGAAACTGTCCAGGAATTCCAGGAACGGATTGTATCCCAGAATGCGTTTCAATGTTCTGATCAAGGGCGTGTAAAAGAGCCGGGTGACCCGCCCGTAGAGCTTGTCTGTCACCCTCGCATAGTATCCCTTGCTGAATTCAAAGTCCATGGCCCGGTGAACGACGGGATAGAAAAGCCTTGACACGATTTCTCTCCTGTAGTTGACAATGTCGCAATCGTGCAAAGCGATGGCATAGATGTCTCCCAGAGACAGAATGTAGCCCATCGTCATCCAGACGGATCTTCCCTTGCCGGGCATGTTCAGATCAAAGGCGTTTTTTCTCAACTCTTTGTAGAGCTTCTGCATCCTCGGCCCGTCGTGCCAGACGACTTTCACGTCTGCCGGAAGAACGGACATCTTGTCCCGGGCTTCCCTGAACTGTTTTTCGCTGGCCCGGTCAAGGGAGAGAACAATGGCATGAAGGTAGTCAATGCCCCGGAGTTCCTCGATGATCCGGGGCATGGACGGCGTTTCGAATTCGGAAAAGAGCGCGGGGAGCAGAAGAGCCATTTTCCTCCGTTTTGAAATCGACTTCAGCTCGGCCTCCAGTTCGTCGAGAGGCCTTTCTCTCAATTTCTGCAGCGTGCCGATCACGCCGTTCTGGAAAAAATCAGCCATGGTATCCTCCCATCTTCCATATCTTCAGCAGGTAATCCTTCTTCTCTTCAAATTCCCGGGCCTGTTTTTCAAAATGCTGTTCTGCCTGCGCCTGGTTTTTATCCTTCAGTTCATTGATCAGGGAGGCCACCCGACCATAATACAAGGGGATCATGGTGTCCAGGATCTTGAAACGCTGCCGGGGGGTTGAGTGGAAAGCATCCACGTACCGGTAGACCATTCTCACCCAGCTGTCGATGGGCATGTAGAACTCGTCTCGATTGGCGCTTCTGGCCAGCTGCTTGACGGCCTTGTAGTCTTTTCTTTCAATGAATTTCTCCCACATCCCCCCGAAGTTGTTGAAGCCGACCTTGAAATATTCGATCAAATTGTCCTGGTCGATTTCGAAAGGAACGGGCTCCTGTCCGATATAGGGTCCGAAAGACGGAACGTCTTTGGATCCCCGGACTTTTCGCCAGTAGTCCTCATAGCGTTCCATCAACTGGAACGTGGTGCCCACGACCTGGCGAAACATGGGACCCAGATCCGCCGAGGGATCTTTTTCTCCGTGAATTTTCACCCCCAGTTTTGCCTGACAGATTTTGAACCCCCCCACTATGGCCGTGGTGGTCATCCAGATATCGATTCCGAACTTTGCGACGTCCGACTCCCAGACGTCCTGGTCAAGGTAATACTTGATCAGGGGAAGGGACAGGCCGAAATCTCCGCCGATGGGCTGTCTGATTTTATACCCGTAAAGGGCCCGGGTCAGATTATAGGCGATGGTATTGGTGATGGTGCCGTCCAGTTTATAGCGGTTGTAATCGGGCGCAACATAGTCATAACCCTTGAAAATCGGCTCCAGGGTGTTCTTGATCCATTCCGGCGTGATGGAGACGAGATCGGAGTCAAAAACGGCCGTCGCCCTTGCCTTCAGAAATTGCGCCACCTCGAAGACTGCCCGCAGCCCGGTACCCTTTCCGGGAAGCCCTCGATAGACCGTAACGATCTTTTCGATGTTATAGGAGTTCGTATCAATGGCGCGGGCCAGGTCGCGCGTGTCGTCCGTTGAGCCTCCGTCGGAAACCAGGATGACCGCCTTGGAATCACGGTAATGCTTTTCGAGCCCTTTCAGAATGATCTTCACAACGTGCTGGATGGTGGAACCGCTGTAATAGCAGGGAACGCCAATCACGATATCCGCGTATCCCAGCTGTTCGATATTCGTCCTCACATGATCCCTGAGTGCTGTGGAAAACCTCTGTTTCGCTATCATGAACCCTCCTTTCCGATGAGCAACAGGGTGATATCCATGACGTTCGTACCCGTGGGGCCGGTGATGATGAGGTCTCCGGTTTGACGGAAAAACGCATACGAATCGTTTCGACTTAAATAATCTTCCATATTCAATTCGAGGGCACAGGCCCTTCCATGGCTCTCGCAATCAATAATCGCCCCCGCGGCATCCGAATTCCCGTCAATTCCATCGGACCCGGCGCTCAGGAACAGGATGTTTTTCCTGCCCCGGATTTCCCGCAATGCCGCCAGGCACATCTCCTGGTTTCTTCCTCCCTTTCCAGTTCCCTGAACGGTGACGGTTGTCTCTCCGCCGAAAAGGAGGCACACCGGAGGCGCAAAGGGTTGTCGCGTCCCCAGTATCTCTTCCCCCATGGAGACAATCGCCTTGGCAGCCTCTTTGGCCTCTCCTCTCAGGCGGGAACTCATGATGTGGGCGGCCAGTCCCAGGGCCTCTGCCTTTTCTTTCGCTTTTTTCAACAGATGGAGATTGTTCCCGATGATATGGTGTCCGATGTTCGCGTTCTTCGCTTTCGGCGTTTCCGGTACCACACCGGCAAGCCCTCTGGCTATCAGGGCCTTCACCGAAGCGGGCAGCCGCTGCCACAGGCCGTATCGGAACAGGATGTCCTGGGCGTCCTGGTAGCTTGACGGGTCACGGAAAAAGGGGCCGGAACCGATGGTGTCCAGTCCGTCCCCGATCACATCGGACACGACGAGGACAACACCTTTCGCCCGGGCCGCGCTTCCGAGCTTTCCCCCCTTCACAAGAGAAAGGTGCTTTCGGACCACGTTCATTTCCTCGATGGGCACGGCATTCCTGAGGAGAAGCTGGATGGTTTTCTGCAGGGCATTCAGCGTCACCGGATAAGCCGGCTTTTCCACAAGAGAAGAACTGCCTCCCGATAGAAGGTAGATATAAAAATCGTCGTCCGAGAGGGCGGATAACTTGTGGATGAGAAGGTCCGCGGCCTGAACGCTCTTTTGTGTTGGAACAGGATGTGAGCTCTGGAACGTTTCTATCTTTTCCAACCCGTTCCCTTCGTAGCTGGAGACGACCAGGCCGCCTGCGATCCGATCGCCCAGGATCTTCTCGACGGCTTTGGCCGATTCAATCGCCGCTTTCCCGCTCCCGAAAACATGAATGCCCTGACCCCGCCGAAGCGGATACGCCGTTCCCTGGACCCGGAGGCGGTCCGGTTCGATCTTGAGGGATCCCCTGATGAGGCTCATCGGCGAGACCGCCTGCAGGGCATCACGGTATATCTCAATTGCTGCGTTTCTCAAGGTCATCCAGCATACCCTCCATGATGTCGTTCCAGCCCTTGCTTCCGGGTAATCCGGCCCTGACCAGATTCGGCAGATCCACGTGCTCGAATTGACCGTCGGCATGGGGAATCAGAACGGGAATGTCGACACGCTCGAGCATCGGTATGTCATTGGTGCTGTCCCCGATTCCGACGAACCGCACCTCGTTTCCGATATGGCGCCGGAAGACGCCCTTCGCTATCTCGACCGCTTTCCCCTTATCCTGATGTACACCGATAAAATGATAGAACATCCCTCCACGGGCGATCTTGATTTTGCTCTTAGAGACCAGATTCGTCAGGTCTTCGATGTCCTTCTCGTCACCGGGCAGAAAGGGCTCCGTAAACTCCCTTTCCTTTGCCAGCCTGGCCTTGTCGTAGGGCAGGCCGGTCATGTCCGCGATCTCCTGAACCGAACAGTCCCCGAATCCCCTGATCTTGAATCGGGGCGTCATCCTCTTTACGAACGCTCTTATTTCGGCATAGGGCATGCCCAATTGAATCACGGCATAAGACTTCACTTTGATTCCGTCGGCCATGTCCCATCCCCGGTATCCCGCCGGGAAGAACAAGGCGCCGCCGTTCTCTATGATAAAGGGTTCCTCCAATCCCATTTCGCCCAGGATGATCTCGACCTCCGTCCGGGTCTTGCTCGTGGTCAAGACCAGAGGAATCTCCAATTTCTTGATTCTTTCCAGAGCGGGTCGCGCCTGTTCGAAGGAGTAGTCATCGTAATTAAGTAAACTGCCGTCGAGATCGCTGAATATGACCCATCGCATACGCTGCGTTTCCCTGTTTCTTTTGGCCGGACCGCATGGCCGAACAGAAGATTGTTTTAACCCTTGCGTAACTTTAAATTAAATATAGCCGATTCCCATTGATTTGTCTATTCTTTTGAATACAAATGAACTTCACATGAACGTCCTGGCCGCCGCCCTGACCCTGATCCCATGTGGATTTCGTCATCGATAGTTGCAATGAAATCCGGACAGAAAATTTAAGAAAAAATCGTTTTGAATAGGGATGAATTGACAAGGGCGGAATGGTTTTGTATTGTAAAAGGGCGTCGGGCGATAAAACCCATAGACCCATGATTCAAGTCGCATAGGCGGGTAGTGGAACCGAACCACCACCCGCGACATATCTCGACTTATCTTCCGGAAATCTTCTCGCCAGGGAATGGCAGCACATGGAACAGCAGAGAAAAGTCCTCATGATCTCGCCTGAAATGGCTCCTATGATCAAGACCGGAGGGCTAGGAGACGTGGTGGGTGCGCTCCCCGCCGAGTTTATCAGGCGGGGATACGATGTGCGCGTGGTCATCCCCAAGTATACCGATTGCAATCTTGACGGACATCACGCAGAAAAGGTCATTGAACCCATGGGGGTGTGGATGGGTACCGGGCAGGAGTGGTGCAGCGCCTTCAAGGTCGTGACAAAGACCGCCATACCCGTGTACCTCATCGAGCATCACCGCTTCTTCTCGCGCCCCGGTCTCTATCACGACGCCGACATGAACGATTATCCCGACAACCCACGCCGTTTCGGGTTTTTCACGCGGGCGGCCCTGCAGTTGTGCCAGGACATGAACTTCTGTCCCGATGTCGTTCATGCGCATGATTGGCAGACCGCGCTCGCGTCGGCCTACCTCAAGACCTGGGATTGGGATTCTCCGATGCTCGGGCAGGCGGCGTCGGTTCTGACCAGCCACAATGCCGCCTATCAGGGCATCTACCCCAAGGTTCAATACAGCTATCTCGGTCTCGGCTGGCAGAACTTCGTTCCCGACAAATTCGAAACTTACGATCAGCTTCATTTCCTCAAAGGGGGGATCCACTACGCTGACGTGGTGAACACGGTCAGTCCCGGGTATGCCCGGGAGATCAGCACCCCTTATTCGCCGTATGGACTTGCTCCTTCGCTTTCAAGCAAGGGGGAGAACTTTTTCGGCATTCTGAACGGTGTGGATTACGACCACTGGTCACCGGAACGGGACAGCATCATCCCCGAGCGCTATTCGTCGGACGACCTGAAGGGAAAGAGAACATGCAAGCGGGCCCTGCAGAAACACTTTTGTCTTGAAGAACGGGACGATGTGGCGCTCGTCGGCGTGATCGGGCGCTTCGTGCATCAGAAAGGCTATCACCTCCTGGCCGGGATCATCGATGCAGCGATTCAGAACATGGCCCTCCAGTTCGTGATTCTCGGTACCGGTGAAAACAATCTTGAAAGGTTTTTCGGTGATCTTCCGGGGCGTCGCCCCGGCCGTGCAGGTTCATATATCGGGTTCAGCAACGACCTGGCCCATCTCATCGAGGCGGGTTGCGATTTCTTTGTGATGCCGTCGCTGTACGAGCCGTGCGGATTGAACCAGTTGTACTCGCTGCGCTACGGGACGCTCCCGATCGTTCATGCAACGGGTGGGCTTGACGATACCGTCGTCAACTACGATGAAAACACGGGCGGGGGCACGGGGTTCAAGTTCTACGATGCCACTCCGGGCGCACTTTACCATACCCTCGAATGGGCGCTCCGGACGTATTACGACAGGCCTGAGCACATGAATCAGTTGATCGCGCGGGCTATGGCAGAGGATTTTTCCTGGGAGAAGAGCGCTGGGGAATATCTGAAGGCCTATGAACGGGCCATCGAAAACAAGAAGCGTCATGACGCGCTGTTTTCATGAGGGTCTCTTGAGAGGAATATGGATACCTATAACGTGTTGATCATCGGCTCCGGTCCGGCCGGTCTCTTTGCGGCGATATGGCTCGAGCGCCTGGGTGTTGACGGCATTGCAGTCGTGGACCGAAAGGCGTATCCCGCGGGAGGGCTGCTGAATGACGGAAAGTTGAATTTTGACTATCGCATCGGCATGGATCTGAACGCGCTTCAGATCGATTCCGAAACGGCAGCGCACTGGATCGAAGTCATCAAGCCGTATTTCACCCGTTTTCCTCAATGCCGCCAGGTGACCGTGGTTGATGAGAATCCCAAGATCGAAGTATTGCGGGGCATTGCCGAGGAGCAGGGTGTCCAGTTCATTGCGCCGGAGCAATGGCACTGGGGAACCGACCACGGCAAATCCGTCGTGGATTATTTGCGAGGTCACCTGAAGAAAACGACCTTCCTGCTGGGGACGGAAGTACTGTCCATTGTGAAGTGCAGCGATGGACGGTTCGACGTCATCTGCCGTGCCCATCGAAAAAAGGCCGTTTATTCCGCCGATGTTGTTCTGGCCGCGCCGGGGCGAAGCGGAGCCTACTGGCTGCGGGACATGGCGGATAAAATGGAGGTTCGCCATCATTTTGGTCCGATCGATGTCGGCATCCGGGTTGAACTGAACAGACGATTTTATGATGCCGTCACGGATCACGTGTACGATCCGAAATTCATTTTCTACACCTCCCGTCACGGGGATAAGGTCCGGACGTTCTGCACGAATCCGGGCGGCCGGGTTCGCGCAGAAGACTATTGGGGCTTCAAGCTGGTGAACGGAGATGCTCTTTCCGGCCGGAAAACGGACAATACGAATTTCGCCCTGATCAACACCGTGTCCCTGACCAAGCCCTTTTCCGATACGACGGAGTACGGGCGCATGATCGCCAAACAGTTTCTTCTGCTGGGAGGAGGAAGGCCCATTGTTCAAAGAGTGGGGGACTTCCGGGAGGGCAGACGGAGTTCCCAATCGACATTCAACAGCAGCACCCGCCACTTCGGACTGTGCAAGGCAACCTTCAATGCCACGCCGGGTGATATCACCCTCGGCATGCCGGCGCGCATCATCGACAATCTCTGGGAGTCCTTGAAAAAACTCGACAAGATTGTGCCCGGCATTCTTCACCCCTCCACCCTCTTCTATGCGCCGGAGATCAAGTTCTTCGATACGCACTTTCCGACGGATCGGAATCTCGAAACGAATATGAGCGGCATCTTTGTGGCCGGGGACGGTGCCGGAAAGAGTCGGGGGATCGTGGGTGCGGGAATCTCTGGAATCCTGGCCGCGAATGGAATGGCCGCGAAATATTTTGGCAAACGCGAAATGATCACATGACGGTTCGCCCATAAAATCCAATCCCCAAAAGTTCCTCATTTCTGGATGATGCCGTTGACCGCGCGACTCGAATATTTTTAAAAAGGTAAGGGCCATGAACGCACTCCTGATATTTCTCTTGGGCATAGGCCTCCTGGCTTTTCTGTCCCTGGTCTACTCGGCACTGTCGAGGAGGAGAGTTGAGCGGAGACTGAACAGCGTTCTGGAGAGCTCTCCCATTCCCACCTTCGTGATCGGCACGGACCACAAGGTCGTTTACTGGAACAGGGCGCTGGAGGGGCTGACCGGGATCAGGGCGGAGGATGTCATCGGAACGAAAGAGCACTGGCGGCCCTTCTACAAAACGGAAAGGCCCTGCATGGCGGACCTGGTCATGAATGAATCGCTGGGGACGGTTCCTCATTGGTACTCGGGAAAATACGAGAAATCCAAGGGGCGTGAAAAAATCGGGATGACGACGGATTTTTTCCCGGACATGGGAGAGGGAGGCAGATGGATACGGTTCACGGCCTCCGTGATCCGGGATTCCCGGGGCAGAATAGATGGGGCGATTGAGGTTCTTGAAGATGTCACGGAGCAGAAACTGGCGGAGCAGGACCTGATCAAGTTGAAGAAACTGGAATCCCTCGCGACCTTCGCCGGAGGCGTGGCCCAGGATTTCGACAGCCTGATCTCTTCCATCCTGCGCGACATCTTCCTGGCAAAGCTTTCCATGCCTGAGGAAGACGAGATGCTGGAGAAGGCGCTCACGGCGGCGGAAAAGGCCAGCCTGCTGGCCAAGGAGTTGTCCTTTAAACTGGTGACCTTCGCGAAAGGGGGATACCCCTTGAGAAGGACGGAGGCCCTTGTCCCCGTGCTCAGGGAAGCCATTCAAAACATTCCGGCCGGATCCAATATCGAATGCCGGACCTCCATACCGGAGGATCTGTGGCATGCCAGGATCGACAGCGGGCAGATCCGGCAGGTCTTTGAAAGCATCATCATGAATGCCCTCGAAGCCATGCCCGAAGGGGGAACAGTGGAGTTCAGGGCTGAAAACACCGTGCTCAGGGAAGAGGATTACGCGGATATCAAACCCGGGAGATACATCAAGGTTTCAGTGAAAGATACGGGAAGCGGGATAGCAAAAGATGATATGACGAGAATATTCGATCCCTACTTTACGACGAAATCCAAATCGGGGGAAAGAGGCCTGGGGGCAGGGCTCGGGCTTTCCGTGTGCCATTCCATTCTGAAAAATCACGAAGGCTTTATTTCGGTGGAATCGGAGGCGGGTTCAGGATCGACGTTTCATGTCTTTCTCCCTTCCTTGGAAAAGGGCAACGAATAAAAACAAAAAAGCCGGAGCGGTTTCGCAGCCCCGACTTTTTAATATATGGTGATCCCACCGGGACCCCCACATGCGCCTCCGATTTTCTCTTCATATGCGTTGCTTATTCGACTTACCCAATAAACGCAAATCTGTTTTTTCCAATTCCCGCTCGGGAATAATCTTGCATTTTAAATGTGTTTTCGTGTAAATAATTCCCGTACGGTAATAATACACTTGACAAAGACACGAAGTCCGAATATTATTCCCGTACGGTAATAATACCAGATAGGCACAGGAGGTAAGGAAGCTTGAAGGGAAAAGTGACTTCGCCGGCCGATATAGGGCAGATGGTGAGAAACAAGAGAAAGGCAGATGGTTTGACCCTCGCGGATGCAGCTGCGCTGTGCAATGTAGGCTACAGGTTTTTATCAGATCTCGAAAATGGAAAAACCACTGCGCACATTGGCAAGGTCCTTCAGGTCCTGAATGGCATGGGACTTGAAGTCAGAATCGGGCCAAGGGGTTGGAAAGATGAGTAACGGCGAGGCAGGCGACAGGCTCGTGGTTTATCTGAAAGATGCGATAGTCGGACATCTCTGGCTCGACGAGCGACGGAGATTTGTCTTTCAATATGACCGTGAATGGCTCAATAATCCGGAAAGCATGGCATTGTCCCTGAATCTTCCTCTCCGGTCCGAGGCTTATCCGGATGACCTGGCGCGTCCTTTTTTTGCTAATCTTCTCCCGGAAGCCGAAATCCGAAGGATCATCGCAAGCCGCCTGGGAATTTCCGAGAAGAACGATTTTGTTCTTTTAAGAAGGATAGGCGGTGAGTGTGCGGGCGCGGTTTCTCTTTTCCCCGAAGGCGATTCACCCAAGGAGCGACCAGGGTACCGCGAGCTTGATGAGAAAGAACTTCACAAAATTGTAGTCGAGCTCCCAAGAAGACCGCTCATGGCAGGGGAGAAGGGGATTCGCCTTTCCCTTGCGGGGGCTCAAAACAAGCTCCCTGTTTACATGGAGGATGGAAGAATCTTTCTGGCCACGGGCAATGCTCCGAGCACTCACATTCTAAAGCCGCCTATCAGAGAACTCGAAGAGACTGTGATGAACGAGGCTTTCTGCATGACGCTTGCGGAGAAGATGGATCTCCAGGTGCCTGAGGTGACAGTCCGTGAGAATCTCGATACCTTATTTATCGTCAAGCGTTTTGATAGAGAAAGGAACCCTGCTGGAGAACTGATTCGACTTCACCAGGAAGATTTTTGCCAGGCACTGGGCGTTCTTCCGGACCAGAAATATGAAACTGAAGGGGGTCCGTCACTGAAACAGTGCTTCGACCTGATAGCCAGGGAAAGCATCCGTCCCGCGGCGGATCGGATGGCGCTTCTGAACTGGGTCATATTCAATGTGCTGATAGGAAATGCGGATTCCCATGCTAAAAATCTTGCCTTTCTCTTAACGGAGCCGGGTCCCCGGCTTGCACCATTCTACGATCTTATTTGCACAGCGGTTTACGAGAGCCTTACGGACAGACTTGCCATGAAGATAGGCGGTGAAGACAGGCCGAACTGGCTTCAACTGCGCCACTGGAAAAGATTTGCTGATACAATTGCTGTCAAGCAGGACCTTGTTTTGAGGGTATTGTCGAACACAGTCGAAAATATATTGCCGAAGGCAGAGGAGACGGCAAAGGAGTTTTACGAAGCTCACGAGAGCGCAGACATTCTAGAAAAGATTCTCTCTATCATAAAGAAGAGAGTCAAAAAGATGGCATAACTGGCTCGCCCGAACAGCACTTCTACCTGATCCGTCGTAATTCCCGATTGATCTCGTCCAAATCCAATGCATCCGGATCGAATTCTCCGCCCGCCCATTCCAGGTATGAATCGTGTTCTTCGTGATCCGGATCGCGGAGGGCCTCCAGGAAATCGGCGTACCCGTACACGCCCCCGACATCTTCGGGCGGACAGGCCTTTTTGCCGGCTGTGCACACGGGATATTTCACCTTCGGATCCGGAACTAGAATCTTCTCAACCAGAATCAAATGCTCCCAATCATCGCCGAAATCGTATTCATAAATGAATCTTCTCTTTTCCCGAGGCGCAATTTGATTCAGGAAATAACGGCGCTCGTCGATAACCGGCTCCCAGTCGTCCGGACTGGGAATGCTGTATCGTTGGTTGTCGATGATGAACTGGTGCAAGTGGCTGTCCGTCCACCCCATGGCAGCCTGGATCGCTTGGTGGAGCTTGAACAGGCTGAATTTCCCCGGCACCAGCACGCGCCGCCAGATCGGGGGCCTGCTGTTGCGCAACGTGATCTTAAGCTGATAGATCATGTCTGGAGATCTCACCAGCGACAGTCCTCTCTTTTCCTGACCGGAAGCCGGAACGCCCGGCGGATTTCCATGCGATTCGGCGAAACGCCCGATTCCGATCTTATCGGCCAGCGCCCGATTGTCCCAGCACCAGGATTCCATGAATCCGCCCAGTCCAAGGAGCCCACAATATACGTTGAGGATTTCCGGCTCTATTCTTGAAAACAAACCGCTTTCAATGTCGCGAAGCTTGTATTGCCGGACTTTTAAACGGGCTGCGGCATCCTTCAGCGACATGCCCTGAGATTCGCGGGATGCCTGAATTTCCTTCTGGACGGGCATAAAGCGGATTATGTCCTCTACCTGAATCCCCTGTTCGTCTATATGTTTCATAAGATCGGGACCGAGAACCGCACGCATGATCTTTGCGATCACCTTGACGTCTGATTCTGAAGACAGGACTTTTCTTTTACTCATGAGCACCTCCGCATCTGTTTTTTCTGCCGGGTTTCCCGGCAAATCCTGGTGAAGTTCTTTGCCCTTGCTCAAATTCCACAACGCGCCTGCGGAGCAGGGCCTTAGTCCGGAGATGGAACCTGATCCTGCCCAATGCTCTTTTTTTCCTATGTAAACCTGATGAACGTTAGCCTGGAATACCTGCAGTGCTGTTCGGCGGGAGGAACGGCGATCAACTTTTTTGCCCACTATGGCGAGGCTTTTGCCGAAGCTTGAAACCACTTGATGGTGGGTTTTTTTCCCGTCTTGACACATTCTCGCAAATATAGGTTTATAAGGCTCTGATAAGCCATTCCTGTACTTTCAGCCAATTCCTTGAAGTAACTCACAGTCTCCGTGTCAATGCGAATGGTTATCTGAGTCTTCAAATCTTTGGCGTAAGGATTCTTCTCGCCTTTCATCCTGCTGAAGTTATATTCTCTTCTCATTTTAGTTCCTCCCAGTAAGCAATTTCTTCTTTTTTGGTGGCCTTTCTGGCCGAAATGATCCTGATGGCCGAATCACTCTCTCCGAAGCAATGGCATACAACGAGAACCCTTAACCTTTGACTTAGACCCAACATCAAAAATCTATCCTCGTCTGCAGAATGATCAGGATCATAGTATCTGATAGCGTGCTCATCATAAAACACTTCTTTAGCCTCATCGAAGGCCACCCGATGTTTCTTCTGATTGGCTTCACTTTTCTTAGGATCCCACAAAAAGCTAATCATAGTTAAATAATAATTATTTTATAATTACATGTCAATTAGAATCTTTTTTCAACTCAGGCAGATTCCGCAGCCCTGTTGACGTTTCGCTGCGGTACGGGGAATAAGGTTACCTATATGAACACCGGACAAAAACTGAGGGTCACGGACGACGAGGCCGTCAAGGCACTGGCGCAGGGGGAAAAATGAATGAGGGAGAGATCTCAAGGTCGGATATAAAATCTTCTTATAGATAACCTGTCGCCGGATAAAGATCAGGAAAGAGATATCCTGCAACCGAAACAGGGAACCCGAATCTCACCGGTCCTTTCGGGGTATCCGATACCAAGAGTCCCTCCTGCAAAAGCTGTCCCAAAAGTATTCTGCCTGTCCTTTCAGCCATACCCGAGCAGCGAATCACATCGCCTCTGGCCACTTCCCCTCGTAGGAGTACATCCTGGAGCATAAAAGCAGCTTCCTTTTTAAGAGGAGTCGAAATCGGCACTGGTGCTGCTATTGATTTCTCTTTCCTCAGGTTTACATAGCCCTGGATTCTGTCCATGAGACCGTCAAGGGCAAGCATTCTGCCCATGTAGTCAATTTGATCCAGGCATAATCCGAAGAAGAATTTGCAGAAATCGGTCAACCCCTTTTGTGACAGGTTCCCGCGGCCGTTCAGATCGCCCTGACGCGGGGCATCAGCCTGGACGAGGGCAGAAATGTAGCCGCTTTTCCGCCGGGCTATGCCGCGGCTGATGTTCCATAATCCATATCCAGAGAGGGGCAACTTCATGAACCATGCGTCCGTGTGAAGCCGCGCTACTCGGCCGTTTCCGTCCAGGAAAGGGTGAATCCAGGTCAGGCGATGATGGGCTGCCGGCGCAGCCACAAGAGGATCAATCCCATGAAATGATGCAATACGATAGAAGGACGCAAACCGATCAAGAAATTGGGGAAGGGCATCTTCTTTAGGCCCGATGTGCCGTCCTACTTTAACCGTCCTGTGCCGGAACTCTCCGGGGATGACCTCAATTTCTTCGCCCGTCTCCTCATTTTTTACGAGCCGCAATTCGGAGGGGATCTGTCGATAGAAGATCTGGTGCAGCCATTTGAGGAATTCAGGGCTTGATATGTTTACCGTTGAGTCTTCCTCCAGCCGCTTTTCGATTTTGTGCTGGCATTCGATATGAGCAAGACTTTCTATTTGCAAGTTTCTTTTAGCCGGATCGCTCGAATAATCCTTGCGCATGGCCCGCTCGATATCTATGGGATGAGTGCTGTGTCCTTCTATAAGGTTTGAATAATAACTGTTGGTGATGCGCAGGAATTCTACGATCGATTTGCTCGTGACAGAGTGAAGGCGCCCTTCAAGGGTTGCAGAACGGCTTAAGATCGCACGAGCACTATCGACAAGCTCGGGCGACGAGGAAGGATAGAGAGGCTCCATTTGAGAAATGCGTTCATACATTTTTATTTGCCGATCTTTATGCCGATTATTTTATGGCGTAAGCATATATATTTATTGGAGCGATGTCAAGATATTTGTATGTTTTTGGCTCCATTTATGCCGATTATATTGCCGGTTTAACCATAAACAAAGAATTATTTAAAAATATTCCAAATTGTCTACTATGGGGTGACATTTAGAATTTAATTCAAATATATGGAACGCCGGACAAGAAATACAAAATAACTGTTCCCCGGAGCAGTATGGTTGTGGCACCGGACCCAGACGACGACCGATATCTATCTCAAAAAGATTGACGATGATTTATCGGTTGGTTTGAGGCTGTTGGAAAAAAAGGACCTCCATGGGGACCCCCACACAAAAATGGGGGCTACGCTAAATTCGTAACCCCCTGTAATTGTTTGGTGATCCCACCGGGATTTGAACCCAGGTTCTCGGCGTGAGAGGAGCGCGCAAAAGATATCTAAGCCGCCTGTTTTATTGATAAATATCCGTTTTTGTTCTAAGTTGTCTGTCTTCCTGTGTAACGGTGTGCACTCGTTTTACCCTGATTTCAAAAAAAGGACCCCCGTCGGGACACCCACCGTAAAACCAAGCAGATGAAAATTTAATCACCAACCAAAGAGGCATATCAAAGTGTCTCTTCTGGGAATAATATACGCTTAAATCGTATATTTCTATTGTATTATATGCGATACTATCGTATATTGGCCACATCAATCCGGAGGATATGCTAATGTCAAGCGAAGTTTATTACCAATACAATCCATGGTGGGAAGAAGAAATAGGACTGGGTGGCATCATCCCTAGATCGGAATATCTATCCAGGATGGAGAAGGTATTTTCAGAAAAGGCCATCGTCATTCTTACAGGCCTTAGAAGGGTGGGCAAGACCACGCTATTGAAGCTTTTTATCGGGGACCTCATCCGCAAGGGTATCCCTGCCAGGCATATTTTCTACATAAGTCTGGACGACTACTCATTGGAGAAGAAGTCCATCATCGACATCGTCGCCGAATACAGGAAGATACAGAAACTTCGCATTGATGAGAGAGTATACCTGTTCCTTGATGAGATAGCGTACAAGGACCAGTTTCATCGTCAGCTGAAAAATCTCTATGACCAGCAGAATGTGAAGATCTATGCCTCATCGTCCAGCAGCTCCGTTCTGAAAGACAAAAAGGCATTTCTAACAGGTCGCGAGATTGTCCTGGAAGTCCTGCCGCTCAATTTCGAAGAATATTGCGATTTCAGAAAGCTGGAAATGAAAAAAAGGGAAGATTACCTGAAGGAATCGTTCTTTGAAGAATACCTCAAGATAGGAGGAATACCGGAATTTGTCCTGACGCAGAACCGGGAATATCTGACCACTCTGGTAGACGACGTGATTTATAAGGATATTGTCGCCTTTCACGGAATAAAGAACCCCCAGGGCATAAAGGATTTTTTTGCTCTCTTGATGGAGCGGGTCGGCAAGCAGGTCAGCATCAACAAGATCGCCAATATTCTAAAAATGTCCCCCGATACAGCGAAAAGATACCTGCAGATGTTTGAGGAAACTTATCTTATCTATCTGATTCCGCGCTACGGGAAATTAAACGAAAGGATCCTCTCTCCCAAAAAAAATTACGCAGCCGATCTTGGTATCCGGAACCTTCTGACGGGATTCCGAGATAAAGGTGCGCTATTCGAAAATTATGTATATCTGACGATCAAGTCTCTGGAACCGAGATATATTTATCAAAACGGCATCGAATTGGATTTCTTTACGCAAAACAAAGTGCTGATCGAAGCAAAATACGGCGGAGAGCTGACAGACAAACAAAAGGAATTGTTCGAGAAGACGAAAGCGAAAAAAAAGCTAATTATAGATAATATTCATGATTTTGAAAGCCTTAAAGCTTTGATGATCGAATGAGTTGTAGAACGGTTGACGTTATGAATTTTGAAGAGTTACTCGAAAAACATCGGGCGTTAGTTGCCGAGAACAAATCCTTGAGGGAGGAGAATGAGACATTAAAGGCGAAATTGGGTATACCTGAAATACAGCATGTTGATCCAGATTCCAAAATTAACTCGCCTTCGGGATTTGCTGCTCCTGAAACAGATCCGCATTCAGAATTGATTAAATATGCTGATCCATCGGAAAAGATAAGATTATTCAAGTCGTTATTTAAAGGGCGGGATGATGTGTACGCAAAGAGGTGGGAAAACAGGAATGGCAGGTCCGGATATACGCCGGTGTGCCTGAATGAGTGGAAACCAGGCCTGTGCAGGAAGCCGGCAGGTAAATGTTTCAAATGCCCCCACCAATCATACGATACCTTGAATGAAAAAGTCATCGAGGCACATTTGAAAGGGAACATCGTCATAGGCATCTATCCCCTGTACCAAGATGAAACATGCCATTTTCTGGTGATTGATTTTGACGATGAGGGTTGGCGAAAGGATACGTCCACACTCAGAGAAGTCTGTATGTCCTTCGGTATTCCGGTAGCTATAGAGTGCCATTCGATACAGATGATAAGGCATTCTCGATCCAAGAACTGTATTCTGAAATTGTTGTTGATGAATTTAGAAACGAGCTGATTGCTGATGATGTGGTCAAGAGTTATCAAGAGGGTAGAAATTCACTCGTCTTGACTGAAAGGACTGCTCACGTTGAATTGCTCGCCAAAAAGATAAAAGAAACCATTCCCAATGCCATTACCCTGATCGGCGGCAAGGCCGCAAAAGAGAAGAAGCAAGCCTTGTCGAGCATATCTGAAGCGCCACCCGACAAACCATTGACTTTGATTGCCACGGGGAAATACATCGGCGAAGGATTTGACGAGCCCAGGCTCGATACGCTGTTTCTGGCGATGCCTATATCTTGGAAAGGAACACTGAAGCAGTATGCAGGCAGACTCCATCGGCTGTGTGAAGGCAAACGTGAAGTCCGGATCTATGATTACGTCGATATTCATGTAAGGATGCTGGAGAAAATGTATAATAAACGGCTATCCGGATATGCGTCAATCGGATACAAGGCAAAAGCGGAGGGTTTTGTAAGCGAGCCTGCGGACATTATTTTTGACAATCGGAATTTCCTTCCTGTTTATCAAAACGACGTGCTGAAAGCAGGAAGGGAAATCATCATTGTAAGTCCCTTCATAACAAAAAGACGTGCGCTGCAAATGCTCCAAATCATGAAAGCAGCCTTGGAGAAGAAAGTGGATGTTGTGGTTGTAACGCGGCCAACCTCCGATTTCATGGAAAAACAAGGCTTGGAAGAAACGTTGGATGCGTTGCAAACATCTGGATTAAATATGGTGTACAAATCCAAGATCCATCAGAAATTTTCTGTCTTGGATCGGAGGATTGTTTGGTATGGAAGTATAAACCTCTTGAGTTTCGGTCGGTCGGAAGAAAGTATAATGCGGCTCGAAAGCAACAATATCGCCAATGAACTGATTAGAAGCATGCAGTTCTGTTGACGTGTACTCGATGTTAAGCTGATGCTTTGAAATTCATAAGTTTTTCCAGAAGAGCACTCACCCGCTCAAAGGCATCGCGGATGATCCGTTCCCTCTCTTCAGGATCTTCCGCCGCCTCAAAATCTGCGACGAATCTTGGACCGATTGACACTATGCTGGCGAAGTGCTTGCCAATCTTTGCAAGACCTTCCTGAACTAAACCGTGTGACAAGTGAGGACGGAATTCTTCAACCAGGGTATCAATTCCACCGGGATAAGAACGGACGCAGAAATAGATATCCCAGGCATCTTTTTCTTTCAGCCGCTCGTCGAGCGCCATTCCTTTCATGATAATGAATGGAACAATGGAGGCAACCCTGATGGTCACCCGGTCGCGGCCACCGCCGGGAATTTCTCCTTCAATGGGAACCTCTTTTGTCATGTCGAAAGCAAGATCACAGCCGCGCACCTTGCGAGCTTTCATTCCTTGTACAACCTGGCGGCGGCGGCTCTTGCCGGTTCCTTCATACTCTCCCGATAGTAGATCGACCTGCACCTTTATTGTCCGTCCACCTACTGGGACGTCCCTGAAGAAAATGTAAGGTTGCTTGCTTTCATCCTGGTAATAGCCGCGTGAGATGAGAAGTTCTTCAATCCGCTTATATCCATCTTGTATCTTCATGTGATTCAGGGCAAGATCGATATCCATGCTGCCGACATGGGGGAAGGGTTCCCGCGGCAATAACAACTCCGGCACCCACCCTCCAATCAGGACGATATCGTCCCGGTACTCACCGAGCAGGTGCATCAGCTCTATCAGGACAGACTTTGCCGCCTGTACCGCTTCGGCCGTATAATCCCTTCGGGTTACCATTGTTTTTTAATCATCTCGTTCAGCAACATTGCGGCTGCCTCTTCCCCCCTGCCTTTCATAGATGAGAGATCAAGATACACTTGGACCGGCATCGCCACCTGTATTCTATCAATCAATCGTGAACCGTACATGACGCCTTCGTCATAAGGGGAAAGAAGTGTTACATTGGCCCCGCTGGAAACTTCTTTCAGTGAAAGAGACTCGGCCACCTTGTCCGCTTTTTCCCCGACATAGGCCATTGCCCTCTGGTAGCGCACAGCAGGTGCGTATCTTGCCGCCGCAGAAAAACCGGTCAGGGCGTAGCGGATTCCCTTTTTCATGCAGATCTCAGCCAGATCGGCCTCGATTTCTGCCATAGTTTTCAGGGTGTAGTAATTCCGCGTTATGTTCCTGCTAAAGTTGTAGTTTTCTGACCATTCGGTCAAAAGTTGATCAGGGGTGCTGAGCACCAGTCCGGCGTCAGTACTTATGAGCCATTCACGGTTTTCAAGCAAGCTCTTTACATTGGAAACCTGCCCGAGGCTTACCATTGCCTCTTTCGCCAATGACTGGACACGCCAGGCCTTTTTCGGATTGTCCAGAAGTACGCGAAGCACGCGCTCGGCCTTTGGTGAGTAAAGAGAACGCAGGTCTCGCTTTACGGCAAAGGGGTTTGCTTTCCCTTCCTGTTCTATATAAACCTTGTCAAAGGTCAGCCGGCAATTGCCGGCGAGGTCTATATATCCGATACCCTCCTTTGCACATATCGCCGCTGATTGTGGAGAAATGTAGGGTGCGATGACCACGCAGTACGCGTTGGGATTTTTTTCGCGATATCGCAGGAGCTGGAAAATGGCCGAACGAACTATTCTGGGCTGACCATTTCCTTTCACTTCCACAACAATATTCTGCCGTTCTTGGGCGATACGCACTCTTGCAAGGATATCAAACTGTGCGTCATCCGTACGAGGCTCTTGCTTTACAGATTCGATTGTCAAAAAAGGAACCCGCTTCAGGCAGGTCTTGAGAGCCTCCAACGCTTTGATCTCTATTTCATTCCCAAGTGTTTTCATTGAATATGAACCTTTCAGCATTCGCTGAAAGCTGACAATAGGGTGAAATATCGCAAATGTCAAGGTTATTTTTCACTGTAATTGATATTTTCAGCGAATGCTGAAATCATATCATATAATGAAAAGTAATCTGTAAAAAATCTCCGCGAGGTGCATGAGAATAGCAAATGGCTCGCTCCTCTCGGCAATGGTGCATATACCCTTTTCAACGACAGGGAACGCTGGATAAGAAATATAAAATAATTGTTCCCCGGAGCAGTATGGTTGTGGCACCGGACCCATACGACGACCGAGATCTGTTTCAAAAAGATTGACGATGATTTATCGGTTGGTTTGAGGCTGTTGGAAAAAAAGGACTCCCCAAGGACCCCCACAGAGGATCAACCAACACCAGGAAACATTCATCCCCTTTATTTCTCTATCGGCTCAATTTTGATCCGACAATTCGGTTAAGGCTGACGCCCGATTCGGAAGCCTGAATGGCAAGATTTCTGTGCACCTCAGGGGGAACGCGCACCATGAATTTCCCGCTGTACCTTTTGCTCGCAATTGGTTGAGGGATTTCTTCACCCGTTTTCCTCATATCCTTGATCACACTGTCGACCATTTCACGGATACCCTTCAGCGCCGATTCGGGCGTTTTATCAAGCCAGCTCAAGCTTTAAATAACAGAAAATGCACAGATAATTCCCAGGCGATATCTGTGATATGTGAAAACTAACGATTATTTATGGCTACAAAATGCTTTAAGGCGATGTCTTGTTGTTTTTTCAAAAATTTAAACAGAAACGTTAATATGTCCCAGTATATTGCTGGGATTTTTATGGTTATCTTTTGGTATTCTTTAAGCTTGTATGGTTGGAAGGTTTTAATTTAATTGTACTGTCCGTTTGTTCCGTAAGTCATTATTTACAAAACAATAATGTCTTTAATTTTTAGATCTTTCGTACTTAGAAAGGAGATTCCGGTGGGTTTTAAACGTACGATGGAAGAGAAGACGTTTAAAAATATAGTAAGGGAGTTTGCCATCCATCCGTTCCATCCCTATGAGATGGATGCCGCGACAATGGCTACCTTAGAATCGTTATTTATTAAAAGAGGCAATCGGAAAAAGAGTTAAAAAAATTTATTAAAAGGAGAAGAAAGAATGCTTCAAAAAATTAAAGCCCCCATGTCAGGCAAGATTTTGCAAATTTTTACGAATGTAGGAGATGTCGTAAGTGAGGACGATTACCTTGTAATGATCGAGGCGATGAAGATGGAAAATCCCATTACAGCGCCCGTTGATGGGACTGTTAAAGAGATCAATGTGAAGGTGAACGACAAGGTTGAGGCGGATGAAGTGATCATGGTCATTGAATGAAATAGGATATTTTTAATCGGGAAAATCGGATTCAGATCAGAACCAAGAACTGATCGATTGTGTTTCAATTTGAGAAGGATTGTATTTAATTTAAGGAGGATGATCCAATGGGTGTTCGTGATGCGATCAGCGAACTTGAGCGAACCGAACAGCTCGTAAAGCTCGGGGGAGGTGTCAAGGCAATAGAGGATCAACACAAAAAGGGAAGGCTTACAGCTCGAGAGAGGATAGCTCTCTTTTTTGACAAAGGTACGTTCATTGAACTTGACATGTATTCACAGCACCAATGTTATGATTTTGGAATGGAGAAAAAACGTCCTTACGGGGATGGCGTTATCACGGGATATGGAGACGTAAACGGCAGAACTGTTTTTATCTACGCCATGGACTTTACCGTTCTTGGAGGAAGCATCGGCTTAAGCAATGCCACTAAAATAGCCCATGCTCAAAAGATGTCTGTAAAGGCAAGGGCGCCTATGGTTGGTCTCGTGGATACATCGGGGGCGAGAATTCAAGAGGGGAGCGGGACATACAGTCTTCTTTTCTATGAACATATAAAGGGATCGGGAGTTGTTCCCCAAATATCATGCATTATGGGAACATGCGCTGGGGGCGGGTGTTATTCTCCGGCGCTGACAGACTTTATTTTTATGATCGACAAAACAAGCGAAATGTACATTACCGGTCCCCGGGTAATTAAGGAAGTCTGCAATGAAGATTGCACCGGCGAAGAGCTTGGCGGATCAATGGTTCACAGTCAGGTATCCGGTGTGGCGGATTTTGTATCAAAAAGTGAACAGGATTGTATTTCCCAGGTTCAAAAGCTCCTGGGTTTTCTACCCGCAAGTTGCTTTGAGAAACCGCCCATTGTCGAAACAGGTGACGACCCTTATCGAACATGTGAGGAGCTTGTAGATATTGTTCCTGATTCACCAAAAGAAGCATTCGACATGAGACGGATCGTTCGCTCCATCGTGGATAAAGGCGATTTTTTTGAAGTAAAACAAAGGTTTGCCAGAAATATGATCACGGGATTTGGTCGAATAGGTGGTTATCCCATTGGTGTAGTAGCGAACCAATCCTTTGTACTGGCAGGGTCGATAGATAGTGATGCATCGGATAAAGCAGCCCGATTTTACCGATTTTGCGATTGTTTCAATATTCCCATAATAACATTTGCCGATGTTCCCGGGTATCTCCCGGGAGTGAAAGAGGAGCACAAGGGAATCATACGGCATGGTGCCAAGATGCTTTACGGGTATGTTGAGGCGGATGTGCCTAAGATCTTGGTTGTGATCAGGAAGGCATACGGGGGCTCCTGGGCGGCCATGGGTTCTAAGACGATGGGGGCTGACATTGCTTTTGCATGGCCGACAGCGGAAATGGCCATTATGGGGGCTGAAGGTGCCGTCGAGATTCTATACAGAAAGGAAATAAAGGGTGCCGTCGATAAGGAGTCGTTCAAAAGAGAAAAAATGGAAGAATATCGTAATAAGTTTAACTCACCTTATTTGTATGCCGGAAAAATGGTTGTTGATTTCCTAATCAGACCTCAGGATACACGAGCCCATCTATATCGATCGATCAAACTTCTGTGGAATAAGCCTCCGGAGAAAGTTGAGAGAAAACATGGAAACATCCCATTGTAAAAAAAGGGCATTGCCATCTTCATGCAAGTTCAAATCGTATTCCTCAAATCTCGCAAACTGCCTATTCCGATGATTCCGCCACTCGATTCCGAAGGAATCCGCCACCCCTGGTCGGAGCGTAGCGACGCTGGTTTTTTTAGTTCTTTCTCATAGAAGCTTCTTCAGGTCAAGCCGGCATATTTTTTTCTCAGCGAGCCTCCTTTCATAGACAAGTTTATCTTATGGGCGTTATGGATCAAACGGTCGAGGATAGCATCGGCGATGGTGGGGTCGCCGATCTGTTCATGCCAGTGCTCCACGGGGAGTTGGCTGGTAACGATAGTGGAGGCATGGCCATGTCTTTCCTCAACAACCTCCAGAAGGTCTCTTCGTTCGGAGTCGGTCATAGGGGCAAGCCCCAGATCATCAATCACCAGGACATGGGCCTTGGCAAGTTTGTTGATGGTCTTGCTGTAGCTCCCGTCTCCCTTGGCCAAGGCCATCTGGTATGAGAACTTTGGAGATCTGATGTAGAAAGCGCGGTATCCTTCCCGGCAGGCCTTGTTGGTCAGGGCGCAAGCGAGGAAGGTTTTTCCCGCACCGGTGGGGCCGGTAATGATGATGTTGTGGTGACGTTTGACCCAATCGCAAGAGATGAGGCTCATCATAACGGACCGATCGATTCCCCGTGGAGTTTTGTAGTCGATATCCTCCACGCAGGCATTGAGCTTCATATGGGCGTTTTTCAGATATCGCTCCATGCGGTTGTTTTCCTTCCAGGTCCATTGACGATCGACAATGAGACCGAAACGCTCCGCGAAGGAAAGCTTATCCAGTTCCGGCTCTTTGAGCTGATCGGCGAAGGCCTCTGCCATACCCGTCAGTTTCAGTTCGTAAAGTTTGCTTATGGTCTGTTGATCAAGCATGGGCGTCCTCCTCTTGCTGATAATATTGTCGGCCCCGGATGTTGTCATGGATGATCGGTTTTTCGGGACAGGAGGATTCCGGCAACTGCTGTTTGTCAAGATTGGTTTTCAGGATCGATTCGACGCTCTTGTAGCTGTAAGCCTTCAGAGACAGAGCACGGCTGCAGGCGGCCTCCACCCGCTCGGACGAGTAGCGTTTCACCAGCCTCATGATGCCCAGACAGGAACGGAAACCCTGCTCCGGATGTTTGCGGTTCTCCATGATGCAGAAAGCCAAATCCCTGGTATTGGGGCCGTTTTTGCCTGCCCAGTCCAGTATCCGGGAAGGGGTCCATTCTAAGTATTTTTGGTGGGCCTTGGGCATGTGTTCCGCCAGCGTGGTGTGCGCGCCTCTCTGGTCACTTCTCGGATGGGTGGCGACTCGGCGGTTTTTGAACAGCGCCTCGATAGTGGTAGCCGTGAAGCGGACATCTACCTGTTCTTTTACAAGTTGATAGGGAACGCTGTAATAGTGACCGTCGATTTCGATGTGGTAATCGATGTTGACCCTTGCCTTCTTCCATTCGGCATATTCATAGGGGGAAGAAGGCAAGGGTCTCAAGGCCGGCCGGTCAATGGTTTCGTAAAGACTTCTACGAGTGCCGTCCATCTTCTGGAACTGGCGATTGTTCATGTCCTGAAGCTTTTCGGCAATAGCCCGGTTCAACTCTCCGATGCTGAAGAAGGTGTGGTTGCGAAGCGCCGCCAGGATCCACCGTTCTGCTACGAAAACCGCCGATTCTGCTTTGGCCTTGTCCTTCGGTTTGGCGACGCGGGCGGGAATGACAACCGTTCCATAATGTTGAGCCAGATCATGATAAGTCGGATTGATGTCCGGTTCGTAGGTGCAGGGTTTGCTCACGCCGGATTTTAAATTATCGGGAACAAGGATCTGCGTTACCCCGCCGAAGAAGTTAAAAGCCCGGATATGGGCTTCCACCCAGGAAGGAAGGTCCTGCGAGAAAGAGGCCCACGCAAACGTGTAGCTGCTGGCGCCCAGGGCGGCAATAAAAAGATACGCCTCTTTTATTTGCTCATAAACCGGATCCATGATGGAGATCGTCTGACCGGCATAGTCAATAAAGAGTTTCTCTCCGGCCCGGTGAGTCTGACGAAGGCAGACATCGAGCTTTCCCGTCCACTGGCGATATAGGAGACAGAACTGGCTGTATTGATATCCGTCCGGGTTGGCTGCTCTATATTCCAGCCACAGCAGATAAAGGGTCACCCCTTTGCGGTTGAGCTCCTTGCGGAGGTACTCCATTTCCGGGAGACCCCGCTTTTCAGGACCCGCTGTCGGTGCAGTCGGGAACATGAGGGCTTCAAGGGAACTGTCATCGAGTTCGGGCGCCAAAGGCCAACTTAGACCGGTGCGCTGCGCCCGTTCCAGGTATCCCCTGATGGTGCTGCGGGCAATGTTGCAGCTTTGTGCAATCTGTTGGTTGGAGTACTTTTTCTCCCATTTCAATCGTAGAACTTCTTTTATGGTGCGCATGGATAACCTTTCTGCCGCCACGGTGACCTCCTGATTTTTTGTCAGGAGCCCTAACGGCTTTCATTGGATTTATCCAGCGTCCTTTATCTCCTCCCAAAGGGGTGGCGCAATGAATCATATTTGGGTGGCGCAATGAATCATATTTGGGTGGCGACTTGCGTCGGAATACTCACAAACCCTTTTATTGTTGAAATTCTTGTTTTGCGTGTTAATATACAGCGAAAATAATACAGTTGTTTTGTCCCTTCGTCCTACCGTAAGCCCATGAAAGATAAACGAAAGAAAAAATCCAGTAAAAATCATTCTGCCGGCAAGAGCGCAGATTATGCCTCCAATCATCCAGACCTGATCATGGACGGCATCATGGTAACGGACTTCTCAGGAAATGTGCAGTTCATCAATGATGTTTGGGCACGGATGCATGGATATGCCGTGGAGGAGCTCATCGGAAAGAATTTAAGTGTTTTCTTTGATGAAGTTCATTTCAAAAATGACGTTGAACTCTTGTTGCCCAAATGGGATGAAGAGGGAATCTGTCAGGGAGAAGTATGCCACAGGGCAAAGGATGGATCTTCCATAGAGACTTGGACGACCAGCACACCCATGAAGGATTTTTCGGGTGAGATCGTGGGTATTCTCTGGACGGTTCGAAAAATCGCAGTCAAGGATGAAACTGAACACTTATATGAAAAACTTGCCAGGAGTTCATATACATCCATTTATATCGTTCAGGATAGAAGAATTAAGTACTTGAACCACATCGGTGAAACATTCGGAGGACTAAGCGCTGAGGGGATCATTGGATTAGAAGATTCTTTGAGTTTTGTTCATCCTGATGACAGGGCTATGGTCCGGGAGAAAGCCATTAAGATGCTCAAAGGAAGACGGAATTCACCTTACGAATTCCGGTGTATTGGGCGTGATGGAAATGTAAGATGGCTCCTTGAGACGGTAACCTCCATCAACTATCAGGGAAGGCGTGCCTTCCTTGGCAATGCCATGGACATAACGGAACTGAAGGACGCAAGGAATAAAATAGAAGAATTCAAGGATTTATCGTCGTCGATTTTGGATGCTACCCCCCACGCCACTTTTGGTTTGGAGAATCGCCGGATCATTTTTGCAAACGGGGCAGTGGAGTCTGTTTTTGGATGGAAACCAGACGAGTTGATTGGCAGATCGACGAGGGTGTTTTACCCGACGGAACAGCAATTTGAAGAAATCGGCAGGAAAGTCTATGGAACCCTCGAAACCCAGCGTAACTTCGTGGCGACAGAGTTTCCCTGCAAGCATAAAGACGGAAGAACCATTATTTGCAGGATCAATGCCGCAAGAATCGGTCCTAGTCTGACAAGCAGGAAAATTGTCGTTACCTATGAGGATATTACAGAGCAGAAAAAAGCAGAAGAGAAATTGCGGGAGAGTGAGGAGCTTTATAGATCGCTTGCGGAAAGATCTTTTGCAGGGGTTTATCTGGTCCAGGATGGGATTTTTTGGTTCATTAATAAAAATGCAGCCTCCTATGCAGGTTATACTCAGGACGAATTGGTCGGCAAGAAATCTTATCGGATTGTTTACACCGAGGACCGAAAGAAAGTTAATAGAAGTGCCGAAGAGATGCTGAGAGGCGAGCGCACCTCGCCTTATGAATTCCGGGTATTAACCAAAAAGGGCGCCATCCGCTGGATCATGGAGACGGTCACGCCTATTACTTTTCGGGGCAGGCTTGCTGTTTTAGGGAATTCCATGGATATTACGGAAATTAAGGAGGCGAGGAGTAAGATTGAGGAGTTCAAAGATCTGGAGTCGTCGATCTTGGATACGACACCCCATGCGATTTTTGGCTTGCAGGAGCGCAGGATTATTTTTGCCAACGATGCAGTTGAGTCTGTATTTGGTTGGAAGCCGGAGGAGTTGATAGGCAAATCGACAAAGATTCTCTATCCGACGGGAGAGGATTTTGAGAGGATCGGTCGAGAGGGTTATGCTATTCTTGAAAAGCAGCGCAGTTATACAAAACCGGAATTTCCTTGTCGGCGCAAGGATGGCGGCGTCATTGCCTGCAGGATCAACGCTTCCCGAATCGGTAAGAGTCTCCAGAATAAGAGGATCGTGGTGACATATGAGGATATAACCGAACAAATAAAAGCGGAAGAAAAGCTTCGCGAAAGAAAAGAACAGCTTGAAATCCAGACCCGCGATCTCGAAGAAATGAACACGACTTTAAATGTTCTTTTAAAGAAAAGAGAGGATGATAAAAGAATACTCGAAGAAAATATCTTGACCAACGTCAAAGAATTGATAATGCCCTGTGTAGAAGCGATCAGAAAAAATAAAATGGATCACAAGACATCGATATGCATCGATGAAATTGAATCCAGCTTGAAGGATATCACCTCGCCTTTTTTAAGAACACTTTCATCAAAATATCTAAAATTAACGCCCAAGGAAATTCTCATCGCTGGTCTCTTAAAAGATGGAAAGGCAACCAAAGAAATTGCGGAGTTTCTTAATACGTCTATCAGAGGGATCGAATTTCACCGGGAGAACCTTAGAATGAAACTGGGTTTAAAAAACAAGAAGGAAAATTTAAGATCATATCTCATGGCCATGTCTTCAGATGAATGAAATTTGAAGTTTCCTCAATAGGCAGAAGTCATCTCTCCTGATTATTCTTTTCATTATCTTCTATTGCCCATCAATCTCATATTATTACAACCAATATTTCAGAACACTTGCCGTTTCCGACTTTCTAATCCTGCCCACTTTAAATCGATCTAAAAGTCCCAGATTAAGGCTGGGACTAATCTGCTTTTTTTCTGTTATTTATAGGCATTGCACAAGGAAAAAATATCCAATAGTTAATCATAAACACAAATACCATATTAATCTTACTGATTAAAATGCCATCCTAAAGTGGATGAATCTCATTATGAAAACACGTATCACTGAGTTATTGGGCATAAGATATCCGATTATCCTATCGGGTATGAGTTGGATCAGTGTTCCTAAAATGGTTGCTGCCGTATCGAACGCTGGCGGTTTAGGGATATTGGCAACAGGTCCACTGGATCCTGAAACGACCCGAAAATCGATCCGGGAAATCAGAAGTCTCACCGATAAACCTTTTGGGGCAAATGCCACATTGCTTTTCCCGGGCGCTGCAGAAAACGCAAAGGTGCTTGTAGAAGAAAAGGTTCCGGTTATCAATTTTGCTCTTGGGAAAGGGGATCGACTTGTTCGGGAAGTGCACCACAAGTACGGCGGCAAAGTGATAGCGACTGTTGTTACGCAACGTCACGCGAAGCGTGCCCAGGAATACGGAACGGATGCTTTGATTGTGACTGGACATGAAGCCGCAGGCCATGGAGGCGACGTAACCAACCTTGTATTAATACCGACACTTGCAGACAGCATCAAAATACCAATCATTGCGGCTGGAGGATTCGGAGATGGAAGGGGACTGGCGGCCGCGTTAGCCCTTGGGGCAGACGGCATTGCGATGGGAACACGGTTCATGACCACATAAGGAGAGCGGTCTTCATGATCATTTCAAAGAGGTATCTATCAAACATGGTCCCTACGATACGATATATACCCCCCGCATAGATGGTTTGCCCTGTCGTATCATGGACACGGCTGGGGCCAGGAGGTCCCACAAGCGCGGCCTTGATTTTGTCGGTGCTTTTTTCCATTCGCGTGGTATCGCGCGGCAATTGCATCTGCCTTATTTCAAGTTAATGGTAGGCATTCTGTCGTCAGGATGGAAGAACACGAGACATATGGCCTATATGGCCAACGCGTTTCATGAATTCCGATTGGCGGCGGAGGAGGGCGATGAGAAAAGAGGCGTATTGCCGGTGGGGCAGGTCATGGGATTAATCGGTGATTCGCCGAGCGTAGCGGAACTTATGGATAGGATGATTGGCGAAGCCCGGGATGTGGTGAAGAAATTATCCGCAACAGTGGTGTGAAAGAACCCATTTTGACTTTTCCGCCTGGAACAGGGAGGCCCGTTATGCGGAAAACAGGAGTCGGCGTATGAATACGCAGAATATATTATTTGAAAGGACGGAAAGCGTTGTGGTGGTTAAGTTTAACAGACCTCAAACGTTTAATGCCTTCAGCCTGGCTCTCGGCCAGGACCTCATTGAGGCTTTGGAGACTTGTTACTACGATGATGACATTCGGGTGGTTATCTTGACCGGTGTGGGCAAGGCATTTTGCTCTGGTGGCGACATCAGCGTATTCAAGACAAGCCTCGATAATGACCCCTCCAGACCCATCCGGGAACTCATTGTGCCCTTCAATAAGTGTATTGCCTTGATACGCCGAATGCCAAAACCGGTTGTAGGAGCGGTGAACGGTGTGGCGTCCGGTGCGGGCATGTCGTTTGTTGCCGCCTGCGATTACCGGGTGGCGGCGTCTTCGGCCAAGTTCAAGCAAGCCTATACGGGCGTCGGATTGAGCGGAGACGGTGCCTGGATGCTTCTGGTTCCGATGCTGATCGGTTTTGCACGGGCCATGGAAATGATTCTTTTTGATCCATTGATCGATGCGAAGAAAGCATTGGAATGGGGTTTAGTCAACGAGATTATCGAGGAAGATAAGCTCATGGACGCTTCATTGGCGATTGCCAGGAAACTGGCATCGGGAGCAACGAAGGCCTATGGTCTGGCAAAGTCCAATTTGAACCATGCAATGATGGGCATTCTCGATAGTCAATTGCAGTTCGAGGCGGAGGGTATGGTTAAGGCCTCTATGACCACAAAAGATTATCTCGAGGGAATCAGAGCGTTTCTCGAAAGACGCAAACCTGAATATACGGGACGTTAAAAAAATAGTGAGAGGAAGGTTTCCATGAGGGAAGTCTATCTTGTAGAAAGTGTACGGACAGGGATTGCCCGGGCCGGGAAAAAGTCCTGGTTTGCGAACCTCCGGGCCGACGATATGTCCGCGCTGGTCATGAACGAGGTCATCCGGCGCGCAGGGTTGGAGGATAAAAAAGATCAGATCGACGATGTGATATGGGGCGGGACGGCGCTGATGAAGGACATGGGCTCCAATATCGGCCGCTACGCGGGAATCATGGCAGGGTTGCCGTTCAGCGTTTCAGGATGCACGGTTGACCGCTTTTGCGCCTCAGGCGTTCAGTCCATCGCGTTTGCCATAGCCTCGATCGGTATGGGATGGATGGACATGATATTGGCCGGCGGGGTTCAGCATATGTCACATATCCCGATGGGTACCGGCTCTGATCATAATCCCAGACTCGGATTGTTCTGCGATCCGAAAATGATCTCCATGGGCTATACGGCGGAGATGGTTGCCAGGAAATATGGAATCAGCAGGGAAGAGCAGGATCAGCTTGCGATGGAAAGCCATGCGAAAGCGCATGAGGCCGAAAAGGCCGGGCTGTTCAAACAGGAGATCCTGCCGATCGAGACCGAGATCACGACAGAAGACGGAAAGACGCAGAAGATCATTGTTTCACGCGATCAGGGTATCCGGCCGAGTACGACCCTGGAAGAACTGGCGAAGTTGAAACCAGCTTTCATGGAGGATGAAAAGGCGACGGTGACGGCCGGAAATTCGAGCCAGATCAACGACGCTGCCGCCTGTGTCCTGCTGGCGAGCAAAGAAAAATGCGAAGCTTTGGGTCTGAAGCCGAAAATGAAATTGATCGATTATGTCGTGGTCGGCGTCGACCCGGCGTACATGGGCATCGGACCAGCGGTGGCTGTGCCGAAACTTCTAAAAAGGTCGGGCATGACAAAAGATCAGATCGGTCTGTGGGAGGTCAATGAAGCCTTTGCCGCCCAGGCGATCTATTGCGTGAAGGAACTCGGCATTAGAAATCATAAGCTGCTCAATCCCCGCGGCAGCGGGATATCGCTGGGTCATCCGCTGGGCTGCACCGGCGCCCGCATTGCGACCACGCTGATGCATGAAATGCCTTATTACGGTGTGAAATACGCTGTGGAAAGTATGTGCGTGGGTCATGGACAGGGAGTCGCAGCCCTTTGGGAATGGGTTGGCTGAAAAGCCTTTTAATGGGCGTGAATGTGGGAACCGGCTTAGGGAAAAATTGAAGCAGACGTAAATGAAGAGAAAGGAGGCTAAGGGCGAATCAGATTGCATACGAATGAAAAGGGGGCACGGTGAAAAATGAATGCCAAGACGAAAGAAAAGGGGGGAACAAAAGATGAAATTTGATGTTACGAGTTTATTCAATAGAAGAGCAGATAACCGCTGGGACCGGATTGCCTTGGGTGACGCTCTTGAAAGGATGACCTGGAGCTGTCCCGACAAGGAGGCGTTGATATCGTGGGAAGGCGCCTATGCGGACAAAGAAAACGAAAGATTAACTTACAAACAGTGCAACGATAAGGCCAATCAATTTGCAAATGCCTTGCTCGAAAAGGGTCTCAAAAGGGGCGACAGGGTTATATGTTTCGGCTTGAATAGTGCTGAACACTTTTTAGCCCAGGCCGGTATCGCCAAGGCCGGGCTGGTTCTTGTCCCTATCAACGTCATGATTGCCCCGGACGTCATCGATTACATCGTTAAACAAGTAGAACCGAGCTTTCTGGTTGTCGATGCTCAGCTCTATCCCCGGGCGGAAAAGGTCTTCAAGGACAATAAAGTTAATGTGGGCGTGACCATTCCGATCGGCGGGGGTGTCGTTCCGGGAAGCTTATCATTCAAAGATTTCATCAATGGAAAATCTACAAAAGAGCCCGATGTCACTATCCATGGTGATGACATTTTTCAAATTATGTACACCTCGGGGACGACAGCCTGGCCGAGGGGCGTCATGTTGAGCCACATTTACATGTACTGGGTTTCCATCGGTCATGCCATGACCATGTCGCGTGGTGCGGGGGTTCTCACCGAATTGGATTACAAGACGGGAAATTACTATCCGATCTTTCACATCGCAGCCCAGGGGATGGTATGGTCGGCGCTCATGATCGGAGGGTCTTCTCTTATGTCGCGTCTTCCCGATGCGAAGGTCATTTGTGAATCAATAACCAGAGAAAAATTGACGACCGTCTTTGGCGGGCCCATAGATTACACTCGCATTGCCGATCTCTACGAACAAAATCCGGGGAAATACGATACAAGTTCTTTAAGAGTATGCCCCTGCGGATGGGGACCAATTCCTCCCTCTGTTGACAAGAGGCTTAGAAATATATTTGGCAAAGACCTCGTCATCCTCAGTTATGACGGTCAGACCGAATGTGTTTACGATACTCGAGGTTGGCATCACAAGTTTTACGACACTTACGAAAAACATTCTCCATCTTTGAATTACCTGGGTATATCGCATGCCTTTTATGCGACCAGAATCATGGATGAGAAGGGAAATACCTGTCCTCCCGGTGTTTCCGGGGAAAAGGTTATGCAATCTCCGGGCATGATGTCGGGTTATTACAAGAACGAAGAGGAGACAAAAAATGTATTTAAGTATGGCTGGTTCCATGGGGGCGATGCCTGTCAGTATGATAAGGATGGTCTCTTGATTATAGTCGATCGATTCAAGGACGTCATAAAATCAGGTGGAGAGAATGTGTCCAGCATGAGGGTGGAAAACACCTTGGCAACCCATCCCAAAGTGGAAATGGCGGCGGTCTTTGGTGTGCCTCATAAACGATGGGGAGAAAGCGTTGTAGCGGCCACCGTTATAAAAAAGGGTGAAAACTCGACTGAGAAAGAACTGATAGACTATTGTAGATCAAAATTGGCCGGATTCGAAACTCCCAAAAAGGTTGTATTCGTGGATCAGTTGCCGATATCTGTAGGGACAAAGATTAAAAAGTATGATCTACGGGATAAATACAAAGATATGTTTAAAGACGAAGAATAAAGACTATCAAAGTTTTATAGTACATTTAGCAAAACCGCAAGAACGTGGCCTCGATGAGATACTATCAGATCGCATTGAGGCCACAGAATTAAAATGTCAATTAAGCGGCCACTAAAAAATGAAATGTGGTTGAGATATTCAGGTCGTTAAAAATAATTATCACGTGCGGTTGAGTACGACGTTATTACTATCGGTTAAGAAATGATGTGTGAAGAAAGGAGATAAAATGGATTTTGAGTTTTCCGAAGAACAAAAAATGTTAATTTCGACCTTGGAAAAATTCACCCAGAAGGAATGTTCCCCGGAATTTGCCCGAAGCATTGATGAAAGCGAAGAGTTTCCGCATGAGCTCTATAGAAAGATGGCTGACCTGGGTTTTATGAGCCTTCCGTTCCCAAGCAAATACGGAGGTATGAGCGGGACCGTTATAGATGAGGTGTTGCTTATCGAATATTTGAGCAAAGCCTCGGCGGCCATAGGGTTGACTTATTTTCTATCCACCTGCTTTGGCGGAAAATCTATCGAATTTTTCGGCACAGAGGAGCAGAAAAATTATTATCTTCCGAAACTGTTTTCAGGCGATATGATGTTCTCGCTTGCTCTGACTGAACCAGGAGGTGGTACGGACATTCTGGGAAGTCTGAAAACGGTGGCGGTTAAAGATGGAGACCGTTATATTGTCAATGGTCAAAAAACATTTATAACCGGCGCGCATGTTGCCGATTATCTTGTTACCGTCGTGAAAACAGGAAAAGATACTGATAAGAAATCCGGAGGCATGTCGGTTTTAATGATCGATGCGAAAAGTCCGGGTATAACCATGAGACGGTTGCATAAGCTGGGAATAAGAGCGACAGGAACAAACGAGATTTTTTTTACAGATGTTATTGTTCCTGCCCAGAGCCTTATGGGCGTAGAAAACAGGGGATGGTCGCAGGTTGTCAATACCTTGAACAATGAACGGGTTACCTTGGCGGCTCTTTCTGTTGGGGTGGGCCAGGCCGCTCTTGAGACGGCTCTTGAATATGCGAAGGTGAGAGTGGCATTCTCCAAGCCCATAGGAGCCTTCCAGTCAATCCAGAACTATCTCGCGGAGATGGCTACAGAAGTTGAGATGGCTCGTTTGTTAACCTACAAAGCAGCATGGTTACAATCGAGAGGTATTAAATGTGCAAAAGAGACAGCGATGGCAAAATTAGCTGCTTCAGAAATTGGATTTAAAGCAGCAGTGAAAGGCATGAGAATCATGGCCGGTTATGGCTATATGATGGAATACGATATGCAGAGGTATTTCCGAGATGCCGAACTGTTTTTATTTGCGCCAATTACCAACGAAATGGTGAAGAGCTTCGTAGCCATGGAAATGGGTTTGCCGCGGGCGTACTAACCTTCATGATTATCAATAGGCGATGAAGGAAAGGAACGAGAGCGATGATTGATGCCCATATTCATATATTTCCACCATACCGGAGCGTGAAGGCCGTCAGGTGGTTGAAAAGATATATTCAAGGGTTGAGAGTGGAAGAAACAGTCAACGAAACGCAGATTTTAAAGCTTTTACAGGATTCAGGTATTTCTCATTTTTTCAATTATGTTTATCCGATCAAGCAGGAAGAATCGCGCCCTCTCAATGAATATAATTATCATCTCTCTAAGAGAGTAAAAAATGCTGTATGCTTCGGATCTCTCCACCCCGATAATGAGGATCGGAAAGATATTCTTGAAGAAGCGTTGATAGGTTATGGATTGCTTGGGATAAAATTTCATCCTTTCGTTCAGGGATTCTCAGTTCTTGATCCTCGGTTGGATGAAATTTACGTCTCTCTGGAAAAAATGGAAAGACCGCTTGTTATTCACACTGGTTTTGACCGATTCTACAAAGCGACGATCCGGGTGGAAGAGGTAGAAACGATTCTCAAACGGCATCCCGATCTCGTCATGGTTATCGCTCATATGTTTTACCCGGAAGTACGTCGAGCCTTTCAACTTCTCAAACAGTACCCAAATGTCTACTTGGATGGAACGAATCTGTTTTCCGATTACCAGGAGGGGATTGAAGGGGAGAATATATTTGAAGGAGTCTGTGATGCAGTCAATGGGAATCCCAAGTATCGGATATCTTGCTTGGCGTTTAGAGATGAACTGGAGCAATACAGTGATAGGATCCTTCTGGGATCTGATTATCCTGTCGCCATGAATGATCCGGAGAAAATATATGCGTATATGAACGCTATACCTCTTTCTAATGGAGCTAAAAGCGATTTGTTGTGGGGAACGGCGCAGAGGTTTGTTGAAAAATACAATCCAAACTTCTTTCAAGAATGTTGATAAGAGAAATCTGTAAATTTATTAAATATTAAAAAACTATCAATAAAGGAGAAATAAAAGATGAAAAGCGTAAAAATTGGTTCGGGCTCTGCCTTCTGGGGAGATATCTTTGAACCGGCGTTGGAAATGGCACAGCGAAGCGACGTTCAGTATATCGGCTTTGACCACCTGGCGGAGTTGACGATGGCGCTGCTGAATCGGATGAAATCAAAAAACCCGGAAGCCGGTTATATCCCGGACATCATACCGTGGATGAAGACATTGTTGCCGGTTACAATGCCCAAAGGCATAAAGATGATCACGGATGCAGGGGGTGCGAATCCCATTCAGGGCGCTCTTGAAGTTAAGAAAATTGCTAAGAGCCTTAATCTAGACGGGATGAAAATTGGCGTGGTTTATGGGGACGATATTTTGCCTGACTTGGATCGGTTGAGAAAGGATGGATGGAAGTTCAAGAATCTTGATACGGGAGAAGAAGATCTCGACTCAATTCGGAAAGATATTATCGCAGCCAATGCCTATATCGGTGCCGACCTTATAACCAAGGAACTAAACAACGGGGCAGATGTTGTCATTACAGGCAGGGCCTCAGATAATGCACTTTACGTTGGACCGCTGATGCACGAATTCGGATGGGATTTTTCAGATAAATATGTCGACAAAGTAGGTGCGGCTGTTACGGTCGGTCATATTATCGAATGCGCAGCGTGTGTGACCGGGGGCATGTCAAATATGTGGAAAGTTTCGAAGCGCCCATGGGAGATTGGTTTTCCCATTGCGGAGGTATATGAGAATGGTGATGCCGTCATTACGAAAACACCGGGTTCGGGTGGGATCGTTAACGAATGGACTGTTAAGGAACATTTGATCTATGAAGTTATGGATCCCTCCAATTACATGATGCCGGATGGAATCGCAGATTTCACCTCTCTCAAACTCAAGGAAGAAGGACCTGACAGAGTCAGAGTGACGGGCATGCGAGGGAAAAAGAGACCTGATACATTGAAAGTTTGCATCGGTTATCGGAACGGATTTATTGGCGAGGGGTCTGCATTCTTCCCCTGGCCTGATGCGCTGGAAAAGGCGAAATGGGCTGACAAATGGGTAAGAGAACGGTTTAAACGTCTTGGAATTAAGTTTGAGGATTTCCGCATTGACTATATAGGTGTCAATATGCTGCATGGTGAAGCAGCGCCTATTGAAGATAAGGATTACAATGAAGTTGGAATACGCATTGTCGGAAGAACGAAGACGTATGATGAAGCAGACGCTGTGCGTCGTGAGGCAACCCATTTATGGACGATGGGTCCGGTCGGCGTGAGCTTTGGCGTTCCACTTACGGTTCGGCCTGTGGTTGCCCTTTGGCCATCCCTTGTACCAAGAGATGCCGTAAAAGTCGAAAGTCAATTGATGGAGGTGTAGACATGAAGAAAGTGTTGTTGAGAGATATTGCTTTTTCAAGATCTGGTGACAAAGGGGACGTTTGCAATGTCGGCATTATGGCCAAGAGCAAAAATATATATAACTTTCTTGTTAAGAATCTGACGCCAGGGAAAATCAAGGAGCATTATAAGGGAATGATCAAGGGTAATGTGGAAATATATCCAATGCCGAACATTGACTGTATTGAAGTTGTCCTGAGACGATCTCTGGGAGGTGGTGCCACCTGTACGCTCCGGTTCGATCAGACCGGAAAGTCGATGTGCACGGCGATGCTGAGAATGGAAATGGAAGTCGATGAAAGCTTGGTTAAGGAAGCAAAAAAAACAGATAAAGAAATTCAGAAGAAATACGGGAGCTGATCATGACTTACGAGACCATTCTCTATGACGTTGAGGATAGAATCGCTCGAATAACTATAAATCAGGCCGAGAAAATGAACCGGCTCAGCAACAAGGTCCTTAATGAAGTGATTCAGGCGGTAAAGAAAGCGGACGAGGACGAGTCCGCCAGGGTCGTTGTCATATCAGGGGCCGGAGAAAAGGCTTTCTGTGCGGGGGCCGACCTGACATCCATAGCTCATGATTCAGCCTTCAAAAGTCGGGAGAATCTCAATTTATATGCCGGGATGTGCCTTGCCTTTCACCGGCTCACAAAACCCTCCATCGCAAAGATCAGGGGCTTGGCCCTGGCGGGAGGGTGCGGCCTGGCCATGCTGCCGACTTTTAGTATTGCCGCTCATAATGCGAAGTTCGGTCTCCCGGAAATCAATGTGGGCATGTGGCCGATGATGGTTACGGCAACCCTGTTCAGGACGGTGGGCCGGAAAAAAGCGATGGAGTTGATCTGTTTGGGGGAGATTATAGACGCCCAGGAGGCGGAAAAAATGGGCATGATCACCAGAGAGGTGGCGGATCAGGAACTGGATGACCACGTCGAAAAACTTGCCGGAAAGCTAAGGAACAAAAGTGGCGCTATATTCAGGCTCGGCCTGGAAGCCTATCAGACGGCCATGGATATGGAGTATGAGAAAGCCATGGCCTTCCTGAGGGACACGGCCGCAATTCTCACGAATTCGCCCGACTCAATGGAAGGAACAAAGGCATTCGTGGAAAAAAGAAAACCCAAATGGACCACTTAAGTCAGTATAAATAGACGACAGGAGGAAAAGGATCGATGAGTGGTAAAGTTTATAAAGTCAAAGCTCCATTGGCAGGCACGTTCTATGAATCCCCTTCACCGGAGGACCCGCCCTTTGTCGAAGTTGGGCAGAAGGTAAAGACAGGGGATGTCTTATGTATCGTTGAATCAATGAAGGTGTTCACTGAAATCAGGACAGAGCGATCAGGGACGGTCGTCAATATTCTGGTTGTGGATGAAGATATCGTAAAAAAAGATCAGGAGTTGATCGAAATAGAAATGGCTTAATGTGTGGAGATAGAAGTTAAATGCTGAAAAAAATTCTTATAGCCAACAGGGGTGAAATAGCCCTCAGGGTCATAAGAACATGCAGGGAAATGGGTATCGCGACGGTTGCCGTATACTCGGATGCTGACGCCAAGTCCTTGCATGTCCGTTATGCCGACGAAGCCGTTCACATCGGTTCTTCACAGAGCAGAAAAAGCTATTTGAATACGGATAAAATCATTGCCGCGGCCAAAGAAAAAGGGGCCGAAGCCGTTCATCCGGGCTACGGTTTTCTGTCGGAAAGCGAAAAGTTTGCGCGGGCGTGCCGGGAGAACCACCTCATCTTCATCGGGCCTTCTCCGGAAACCATTGCACTGGCGGGAAACAAATCGGAGGCGCGAAAAACCATCGGCGGACTCGGCATTCCAGTGATTCCCGGCAGTGCCGATGTGATTGGTTCGCCGGAAGCGGCCGTGAGCCTCGTCAATACATTGGGTTATCCCGTCATCATCAAGGCGGCGGGCGGCGGCGGCGGGCGGGGAATGAGAATCGCCAACAATGAGGAAGAGCTTCTCCACGGGCTTAAAGTGGCTTCAGGCGAGTCAAGGGTGGCCTTCGGAAACCCGGATCTTTATATCGAGCGCTATATTCACAACCCGCGGCACATAGAGATCCAGGTCTTGGCGGATCGGTTTAATCACTGTGTGCATCTTGGAGAACGGGAGTGCAGTATCCAGAAGCGTCACCAAAAGTTAATTGAGGAATCACCTTCACCTTTCGTTGATCGGGCATTGCGGGAGAACATGTGCGAGGCGGCCCTTCGTATTGCACGAGCCATCCAGTATACAAGTGCGGGGACCATCGAATTCTTGGTGGATGACAAGAGAAATTTCTACTTCATGGAAGTTAATTCTCGCATCCAGGTGGAGCATCCCGTGACGGAAATGGTTACGGGTGTTGACATCATACGCGAGCAAATCCTCATAGCGTCCGGTCAGCCGTTAGAAATGACTCAGGATCAGATCAGGCAGCACGGATGGTCTATTGAGTGTCGAATCAACGCCGAGGACCCGGAAGATCATTTTGCGCCTTCTCCAGGGGTGGTTCAGGGATTGATTCTGCCCGGGGGTCCCGGCATAAGAGTGGACACACATATTTATGATTCATGGGAGATTAGTTCCTTTTATGACTCTCTGATTGGGAAAATCATCGTATGGGGAAAAGACCGTGAAATGGCTGTGAGAAGAATGCAGAGGGCTTTAAGCGAATTCAAAATTGAAGGAGTAAAGGTTACTACCGCATTTCACGAGAAGGTTCTGAGGGACGGGAATTTTATGGCGGGTCATTTCAATACACATTTTCTCGAGGATTTTAATGGAATAAACTCATAAGAACGACATATTTGGATCATTGCAATAATAGAGACTAATATATCTTAGAAAGGGAGAAGAACAATGTCAAATGAGGATAAGAATGATAGCAGCCAAGAAAAATGGTCTATCGACACGACGAAAGAAGTCATGCAGGCAAAAAAGGAGATGACCAAAGGCAAGAAGGGTAGGGGAATATCCTTCAGGCCCTATGTGGAAGATCTCCGGACTCGTTTGGCAAAGGTAGAGGAAAAGCGAAAAAAAATCCTGGAAATGGGCGATAAGAAATTGCTGGCCAAACAGAGGGAAAGAGGAAAACTAACGGCCCGGGAACGGATTGAGTGCTTCTTTGACGAAGGAACTTTTTTTGAGCATGGGATATTCGGCGAGAGCCAGATTAAAGGGATGGGTATGAGCGAGTACGGCACGCCGGCGGACGGCGTGATCTGTGGTTTTGGTCTGGTCGGCGGCAGGAGGGTCTGTGCCTATGCGACGGATTATTCTGTTCTTGCCGGATCCAGTGGTGAAGGTCATCAGATCAAGGTTGCCGACATCACCAAACTGGCTGCCGCCGCTAAAGTGCCTATTGTGGGGTTCATTGACTCCTCGGGGGCAAGGCTTCATGAAGCCGCCCCGTGCCTGAAAGGATACTATGATACGTTCTGGCTTCAGAGCAATTACTCCGGCGTGATCCCACAGATAACCATTATCTGCGGCGGTTGTGCCGCAGGCCAGGCCTATTCCCCGTTGCTCACCGACTTTATCATCATGACGAAAACAAAAGGCACCAATATGTGGCTCGGTGGTCCCAGGGCGACCGCGGCGCTTACGCAGGAAGATATAACGGAAATCGGCGGCGCGGAATATCACATGAAATACAGCGGCAGTTGCCACTATGTCGCAGAAGACGATAAGGAAGCCATAGACGTGGCAAAAAAGATTTTGAGTTATTGCCCTTCTTCGTGGGAGGAAGCGCCGCCCTATGTGTCTCCGAAAGATGATCCATTCCGCCGGGAAGAAAAACTGCTGGATATCCTTCCGTCTGACCCGAGAAGAACCTATGATATGCATGATATCATAAGCCTGATTGTCGATGACGGTCAATTTCTTGAAATCATGGAAGGATATGCAAAAAGCGCCATTGTTGGTTTTTGTCGTTTTGACGGTTACCCTTGTGGAATATATGCGGGGAATCCGGCCTATCTTGCAGGGTGCCTCGAACCGGATGCCTGCGATAAGGTGACCAGATTTGTCACCTATTGTGACTGTTTTAATATCCCCCTTGTTTTTCTGGTGGACACACCCGCCATTACCGTCGGTGACGATTGGGAAATGAAGGGCGTAATCCGGCATGCGACGAAACTGTTGCATACAACGAATTGCGCAACGGTGCCTCGTGTGTGTATTTTGGTTCGGAAGGCATACGGCGGTACGCTTCCCATATTCTGCGCAAAGCCCCATGCGGCAGACTTCGTTTATGTATGGCCGACCGGAGAATACGCACCGATGGGAGCCGACGGTGCCGTTGCTATCATCTACGACCGGAAAATTAGAGAGTTGCCATCGACGGAAGAGAGGCTTACTTTTGCGGAGGCGAAGAAAAAGGAATATTTTGACGAGTACGTCGATCCGATCAAGACAGCGGCGAACCTCAGATGGGATTTCTTCGACGATATCATTGACCCCAGAAAAACAAGAGAGATGATCATAAAGTCCATGCAACTGGGCCGAACCATTAAGGAGCGGGTCATTCCCAGGCCGAAAAGAAAACAGGGAAACCGTCCGGTATGAAAGCATGTACTTCTTAACTCTTTAGGGTCTTCTCCCGACCGAGTGGG
>DFZO01000005.1 GCA_002383495.1 Syntrophaceae bacterium UBA4054 | reverse complement strand
CCATATCAAATGTGTCATACCGGACCTGATCCGGTATCCAGTATTTTTAATATGTTCTGGATTCCGGCTATCGAGACTGTGTCGCAATTACCATTTTTGTCATTCCGTGCAAGCGAAGCGCGACACGGAATCCAGTATTTTCAGCAAGTTCTGGATGCCGGCTTTCGCCGGCATGACGGTGTTGATAGCACTTTCTACTATTATGACACAGTCTCCAAGCCCGGAATGACAAATAGAGGAGTTATGCAGTGGATTGAAAACGGATAGACATGGTTCGACAAGCTCACCATGACATAGCAATGGGTAGGGGAGCGTAAATGCTCCCCTACCCAATAAGGTGTGGGGGTTCAAATTGACCCCTATATTCATACACTCTTATAATCCGTACTGCTCCTTGACCAGTTTGGCCAGATTCCGTTTTTTCAACCAGGGCATCGGGACCAGCATCGTTACGGTTACAATCCCCGGCAGACGGCCGATCTCCACCGCGCCCGAGATCGTCACCCGGTTCAGCACCTCTTCCTTGGATATGCTGAACAACTCAGAAAGACGGGCCACTCCGTTGTCGGCGGCCTCATTCAGGTTTGCCCCGGAACCGACCATCTGTATGGGCGCGGCTTCCTCCAGGACGGTCTGACCGTATTTCTTTGCCAGCTCTTTTGCCGCCTTTTTCTCGGTTGCTTTCAATGGACACGCAAGATGCGGCAAATCACCCGCCGGAGGAAGCAGTATCGGACCTCCGATTTTCAACCCTTTGAGGACATTGACCTGCAGCGTGACCTGCGCGGAAACGTCCGTGGTGTGCCCCGCTATCTCCCCGTCCCCCTGCATGGCATGGGCGTCCCCCACGTACACCCCTCCTCCCGGCACCTTCACCGGACAAATCAGGATAGCGCCTTCTCTTATGGAATCAATGTCCAGGTGACCGTCGGTGCGGGACTCCAACTGCTCTTTCGTGATGCCGTATTCATGGGGCGCGCCCAACAAGAACTGGCCGAAATCGCCGGCATTGTGGGAGTCGGGCATGTCGATGGCCGGGGTCGTTCCGATGTTCCCGACAAAAGGTCGAAGCCGGGTTGTGAGTCCCGGGATGTCGGCCGGAGCCAGGACTACGACGGGATTCTGGCAGGATTGTTCCGGGAGGGCCATGAGCCTGGCCGCATCTTTCGCAAGTTTCCTGGCCACAGCAGGACCCACGGTAACCGCCATATTCCGCCGGTCATTGAAGACGATGGTGTAGCCGTTGGTCAACCGGAAGGGACTTACCTCGGCCCCGCACTTCACGCATCGGATGGCATCGGCTCCGACGCCTTCTACCCGCGATGGCGGGCTCTTCGTTCCGCAGTTGGGGCAATGCCGGGCCACAAAAGGATCGCCTGTGTAACGCCCCTCAACAAAACCCATTGTTCCCGACGCCGTCACCGCTGATGTCACTTTGACCTTCCGAATGCGGATGACCATGGCATCGCCGGGTTCTGCACCCTCTACTGCCACGGGGCTCGTGACCTCATGGCCGCCCTTGAAAGACGGGGTGATCATCGGTCCCCAGCAGCCGGGGGCGGTCTCCGCGATGATCGTGCCTCCGTTGGCGATCGGGCCGAGCATGGGCTGACTCGGTCCCACCAGGCCGTTCGTGAATGTCGTCACATGAATCGTCTTCGGAGCTCTCATATCAATCCCTCCTTGATTATGGTTGGTTGGTTGTTTTTTAAGTTTAAAAGAGAGTTAACGACGGGCGCGTCATTTAATCTTGCGGGAACAATGTTCATCAAGTGAGGGTCAAACTGCATAAGAACCGTAGAATTTTGATATGAACCTGAAAACGCTCCAAACGAAACGCATTAATATCAAAGCACTTTTATGGATGTATGTCAATGATTTTGAAAGGGCGTGACACCCAAAGGAACTGTATCCCGGATCAAGCCTGTCCTCGACTTGATCGGGGATCCTGCATGACACACTATTTCATCATAGAATTATGCTTGATTTAACCACTTAAATCGTATTAAAAGATTACAATAATTGCAGGGGTGCCGTTCAGGCTGAGAAGATACCCTTTGAACCTGACCTGGATAATGCCAGCGTAGGAAGCGGAAAAGAACTGACATTTCTGGCTTTGGGCATATTCCACACATGGGGTATGCCCTTTTTTAGTTGATGGAGAAGAGCCATGCAGACAAAACGCGTGCTGACCATTGCCGGGTCCGATTCCGGCGGAGGAGCGGGAATACAAGCCGATCTGAAAACCATCAGCGCCCTCGGGGCCTTCGGCATGAGTGTGATCACCGCCCTCACGGCCCAGAACACGCTGGGTGTCCAAGGGGTTTTCGAGATACCGCCTGATTTCGTGGAAAAGCAGTTTGACTCCGTCCTGAGCGACATCGGCGCTGACGCGGCAAAGACGGGAATGCTTGCCAATTCGGCCATCCTCAAAGCCGTGGCAAAAAAAATCCGTGAATATCATATCGAGAAACTCGTCGTGGACCCCGTCATGTACGCTAAGGGAGGGGCGCCGCTGCTGGCCCACGAGGCCGGGGAAACCCTGATCAAAGAGCTTCTTCCTCTCGCCCTTGTCGCGACGCCGAACATCCCCGAAGCCGAGGCGCTGGCAGACATGACGATCAGGACCGTCAAAGACATGAAGCAGGCGGCGAAGAAGATCGTCTCGCTGGGAACAAGAAACGTTCTCATCAAGGGCGGTCACCTCGAAGGGCCGGCGACGGATGTTCTCTACGACGGGCGCAATTTTCACAGCTTCTCGTCGGAGCGGATCGACACGCGGGACACCCACGGCACGGGCTGCACCTATGCCTCGGCGATCGCCACGGGCCTGGCCCAGGGTCTTTCAGTATTAGAAGCCGTAGAGCGCGCAAAGCGTTATGTCACCGTTGCCATCCGTTTCGCCCTCCACATCGGAGGCGGACAGGGCCCGACGAACCACATGGCCTATCTCCTGCGGGAGAGCGAGCGATATGGATGCGTGGAAGCCCTGCGGGCGGCCCTGTCAATACTCGAGGAAGAACCCTGTGGAAACATCGTTCCCGAGGTCCAGTCCAATCTGGGCTACGCCCTGCCCCTTTCATCGGAAAGGGAGGATGTGGCCGCCTTTCCCGGCAGGATCATCAAGGTGGGCAGGAATGTCCGTGCCGTCAGTCATCCGCGTTTCGGGGCTTCAAGCCACATCGCGAGAATTATTTTAACGGCCATGCGGCATGACAGCCGTTATCGTTCCGCCATGAATATCCGCTTCTCCGACAAGATGATCGGTGTCTGCAGAGAACTGGGATACGCCATCGAAAGTTTCGACCGGGGTGATGAACCGAAAGACATAAAAGAGATGGAAGGCTCCTCGCTTGAATGGGGGACGAACAACGTGCTTTCGAAGACCCCGGCCATGCCGGACATTATTTTCGACCGGGGCGATGTGGGAAAGGAACCCATGATCCGCATCCTCGGTCAAACTCCCGCGGAGGTCGTGGAGAAAGCCGTCCAAGTATCGCGCAAATTAAGAGAATTTTGAGAACTCAAGGAGGAATCGTTTTATGACGCTGAGCGAAATCACCATCACCAAAGCCATCATTGACCGCTTCTCGAAAAAATTCATGGAGTACATCGAGATGGATGTCGCCGTCGTGGGCGGCGGCCCGGCGGGACTCGTGGCCTCCTATTTCCTGGCAAAAGCAGGCGTGAAGGTGGCTATTTTCGAGCGGAAACTGTCCATCGGAGGCGGCATGTGGGGCGGCGGCATGATGTTCAACGAGATCGTCGTGCAGGAGGAAGGAAAGGAAATCCTTGATCTATTCGGCGTGAGAACCGAATTGTACGAGCCCGGTTATTACACCGCAGACGCCATTGAATCCGTGACGACGATCTGTTCACAGGCGGTGAAATCGGGTGTTCGGATCTTCAACTGCATCACCGTCGAGGATGTGATGATCCGCGAAGGAAGGGTCATGGGCCTCGTGATCACATGGTCGCCCGTTGAGATGACGGGACTCCACGTGGATCCCCTCTCCATTACGGCAAAACACATCATCGACGCAACGGGCCACGACACGGAGGTCCTTCGCGTGATCGAGAAGAAGGCCGACGTGAGACTCAACACGGAAACGGGCAAGCTCATGGGTGAGCGCTCCATGTGGGCCGAGAAGGCGGAACGGCTGACCATCGAAAACACCCGGGAAATCTGCCCGGGAGTGTATGTGGCGGGGATGTCGGCGAACGCCGCGTTCGGCGGTCCCCGGATGGGGCCCATCTTCGGCGGAATGCTGCTGTCGGGACGCAAGGCGTCGGAGTTGATCCTTGCCAAGGGATAGGAACATGGTTTGCGGTAGAGCTCTGAGCGCGAATAGATTTTTTCGGGGTCACCATTCTTATCGATGCGCAACGTCCGCAAATGCAATGTCTGAGTCCGCTTGCGGACGAGTTTTGCATTTGCAGTGGAGCGAGATTTAGAATGGTCAGGGAAAATCTCCTGAGCGTCGAAGGGTTCTACCGCATACCATGCATTTTAATATAGTGAGCAGTGGCGCCTTCAAGCGCCCTGTGAGAGTGAAGGCCGCATCTTCTCAGCTTCCCATCTTCGCAACTTCGTGTCTTCACTCGGACCCTTGATCCCTCGAATCCTCGAACCCTTTTGTAAGGTGTACTATGACCCAACTTGAAATTGCACGAAAAGGCATCCTCTCGGAAGAGATGAAGATCTGCGCGGAGCATGAGGGGGTGACCCCCGAGTTCATCCGCAAGGGCGTCGAGGAAGGCGTCATCGTCGTCATCCGCAACAGAAACCATCACTCCATAACGCCCATCGCCATTGGGAAAGGGCTGCGGACCAAGATCAACGCGAATATCGGGACATCGAGAGACCACACGGATCTCAGCCTGGAATTGGAGAAGGTACGCATCTCTGTCGCCGCGGGCGCGGACACCCTCATGGATCTGTCCACGGGAGGCGATATCCGAGCCATCCGGAAAGCCATCATCAGGGAATCGTCCCTGGCCGTCGGAACCGTGCCCATCTATCAGGCCGCTGTGGGGATGCTCAACAAGAAAAAGGCCGTTTCGGGTATGAACGCTGACGACATGTTCGAAGTCATTGAAGAAAACGGTGAAGACGGCGTGGATTTCATCACGGTCCATTGCGGCGTCACGAGAGGGAGCGTTCGCGCCATCGAGGAACAGGGCCGCCTTCTGGGTATCGTGAGCCGCGGCGGATCCATCACGGCCAACTGGATGGCCTGCAACGACAGGGAAAATCCTCTTTACGAAGAATACGACAGACTTCTTGAAATTGCAGAAAGATATGATATGGTTCTCAGTCTCGGCGATGGCTTGAGGCCGGGCTGCCTCGCGGATGCGACGGATCGAGGCCAGGTGCAGGAGCTCATTCTTCTCGGAGAACTCGCCCGTCGGGCCAGAGAAAGAGGTGTCCAGGTCATGATTGAAGGACCCGGTCACGTTCCTCTGAAAGATATTCAGGCTAACATTCAGCTGCAGAAAGCCCTGTGCAACGGGGCGCCTTTCTATGTTCTGGGACCCCTGCCCACGGACATCGCTCCGGGCTACGACCACATCACCTCGGCCATCGGGGGTGCGATCGCCGGGGCGGCCGGCGCAGACTTTCTCTGCTACGTGACGCCTTCGGAGCATCTGCGGCTTCCCACCCTGGACGACGTGAGAGAGGGAATCATCGCGGCGAAGATCGCCGCCCATATCGCCGACATCGCCAAGGGGTTTCCCGGCGCCCGGGAAAGAGACGATTTGATGGCGGCCTGCAGGAAGGCATTCAACTGGCAGGGACAGATCGATGTATCCATCGATCCGGAGAGAACCAGACAATTATTGGAGACCAGCGAGAGCGCAAAGGAAGAAGGCTGCACCATGTGCGGCGAATTCTGCGCCATCAAGCTTGGGAAAAAAGAAGCCATGAAATAACATGGTATTCACCTATAAGGAGGAAGACATGGCAGGGAAACTTGCGCTGCTAAAAAAAAAGAACGGTATTGCCACCATTACGATCAACAGCCCGAAGACATACAACGCCCTATCCCCTTCCGTGATCGCCGCTGTCGTCAAGACGCTTCAGAAAGTTCAGAATGATCCCGCGATCCGGGTCGTGATCCTGACGGGCGCCGGAAAGGCCTTTTGCGCCGGCGGCAACCTGGATGATATTGAAGAGATGGTAACGAGCAGTAGGACACGCAATTATATTTTCGACATTGCCGCGATCGTGAACCTGATTGTGGACATGCCGAAGCCCGTCATCGCCATGGTGAACGGTATCGCTGCCGGAGCCGGATTCAACCTCGCCCTGGCGTGTGACATCATCTTCTGCGCCAGGTCGGCCCGCTTCGCCCAGAGTTTCGTGAAACTCGGACTCATTGCAAGCTGCGGCGCCACCTATTTCGTGCCGAGAGCCGTGGGTCTTTACCGGGCCAAGGAAATCATGTTCACCGGGGATTTCATCGACGCCGAGAGGGTCGTGCTCAGCGGGCTTGCCAACAGAGTGGTCGACGATGGAAAGCTGCAAGAAGAGACTTACAAATTCGCCGAAAAGCTCACCCGAGGCGCCCCGCTCGCAATCGGCCTCATGAAGAAGGTTATGAACCACAACGTCAAGCAGGACTTCCAGACCCTGCTGGAACTGGAAGTGGGTATTCAGTCCCTCTGTGTCGAATCGGAAGATCACAAGGAGGGAATCGCCGCCGTCAGGGGGAAAAGGCCCCCTGTCTTCAAGGGTCGATAAAAATTCCGATGGAGGTGTCTCACCGTGATTGCCCCGACAATAAATTTTGCCCTCCTGTTCATAGTGGCTGGTCTCTTGTTGGTATCTTTGTTGTTCCTCACCGTATCTCCCCTTGATATCACCAATCTCATCCTCGGAATGGTGCCGCTGCTCCTTCTTCTTTGCTTCGGTTTCTCCATCTGGAAAGCAAAAAGGAGTGCGGGTGCGGAAGACAAAGACAGGGAAACCAGGGAGGGCGGGGACTGAAATGGCGATCATGACTTTCAAGGCGGAATCGAGATTGAAAGACGGGCTTTCCGTCGAAAGCACCGCCGGCAAGTTCACGGTCCTCATGGACGAGCCGGAAACCCTTCGGGGGACGGACACGGGGATGAATCCCGTGGAGATGCTTCTGTGCTCCCTCGGAGCCTGCCAATGCATCGTGGCCCGTCTCTTTGCAAGGGCTCAGAGGATCGAGTTCGAAGAATTCCGGGTTGAGCTGGAAGGCGATCTGGACACGGACGGCTTTCTCAGGGGAAGAGACGGCCTTCGTCCCGGCCTGAGCGAGATACGCTATACCCTGCACATCAAGACCGGTACCTCCAGGGAAAAGGTGGAGGATTTTGCAGCCTTCATCAAGAAGCGGTGCCCCGTGAGCGACGTGATCGTGAACGGCACGAATATCCTTCAGAAAGATGTTGTGACTGAAACATAAAAAGGGATTGGAGAAGAAATCATGATTTATGTCATCGCCACAGTAAACGTCGCAGAAGGAAAGAGAGATGCCTTCCTGGAAATCTTTCGCCGTGTGGTTCCCAGTGTGCTTGCCGAGAAAGGATGCCTGGAGTACGGCCCTGCGGTGGATTGCCCGACAGGTATCCCCGTCCAGGTGCTGGAAAGGAACAACACCGTGACCATCATGGAAAAATGGGAAAGCCCGGAGGCCCTGAAGGCCCACCTGACCACCCCGCACATGCTCGCCTATCGCAAAGAGGTCAAGGAAATCGTCACAGGCATGAAGGTCGAGGTGCTGAAACCCGCTTGAAAAACATCACGCGGATGAAGGGGTGAGATCACTGCCTCGCCATATCTTCCGCTCAATCCACCATCAGCGCTATCGTTTTCTCTCAATGGAGCGCAGGACATCGTCCATCCGGCGCAGCTCGTCGCCGTAATCCCCCCACTTTCCCTGCCGCAGGTATTCCTGCGCCTTCCGATAATGGGAAAGGGCGTCGAGGGCGAGCTGCCGGTCCGTTCTTTCACGCTCCGCCGGTCCCGCCGAGGCCTTTCGGACATCTTTTTCACGCATCAGTTCCCCGCCAAAGACCCTCTGCAGGGCCCGCTCCAGGTTCTCCTCCATGGCAATCGCGTTCCCGTAGGCGACGATGACCCTTTTGAGTTCCGGAAGCTGCCCCTTCTCAGCGGCAAGATAAAGGGACTCCACGTAGACGATGGACTTCTCGATGGGGATCGCCAGGAGGCTCCCCCGGATGACCTGGGAACCCCTCTGACTCCAGAGGGAAAGCTCCTTGGAAATTTCTGTTTCCTGATCTATGCGTGCTTCAATCTGCCTTGGACCGTATATCAGCTTCTGCTTCGGGAAAAGATACACGATGACCTTGCCGTAGTTGGGCGCATCGCAGCGGGCCGCCATCCAGGCGGACATGTTGTCTTTTCTGCTCGGCGTGAAGGGGAGGAGCAAGATGAATTCTTCTTTCTTATCCTCAGGGAGTTTCATGATCGTGTAATAGGGTTCCATCTCGCGCTCGCCCCCCTGTCCATGGCTCGATGGGATCGCCCAGAGATCCTCCTTGTTGTAAAAGACCTGAGCATCCTGCATGTGATAGGCGCGATACATCCTGGCCTGAATGGAGAGCATGCCGGGCGGATACCGTACATGGCTCTGAAGATCTGCCGGCATCTCTTCCAGTTTTTTGAAGACCCCCGGAAATATCTTTGCGTAGGTCTGCATGATGGGATCCCCGGCATCGCTCACATAAAGCTGCACCGTTCCGTCATAGGCGTCCACGACGGCCTTGAGCGAGTTGCGGATGTAGTTCCCCAGCCCCGGTGTCTGTTCCGAATAGGGAAAACGGTCCGTCACGGTATAGCCGTCCAGGAACCAGAGAAGGCGCCCTTCCGGAGAGATGACGAGATAGGGATCGACGTCAAGCCTCGCGAAAGGAACGATCCGGGCGACCCGATCCCTGATTTTGCGGTAATACATGATCCGGCTTTCCGCGGTGATGTCGTCCGAAAGAAGCATCGTCACAGAGCCGAATCGGGCGGCAAAGATCAGCTTTTTCAGGAACGAAAGAGGCACGCCGCCCTTCCCTTCATAGCGGGAATAAACATTTTTCTCGCCCACGGGGTAGTCGAATTCCGGCCGCTTCGTCCGGACAAAAACGTATTCATTGGATGTCTCGCCGTAGTAGATCTCGGGACGCGTGATCTTGATATTCGCCGAGGAGACGGGGGGAATGTCCTTGATGAAGAACTCCGGCAGTCCCTCCTGGGAGACGCGGTTGACCGGCCCCAGGACAGCCCCGTACCCGTGCGTGTAAATGATGTGCTCATTGATCCAGGATCGCGAAGGCAGAGCAGCGTAAGAGAGCTCCCGCGGGGAGAGCATCACCTGCCGGAATTCCCCGTTGATGCGGTATCGGTCGTTGTCCACATCCATGAACTTGTAATAGGTGCGGATCTCCTGGAGCTGGCTGTAAGTCTTGAGAAGCGGGGCATGGTTCCAGAGGCGGATGTTCTTGACAGTCAGATCGTTGCGTCTCAGGTCCTGCCGGGTCAGGCTCTCCTCAATGGGAAACTCCCGGTCCTCGATATCATTCAGCCGGTAGGCCAGGCGCGTAAACTGGATGTTTTTCTCGATATAGGGCTTTTCCAGTACAATCTCGTTGGGAACCACCTTGAATTTCTGGACCATGGAAGGATAGATCCCGCGGCCGAGGAAAAGAAACGCGAGAAAAAGAAGCACGGCAAAGGCGGGAAAACGCCAATTCAGGCGGAAGGCGAATCCCAGCATGGCAAGTCCGCACAAAAAAGAAAGGCCCATCATCGCCTTGATGACCCACAACTGTGTCGTCACATCGGTATAACCGGGACCGAAGACTACCCCCCGCTTGACGAAAAGAACCTCGTTCAGCGAGATCCAGGCCCCGAACGTCCCCGCAAGAAAAAGGAGCGACACGAGAATGCTCAGATGCCTGCGGGCCACCGGCGCGACCTGCCAGGTATGAGGCGGCGCAAATACGAAGGCGCGGCGCATAAAATAAAGCAGCCCCACGGCCGCGGACGTCACGATCAGCACCATCAGGACCCAGCCGTATATATGCTTTAAGAAAGGCAGTTGAAACACATAAAAGCCGATGTCGCGCTGAAAGAGCGGATCAGAGACGCCGAAGGACGAGGCGTTGAAGAACTTGAGATAATTCTCCCACTGGTTCGCCCCGCTCGAGGCCGCGAAGAAACTGAAGAGAAGGGACACGATCAAGATCAGAAGATTGAGCTGCTGGTTCGCTATTCCCCAGGGAGGGACGTGAATGGAACCTTCCACCACCACCACGTGTATCTTTGAAGAGAGGCGCGCGGCCGCGAAAAGATTCGCATAGAAGACGGCAAAAAAAGCAAGACCGAAAACAAGCGCCGTCTTGATCTGTGCCCAGAGCGTGACCGAAAACACACTCTCGTAACCCACTTCCTGAAACCAGAACCAGTCCGTGACGAGCCCGACGATTCGCCAGAAAAAGACGATCAAGCCGAAGACGACGATAAAAAGGATCATTCCCCGGTTGCTCGGCATCCGCATCTGAACCGGCCGCGGTGTAAATTTCATCTGCTGTTCCTCCATTCTTTCCTGACGGCATCTTGAGCGAAGATCGCGGGGAAAAAACCGCCCCTTTCGCCCCCGCGATGTTGTAACGGCTGTGACTATCGTGAACTATATGGAAACCGTTCATTCCTGTCAAGAAAAAGGGCCGCGGGGGATTGACACGCCCGGAATAGGACGATAAAAGAAACCATGAGTTCCATAGTCCGGGAAATGAAAGAAGCTCTTTTAAGCAGGCGCTTCCTGCCGCACGTGCTGATCTTCGCTCTCTTTCTTTTCTTCGCTGCGGGCTGTGCTCCCCGGGCTCGCGTTCCCTATGTGCCGCCGCCCAAGAAGAAGGTATTGGCCCGGATGGGATACGCCATTCAGGCGGGAGCTTTCGCGAACGCGGAAAACGCGGCAAGGCTCACGCAATCCCTGAAGAAAGAGGGATTGGATGCTTACTACTTCGTGCACAAATCGGGGATATACAAGGTCCGGTTCGGCAACTACCCGACGGAAAAGCTGGCCCGAACAAAGGCCGATGCTCTGCAGTCAGCGGGCGTGATTGACACGTTTTACATCGTGAAGCCCGGGGACTACGCCGTGGCCAGAATGGATAAACCCGGGAGTCCTTATCTTCGCGGTGAGATCATCCGGACGGCTGAGAGCTTCATCGGCGTGCCCTATCTCTGGGGCGGCATGTCGTCGGAAGACGGATTTGACTGCAGCGGTCTCACCATGGCCGTCTACCAATACAACGGGCTTGACCTTCCCCGTTCTTCGAGAGAACAATTCGACCACGGCATGCCTGTAGAGCGCGGCGGCCTGCAGCAAGGGGATCTTGTTTTTTTCAAAACATCCGGCGGGAACAAGGTCTCCCATGTGGGCATATACATCGGAAAGAACCGATTCATCCACGCGCCGGGCCGGGGGAAAAAGATCGGCGTGGACTCCCTGTCAAAGCGCTACTTCGCGAAGAGATATGCCGGCGGGAGACGATATTTCTGAGAAAGGAAAAAAGAAATGAAGGCTTATCGGATCGGCGTACACATCATTGCGGCGGATTTCATGGACGATGCGAAGGCTTTTTTCCTCGATGAGGTCGGCGAACCGCTCCCCTCTCTCATCGAGGAACTGGACTGGCTTGCAGAGGTTCCCTGCGAAGACGGAACGACGGCAACCATCAAGTCCATCGTCAACCGGACGCTGGACGAGCGAAATGCCTGGCTGCGCATGGGCATCCCCTGCGATCTATACTGCCCCTTTATCGTGGCAAGGCTGCCCTGATACCGTTGAAAGACCTTTTTGAGGCTTCTTTTGCATCAGGCGGGATTCACCTGATGGGGCTTCCGTTTCGGCTGCTTTTTCGCCACCTTTTTCACCGTCAGCCTGTCGGCCACCGCGAGAACCGTGTTCGCATAAGTGTTGCTCGGATTATAGGAGCGGATCACTTTATGTTTTTTCACCCGGCTCATGCCTGCTTTCCACCCATGCCCCCGCAGATAGTTTCCGATGCTGTGAAAGGCATCGGTCCTCGCAAAGAGATCGACACGGCCGTCGTTGTCGGCATCAACGCCGTAATTCACGGCATGAGAGGGCATGAACTGGCAGATCCCTATGGCCCCGTAGAAAGACCCGGGGATCTTGAGCGGATCCAGACCGAGCTTCTCCGCGTAAACGATCAGGGATCTCAATTCCTTATAGGCCCAGTTGGATTTCTCCCTCAGGCGCCTGCGAGCGTAATCCTCGTTGTCCGGCGTCAAAAGTCCGCCGGAAAGATAGGGTCGGATCATTTCAAGGTCGGTGCAGAGAGCCATGCTCGCGAGGGTATTGAAGGCGTACTTTTCGCCCACATATTCTCCGAGCCGGGTTTCAACGAGAAGAATCGAAACGACGATCTCCTTTGGAACACCGTACTTTGTCCTGACTTCATCGAGACTGACGATGTTTTCCTGCAGGTAGGCGCGGGCCCCCTCGATCATCTCGGGCCTCAGGAATGATTTATAAACGGACGCGACCTTCCTGATACCGTAGGCCCGCGGTCTCACGTTTTTCTTTCTTACCAGGGCTTCAACCTTCCGGGACATGATCACGGGGTCGAACAGGACCTCGGGACGGGAGAAGAGAGACCGGACGGCCTGTTCATCAAGCCGGTCATCGACGAGACGCTTTATCAGAGGGGACCAGTCGGCCCATGCGGAACCAGCCGAGAGGAAAATAACCAGGGACAGAAAAAAAGCGGTGAACGTGACGGCTGCCGCTCCGCTTTTCCGGTCTCCGCATTGCTTCGAACAGCGCATGATCTTTCCTCTCCCGCAGGGTTTCCTGTCTTTTTTTATTCATAACCCATGACGGGAAAAATATCAACGCTAATCGGGCCATCATTTTTTGTTTGACAAAAGGCTTCCGACCCCTTATAGTTCAGCTTCCATTTTGAAGAAAGGTTCAGCGGGCGTGCATAGAAACATTATCACCATCATCATTATTATCGGCATAATTATTATACAGGGGGCATAGAGCGACCTGATGATGGGATAATGTAATCAAAAAATAAAACTCAAAAATCCGTTATCAGGTTGGTGCTGATAGCGGATTTTTTATTTTCGCGGCAAAGCAAAAAGTTCATCTGTCCGCATGAGGCGGGTTGCACTTCGTGGTTCGACAAGCTCACCATGACAGGTTTCAGAGCCTGTCCTGAGCCAGTCGAAGGACGCCTTGCATCTGATTCTTCAGCTTCGCCGCGCGACACGTAAAATAAAACTTTTCCAGAGAGGTGTTGAGTATGAATAAATGGGATGTGATGATCTATGACACGACTCTGAGAGACGGAGCTCAGGGCGAGCAGATCAGTTTTTCGGTGGAGGAGAAGATGCGGATCGCCAGGAGGCTCGACGATTTCGGCATCCACTATATCGAAGGAGGATGGCCCGGCTCGAATCCGAAGGATGCACGATTCTTTGAGATTGCGAAAACGATCCCCTTCAAAAACGCCCGCCTCACGGCGTTCGGAAGCACCAGGAGGACCGGCGTTGAAGCCCGTGATTGTCCGAATATCCGGGCGCTCCTGGATGCCGGGACACCGGCGGTCACGATCGTGGGCAAGACCTGGGACCTTCACGTGAGAGAGGTACTGAGAGTCTCTCTCCGGGAAAATCTCGCCATGATCCGTGAATCCGTCGTTCATCTGAAATCCATGGGGAAAGAAGTGATCTACGACGCGGAGCATTTCTTTGACGGGTACGCGAGCAACCCGAAGTACGCCCTCATGACATTGCAGGCGGCCATCGACGGGGGCGCCGACGTGATCGTCCTTTGCGACACGAACGGCGGAACGCTCCCATCAGCCCTGGCCCGAACCGTGGATGCCGTGGCCGCCTCTATTCCGGCAGACCGTCTCGGTATTCATGCCCACAACGACAGCGGCCTGGCTGTAGCCAATTCGATTGCCGCCATAGAGCGGGGTGCCCGGATGGTTCAGGGAACGATAAACGGATACGGGGAGCGCTGCGGAAATGCCGACCTCATCCCCATCATGGCGAACCTCCAGCTTAAAATGAACAGGGCATGTGTGCCTGTGTCGTCCATGGAGCAGCTCTCTCAACTCTCCCGCTACGTGAGCGAAGTGGCGAACATCACACCGATGAACGCACAGCCCTTTGTCGGACGGAGTGCCTTCGCCCACAAGGGGGGCATTCACGTCCACGCCGTCCTGAAAAACCCCGTCGCCTATGAACACGTGGAACCGCAGCGCGTCGGAAATAAGCGCAGGGTGCTGGTTTCAGACTATTCCGGAAAAAGCAGTATCGAATTCAAGGCCAGGGAAATGGGGCTCTCTCTCGATGAAGGAGATCCGAAAACCAGAAATATTGTCGACAAGATCAAGGCGCTTGAACACGAGGGATACACCTTCGAGGCCGCGGACGGATCGCTGAGCCTTCTGATGAAGAAAGTCACCGGAGTGTTTCAGGAACCCTTCACGCTCGAGTGCTATCGCGTGATAAACGAAAAAACGAAAAACATGCCTTCCCTGGCCCAGGCTCTGATCAAGATCTCCGTGGGAGACGATGAGGAAATCACGGCCGCCGAGGGAAACGGACCCATCAACGCCCTGGACAACGCCCTGAGAAAAGCCTTGACAAAATTTTATCCCCATCTTACTGAAATGCACCTCACCGATTTCAAAGTCAGCATTCTTGAAGGGAGCGAAGGGACCGCGGCAAAGGTGAGGGTCTTTATCGAATCAAGGGATGAGCAGGACATCTGGAGCACCATCGGAGTATCGGAGAGCGTCATTGAGGCGAGCTGGCACGCCCTTGTGGACAGCATCCAGTACAAACTGAGCAAGGACAAATAAAAAAGGGTCCAAGGATTCAAGGGGTCAAGGGGTCGAGTGCATAAAAATTGATCAGGATTCCTTTAATTCGTCATCCCTGCGAAAGCAGGAATTCATTTCTTGAATTTTTTGATCTGTTTAGAATTTAGAAATTGGAATTTAGGATTTATTTTCATGCCCATGACCATCACGGAAAAGATCCTGGCCCTTCACTCGGGACGGGACAGCGTCTCGCCTGGAGATTTCATAGAAGCAAAAGTGGATCTTGCCCTCGCCCACGATGTGACCGGCCCCATCGCGATCAAAATGTTTTACGATACGGGTGTCAGGAACGTTTTTGACAGAAGAAAGATCGTTCTCGTGGCCGATCACTTTGTTCCCAATAAAGACATAAGCGCAGCGCAGCAGGTCAAACGCCTGCGGGAATTTGCCCGCGAGCAGAATCTCGATTACTACTTCGAGGGAGGGGAGGCGGGCATCTGTCATGTGATCCTCCCGGAAAAAGGCCTCGTCGCGCCGGGGCAGGTGATCATCGGCGCCGACAGCCACACCTGCACCTACGGAGCCCTGGGAGCTTTTTCAACCGGCGTGGGAAGCACCGACCTCGCCGCCGTCATGGCCACGGGCGAGATCTGGCTCAAGGTCCCCCCAACCATCCAGGTAAATTACACAGGCGCGCGCGGGCCCTGGGTCTGCGGAAAAGATCTTATTTTGAAGACCATCGGGATTCTCGGTCTGGACGGGGCCCACTACTGCGCACTGGAATACACGGGAGACGCGGTGAAGGGACTGCCCATGTATCAGCGGTTCTCAATGGCGAACATGGCCATTGAAGCCGGTGCAAAAAATGGAATCATCGAGGCCGACGAGACCGCTCTCAACTGGCTCGCCGGAAGATCAACGTCCGAGCCCCTGATCCTGAGAAGCGATCCTGACGCCCGACATGAAAAACGTCTGACGATCGATGTGGACGAACTCGAGCCGCAGATCGCATTTCCCCCGTCACCGGCAGACGTTCGACCTCTTTCCGGGGTGGACAAAATCACCCTCGACCAGGTCTTCATCGGCTCCTGCACGAACGGACAAATCGAGGATCTGAGCGACGCTGCGGCCATACTGAAAGGCAAAAAAACGGCGCGGGGCGTGAGGCTCATCGTGATCCCGGGGTCGCCCTGGATCTACCGGAAAGCGATCGAAGAAGGAATCATCCGGATATTTCTGGATGCCGGCGCCGTCATCGGCCCGCCCTGCTGCGGCCCCTGCCTGGGTGGGCACATGGGAATCCTCGCTGAAGGCGAGAGAGCCGTTTCCACAACAAACAGAAACTTCATCGGAAGGATGGGACATCCGAAAAGCGAGGTTTACCTCGCCAATCCTTACGTGGCAGCCGCGTCTGCCGTCCTGGGGCGGATCGCGGGACCGGAGGAGTTATAAAAAAAAGACGGGATTCCAGGATTCAAGGGGCCGAGGGGTCAAGGAAAGACATGAAGTCATAATTGGGATTCATTCGGAGTTTTTATATGAGCATCGAGGGTAAGGTCTGGAAATTCGGCGACAACGTCGACACGGACCTGATTATTCCGGCACGTTATATCAACGTCTCCGAGCCGTCGGAGCTCGCCAGGACCTGCTTCATCGACATCATGCCGGAATTTTCCTCAAATGTTTCTCCCGGCGACGTTCTTGTGGCCGGCAGAAATTTCGGCTGCGGCTCATCGCGCGAGCACGCGCCCCTTGCCATCAGGGAATCGGGGATACGCGTGATCATCGCCAACAGTTTCGCCAGGATATTCTATCGAAACGCTTTCAATATCGGTCTTCCCCTGCTGGAATCAGCGGAGGCCGCGGATCAGCTTCAAGCCGGCGGCAGGGTTCTGGTTGACCTTGCGGCAGGCAGAATAGAGAGCCTGGACACGGGAAAGGTTTTTTCAGCGCGTCCGATTCCCGACTTCATGCAAAAGCTTATAACGGATGGTGGACTTGTCGCGCACATCAGGAAAAGAACGACGATGAGAAGTTGAGAAGATAGGAAGATGCGCAAAAAACGGCTTTACGCTTCGCGGTTTTATGGACGCTACGAACGCAATGAACGCGAGACACCGCAAATTCCTGATGCCCAACGCCCAATGCCTGATTTTAGAAAGCGAGGATTTTATGAAGACGCATAAGGTGGCCGTTATTCCCGGGGACGGGACAGGCCCAGAGGTCATAGCCGAGGCCCTGAAAGCCCTGAACGCCGTATCAAAAAAAACGGATCTGAAATTAAAGTTTGTCCATTACGATCTCGGCGGGGAACGGTACTTGAAAAAAGGGGAGCTTCTCCCTGACTCCGTTCTGGCTGAGTTGAAGACCATGGACGCCGTTCTTCTCGGGGCCATCGGACACCCGAAGGTGAAGCCGGGCATCCTGGAAACGGAAGTCCTTCTCAAGCTCCGTTTCGAACTCGACCTTTACATCAATCTGAGACCCGTCGTTCTTTACCCCGGCGTTTACACGCCCCTTCGGGATAAAGGTCCTGATGATATCGACTTCGTCGTCGTGAGAGAGAATACGGAAGGGCTCTATGCCGGCGGCGGCGGTTTCCTGAAAAAGGGTTCCGCCGAGGAGGTGGCGATCCAGGAGTCGGTGAATACCCGGAAGGGGGTGGAGCGCTGCATCCGATTTGCCTTCGAATACTGCCGCAAGCGAAACAGGAGAAAAAAACTGACTTTATGCGGAAAAACAAACGTCCTGACCTACGCGTGGAATCTCTGGGAAAGAGTATTTCACGACGTGGGGCGGGAGTATCCCGATGTCGAAAAGGACTACGCCCACGTGGACGCGATCTGCATGTGGATGGTGAAGAACCCCGAGTTTTTCGATGTCATCGTCACGGACAACATGTTCGGCGATATCATCACCGATCTGGGCGCCATGATCCAGGGCGGCATGGGCATCGCCGCGGGGGGCAATATCAACCCGAAGGGTGTGGCCATGTTCGAACCCATCGGCGGCTCGGCGCCCAAATACACGGGCCTCAACAAGATTAATCCCCTGGCGGCGATCTGTGCCGCGCAGATGATGCTCGAATATCTGAAAGAAAAGAAAGCCGCTTCCCTTCTCCTCAAGGCCGTGAAGAAGGCGCTGAAGAACGACATCCGGAGCCTCGACGCAGGCAGAATGGGGCTCGGAACACGCGAGGTGGGCGATCTGATTGTGAAGTACATCAAGGAATAGGCATTAGACGTTAGACATTAGACGTCAGGCGTTAGGTGACGTGCTAAAGGCAAAAGGCAAAGGTCTTGAAGGCAATGAATAGTAAACAATGAACCGCAAATAATCCCTGGGTAGGGGCGCCTTCAGGCGCCCTTGTCCGGGAGCGTGAACGCTCCCCTGCCCGTCTTGACTTATGTCCCATCTCCCCATCTTCGCAACATCTTAGCTTCCATCTTGTCTTGCCATCCTCTCCTGATTCTGATACATTAAATCAAATTTAACAAAGAGTCCGGTTATCATGTTGCTGGTGATCAACAGCGATAACCCCCAGATGAGGCTCATCAGAAAGGTCGTGGAGATTTTAAGGAACGGAGGCATCATCGTTTATCCCACGGACACCGTCTACGGCATTGGATGCGACCTCTTCAACAAAAGGGGGATCGAGAAGATTTATGAGATCAAGCGCAGGAGCACGAAGCAGCCCTTCAGCTTCGTCTGCGCGGATCTCAAAGATATCAGCAGTTACGCACAAGTGTCCGATTACGCGTACCGGACGATGCGGCGCCTGCTGCCGGGTGCCTATACCTTCGTTCTGGAAGCGTCTCGCCTGGTCCCTAAAATCCTTCTTACCAAGAGGAAAACCGTCGGGATCCGGGTCCCTGACAACAATATCTGCCTCGCCCTTGTCAAAGAACTGGGACACCCCATCATCAGCACAAGCGCCACAACGGAAGAGGATGCGATTCTGAGCGATCCCTCGGAAATCGAAAACAAATACAAGCACGCTGTGGATATCGTGATTGATGGCGGCATTCTCGCCTCTCAGAAATCCAGCGTCGTTAGCCTGGTGGACGACATCCCTGACGTGATCAGGGCCGGCAAAGGGGATGTCAGCATCTTCCACTAAAACACAAGGAAATATATGAAGAAAATAATGCTCATCAACGCCATCGACAAAGAAGAACAGCGAATGGCCATCGTCGAAGGCGGCAAACTGGTGGAATTCAATATTCAGATGGCCATGCGCGAACCGATCATCGGAAACATATACAAGGGCATCGCCTTGAAGGTGGAGCGCGGACTCCAGGCCGCCTTTGTGGACTTTGGAGCGAAAAAGAACGGCTTTCTGCCCCTCCACGATGTGAGTTCCGAGTATTACAGGACCCCTGGTGCGGAGAGCGAGGGACACAAGAGACCCATGCTGAAACAGGGTCAGGAAGTCCTCGTCCAGGTGGTCCGGGAAGAGAAAGACCGCAAGGGGGCCATGCTCACCGCCTTCATCTCGCTCCCCGGCAGATATCTCGTCCTCATGCCGAATCGAGAGGGGAGCGGCGTATCGCGGAAAATTGAAGATGAGGCAGAGCGCAAGCGGCTCAAGGAGTTCATCGACCAGATCCACACGGACGAGGACTTCGGTCTCATCCTCCGCACTGCCGGTCAAAACAGAAAGAAACCGGAGCTTCTTCGCGACTATCAGCACCTCACCCGGCTGTGGAAAGAAATTCAGAAAAAGGCGGAATCCGTCACGGCGCCCGCTCTGATTTACCAGGAGAGCGACTTCGGAGTGCGATCGCTGCGGGATTACTTCACGCCTGATATCGCCGAAATCCTTGTCGATGACCCCGACACCTTCAAGAAGGTGCGGGACTATTGCAGAATCGTTCAGCCGCGAAACGTTAAAATGATCAAACTCTACAAGGAGGATACGCCCCTCTTCGAGAAGCATCAGCTTGAAAAGCATACCGATGAAATCTACCGGGAACGGGTGAGTCTGAAATCAGGCGGCTCCATCGTGATCAAACCCACGGAAGCCATGATCACCATCGACGTGAACTCGGGGCGCGGTTCGAACAAACGGGACGTGGAGGAGACAGCCTTCAGGACAAACCTCGAAGCGGCGGAGGCCATCGCCAGACAGCTCCGTCTGCGCGATCTCGGCGGTCTCATCGTCATCGACTTCATCGATATGCGGGACAGGAAACACATTGCTGAAGTCGAGAAGACCTTCAAAAATGCCTTGAGCCTGGACCGGGCGCGAATCCAGATGTCACGGATTTCCAAGTTCGGCATCCTGGAGCTTTCGCGGCAGAGGAAGCAGTCCGCCATTCAGGACATCAGCTATACCACCTGTCCCCACTGCATGGGAAGCGGCCTGAGACCGTCACTCGAATACATCGCTCTCGGCGTTTACAGGAAGATCAAGGCCGAGGTGGTCAAAGGAGATTTCTCGACAGTCAAGGTAACACTGCACTGGGAAGTTTCCGACTATCTTCTGAACCAGAAGCGCCAGGAACTCACTAACCTCGAAAGCGCTCATGATACGGAGATTCACGTCTCCAGCAGCCCCAGCATGCAGTGGGGCGAATCAAAATTCGAGAAAGTGAAGAGGATTGAGATAGAAAAGGCGCCGGAGGCGGAAATGCCGCAGCCTGCCGCGGCACCGAAAGCGGCCGTCCCCGTGGAAGAAGCCGCGAAAGAAATCCTGCCGAAAGAAGAAGGACTCCGTGAGGCCATGGACGACAAAGCGGAGCCGGTGAAAAAGAAGGCCTCAAGGAGGAGGCCGCGCAGGAGAAGACGCAAACCGGGAACCGAACGGCAGGCCGAGCCCACTGCCGAGGCCGCTGAAAAGCCGGCGGCGGATGCCCCGGCCCCGAGCGATGATCACCGCACGGCAGAGCAGGAGAGGAAGTCCCTCCTCAACAAACTCACGGATTTCTTTACGACATAGACTTCAGGCACCGGGCGTTGGGCATCAGGCGCCCGGTTTAAAATCCTAAATCTAATTACCAATTTCCAAGCAATAATTAATTAGAATTTCTTGCTTGGATTTAGGATTTGCCCTTTCGCATCTTCTCAACTTCCCAACTTCCCAACTTCGCAACTTCAGTCCTTACCTTCCGGGTCACTTCCCCTTCCCCAGTTCCTTCGAGCGCAGGGTCGCCGCCTCCACGGCATTGATGAGGGCGGCCCGGAGACCTCCGTTTTCCAGGGCCTTGATGCCCGCTATGGTCGTTCCCCCCGGAGACGTCACCATGTCCCTCAGCTCTCCCGGATGCTTGCCCGTCTCGAGACAGAGTCTGGCCGCCCCGAGCATGGTCTTGGCCGCGAGCTTCAGCGATATATCCCTCGGAATCCCCATGAGCACCCCGGCATCGGAAAGGGCGTCGATGATGATGAACGCGTAGGCGGGGCCGCTACCGCTGAGGCCTGTCACGGCGTCCATGAGATCTTCCTTGACAATGACGGTGACTCCGACGGAATCAAAGATGCTGCGGGCGATGGCGAGATCCGCCTCCGTGGCGGTTCCGCCCGGTGCCAGGGCCGCGGCTCCCTCACCGATGAGGGCCGGCGTGTTCGGCATCACCCTCACGATTCTCGCGCCCTTTTTCAGATAGCCCTCGATGAACCCAATCGGGATGCCCGCTGCAATGGAGATCACGAGCTTTGTCTTATCAACAACCTTCGCCAAAGGGGCCAGCACCTCGGCCATCATCTGCGGCTTCACCGCAAGGATGATGATATCCGCTCCCCGCGCGGACTTCTCATTGTCGCCCGACACATTGACCTTGTATTTATTTTTCAGGTAGGCCAGCCTGTCCTGAACCACATCTGTAACAGACACGTCTCCCGCCGGGACAAGTTTTTTCGCCGTGATGCCTCCCGCCAGGACCTCCCCCATCTTCCCGCCGCCGATGATGCTGATCTTCTTCCCCTTTAGCATGGCCTCTTCCCCTCCTTTAAGATATAGGTTTAATTATTTGTTGCAATCTCATTGTCATTTCTTTGAGCGCTCCCCCTCCCTTGTTTTCCCTCGCGCCAGGGGATGGAATGTTTTTGAGTCCTCTCCCTCGACGGGAGAGGGTCGGGGTGAGGATGATTTTTTATGATGTCAAATAGAATTCACTGGCACGATTGCGCAAATTTCAGAAACTGTCAATAAAAAAGCGGTCATGTTTCAGCTTTCAAGAATCCAGATAAAAACGCTGATCGCTGACGGCCGACGACTGATAGCCGCAAAAAACATAAGCCTTGACTTTTCGACCCTCAAACATTACTTTCACAGCAATTTAAGGCTGTTGAAAAACGTCCATCCCTGCTGGAGTTTATCCTGAGTCATTCGAAGGGCGGGGACGTCGTCTGCATGCTGCGCTGCGCCCCTTCCTTCGACTGGCTCAGGACAGGCTTCCTAATTGTCATGGTGAGCGATGTCACAGTGAGCTTAGCTTGTCCTGAGCTTGCCGAAGGGAACTGCGAACCATGCACGCCTTGCATCTGAACGTTTTTGAACAGCCTTCAGTCTAGTATTTCATAAATGACTGTCATAGTGACTGAGAGGGGGTGCCGTGTTCGTTCTTGGAAACTTCATCAAAGCTTTAGCGCATATCATCGATATGGCGCTTACCATTTACATGTGGATTATCATTATCCGCGCCCTCATCTCCTGGGTGAATCCCGATCCCTACAACCGGCTTGTTATTTTCCTCTACCGCGTCACGGAACCTATCCTCAGACCAATCCGAAGATGGATTCCCCTCGGCCATCTGGGTATCGATATATCTCCGATCATCGTCATCCTGATCATCTATTTTGTGCAAATCTTTCTGGTACAGACCCTGATTCAGACGGCTTACCACTTCACGCCGTAAAAGGAATTCCGCGGGAAGGCGTTTTCATTATCATGCTGCCGGTTAAAGAAACAGAAAAGGGGTTGGTGATCCAGGTCCGCGTGCTGCCAAGGTCTTCACGCTGCGAAGTGGTCGGTATCCAGGACGGCGCCCTGAAAATCAAAATCACGTCGCCGCCCCTTGAGGGAAAAGCCAACGACGAGTGCGTCCGGTTTCTCGCGGATCAACTGAAGATCAGGAAATCGCAGATCGAGATCATCGCCGGTCACAAGGCGAGAAAGAAAACGGTGGCCGTTTCGGGCCTCAAAAAGGCCGACCTCCTGTCACTCCTGTCCCCCTTTTTGTCATCCCCGTGATAACGGGGATCCAGTATTTATAAAAAGACATGGATTCGATCAATTTCGGAATGACGTGAGCTTATGGAAATCGAAGACCGACACGGCGAAACAGAAAACATGCGGGTTGCCAGGGCCGCGGGAGTGGTGGGCCTGGCCACCGGACTGAGCCGCATCTTCGGCTTCATCCGCGACGTGGTGGTCGCCCGGTTCTTCGGGGCAGGCATGGCGACGGACGCTTTTTTTGTGGCTTTCCGGATCCCCAACATCCTTCGGCGCCTCCTCGCGGAAGGTTCGCTCACCGTTTCCTTCGTGCCTGTCTTCATGGAGTACCTGAAAAGGGAATCCAAAAAGGATGCATTGGAGCTGGCAAACGTGGCCTTTACCCTCCTCTCCATCATCCTCGTGGCAATCTCTCTGGCCGGCGTCCTATTCTCACCGCTCATCGTCACCGCCATGGCGCCGGGGTTCACCAAGTTCCCGGACAAGTACGCCCTCACGGTCTTTCTCACCCGGCTCATGTTCCCTTACATCTTTTTCATCTCCCTGGTGGCGCTGTGCATGGGCATTCTCAATTCCTTGCGCCACTTCGCGGCACCGGCGCTCTCCCCCGTGATTCTCAACATCTCCATGATTGCGGCGGCCCTGACCCTTCAGTCCTTCTTTCCGGAGCCGATCACGGCCCTGGCCGTCGGCGTCATGATCGGCGGTTTTCTTCAGCTGGCCATGCAATTTCCTTTCATGCTCAAAATGGGCGTCCGTCTGAGGCCGGACTTTCATTTCAGACATCCCGGCGTCCGCAGGATCGGCCTCCTCATGCTCCCGGCGGTTTTCGGGGCGGCCGTCTATCAGATCAATATTTTTATCAGTACCCTGATTGCGTCCTTCCTCCCCGGAGGCAGCGTCTCCTATCTCTACTACGCCGACAGGATCGTCGAGCTTCCCCTCGGCGTCTTCGCCATCGCCATCGGAACGGCTTCCCTCCCAAGCCTTTCCGCCCAGGTAGCAAAGGGGGCCCTCGAAGAGATGAAAAAAACCCTCGCCTTCTCGCTTCGGCTCATCCTTTTCATCGCCATACCGGCCATGATCGCCCTGGTCGCGCTGCGAGTCCCCATCATCTCGGTGCTCTTTCAGCGCGGCGAATTCGACGCTCAATCCACCATCCTCACGGCCCAGGCCCTTCTTTTCTATTCTCTCGGTCTCTGGGCCTTTTCCGCCATCCGGGTGGTCGTCTCGGCCTTCTACTCCCTCCAGGACACGAAGACACCTGTCTATGTGGGAATCGGGGCGCTCATTGTCAACACCCTCTTCAGCGTCCTTCTCATGTTTCCGCTGAAACACGGAGGGCTCGCTCTCGCCACATCGATCGCTTCGGCTTTCAACGTATTGACCCTCCATACCATCCTGAAACGGAGGATCGGCCCCTACCTGGGCCCGGAATTCTATCGGTCCATCCTGAAAGTCATGGCCTCATCCCTGGCCATGTGGGGGGTGATCGCCGTCATCGCCCTGATCTTCCCCTGGAATAACGGGGCGCCCTTCACTGAACGGTTTTTCATTCTGACGTTGCAGATTGTCCTGGGTTTTCTCACCTTTCTATTCTTTTCCCACGTCTTCAAATCAGGCGAACTGAGAACCGCGGTGGATATCGTGAAGCGGAAACTCAGGCGCTGATTGAAATCCGACAAAAACATTGACTTAAAAAGACCAAAATGATAGGGAAATCACCTTCCTGAGAACCTCCATTGGCTGGTGACCCTTCAATCCTTAGGCAAACTCAGGATGAACTTGCTCCGGTGACATAATAAATAAGCCTGTCATGCGGAGCATGTCGTAACATGAACCATTTAGACGGCTTCATTGTGAAATAAATACGAGGAAACCAAACCATGCTCGACATTAAATTTCTCCGGGAAAATCTCGATCTTGTGAGACGCAAGATGCTCGAGAGGGGTCAGGACATCGACCTTGACCGTTTCTCCAGTATGGAGGCAAAGCGGCGGAATATCCTTCAGGAAGTGGAATCCATGAGGAGCGAGCGAAATCAAGCCTCCAAGGAAATCGGCAGGAAAAAGGTGCAGAAAGAAGACGCCTCCGCAATCATCGCCCGGATGGCGGATGTCTCGGCCCGGATCAAGGAACTGGATGAACTTCTGAAGGAAACGGAGGACGCGCTCCGCGACGTGGTGATGATCATCCCGAATATTCCCCATGAATCGGTGGCCTACGGCGCAAGTTCGGAAGACAATCCCGTCGTGAGGACCTGGGGCGAAAAACCCGTCTTCGACTTCGTCCCGAAACCCCACTGGGAGATCGGGGAATACCTCAATATTCTCGATTTCGCGCGGGGCGCGAAGATCACAGGAGCGCGGTTCACGCTTTATCGCGGGCTCGGCGCCCAGCTCGAACGGGCCCTCATCAACTTCATGCTCGACCTCCACACGAGCGCACACGGATACACGGAAGTCCTCACGCCCTTCATGGTGAACAAGGAGAGTATGACCGGAACAGGACAACTCCCGAAATTCGCCGAGGATCTCTTCAAGATCGAGGGTCTTGATTATTACCTCATCCCCACGGCCGAGGTTCCCGTGACCAACATCCATCAGGAGGAGATCCTGGAGGAAAAAGCGCTGCCCATCTACTACGTGGCCTATTCTCCCTGCTTCCGTGCCGAGGCGGGCTCTTATGGAAAGGACACGCGGGGTCTCATCCGGCAGCACCAGTTCAACAAGGTGGAACTCGTGAAGTTCACGACACCCGAGACCTCTTACAACGAACTGGAAAAGCTGACGCTCAACGCCGAGGAGATATTGAAGCGTCTCGGCATTCATTACCGAACCGTGAGCCTCTGCACGGCGGACCTTGGATTTTCATCAGCCAAGACGTACGATCTCGAAGCGTGGCTCCCGGGGCAGGACGCCTACCGGGAGATATCCTCCTGCAGCGACTTTGAGGATTTTCAGGCCAGACGGGCGTCCATCCGGTTCCGCCGGGAAGCGAGCGGCCGCGTCGAATTCTTGCACACCCTGAACGGATCTGGGCTCGCCGTGGGAAGAACAGTGGTGGCTGTCCTTGAAAATTATCAGCAGAAAGACGGAACCGTCATCATCCCGGAAGCGCTCCGGCCTTACATGAAAGGGGTTGACAGAATAACACCCGCGGGATAACATTTTTTACAATCCCGTCGTCTACTTTGTCATGCTGAGCTTGTCGAAGCATGAGCCAAGCCCAGGCGGGAATCCATATTTAAGGTGAGTGTGAGTATAAAGGCCGGAGGGATGGCCGAGTGGTCTATGGCGGCGGTCTTGAAAACCGTTGACCGAAAGGTTCGCGGGTTCGAATCCTGCTCCCTCCGCCATAAATCAGACTTTAGGCATCAGACATCAGGCACTAGGCACTAGGCACTAGGCATTCGTTTCAAAGTTTTCATGATGGGTTTTTACCCCAAAGCCCAATGCCTTATGCCCGAAGCCTAGAAATGCGGAGAGATGGCTGAGTGGTCGAAAGCGATCGCCTGCTAAGCGATTGTACGCCCCTAAAAGGTGTACCGCGGGTTCAAATCCCGCTCTCTCCGCCATTTTCTTTTTTGCTGTTCACATCGGTGGGCGCCCATAGCTCAGCTGGATAGAGCGTCGGACTACGAATCCGAAGGCCCTTGGTTCGAATCCAAGTGGGCGTACCATAATTACCCAATCAGACCCCATCCCTCTTATATCAGGTCCTTTGCACTTCATCGTCAAAGTTTTAGCATCCCCGTTAATTTGATCGGATGTTATGACGGGCCTGGCTTGTGCGATCAGGATTCTATTTTCCTTCGCGCCGTTCATCAACGCGTCGCTCCTCTTTCCTGCGCTCACCCGTTTTTTCGACCCAATTCGGGGTCTCCAGGTTTTTACGGCGTTCGTCCTGCCGGCGATTTTCCTTGTTCTGATCGTTGATGCCCACCATATAAATTCCTCCTTTTTCTAAACATATATGAATAAGTGCTAAGAAATACCTCTGCTCCGTTTCAGACGCTTAAAACCGAAAAGGGCATCGGCCACGAGCGCATAGGTCGTCACCGCCTTGCCGTATGTGTAGACCCGTTCCCTCGCCATAACCAGCTCTCCCAATTTCACCGGAGAAAAGTCCTCCTCCCCGCACGTCAGCTGCAGCCACTCCCCTCTTTTCTTCTCCGCGCCCTGCATCATCCTTTGAACATCCGTGTTTGAAACGTTCCTGTCCGTCGCGCGCCAGGCATTCAGGCTTCCATGCCCCACCAGGACGATGCTCTGGCACCTTCTGTCTTTTATGACCTCTTCCAGATCCATGCTCTCTGCCCGCAGGAACCACCGAACCTTCATGTTCCTGTCATGGAAATAATGGGACCACGTGATATAGGAACCCAGGAACGCCGACGGGGAGGCCCAATAATCATATTTCGTGAGGGCATGATCGGAAAGAAGGACCGCAGCATATTCATCGCTCCGGATTTTCATGTCCCGGACCGCGGCGATCACCGCGAGACCGGCATAAATCACAAGAAACGGAAAAATGATCCGACTGAAAATAAGCCATATCCTTGTTTTCGTAAAAAAAGGCTTCCCCGATATCATGGGTCAAAATCAGCTCTTCCTTGATGTATTTTATATAGCAGCAGGATATTCTTTGCAAGAGGATGCAAATATTCTTATGGCCGACTGGCAATTATAAGTCCATATTTATTTATACAAACCGTCACGAAATGGCAGCAAAAATGCTCTGAAATAAGCAGAAACAAAAAGGGCTCCTGATAAAGACAGAAGCCCTTTCCTGTTGACATACAACTTCAAAATCTCTATTGCTTTAAATTTACTCGCAATACGGCACATCCGCGTATTTCTGGACGTTATCCGGAATGTTCATCAGGGTTTCCGGATTCTCGGCCGCAATGGCGATCACGATGTCTTTCGCAATATTCAAGCCCGCCACCGTCAACTGCTGCGTAAAGGTTGCGCAAGCCTGAGATGACGTGGAACAGGCCGCTCCGCATTCCGTCGGATAGTTCACCCCCGCTGACTTAGCAATAATGTTGTTGTAGTTGCAACGTTTCCAGCATACCGGTCCCACACCTTTGTAACCTGGCGGACATTGCTTGTAGCAGAGGCCTGCCTGGAAAACCGGCCTGTCGGACGGACAGGTTGTCGGCACGGTGCCGACACCGCGGCCCTGGCTGGGCTTCCCATAAATATGCACATCTCTCCGGCATGTGGCCCCGTCGTCGTGATAACCGGAAGGACAGGTTTTTTCACGGCAAATGCAGCAGCCTACATTGGAATACCCGGCCTTGCATTTGGGGTAATAGATAGCGCCGTACTTTTCACAACCTCCTACATCTTTGTGCTCATCGTTGCACTTACCCTTTTTCCACAGGACGTAACCCGCTCCGCGCCCATAGGACTTTTTTCCAAAAATGTGCGCATTTCTTCTGCAGGTCGCACCGTCGTTGGTATAACCCTCTTTACAGGTTCCCCAGCAGACAGGGCCAACACCATTGTATCCGGCCGGGCACTTTTTATAGCACAATCCTGCATCTTTATCCTGACCCGGTGCGCAGTTCGGGACTTTCCCCACGCCTATGGTCTTGGTTTGTTTCCAACAGCCCGTGGCATCCGCTGCCATGGCCGATGGAATCGCTACAGCGAAAAGAAGCAATACAACCCACAGACAAATAAGCTTCAACTTACTCATAATCTCAACAAATAGCGAACGTTGTATATGAGCGGTATCATTTCCCCAATGATACTTTAATTCGCTGGTTTCCCAAGATATTATTCATCCTTTTTGGCGGGGCTGTACGATGTTTCTTAGGGAATATCTGAAAAACTTTCTGTACATCCCGTGGCGGCGAAAATACTTTCTTAATATATTCTTGTTTTTCTTAATCTTCTCTCTGTTTCATCTCTTCTGCCCCCAATCCTCCTGGGGCGATCAGGATGTGGCATCAAAGGGCGTCAAAAATGATTCCTCTGAAGGGAAAATAATTGCTCAAGCTGATGCAGGGCTTCTTCGCGATGAGAAGGAAGAACCAAAAATAAAGCCCCGGACAATGAAACCGCAGGAGATGGAGGCCATCGAAAGCAAACTGACCGAGGCATTGATCCTTTACTATGACGGAAAGTTCGGCCAGGCTCTGCCCATATTCAATTCAATATCAACCGAAGTCGAGACCCTTGACATCATGTGGTGGATCGGCACGAGCGCCATGAAAACGGGGAAAGCACAACTGGCCGTAGAAAAGTTTCAGAAGATGCTGGCCGTCAATCCCAAGCTCTACCGGGTACGGCTTGAGCTGGCGGCCGCCTATTTCTCCCTGGGACGATACCAGGAGGCCCGGAAGGAACTGGATATCGTGAAGGCATCCAATCCGCCTGACGAGGTGCTCAAAAATATCGAAAAGCTCCTCGCGGCCATAGATGAAAGCACAAGGAAAGTCATCACCGGTTTCCGGTTCTCCCAGGGAATCCAGTGGGACAGCAACATCTCGAGCGGTCCGGACAAGAGGGAACTGAGCGTGACGGGGGGAACGCTCACGCTGGATACCGACGCCGGGAAGCTGCGCGACTGGGCTTCCATCACGAACGTATCGGGAAGCGTCCTTTACGATGTGGGCGAGAGGCAGGGGCTCATGTGGAACTCCTCGGCGGAACTTTACAAGAGTGCCTACTTCAGTCACGGCAAGTTCAACTACATGCTCCTCGATGTGACCACGGGCCCCTGGTGGGTTGATAGACAGGACATCCTGAAGGTCCCCCTGGGGGTCTCAAACCAGGAATACGGCAGCGACCGCCTCTCCTGGATTTTCCACATCAGTCCGAATTACGAACACTATTTCAATCCCAATTTCAGCCTCAGGGCGCTCCACAGCGTCAGCAGGGAAAACTTCTTCGATGCCAGCAAGAACGACGGCCTGGACAACACCACGAGGCGATACGAACTGAGTCCGAACTTTTTTCTTGATAATCGCCGGCACATCATCTCCCTCGCCGTGGGCCATGAGGACTGCGATGCCGAGGTGAGACGGAATTCATACAGCGCCCGCTATTTGTCCCTGTCCTTCTATTCGAAGTTCCCCACAAAGACCGATCTTTTTTTGAAATACCAGTTTGCCGAGAAATCCTATAAGCTTCCGCCGCCGCTCTACACCGACGACCGTACGGACAGGCGCCATACCTACACGGTCGTTCTGAGCCAGGAGATTTACAAAAACACCTTTACCTCCTTCACCTTCAATTACATCGACAACAACTCAACCACGGAACTGTATGACTTCACCAAGGAGACATACACGCTGAGCGTGGGTTTCTACTTCTGAGGGATTATGAAAAGTTCACTTCGAAAAGGTCTTTTGATGCTCACGGCGATCCTGTTCATGAGCGGATGTCTGCTCCTGGACTCCAAGGACAGTCATGCCCAGCAGGCGTCCTATGAAACCGCCGTCACGAGCGCCCAGAGAATGCTTCAAAAGAACCCGGATAATTTCGACGCGCTCATGATCCTGGGAGACGCCTACCTGAACCTTAAAAGAGGCCCGGAGGCCGTTGCCGCCCTTGAGAAAGCCCACCGACTCGATCCGGATTCCCTGAGGGCCGCCCCCAATCTGGGGTTGGCCTACATGATGACCGGCGAGAACGGCAAGGCCGTCAGCACCTGGCAGGCCTATACGAAAAAACACCCGACGAGCTGGATGGCCTCGCGTCTCAAGAAGCAGACGACAGTCCTTTTGCACATCGACGCGGTAAAATGGGCCAAAACAGCAGCCCGGCATGAAGAGGCCCTCCAGCCTACATCGATAGACGAGAACGTTGTGGCCGTGACCGGCTTTGGAGACCAGGGGATGTCGGAAGAGGCCAAGCCTTTGAGAAAGGCCCTTGCCGCCATGATCATCACGGACCTCACCAAGGTCAAATCCCTCAGGGTCGTGGAGCGGATCAAGCTTCAGAAGCTCCTGGACGAGCTTAAGTTCGGGGCCGGCGGCATCGTCGATGAAAAGACAGCACCCCGCCTGGGACGCATGCTGGGAGCCGGGAAGATCGTCACCGGCAGCATGACCAGTATTGACAAGGATGACATTCGCGTGGTCCGGATGCTCAGGAGCGTTTCCACGGGTAAGGACCTCGGGGACGAGGACGCCCAGGGACGCCTGAACGAGTTCTTCAGGATCCAGAAGACCATCGCTTTCGGGATATTGAAAAACATGGGGATCAAACTTTCCAGGGAAGAGGAGACCCTTGTCGGGAAGTACGCGACCCGGTCTTTCGAAGCCATAGAGAACTACGGGGCAGCCCTGGCCGCCGAAGACCGCGGCGACTGGGATGAGGCCAACCGCCTGTATGGCCTGTGCGCTGCGGCCGACCCCCAGAGCCCTCTGGCCGACATCGTCAGATCCATGCCGACGAAGGCGGACGCTGCATCAGACTCGGGAAGGATAAAGGCGGCCATTGTCGCGGCGGCAGCTTTGGATTCGATTCAAATGGGGAAGACGGGCGGTGAGGGAGGACCAACCCTGGCGGCTTCTCTTGTCGGAGTCAGTGACGTCGTCAGCCCCGTGATGCTCGCGGCGGGAACGAATGCGGCAGCACCGTCGCCGGATTCGAGCACGGTGACGCAAAATCAAAACCAAGACAAAGTGGAGGAGCCTACACCTCCGACACCAACCCGGCCCACGACCCATGAGGGCTATTCTATCGGACAGGTCACAGAGTGCAACCCATTCAGCATCTACAATTATTATGTCTACGATACACCGTCGATCACGAACTTTGATTCGGACTATGTCAAGTCAACAACCCCGACGATGACGATCCAGGGCCTCGCAGGCTCTTCACCAACCCTCACTCAATTGCAAGTGTATGATTCGTCTGCCAGCGGGTATTATGATATCCTTTTAGGGTTGCCGGCCTCCATCACCCGGGTCGAACTCGGATACAACGCCTACACGGAATGGGGTTACTGGACGCAGCCAAACGCCATGAGCGATGGCTACGGAAGCTATTATTTCAACGAAAAAAGTTATTATGTCTGGGGTGACCGGACATCGGACGCCAATATGTCTTCCCTGGCGGCCCAGAATATCACCGGAACTTATTCGGGCACGGCATACGGAACTTACACATTAAGTATTCAATCAGTACCCACAACGGCTGACATGTCGGGGATCTTCAGCAGTTCGGTCAATTTCTTCGGACAAGGGACCCTGTCGAACTTCAACATTGACGTTTCAGGCGGGGGACATTCCGCATCCATCGCGGGAGCTTCGGGCACATTCTCGGGAGGAACAAGTGTATTCAGTATCAATACGGCCTCGGGAACGTGGACGTTCGATGGTGAGCCGCCCGATACCGCCGCCGCAAACGGTTCCGTCTATGGAAGCTCGGGTCAGGCCATCGGCGGACAGTGGAATATGAAGTCCGGTTCCGCTACTGCGACCGGCATCTTTCAGGGCACGAGATGACGAGCGAGGATAAGATTTGCTAGTACCAACCTGCAAAAATAAAGTGTCATTTCGAAGGAACGAAGAGACTGAGAAATCTATAATATCATTGAAAAAGATTTCTCCCTGCGGTCGAAATGACACAGGGCGAATTTACGCAAGCAGATACTGGTGAAAGGGTTCAAGGGTTTTTAAAACCGGAGAGCATCTGCTGAACCAGATATTCCTTGATGGCAGGGAAATCCGCAGATCTCCCTGAAACTTTCGCTGTCGAGAGAATCTCCCCCGTTTCCGTCCTGACAACTCTCAAATTGACCCTGATCTGATCACGAAAAGCCTGAATGGAACCGATCACCAGACGATTGGCCCCCAGCAGTTTCCCCGCCCGGACCGCCGCATTCTGATAGGAAGGATCGGCCCTTTTCAAAATAGCTTCTCTGATGAGTTTCTCTAATTGGACCCTTTCAATCACCTGAACATTCTTCATCTTTGTCAGGGCATCCGTGATGCCCGCCGCAATATCCTCTCCCGCTTTCCTTGAGTTCTCACCCGAACTGAGATCTTCGAGGGGGAAAACAGCGACCCTGTAACTTTCGCTCTTTTGTTCTGATTTCGGGGCGTATTGCCCGCCCGCCTTCCGGTAAACCTCTTGAAGTTTTTCACCGGCTTCCTTATAAGCAGGCGCAAGCACCAGGGCCTTTTCAAAAGCTCCTGCGGCCTCCGCGTACTGACCGGAATCCATGTATCCCAGACCTTTTGAGTATTCCATCAGGGCGGGAAAGGGAATCTTTTTCCCGCTGTAAAGCCGGGCCTTTTCTTCTGCCGTCATTTTCGCGTCAAGGTCCTCGGCTATTTTCAGGACCAGCGCTTCCTCCAGGGCCATGAAATCCGAGGTCCCGCCGGACACTTCCTCCGCCTTCAAGACGAGACCTGTTTCCGCCAATACGATTCGGGCATCTATGCGAATCATCTCTCCGATGGCGGTGAAACTTCCCATGAGCAGCATCTGAGCGCCCAGGAGCTTTCCGAGCCGCTGTGCCGTCGATGCGTCAACCATTCCCGACTGACTCAATTTCAATTCTGAAATCATGGATTCCATCCTGGTCCGCTCCACGATCTGGAACTTCCCCGTGCGATTCAAAGCGTTTATGAGGGTGTCGGCAATGCCTTTCCTGAAAGGTTCCAGACCTTTTCTGTCCGTGATGGACTCGTTATCAAAATAGAGAACGGCCATCCGGATTTTCGAATCCCCGGAAGGTTGGCTTACAGCAGGCGGATCGGCCGCGTGACTCATCGGGAGGGCCATGATCATAATCAACATTCAGAACAATACCATTTTCAAGCTCTTTTGATTTATCACTCTCGTCATAGCAAAATAATCCTGTTGAGGCTGTGGATGGGTGGTCTTTACCGGACGCATATTACACGTTTTCCTCTCCTCCCGACAATAAAAAATTGCAGTCTTTCAGCATCGTGCCGAGCGAATGCCCATCGGGGGCGATGAAAGCTGTTTCGCGTCGATCATAATACCCGAAAATTGAAAACAATGCCCTCGATCACGCTTCGATTCCGATCAAAACTCTGAACCGTGCCGAATGCCGTCAAATCGATAAATCGTTTTTTCGACTGGGCAAGGGCCGATAAAGCGCTGAATGGACGGTCCTGTGAGCCATATTGAAATTCATAAATCACACCGTGGACCGCTTTTGGAATGCTGTTGGAATGGTGCTTGACAAATTTATACCCCTTATACTCGCCTGACCGCGATCGGATAAGATCCTTCAAGCTGTTCTGTTTGGAATCAGCAATATCGCCCGTTTTAACGACCACTCGGGGATCGGCCACCTCCCTTTCCAGGGTCGGGTCCATCACTCGGGGAGCATCAGAAGGATATATCTCGATCCCCTGATCTGTTTCTTTGACGCTCCACTCGGGCGGATGGGAAAGCAGGAACCCCTTGTCGATGCCTTCATACGTTATCCATCCTTTCATCGCCTCCTCGGAACCGCCCGCTTTGCCGCCAAATATCTTGTCAAAGAATCCCATGGCTGACCTCCTTTCTCCTCTGCAGAATTCACCTCAGAATCAAACCTTCCTAAAATAACTGAATCGCGCAACAAAAAAGCCGCCTGCCAAACACGTGGTTTAGCTGGCGGCCCGACCAGGCTGTGATGCCCTCCAGAACAAATTCTGGACCCTGAGCAATATTCCCTTTTGTTATATTTCTACATATGGAGCCATTTGTGTCAAGATGTTTTTAACTCGACCAAGGCAGGGGTCGAGTTGACAATTCAATCTTCATCTTTATCTTAGAGACATTGGAAGTTCATCAGAAAAATCAATTAAGGACCATCATGAAAAACCCGCTTATACTATGCATCCTGTTCCTGAGTTTTATCTTCGGATGTCAGAGTTCTGCCGGCGACCAGCAGGAGGTGAGGAACAACATGAAAGAGACAACTGAAACGATCCTGACAGCCACGTTTGCAGGAGGATGCTTCTGGTGCTCACAGGCCGATTTTGAAAAAATTCCCGGTGTCGTGAAGGTCACGTCCGGGTATACGGGCGGTTTCGGGGAGAACCCGTCCTACGAGCAGGTTTCCTCAGGAAAAACCGGCCATGTTGAAGGCGTTCAGGTTTTCTATGACCCTTCAAAAGTGACCTATGAACGGCTTCTCGACGCGTTCTGGATGCATATCGATCCCACGGATCCGGGAGGACAGTTCGCGGATCGGGGGTCTCAATACAGAAGCGCGATATTTTATCATGATGAGGAACAGAAAAGGCTCGCGGAAAAGTCCCGGGAGGAGCTGGCAAAATCGGGAAGGTTCACGAAACCGATCGTCACGGAAATCTTGAAATTCAATAAATTCTATAACGCGGAGGATTATCATCAGGGTTACGACAGGAAAAATCCTCTTCGTTACAATTACTACCGGCAGGGATCGGGCCGCGACCGGTTCCTGAAGAACGCGTGGGGAGGCAGTCAGTGCGAAATCAAACCTGCTCCGGTCAAACCATACACGAAACCCGATGACAAGAAACTGCAGGAAACACTTACGCCCATGCAATACAACGTGACTCAGCAATGCGGCACCGAACCGCCTTTTAAAAACGAATACTGGAGTAACAAAAAAGAGGGCATCTACGTGGATGTCGTTTCCGGTGAACCGCTGTTCAGTTCGCTGGACAAATTCGATTCAGGAACGGGCTGGCCCAGTTTTACAAAGCCCATCGAACCGGACCACCTCGTGGAAAAGAAGGACCGCAGCCATTTCATTCAGCGAACGGAGGTCCGGAGCAAATACGGAGACTCACACCTCGGACATGTCTTCACTGATGGTCCCGGCCCCGCAGGGCTCTGGTACTGCATGAACTCGGCATCATTGAAATTCATCCCCAGAGAAGACATGGAAAAAGAAGGCTACGGAAAATATTTGAAACTGTTTGAAAAACAATAATTCCTGCCCCCATAGCTTGAGCGGGAGCGTGAACGCTCCCCTACCCAATTTTTCAACTCTTTTCATGCCCCCTCCCTTGTGTTCCCTCCCGCTAGGGGAGGGAATATCATGGAGCCCTCTTCCTTGCTGAAAGTCCGCCTCTGGCGGAACACTTGAATCCTTGAACCCTTTTTTATCTCATCTTCTCAACCTCTCATCTTCCCATCTTCGATCTTTAAAGTAGGGTTCTCCCCCCATTGTTTCAGTCCTCCCGATATCGTATTAGCGTAACCGTGTAAAAAAATTTTCAGTCCAAAAAAAGAATGGAGATAAGAAAATGGATTGGAGCATCATCGGGATTCTCGTATCCCTCGCGTTCATCATCGTTCTGGCGCTTCGCGGCTGGCATATCATCGTGATCGCGCCTCTGGCGGCTGTACTTGTCGCCGTATTTTCCAGCATGGACATCATGCAAACTCTTTCAGGCCCCTACATGAAGGGGTTCATCAACTATGCGGCGAAATTTTATCTGCTTTTTCTGATGGGTTCAATCTTCGGCAAGTTCATGGAGGACAGCGGCGCTGCCCGGTCCATCGCCGAGGGCATCCTGAAGATCATCGGACGCAGCAACCCCATGGCCGTCATCTGGGCCGGCGGCGTCATAGGCATGGCCCTGACGTACGGCGGCGTGAGCCTGTTCGTGGTCGTTTTCGCCCTGATACCCGTCTGCCGCCCCATGTTCAAGGAAGTGAACATTCCCTGGCACCTCTTCGCGATTTCTTTTGCCATCGGGATCGGTTCAGTGACCATGACCATGATGCCAGGCTCTCCCCAGATCCTGAACATTATGCCCACGAAGTACATGGCCTCCACTCCCATGGCCGCCCCTCTGCTTGGAGTCGTGGCTTCGGTTCTTGTTCTCTTTTTCACCTACCTCTATACGAAATACGCCCTGAACAGGATCAAGGCAAAAGGTGAGGTTTATCAGGCTCCCGCCGGCGTCGGCATGATCAGCACCGGGGACGTGGTCATGGAGAAACTTCCCAATGTCTGGCTCAGCATCATTCCCATGGTTGTCGTCATCGTTCTGCTGAACGCGCTCAAGCTTGACGCCGTCGTGGCGCTGGCCGCCGGATCTGTTGCCTGCATCGTGCTCTTCTGGGCAAAGCTGAGCAACATACTGGATACCCTCAACAAGGGCGCCGTCAATACGGTTATCCCTATCATCAACACCTGCGCGGACGTGGGCTACGGCATGGCCGTCGCGGCAACCGCCGGGTTCAAGATCGTCAGCGCCTGGATGCTGACTCTGCCCATGCATCCCATTGTTTCTCTGTCCATCGCCACGAACATCATGGCCGCGATTACCGGTTCGGCTTCCGGCGGACTCGGAATCATCCTGGAGACCCTGGCTCCCAAGTACCTTGCTCTCGGACTGAGCCCGAAGCTGGTCCACCGCGTTGCGACCATGTCCGCGGGGTGCTTCGACGCCATGCCGCATAACGGCGTTGTGATCACGTTCCTTGCCATCGCGGGCCTGACGCACGTCAATTCCTACAAACACATCTTCTGGGCGCATATCATGGCGACAGTGGCTACCCTGCTCATCGTGATCCCCCTGGGAATTTTGATCTACTAACAGGCCGAGACGAGGAGAACGTGTCATGAAAACATCAAGCATCAAAAAAGCGGCCGTCCTTGGAGGCGGCATGATCGGATCGAGCTGGGCGACGAATTTCCTCTGGAAGGGGCTGCCTGTCCACGTCTATGACATAAACGAAGAGGCCTTGAAGACAGCCCGCACCCGCATCCGGGGAAATCTGGAATATCTCGTGAGCAAGGGTATCCTCAAGGCAGACAAGATGAATGTTGCCCTGGGTCTTGCCAGATATACGACAAACCTGGAAGAGGCATTGAAGGACGTTCAATTCATTCAGGAGTGCGCCCTGGAAAAATATGAAACGAAGCAGGCCCTTCTGAAAGAAGCGGACAAATACGCATCGAAGGACGCTGTCTTTGCCAGCAGCACTTCGGGGCTCCTGATCACGGAGATCGCGAAGGATTCAAAACACCCCGAACGCTGTCTGGGCGCTCACCCTTACAACCCTCCGCACCTCATTCCGCTTGTCGAAATAGGCAAAGGGAAAAAGACGAGCGAGGATACGGTGAGGAAAACCTGTGATTTCTACAAATCCCTGGGCAAGGAGCCCGTCGTCCTCCAGAAAGAGGCCATGGGATTCATCGCCAACAGGCTCTCCGTCGCCCTTTACCGGGAAGCCGTCGATCTCGTGATGCGGGGCGTCTGCTCCGTGGAAGACGTGGACAGGGCCGTCAATTACGGCCCCGGCCTCCGCTACGCCCTCATGGGCCCCAATCTCATCTACCAGCTTGGCGGCGGCCCTCACGGACTCACGGGCATCATGACCCACATTGGAACGACGGTCGAGGCCTGGTGGGACGACATGGCGGACTGGAAAAGGTGGCCCGAGGGCTGGCTCGCGAAGGCCCAGGAAGGCGTGAACCAGGAAATGGCCAACCGGTCCCCGGACACGGGACGGACCAATGAAGAAATTGTCAGGTGGCACGATGACGGGCTCATCGAACTGCTGAAGTTTTTGAAGAAGCTGTGAAATGAAAGCGAGGTTTGAACCATGAAAACAATCATATTGGGTGCGGGGTCCCTGGGCACCATCGCCGGGTCCCTCATCACGAAAAACGGCGGAGAAGTCTTGCTGGTTGACGCAAACAAGGCGCATGTGGACGCCCTCAACGAAAAAGGGGCCACCGTGACCGGCCTGACGAATGTAACTGTACCGGTGAAGGCCATCACTCCGGATCAGATGGAAGGAACCTGCGACCTCGTTCTATACCTGGTCAAGCAGACCTACAATGAATCGGCCCTGAAGGCCCTCCTCCCCCACCTCCGCAAGGACAGCATCGTCTGCACCATGCAGAACGGCGTGCCGGAAGACGAAGTGGCGCGATACGTGGGCCGTGAAAAGGTCATGGGCTGCGCGGTCGGCTGGGGCGCCACCTGGATAGGACCCGGCGTCTCCGAACTGACCTCGGATCCCGGCAAAATGACTCTCGATCTTGGAGAGCTGGACGGTTCCGTGACGGAAAGGATTAAAAAGGTGGCCGGGGTCCTGGAAAAAATCTGCCCCACCGAGATTACGACAAACCTGGCCGGCATCCGCTGGGCAAAGCTTCTGATCAACGCGACCCTGAGCGGCATGTCCGCAAGTCTGGGATGCACCTTCGGTGACATTCTCGACAGCGACAAGGCCCTGGCCTGCGCCGCCTTCATAGGCGACGAGACGATCCAGGTTGCCGCACAGCTCGGCGTGACCCTGGAAAAGATACAGGGGGCAGACCTGCGGGTCCTTGCCTTCAAGACCAAAGCGGAGATGGCGCAGAAGTTCGCCATCTACCGGGCCGTTTTCGGACCCCACAAGCTCCTGAAGGCCAGCATGCTGCAGGATATTGAGAAGGGTCTGAAAACGGAAATCGGCGCTATCAACGGCGTCGTTTCAGAAAGCGGCAAGAAGACTGGAATAGCCACACCGATCAACGACAAGGTCGTGGAGATCGTGAAGGGAATCGAGGCGGGCGGGATGAAAGCCGTCTTCGACAACCTGTCCCTGTTCAATCTCCCCGATCTGCCGGAGAAATAAAGGGCAAACACCGGAGGTCCGTGAAAAACCAGACATCCCTTGATTCCATCTCTATCCTCCTCTCTCTCGAAGGTTATGGACAGACGAAGGATTCAGAAACCGGCAAGGGATGCTGTGAGGGTTTTCCCCCTTCCTGTCCCCTCCCTCCTTACGGGGAGGGGGAAACCCGATTTCATGGGCCCTCTTTTTGATATTATTGAAAGAAAGGAGCCTGAATAATGAAAGAGAAAGCTGTCATAACCGCGGCTATCACGGGGAGCATTCACACGCCGACCATGTCGGACTATCTCCCCATCACCCCGAAGCAGATCGCCGATGAGGCGGTACGCGCCTATGAGGCCGGCGCGGGGGTCGTTCATGTCCACGGCCGGAATCCCGATAACGGACTCCCCTCGCCGGACATTAGTATTATGAAAGAAATCATCACCAGCATCAAGAGCCGTTGCCCCGTGGTCGTCTGCATCACCACGGGGGGCGGCATGGGAATGACGCTGGAGCAGCGGGTGGCACCGGTAACGGCCTACCGGCCGGAACTGGCCTCCTGCAACGCGGGCTCCATGAACTGGGGACTTTTCCCGGCGCTGACGCGCTACAAGGAATGGAAGCATGAATGGGAGAAGATGATGCTCGCCATGACGGAGGACTTCATCTTCCCCAACACCTTCAAGACCCTCAGGGAGTACTGCGAAGTCTTCAACAAAAATGAGACGAAACCGGAGTTCGAGATCTACGACACGGGCATGGTGAACAATGTTGCTTTTCTGATCCAGGCCGGCTACATCAAAAAGCCCGTCTACATCCAGTTTGTCATGGGCATCCTGGGAGGCATCCCCGCCTCCTCGGAAAATCTCATATTCCTCGTCGATCAGGCCAAAAAGCTCATCGGCGACTTCGAGTATTCCGTCTGCGTCGCTGGCCGGGCACAGTTCCCCATCTGCACCCAGTCGCTGCTGATGGGCGGCAACTGCCGGGTGGGCCTCGAGGACAACCTCTACCTTGACAAGGGAAAGATGGCGAAAAGCAACGCCGAGCAGGTGGGCAAGATGGTTCGCATCGAGAAGGAACTCGGCATCGAGCCGGCCACGCCGGATGAGGCCAGGAAAATCCTGGGCCTCAAGGGGATCGACAAGGTGAATTACTAGAAAGAAAGTTTCTGGTTTCGAGTTTCACGTTTCAAGTTCAAAGATTTCTTCTCAAAAGAAGAGCCCGGGGAGCATGCTCTGTCCCGGGCTCTCTATTTTTTTGATAGGCTGTTCAAAAGCTTGTCCCGTACTTGATACGGGATGTTCAGATGTATGGTTCGACAAGCTCACCATGACAAATTAAGAAGCCTGTCCTGATCTCGCCAAAGGGCTCACCATGACAGCTCACATGACACTTTATTTGTCACCCTGAGCATGTCGAAGGGTGAGCTGTTTGTCCTGAGCTTGTCGAAGGGTCGAAGGGCAGCAGCCTGTCAAAGGAGATTGAGGATGTTCTGCAGTTTTAAGGACAAGGTCAGGTCGCCTGCCACCTTCAGTTTTTTCGACATGTAGAGGACCATGGGATTCGCTGTCTTATTCATCATGGCAACAAAATCAGCAACCTCCATGCTGATGGTGCAGCCCGCGCCGTCGCTCTGACCTTCTCCGATCACGGCCGGGCTCTTGGTGAGATCAATCCACCAGTCACCGCCGTTCTCACCTTCAAGCTGGAATTGATAAACCGCATTGATGGTCTTACCCGCGTCGGGGGTGGCGTTCAATTTGGCCTTGAGGAGCTCCATGATCTCTTTCGGTGTTTCTGCCATGATCGTGCATTCTCCTTTTTTTGGAATGTCGATTCATACCAACCGCCCCCCCAATTGTCAAGGGCTCAAATAAAATAGCGTCGTCGCGTTCTTTGCGTCTTGCGTCTTTTGCGATCATTACGTCTCAAATATAAATGAAATTGAAAGATAATCGAATAACTACTATAATCACGGCCTGATGAAAGCCATGATCATCCGCAGAATATCCCGCATTGAGGAAAACCCGACGCCCCTGGAACCGGTGATTCTGCCGGATCCCGTCCCTGGAAACAATGAAATCCTGGTCAGGGTTTCCGCCTGCGGGGTTTGCCACACCGAGCTGGATGAAATCGAGGGACGAACGCCCCCGCCGAAGTTTCCTGTCGTACCCGGACACCAGGTGGTCGGAAGGGTCGAAAAGAACGGCGACGGTGCAAGCCGTTTCAAAAACGGAGACCGGGTCGGCGTCGCCTGGATTTTTTCAGCCTGCGGCACCTGCCCCCACTGTCTCGAAGGAAAGGAAAATCTCTGTCCTGATTTCAGGGCAACGGGCCGTGACGCAAACGGCGGCTACGCCGGCTACATGACGGTTACGGAAGATTTCGCCCATTTCATTCCCGACATCTTCACGGACGCCGAAGCGGCACCGCTCCTCTGCGCGGGGGCCGTCGGCTACCGGTCCCTCATGCTGACCGGCTTGAAGGACGGATCGTCTCTCGGGCTGACGGGATTCGGTGCCTCGGGTCACCTCGTGATCAAGATGGTCAGGCACCTCTACCCCGGCGCCCGGGTCTACGTCTTCGCCCGGAGCGAAGAGGAGAGACGTTTCGCGAGAGACTTGGGTGCCGTCTGGGCGGGAACCACAGAAGAGACATCACCGGAAAAACTGGACGGCATCATCGATACCACACCGGCATGGAAACCGGTGGTGGAAGCCATGAAAAACCTCAAACCCGCCGGACGGCTTGTCATCAACGCCATACGGAAGGAAGAGATCGACAAGGAATATCTTCTGAGGTTGGACTACCCTTCCCACCTGTGGATGGAAAAGGAGATCAAGAGCGTGGCTAACGTGACGCGACGGGATGTAGAGGCCTTTTTGAAACTCGCCGCCGAAATTCCCATCAAACCTGAGATTCAGGAATATCCCCTTGAGGAGGCCAACAAAGCGCTCGTGGAACTCAAGGAGCGAAAGATCCGCGGCGCGAAAGTTCTGCGGATCTGAGGGCCTCCCGCTCCTTCACAGCCCCAGCCTGTCGCTGATCCCCCGCATGGCGTCCAGGGATATTTGGACAAATTCATCAAGAGGCAGCCCCAGTTTTTCGCATTCCATGATGTTCTCCCGATTCACCGAAGCGGCGAAGGCCTTCTCCTTCATTCTCTTGACAACGGATTTTGGCTTCACGCTTGCCAGTTTCTTGTCGGGATAGACCATGGCCGTGGCCATGATGAGCCCGGTCACCGTCTCTCCCGCAGCGAGAGCGTGCTGAAATTCCGTGCTCCGCCCCATGCCTGTGGCCATCTCGTTGTGCATCCTGACGGCATCGATGACATCGGGGTCCACCCCCTTCTCCTCCAGCATTCTCGCCGTCTCCAGGGCGTGAACCTTGAGGTCGCCGCTCACCTTTTCCAGGTCCAGATCATGAAGCAGCCCCGCCAGGCCCCACTTCTCCTCGTCCCTGTCCAACCTCCGGGCCAGAGCCCTCATAACGGCCTCCGAGGCATAGGAGTGGCTCAGCATCCTCTCGTTCTTGATGTGCTCCTGAAGCAGCCGGACCGCTTCCTCTCTTGTCATGCTCATGGTTTCCTTCTCCTTTCAGGTTTCCTGTTCGGCTGATGATCTCCGGATGACTCCAGCCCGGAAATGCATCACGGAAATATTGAAAAACCTTTTTCCCTATAATATATTTAAGAATATTTTTCCAGAAACGGGGCGGGATAAAACGCAGCCCTGGATCCGGCGGTTTTTATCCCTGTCGATCCAGGATGTCGAGGATAGCGGAATTAAGCGGAATATCAGCCATGTCCTTCGCGTAGTGGACGAAAGCAAGAAGGCCTGATCGGTCCACCACGAAGAGTGCCGGCATCCGGCCCAGCTTGATCAAATTCCATTCCTGTTTATAAAGCTTTCCCAAAATTCCATCGGGATCCGGAACACCTGCAAAAGGAAGGTCTTCCTTCTCCCAGTAGGCTCTCACCTTTTCAGAACCGTGAGGGGCAATGACAACGATTTGCGCTTTTCGCGCGACAAACTTTTCGTAATCCGCTTTCATCCGTCCCAGATGCTTGCGGGCATAGGGTCAGCCGAACCCCCGCAAAAAAACGAGAACCACCGGGCCCTCCTGCCGCAGTTGAGACAGGCTGATTTTCTTACCATCGAAGCTGACCGCGTCGAATTCCGGAGCCGCTTCTTCTTTGATGAGCGTTGATGACGTCACGACGATGAACCCTCACATTCCCTTTTTTCATGTAAAATTTTTCGGTAAGGAGCTTTCTCCGGCGTAATGAGCAATCCTACGCCATCTGCCCTGTCAGTCTCTTCTGAATCTCCTGCGCCTCCGCGACCATGCGCTCGATTACTTCTGCTACCGTGGGCTCATCTTTTATGAAACCCGTGACCTGACCGACGGGAAGCACACCCTCATTGGTATCACCGTCCTCAGTAGCTACGCGGATCGCCTTGAAGGCGTTGGCCAGAAAGGCCATCTGGCGAGCGCTTTTCCAACCCGATGCCATGACCCCCGCAAACACCTTCCAGAAAGGCACCTTGATCTGCCGGGTAATCTCCTGGGCATTGAAAAACGCTGCCGGCAGATCGAGTCCGCGCTTGATCGCCTTCTCCGCCGCGTCGGTCTTCATGACCCTGCAGAGCAGGCCATCGAAACGCGTTGAAAAGAGGGTGTCCGTCGCTTCCTTCTCAACGGAAAGCCTTTTGTAAACATTATGCAGGGGGCTCTCCTGGGTCGTCATGAGACGTGTTCCCATGGCAACGCCATCGGCTCCAAGCGCCAGCGCGGCGGCAAGTCCGCGGCCGTCCCCTATACCGCCTGCAGCGATCACCGGAATGTTCAAAGCATCAACAAGGGTGGGAACCAGAATGAAGGTTGTGAGCGCCTCTCCATGGGCCGCCGCTTCGTGACCCGTGGCAATCACGGCATCGCAGCCATAATCCTGAGCCCTCATGGCATGGCGCGTCCCCACGACCGTGGCGGCAACCTTTCCCCCATATTCATGGGCCTTTTTCACCAGCCAGTCTCCCTTCCCCAGCGAGAAGTTGATGACCGGCACCTTCTCTTCCAGAAGCACTTTCGCATTATCGATGGCTCCCGGAAACATGAGAGCCAGGTTGGCCCCGAAGGGCTTGTCCGTCAATTCCCTGATCTCCCGGACAGCCTTGCGCGTTTCCTCGACACTTAATGGACCCGTGGCCAGAATGCCGAGACCGCCCGCGTTGGATACAGCCGCCACCATCTTCGGCACGCTGATCCAGCTCATGCCCGAAAGAATGATGGGATATTTTATGCCGAAAAGTTCCGTGATCCGCGTTTTCATTGAAAATCTCCTTTCATTCCGATAACCTTTTCAGATGTTGACCTGTAAAAACATGCCGGCTTCACCGCCGACAGATTTGATTGTTCTGCACGTGCTACCGCTTGACCTTCCGGGTCTGGTCAATACCCATTTCAAGTTAATTAATCAAGAAAAAAGGTGAGGGATAAAAACCCCGGCGCCATCAGGCCCGAGGTCCGCGAATCGGCGAATTTTGGGCAGATTCATATTGAAGGTCTCTGATACATAACTTATATAAACGCGGATAAACCTTCACAATGGAGCGCCCTGACGAATGGACGGGCGAAAATCACAGGCGCTGATTTTTATGCGAAGATCACTAAACGTACCTTTTATCCGTCTTAGGCCTGAAAGGCCTTCTGCATCACTTCGTAAAGGTAATCCCGATAAGCCTTGCGCCGCTTCATTTCGTCACGATAACCGCCTTCAAGTGCATTTCTGTTTTCCCGGAGTTCCACAATTTGTGCGTCTTCGTCCAGAATATCCCTTATTTTCTCCCGCAGGGCAATGATTTGATCTTTGAAGCCCTTTTCGTATTCCTTAATCTGCGCGGTGATTTCGACTATTTCCTGGTCCTCACGCTTGATCTTTCTTAGTGCAATAAGGTCATTTTCTTCTTGGATGTACCGTTTCACGATCTCCTCCTTGGTCATTTTGTTGACCTCGTGGATGAACTCGTAAGGCACGGCGGAATCTTTTTTCCTTCTTTTCGCCATGGGTTTTCTCTCCTGGATGTATTGTTGTTCCGTTTATCAGCCGGCGCTTGATTACCACAAACGATGGCAAATTACCATGGAGTATGATCGGGTTTTTGTCGATAGTTTTAAGGTGAGTCGGAAGACCATTATTCTGCGGCGTCCGAAAGAAATGAAAAAAGAAATATCATGAGGGGATGTGTTGCGGGCGACAAGGACATTCTTCCCGATCACAGCCCTGCCTCCCGACGTCACGTGGATAACGGCGTTTTCTTGAAAACCGAGCCTGTCGGCAACAGCGATGGGTCCGAAATCAGCGTGGATGACGGCGCCCGGCTCAATGAAGCATAAGGAGAATTTACTCCTTTGTTTCGGTCGCAGAAGCCCGGCCCAACGGGCTGTCAATAAACACCGGGCCGGTCATGAACAAATCGCTAAAGTTATGAATAACTCTACCGATAAACACGGGTATACACGATAAACATGGTGGAGGCGGCGGGAGTCGAAACCATTTAAGTAGCTAATATGATTGACGTTTTATGACGGATACTACCGGCAAACAGTGATGAAACTATTAACCATTTCACCGTTCACCCATCTGTTTGGGATGTCACTATGAAACGGCTGATTTTATGGGTTATCGTCATTTTTTAGGCACAATTTTGGGCACAATTTTCACGCGGCATATCGCAATAGATTTCAAATTTTCATCGATAGATTTTTCGTCAGCAAAGATTGTCCTACTCGATAGGATAACGACTTGCTAACGATCCTCTTTATATGCCCGCACATTTAAAGCCTTCCATTCGAGAAGCGGATGGCGTCTGATGCGATCCTGCAGATCCTTTTCGGAGGTCAACAACTCGGGGGCTATCTCCCCTTTGTCCAGGATGAGGTGAAGAAATTCCAACTCAACTGTCGTGAATGGGAGCAAATTTTTCAATCCATTACGGCAATCCTCAACGAGACCTTTTACGAAAAGAGATGACTGCATTGCCGCCAACCCTGTAGACCGCAACGTCGGGAGAAGCTTCTGTTCAAAGTTTTCGATGTCCAGGGACACTTCCTCAATGGTAATGGTTCTCCAGTTGTCGCCTCGCACATTAAATTAA